>NZ_JBBOOQ010000002.1:0-17033 GCF_038003185.1 Psychrobacillus sp. FSL K6-1415 | reverse complement strand
CCGAAAAAACCAAAACATGATGCAGCTATCATAACAGGAAAGCCCAATAACCTGGCACTTGTGCCCATTCCACTTATTGGTGCTACGAATGATGCTATGGCGGTAAGTCCAATTACAACAATCATTGTATTTGAAACTAAATTAGCTTGTACTACTGCTGTACCAATTACAAGTCCCCCCACAATACCAATCGTTTGTGCAATTGGAGTTGGTAATCGAATGGATGCTTCTTTTAGCAACTCTAGTATGATTTGCATAGCAAAAGCTTCCAACAGAGGAGGAAAGGGAACGTATTCTAGAGAAACCTTAATAGAGTATAAAATTCCAATCGGAAGCTGTTCTGAATGAAAAGAAACGATGGCAATGTAAATTGCCGGTAAACTGATAGAAATTATAAAACTAAGGAAGCGAATAAACCGGAAAAAAGTACTTATTTGCCAACGAGTATTGTAATCATCAGGTGATTGATAAAATGCGAAAAAAGTTATTGGTACGATTAAAATCCTAGGATCACCATCGACAATTAAAACGATTTTCCCTTCCATTAAATACGAAGTTGCTCTATCCGGCCTTTCAGTAGTTAACATTTGAGGAAACATGGAATACGGATTGTCTTCAATGTATTGCTCAACTTCTCCAGAAGAAAGAAGTTGGTCGACTTCCATAGAAGTAATTCGCCGTTCAATTTCTTCTATATTTTTTTTATTTGCAAGTTTTTCTAAAAACACCATACTGACTCTGGTATTTGAAATCTTTCCAAAGGTAAAATATTTCACTTTTAATTGAGGACTTTTAATTCTCTTTCTTAAAAGAAGAATATTAGTACTTAAATTTTCGACAAAACCATCATGGGAACTGGTAATACTACGTTCATTAGCCGGTTCCTCTATGGAACGCATTGCAATTTCACCGACGAATACTGACTTTGCAATAGCATCATTTTCTAATAAAATCGTACAGAAACCCTCTAATAACCTTGTCCCTACTTCTGAAATTTCTGAGGAAAAATTTAACTCAGTTGCCTTCACTACACTCTCAATTTCTCTTGATTTCATCTCTATAATAGGACCTATAACATTCGATTGAAGATTTTCTTTATTCACCATTGAATCTAGAAAAAGAATTGCACATTTCTTATTATTAAAAGTCATATGTTTAGTCTTAAAATCTTCTGTTTGACAAAGATGCTTATGGATCATCTGTATATTTTTATTAATATCATTAGTAAGTTGTTCGCTTTCATTGACCTGACTATTTTGTGATGATTTATTTTTAAAGAAACTCATCCGAAAAAACTCCTCATTTTTCCTCACTAGTTGCTATTATTCTTTCCGAAAATTTTCGAAGTTATTCCAAATCAATTAGATTTACGATTTACTCTTGTAATAACATAATGGAACAAGAAGGTCTTTTGGAAATAAGATGAGGAAGAAAAAACGCATATTTGGATAGATTTATCTCTGGAAGCCACACAACTGATTATCCCTTGGAACTTCCCTTTCCCTGGATGTTATATGGATTAGATCGAGAGCACAGAAAGTCAGAAATCAGTTGATTCTACCTTGTCGTTGATTCGTTAAATTACCTTTGATATAATGAGATCAGAATTTGAGTACAATAAAAAGACCGTTTGGTGGTTGAACACCAAACGATCAATGTAACAGCAGGTTCCATTCAAGGGGATTGGCTTGGACAGGTAGTAACCCATCTGAACTCTAACTCAAGGATGGGTTATTTTTTATGGTTAAATGAAAGTACTAGAGGAACCTTATCGTGAAAGCCAAATCCAAGAAACCATCTTTAAGCTAAGTTCGTTTCAAGCTCTTCAATCGTTTTGCGCGCATCGAACGAATCCCAAACAGGTACTGGATGAATGTCATCTTAATCAAAACTACCGGATCGATACTCGGACGTCCACGGTCAAGCGAATACATGTCCTGAACAAGAGGATAGATAAAAGAAAAATCAAGAGCAGCCTCTATTTTACGGACTAAATAATTTTCCGGTACCAGTTGTTCAAGTGTCACCCTTTCTAATTGATCACGATTAATTGAAGTTGATTTCGATAGCATAATATCACCCATTTAAAGAAATTTATTACTACAATTATACAAAAAAAGACTGTAGACAGCACGTATTTCTTAAATGGAGCAGCAAAAGCTACTCTATTTTCATCAACTCTTCAATTTCTTCAGGTGACTTACCAAGACTTTCAAACAATTTGCGTTTCTTCTCTTGATCTACTTCAGTGTCTACTGTCGCTACTATTTCGTCTTTCGCTTTCTTTCTTTCATTAAACCAATCAGGAACAACTTCTGTCCGTCCAGTTTTTCGTTTAGTAGATTTTAAATCAGCAAACGTGATAGAAACACCGTCTTGCTGAAAATCCCATGCCTGTTTTATTTTCGATTTAATAAAACCTAATGGATTTTTTATGGTTTCTTCTTCATTTACATAGCTGATGAGCATCTTTAATTCCTTTTCAACATCATTATTCCAAATAAGCGATGCCCCTTGATACATTTGAGCGAAATACGTTTGGTCAAAACTATAGTTAACTGCCAAAGTATTCAATCGTTCTCTTACCTCTTCGTTTTCAATCTTTTTTTCAGGCTCTTTAGGTGAAGTTGGTAGCTTAATTTCCTTATCAGCGGAGTGCTTTATCGTAAATTCAATCTTATCTATCTTACGACCATTTTTAATTTCTTTATAACTAATATGAAGATCTGTTTTTTCATTCAATTCTTCCACTGCTCTTTTTAAAACTCTTGTTTTGAAATGATTGTATTGAGTATATGTATCTCCCGAAATTCCAAATTTCAGTTTCAATTCATCGACTGGATACTCCCACTTCCCAAGATGTTGCCACTTCTTCATGAGTTCATACAATCGAATTGAATAACCACTACCTAACGAAAGAATATTGCTTAACTTGTAAGATGTAAATTGACTTTTCAATTGCAATAAATACGGCTTTAAATACGGAGAAAATGATAGCTTTATTACTCCCTCTCCTTTCTTGTAAACCTGACCAGCAACCCAATTTGTCGTTACAAAACCATCTTCATTAGGAATGAAAATAGTCTTCTCTTGTAAGTGCAAGGCTACTTCTTTTATTTCCTCGTACTTTGCATGTCCTTTCAAGCCGAGCATTTCACTGAATTCCTTAATTGAAATACTGTACTCCTTGAAATCTTCGTCACCAAGTTGAATCATAGACACCATAGTCAGCACGATTTTTTGTTCTCTTGCAGACAACGGCTTCATATGACGTGCCTCAATCAATTTATTTGATTGAGTAACTACAAAATTCTCATCCATCGAACACACCTCTTATTTTTTGTGTTTTTATATGTATGTTAAAACCATAACAAACTCTTTAACAACAATCAATCCCACTAAAATATTAATTTGTGGGATTTGAACCCGAATGTGTGGGATTTGAACCCGAATGTGTGGGATTTCGGAACCCGAATGTGTGGGATTTGAACCCGAATGTGTGGGATTTGAACTCATGAACCCTTACTCTACCAAGGGTTCATGAGGCCTCTAAAACAGGTTTAAACAAAGTTCTTAAACAAAGTTCTTAAAACAACAACAAACAGAGAAGGATTGATGGTGGTGGAAATTAAATAAATCTTTTCAAAAAAAGCCCTTTTCAGGATTTCCTACAAAACTATCACCTAATCTATCATTCCGAATAGCATTAAAAACGATTCTGTGATACTTTAAAACGTTTTTAATGTATTTTGTGAGTATTTTCATAAGAACAATAATTTCAGTCACCTTAAAAACGATTCTATGGCTTTTTAAAAAACAATATTTACTCTTTTCGTACCATTCTTGATTATGAATATTATTTGTTCTCAATTTGACAGCAAAATGCGTGAACTATCACCAGAAGAATTTGAGGAATTTAATAAACGTGCTTTGTACATAGAAGAGAATGACGAGATGGAATGAGAGTGGCAAATGCTGCTCTTTTTTTTCGGAGAAAAAGAGAGAGTACCCATCTACACACCCTAAAAATTCGGGTATGGTTTTGAGCGACTTCCAGTCGTAAATAATGCGCTACATTGGACTACTCTTTTTTTAGTGAGAAGTAAATGCAGGATAAGAGGGTTGGAGAACCCTGTCCATTCACATCAGGCAAAGCCTGTTGGGGCATGGGTTTAAAGACTCCAACAAACTGTCCAACGCAAAGAAAAAAGTTCGTTCGTACATCCAACAAAAACACTTAAACCCTTGATGTTACTGGCGTTAAAGACTCCGGTCTATAACGGAAATACCGAATTTGTCATACAAACGGATTGAAGCTGAAGCTTAGGGCTAACTGAAGTTAGCAAAATGCTTGGCAAGAAGGAAAGATGACGGTAAGTGTCAACGGTAAATGTCTGACTGGAGCGATAGCGGAAGGAATTTAAGGAGTTGATACGTGAGAGGATTCTCCACCCTGTCTTTGGTTCTCACCCATGTGAGAACCTGCCACCCGGCGAGGGGGTTTGGGGGTTGCCACTTTTCAAAAGGGGCAAAATCTGTTCTTGGTTTTTTATCTCCAAAACTTCCACCATTTATTTTTTTGTTGTGTAGCTGCCAGTTGTTTTTTCACTTCTTGAGTCTCCCTGATAGCCTTTAGTAAATTCTGATCTCTTTCGATTTGTCGTTTTTCAGATGCTTCAAGTCGTTCCAATATCTTTTGATTGAATTCATGTTGTGTTTGTAAGAATTCAGCCAAAGGATTACTTTCTTGTAGCGGAATAGCGGGATGCGATATGGTCAAATTTGACCGATACAGAGTCGCTATATGAAGGGCTGCTTCATCAAGAGATTTGCCCATCTTTTTCATGTCGCAAAGGTATTCCAAATACCTGATATCGTCCTCGCTATATTGCCTCCAACCCTTTTCATCTTTCTCAAAAGAAAAGCCTTTATCTTCAAGCATTTGAGCGTATTTTCTAACGGTAACTGCTTGTATTGAAAGTCGCTTTGCGACGTCTTTGCTGGAATGGATTTTTGACTGGTTATTCAGCTTAATCACCTCTTATAAACCATTCGATATGAATATCGAAAATGCCTTTAAATAGATTGCAAGAAATAATTTTGAATGTTAAACTACTAAACATATAAACTTTACTTTTTCTTTTTTGCCGAACCCATGCGGGATCTGGCGGTGACGACTAATGACAGGCCTTTGGGCTGATTGTGAAACGGGGATAGGTGGGCATCGAATACAAGGTAATTTTCTTTATCAGTAGCACTTTTATAACCCCAAAGAAATGATACAAAAAAACAAGTTACGAAAACTGTAAATAAATAAAAAAACTTAGCAGATGGAAAAATTTTATACTTTAAAATAATATTTTCTACTGTCACTCCTTCATATTCTTGATCCTCAAGATGTTTAATTAATTTATTTTTATAACCTTTAATGTGCCATTGTGAAAGTAGAGGATACGTATAGGAAATGACAATAATAATTAAAAGAACATATGATAGATGCATTGGTTGAACCTTAAACAAATTACTAGGAATCAACACTAATATCCCCATGCAAATAAATAGAGTTGGTAAAACGACGCTTGGTAGCATTTGTCTTACAGGGTTGTTAGAACGTGGTAATGAACCTTTTACGCTTTGATAATACAGGATGAAACTACCTATACCGAAACCAATTACGGACATAGAAACTAATATATTAACAATACTAATTTGGTTTAAGAATTCTTGTGTTACTCCATAATACAGCCAGTATCCTTTTTGATAAGCGTATGCAATAAAATAACCAAGAACTGTTACAAGACCTATTAATAGACCAGAATCAAGAAGATTGATGCCCCCCTCTTTTTGCAAGGCTGTATTATTACCAGTGGTAGTATTAATTTTATATTCTTTTAATCTTTTCCTATAACTTCTTCTAGTCATAACTATTCCTCTTTTATTATTTATTTGCTGAGTCCGCAAATACCATTCTACCAAAATATAGTAATAGAAAAATAAAGTAACTTAGTTCTCTCTTTTATTTCAGATTTCAAGTCCAATGCAACGCATTATTTACGACTGGAAGTTGCCCAGAAGCACCCGATTTTTTTAGGGTGTGTAGATGGGCACTCTCTCTAAAAGTAAATGAACACTCTCTCTAAAAGTAAATGAACACTCTCTCTAAAAGTAAATGAAAAAAATCCACCCCTGAGTTAGCTGCTGTCGGGTGGATTATCCTATAGTATCGGCTGACTGCCTTTTGGGGCAACCTTCCTATTTTGACCGTTGGTGTAGCTACCATCGGTCTTTTTAGTTTAATTGTTCAAAGCTTCTCTAGTCAACGATGTCGTAAGCTTCATCATTTTCGTACCACTCAACATCATTTGGATTATTGGGATCAAGCAACATCGCACCGTCTTTATCTACTTCTATTTCCCGTGCTATAAATCCAGTTCGTTTATTGACCTCTGCTAATTTCTTCATTATTGCATTCAGTTCTTCTTGATTGCTCATTTAATCACTCCCTCTCTTCCAACCAGTTATAAAATTCTACTTTCAATCTTGTTTTTTGGGGCATAGGTTTGTGATTTTTTTCAAGCAATCGATTCAATTCTCTAAAATTTAAAACGGCTTTTTGAATTAATTCGTTGGCTCTTTTGCTCGTTATGCTGATGGGTTCTGTTATAAATTCTCTCATTTCTTCGATTTCCAACATCAAATCCCTTGCTCTTAATCTATCAGCTTCATCATCGAGATTAACATACACAAACATATCCTCGAAGATAATATCTACAAGGCTTTGAATTTCCTTGATCTGCTTCTTTGTGGCACTGGTAAGCTTTTGCCCATTTGACCAAATCAAATCAAACCCACTAATCGCACGACCTTCTTTTTCGTCTTTGTACCTTACTTCTAATTCCGTATATTCGTTGATTTCTTTGATGGCAACATCAAGCACAGTCCTTTTAAATTGAGCTGTATTTCCAATGTACGTTTTAACATTTTCGACCCCGAACAATTTCATTAATCCCTCTTTAGAAATTTGTTTATGCCAATAGCCATGATGCGCCTTTAAATAGTCATACAATGTCCAGCTAAAACCACTTTTGAATTGGGAAGTAATTGTTAAGTCAGTCGTTATGTATTTCTCTTTCAACTCTAAAATATGAGGGACAAAATCTTCATTCCAACGAAAAGTAAATAGCCCTTCTTTATATTTGATTGAGCCAAACACATTCCAATACTCAAAATAATTCTCTTCCAGATCTTCAACGCTGAACATAATACTCATAACTCTTTGTACATCCTGTTTTGCATCTGTTGTGTTGTATTTAGAAAGACTAAATTTCTTTTCAAAGTCAGCTTTATGAAATTTAGTAGCCCCATTTTGTTGCGTTGAATAAATAGCAAAAGCCAATAACTGCATTTGATTTAAAGTCAGTCCGTGATTCAATTTCGCCATTGATAATTCTCTACTTTTTTGAATTGAGTTTTCATACGAAATTAGTTGTTTTTTCGGGTTTATTCTAACCATTTTCCACTCCACCTTCTTATCTGTGTTAAATACTTCCCTTGTTTATGTGCTTTGTAAATCAAGCTTATCACTTTTAAATCCTTCTGTGTGTTTTTTATATACAAAAAACACAGTAAAGGGAAGAAAAAAACACAGTAAAGGGAAGAAAAAAACACAGTAAAGGGAAGAAAAAAACACATTTAACCTTTGGAACCCTTGTGGCTCTAAGTCTCAAGGGTGTCCCTAAATATAAGTAATGTAATTAATCTTTTAAAAGATAATTAATATATAAGCAAAATTCACATAAACCAATTTCATTTTCACAAAATGAAAAAGATAAAAATAAAAAAAGCCCTGAAAAGGGCTTTCTGCAAAATGAACGCATAATCTATCAATCGAATAGCTTTAAAAGTGATTTTTTGCTATCTAAAAACGATTTTAATAGATTTGGTAATAGATTTATCCCAATAAGTAGATAAAACGCTTAAAAACGCTTATATGGCTTTTTATGGTTATCTTTCCATTTCGACGTTTAATTCTTTTTCTTGTTGCTTTGGTTTTTCAATTTCCTTCATGCTTTCTTGAACAATTTGTTCTTGTTTTTCATCCAAGAATTTCAGGTACTTCGGTTCTACTTGTTTTATATTTAGCCATGTTTTAATTTTGCTGAATTGCTTATTAAGACCATCAATAACTCGTTCTTTAAACGCTTGAAATTCATTATTGATTTGCTTGATCTGTTCACGCAAAGAGTTATTTTCGGTTCTTAAAGAATCATTTTCCTCTTTCAAACCAGATTTAGTTTCGGCTTCAAGTACAGCATATCTACGCCTAGAAGTTTTGAGATCGAAGTTCAATTCTCCAATTTCCTTTTTCGAGTTTTTCTGAAAGTCCATGTGTTCAATGCTTAGTTGATTATATTTACCGACTAAATCGCTGTACTCTTTGACTGCACCTTGATACTTCTGAACAACCACATTTTCTTTTAAAATTTTTTCAACTCTTTCTTCGGCTAGTAGTGCTGCTTTTTGTTCAGCTAACACATTCAAATTCTCTTTAATCTGCTCATTTTCAGTTTTAATCTCTTCGCTTCTCACTTCAACGCCTTTATAAAGCTTTCGAATTTTATCCTGTCCGTCCTGAACCTCGTCTTTTAATTGCATCAATTGACGTTCACTTTGATTTAATTTTTGTTTCAAATCAGTAACGTTCATTTCAGCAACCGCCCCTGAAGTTGCATAGTTGACTAATGTCTCATAATCCTCTTTTTTCAGGAAAACACGCCCAAATGATTGTGTTGTCTGAACATTTTCCAATGCTTTTGTCGTCTTTTCAATCGTTTGAATCTGTGAAATGGTCTGATCATAATTCTTTGAAGCTTCACGTTCAGCTTCCAGTGCTGTCATGGCTTTAAATTTAGCCATTTCCACGTGTTTTCGGTTGGAAGATACTCCACGTTCCAAATCATAACCATTAGCCTTCACATAGGCGTTAAAATCGTCTTGCAGCTTCACCAGTTGCATCCGATTACCGACCACATCCTTTGCAGACAATCGTCCATCTTTAGTAACTGGAACCAAACCAACATGCATGTGCGGCGTTTGTTCATCGTTATGTACCGTGGCGTAGATCAAATTCTGTTCGCCATATCTATTTGCTAGGAAATTTTTAGTCGTCTCAAAATAGCTTTTCTGTTCTTTAGGAGAAAGTGTGTTAAAGAATGACGTATCAGAAGTAACTAGAAATTCAGTAACAAGGACAGCATCTTTGCGAACTTTTTTATCTGACTTCACGTTTGCCGAAATGACTTGTTGGATCTCTTGCTTGTAATCTACTTGTTTATCACCGTGAATTAAATCGTAATTCAAGTGCTTATCTTCTAGTCTAATATCTGTATTTGAATGACTTTCTTTCTCTCTTTGGTTATGAATTTGAATCCCTTTAATCGCTTGACCATTCATCTTTTGAACTCTAATTATTGAATAACTCATTGAAACCAACCACCTTTAGGACGATGAGATTTTAAGTAAAGTCTAACACACTAGACTTTACTGCGTAAAATCATTGTGCTCTACGAGGTTAAAGGCAAGTGTCGTCCTCCACTTGGAGTCGTCACACAAAAGCATGGGGGAAATGTCCTGGAACGGACAGTCTTTCCCCCAGTAATTCAAGAACAAGAAAATCCATTCGCAGCCGAATGTTATTTTCCTAAATCAAGAGTAAGAAGAATGGTCCGATTGCTCGACCATTCTTCCCTTTAAGAACAGACCTTGCCCCTTTTGAAAAAGAGGCAAACCCCACCCCCCCCAGTGCTGGGGACAACATAAAATTAGTCCCGTAGAGGACATTTTTACCAAAGAAAATAGTTGGAACATGATTTAGAGTAATGACATGTCCTTAACTACTTTCCCTGATTAGTACCTCCCATCAATAGATATCTATGAGCAAATAAATGTTTACATTGTAAACACTTATGGTAAAGTAAAGAAATAAAGAAATAAAGAAATAAATACTTTTAAAATAAAGTTTTAAAGTATACTTCTTTATACGGGGGGGCATACATTATGGTAACGACATTTCCGAAGGGAAGATCTACCATGGATGAATTAGAAAGCTTACAAGGGAAAAAAAGAAGAGTAAGAATTTCTACGCAAAGACAAACTAATATTCCAAAAGAATTTTATGAAGCATTTAATTTTGGCAACGAAGGTGTTATGGAGTTAACTAACAAAGGCATATTAATTCGTCCTGGCGATTATGAAACAGTAGATTTTTCAACAGATATTCTTACTGATTTAGTAAAAAGAGGTTATAAAGATACTGATTTGATAGAAGAATTTAAAAGAATGAAAACAAACATTCCAAAGGCGTTAGAAGTGATGAAAAAAGAAGCAATGGCGCAACCTAGAATTAAAAGTAGTTTAGACGATTATTTAGACGCTTTGGAGGATGACGAAGAGGATGAGGATGAGTGATTATCAGCTTGGTCCCCGAGCTGCAAAACAACTAAAAAAAATTAAAAAAACGGATGCTACATTATATAAGAAAATTTCAGATGCTATATCAGCGATTCAAATAGATCCATGTATTGGAGAAGAAAAAAAAGGTGACTTAAAAGGCTACTATTGTTTTGATGTAAGTCATTTGAAGACTAATTATGAGTTGTGTTATGCGTTAGAAGAGGATGAAGATGGCAATGTAATCGTTATTATTTTTATGGGGCCAAGGGAAAATTTTTACCCCGAGTTAAAACGCTATTTGGGTTTAATTTAGAGGCTACCGATAGGTGGCTTCTTTTTATTTGCCTATGCTTCTGTTCTCTCTTATAGTTACTTCCCATTAAAAAATCCTTGGAAGAGTAACGCAATCTTCCAAGGAACAGGTCTTTCTATGATTATTTCCAAAACTGATACCATTTTTTATCTCCGGCAGCAACCGTCTTTTCTTTGTTCTGACCTGAAACTGCAACTTGCTTTCTAGTCTCTTGATTTTCTCTTATAGCTGCCATAAGCATTCTGTCTCGTTCTTCTAATTTATTATCTATATAGTTTTGCTGGTTCTTCATTTGATCAACCAATGATTCAATGATTTTGTTTTGTTCGTGCATAGCTATTTTCATGTCCTGTAAGGCTTCACCGATATTTACGGTCACCTCTTTGTCATCTGCGGTCATGGTTATGGTCACAGGATTACCTTGCTGAATAAAGGTTTCTTCAACTTGCTCTTGGTTTCTTCCGTCATCATATTGTTTTCGAATACCAAGGATAATCGGAATCGATTCTGAAGCTACTAAGTAGCTTTTCGCCTTCTTTCTGATGTTCAGATGGTGTCCATGAATACGTATGTATCTCCGAATTGTTGCGCTCGGTATATTTAGTTGTTTTTCAAGATCTAAAACAGTTAGCCAGTCAATGTTCTTGTTCATGCAGTCACCTCACCCCTTTCACCATACAGTCATAACATCTTAATTCTATGTATATCAAAGAAATCCTTCAATCACAGTCATGAACATAGTTATTGATTTGTTCATGCAGTCACGCTATCTTGTAAATTTATTATAGAGAAGAAACTCTGTTTACATATTCAAGAAAATTACCACCTTCGGTTTTTGCTATAATCTTCCTATCCTGTAAAAATCGGAAGGTGATAAAGATGAGTTTGGAAATATTATTTAGGATTAGTACAATTGCGATATCGTTAATTGCTTTAATTGTTTCATTCTCAGTAGCTTGGAGTAATAGAAAAACATTACATGTAGAAATTTCTGACTTAGAAGTGGTTGCAGATGGAGAAGTTGGTTTTGTTAATGAAGAAGGAATTACTGACACATATGGACCGTGTCTAATAGCAAAAATTGAAGTCGTCAATCCATCTCCGAAAGACATAGCATTTTTTGACTTAAGAGCATTCTATCCAGACACAAATATGAATCTACCATTACTAACCAAGCGTACCATCGGGACTACTCATAGAAACAGGATAATTTGGAGAGCTATTAAGATGCCTACTGCTGAACTTTCTTTAATGGAACAAGTTTTACCAGATATGAATTATGGAATATTTAAGGCGAATTCATTTACACGTTTTCATATAATTATGTTTCCAAATGAGAACGCTTCTGATTTATACCTTTCGTTTAAAGTAGCTATTAAAGCAAAAATTAAAGACAAATTTGCTGTAACAGGCAGAAAAAAATTCAAGTTTCACGGGAAAAAATATAGTATTTCTAATTGGAATGAAAATACAGAACCTCTGCTACCGCTAGAAAAATAATTTAAGCTAATAAAAGCTCAAGTCAGGATCCTAACTATCAGGATGAAGACTTGCGCTTTGAATCCACAAAAACATCGATTCAATTACTCGACTGGGTTGTATCTCGTATGCAGAATAGGTTGACATAACAACCGGATGAGGAAGTATTCAACTTCAATCATCCATAAGAAAAATCCGCCTTGAAAAGGCAGCCGGATGACATAACTACGTTTTGGCTTTTCTCGTAATGAAACAATCCGAATTACATTAACTTTGCAATAAACATAGTAGCAATACCAAAATAAATAAGCAGCGATAAAATATCGTTAATGGTCGTAATAAGTGGCCCTGAAGCCACAGCAGGATCAATCTTTAATTGATAAAGTAATAATGGGATAATGGTTCCTGCCAGAGTACCAATGATTAAAGTTATTAGTAATGAACTTCCTACAACTAAGCCTAAAGTGAAACTTCCTTGCCAAATAAAAGCAATAATCGATATCATAACCCCACATGTTACACCAATTATAATTCCAACCCACAGTTCTCGAAAAATAAGTTTGATTCCTTGTTTGAAATCTAATTCTTGAGACACTAATCCTCTAACAACAATCGCGAGGGATTGAGTACCTGTATTTCCTGTCATTCCCGCAATCATCGGCATAAAAAAGGCTAAAGCAACTACCTCTTCCAAAGTTCCTTGAAATTCACTAATGATACCGCCAGAAAGTAATCCAATAAATAATAGCAAGATGAGCCAGGGGAGTCTTCGGGATGCAGCCACAAGAGGGCTAGTGTTAAAATCAATTGCTTTACCTGATGCAGATAATTTCTCAATATCTTCATTTGCTTCTTGAATAACGACGTCGATAATGTCATCAACTGTAATTACACCAACTAGTGTTTCATCTTCTTCAATAACCGGTATGGAAACAAAGTCGTAACGACTAATTAGTTTAGCAACTTCTTCTTGATCCACCTGAACATCAACTTTCACGACCCTGCTATACATAATATTTTCAATTTTATCTTCCAAGTTTCCTAATAATAAATCTTTGTAGGAAACTACACCCACCAATTTTTTCTGTTCATCGATTACATAAAGATAGTTCAGATACTCTGCCAATTCGGCGAAATGTTTTATTTTATTAATGGCTTCATGGATTGAGTAATGATTAGGAATCCAAACATAACGATTGTTCATAATCCTACCGGCAGTTTCTGGTGGGTAGTTCATTAGATTTTGAACATTTTCTGACTCTTCCTGTTTCATTTCAGATAAAAGTTCTTCTGTTTTTGAAGGGTCTAAATCAGTTAATAAGGTCGCTAAATCATCATTTTCCATCAAATCAAGAACTTTTGTCGACTTTTCAATTCCTAACTTATGTAAGACATCTAACTGTTCACCCTTCTCTAACTCCATTATAAGTTCCGTAAGTTGATCTATTGATAAGTATAGGAGAAACTTATTTCTATGTTTAACAGATAGGTGAGTATATTGTTGAGCCAAATCGTATGGCTGTAATTCGTCGACTATGTCTTGGAAAACCTTCTTTTTTCCCTCTTTTAACAGTTGAATAATGGCAAGTGTAATTTCATTTTCTGTCATGATTAAGGACACAATAATCGCCCCTTTCAAAATAATGTATAGGCGGAATAGGTTTTACCTATTCAATTTTCCACTACATAAAATTTTTAAAGCTCCAAATATTTTTCTATCATTCACTATTTAGTCTAGTCCTTTCAACGCATAAATTAAATAAGTTCTTGTTCAACCAGAACGCTGAACCGAGTGTATCAAGTATACACACCAGGTTACACTCTTCAGTAACTCTTTATCACTGATCTTTCCCTCACTAAAAACTGCCATTCATTCAATTAGACAAAAAGCCAAACAATTACAATTGTTTGGCTTTTTTGTCTATGTATCGATATAGCGTAGGGGCTGATATGTCTACCGCTTTCGTGATCTCTGCGATGCTATATTGTTTGGAATCATACATTTTCAGTGCCGTTTTAATCTTCTTCGGATCCGTTTGAGGGCGTCCACCTTTTCGACCTCGGGCTCGCGCTGCTGCAAGTCCACTCTTCGTTCTTTCACTCGTTATATCACGTTCCAGTTCGGCTATGCTCGCCATCATTCGGAAGAAAAAACGACCTGTAGGCGATGATGTATCGATATTGTCACGAATCGATATAAATTCAACCCCACGTTCTTCAAAGTGTTCTGCAAGCTCGATCAATTGTCTTTGTTCATTTTATCAAAGGTACTAAATCTGCCAAAAAGAACTATTTTATAGGTTATAAAAAACTGACCTCAAAGGGATAGTTGTTCTTAAATTAAACTCTTGTTAGCCATCCATTTAAGAATTTGTATATCATGTCTAAAACAGATTACCTGTTTTTATAATCTTCACATTTACTTTTGGCTCTATTTGAACATTTTTATATTCCTCATCCCAGTTCATTTTCTTCCATAAGTCAGGATGCGTATTTGAAATTTCCATTCCGATTCCAAATACATCACAGTTTGCTTTTAATAGAAGATCTATGACTTCTTTTGCTTGTTTCGTTAATTCTTTAGAAATCTCTTGATTTAACTTTTTTATTTTTAAATTATCTCTGAGATCTTGCTGAATGGTATTAACTTCAACTTGAATATTTAAGTCTATTTTGGCATTTATATTTCCACTTTTTTCATCTACCTTAATCTCCATGTTTCTTTTCAATTTCCTTGTAGCAAACGAAATGTATTGTTCTTTACTGTCTTGGTTAAGTATTGGTGACATGGTGTTCGTCTTATTTAAATCATCAAGTAAAAGCAATAATAAACTGCTTTGCTCTTTTGATAAAGTTGTTCCAGAGAACTTATTTCCATTAAAAAGGGCAACCCCATCAATTACAATTTTGGATTCTTCTAATTTTACATATGGTACTATAATATCTTTTCCTGGAGATAGGATTTTTGTCCAGACAGTGAAAACATTCTCATCTGGTATTAAAGTTTCACTCACTGCGCTTTCCATCAATTTTAATATATAGAATGCAATAGGACTTTTTTTTATTTCCGATGAAATGATTTCTTCTGCTTTACCGTTTGTAATCACAACTTTCGAGGTAATACTTGAATTTTTTCCTCGATAAAATGGATCTAGTACTTGTTGAATCCCTTTTTTAGCCAATTCATCACCAATTAAAAGAATATTGGCTTGACTATAATCCACCTGTCCAGCAGTCTTGCTATTAACATCAATTGATAAACCCGCCAGAGAAGGTCTTTCAGCATGTACAAGCTCATCTGCAACTTCAAATTGTCCTCCACCAGTACTCTTTAAAATCAAGTCTCTCACTGTTGCATGAATTTTACCTTCATCTGTTAAATCAAAACTTATCCCGTTTACAATTGTTTTATCAACTAGGGGTTGTTGGTCCCAACAACCTGCTAAAAAGATATTCATGATTATTAAAATTTTTAGGAATTTTTTCCTCAACCTGTCTCACCCATTTCATGCTTTTTGAATATCAATGACACAATTAATAGGATTAAGGGAATGACCATGATAACGGTATAACTTAAATATGAAACATATTGAGTAAAACTATTTATGATCTCATCACGATGAGGGATAAGTGATATCAGATATATGAGCATTCCATTTATAACGACCTTCTTTTTATATGAATTTTCCTCACCACTAATACTTTTACTTGCAAGGAATATATAAATAATAATTGACGTTATCATTGGAACTATCCAAATGGACAAAAATATAAAATCTATGCGTTCAATCAATCGAAAAGATAATATTCTAAACAAAAATAACACAGGATCTCTTAATTGACTCAATTGGTCTGGACTAAATGTTATTAAACAAAGAAAGACAAAATAAGTGTAAATGGTGGTGACAAATATATTCGCTAAAGATATGGTTTTTAACATACCTTTTTTATTATGAATAACAAAGGCGTATATGAACAGGACTACTTCAAAACCAACCATTGAAATTAAGGCACCATTAATGCCAATTAATATTTCTTTAATGCCTGAATCCCCAACGGGTAGGATGAATTGAACTTCTTTTGGAATGGTATAAGTAAGAAGAGAAACACCCAACATTACAATAATTAAAGAAGAAGTTAGAACAAAGAATCTTGCTATTATTCTTAAATTGCTTACGGTCAGATAAATACTAGAGCTTAAAATAATAAAGGATATCACCCAGCTAGGTGTCAGTGGCAATAAATGTAGGTTTATTGTTTTAACAGTAAGTATAGTTAATAAACTTGCATTCATTATAAAATAAAAGTAAATGAAGTAACTTACTATTTTTGCTAAATAGCGCCCAAGAATCTTCTCGGTAATGTTTGTAAAAGTTTCATTTGGAAACCTCCTTAATAACAACCAATAAATAATTAGCAATAATTGTACACCTATTCCAGCTAAAATAATGGATATCCAGCCGTCGCCTTTTGCTGAGTCCTGAACTACATTTGGTAAAGATAGTAAACCAATACCAATTTGACTTTCGATTACTAAAAAAAACAACTGAAACTTTGTTATTGATATTTTATTATTCGTCACTTCTTCCAGCCCCTTGTATTCCATTGTTGATTCTTATATATGGGTTTGGAATCTGTTGGTCGTGTATTAAGTTTCCAAAAAGGAAGTTTCACGACTGTATCTTTGATGTCCTCTATTTTAAATGGCGCAAATGGTGCAAAGTAAGGAGTGCCAAAAGTTTCAAGCTTACACAGATGCATAACTACCAACATCAATACAACTGTAATC
>NZ_JBBOOQ010000001.1:3242500-4261911 GCF_038003185.1 Psychrobacillus sp. FSL K6-1415 | reverse complement strand
TTATCTAGTCTCCTTTACTATAGATTTGATAGTTAAATCTCTTTTCTCAAAAATTTAAATATGTATAACAAAATTCGACATATACACAAATCCACCGATTGTGGATAAACTTTATAAAGTTATGGGAATAAACTTATCCACAGATTACTAACAACTGTGGATAAAGAAAAAGGGTGAAATATTTTTGAAAAAGTAAAACACAAATATCGTAACAAAAAATCATTGAGATTACAAGAAATTTAAGAGTTATCCACAATTATTTAATTATTAACAATTCAAGTTGTCCACAGCAGAATAATATGTGAAAAATATGTTCATAAGTGTTGTGGATAATTTTTAGTGAGATTTTTCTATGCACAAGACAAAAAATAGATTCTCTTCTAATTGTGGATAACTGCTTGTTACTAAATAGATAAGAGAGTTAATGAAAGTCATTGACAAAACCACTATAAGTTATATATAATATCGGAGACTGTCTTAAGAAGATTGAAGATGATCACTCAGGAGGTGTCATATAGATGAAACGTACATTCCAACCAAATACACGTAAACGTGCCAAAAATCACGGTTTCCGCGCACGTATGAGTACAAAAAACGGCCGTCGCGTAATAGCAGCCCGTCGTGCTAAAGGAAGAAAAGTATTATCAGCATAAGTCCACTGACCATTTCAGTGGTCTTTTTTTCTTTTAAAACGATTAGTTGGAGCTGGTGAGTAGATGAATAAGAAACAACGTATTAAAAAGAATGCAGAGTTCCAAACAATTTTTAAAAAGGGTAAATCCTTCGCGAATAGACAATTTGTAGTGTACTGCTTAAATAAAGAAGAAGATTATTATCGGGTTGGATTATCTGTCAGTAAAAAAGTAGGAAATGCAGTAGTCCGTAATCGTATTAAGCGATATATTAGACAAACCTTCCTTGAAATACATGATCAAGTTTTTCCAAACATGGACTATATTATTATCGCCAGAAATCCGGCGGCCAAGTTAGACTTTCATGAAACAAAAAAAAGTATGGAACATGTTTTGAAAGTAGCTAAAGTATTAAAGAAGAAAAGTTTGTAGTAACTTTTTATAGAAATGGTAAGATAATAAGAAGAGATATATAAGACTTATTAGGGGGAAGAAGGTTGAATAAACGTTTATCACTTGTACTATTATTAATAGTAACTACTGCCTTACTAGCAGGATGTACGGAATTTAATGAGCCAATCTATGATAATTCAGAAGGATTCTGGAATGAATACATCGTATGGCCATTAGTATCGTCTATAACTTATTTTAAAGAAATCTTAGGGACATATGGTTTGGGTATTATTGCGGTAACGATAATTATTCGTTTAGTATTGCTGCCATTAATGATTAAACAAACAAAAAGCTCTAAAAATATGCAAGAAGTCCAACCTGAATTAACAAAGTTAAAAGAAAAATATAGCTCAAAAGATGCTGTCACACAACAAAAGTATCAGCAAGAAATGATGGCACTCTTTAAAGAAAGAGGAATTAATCCTGCTGCTGGATGTTTACCCGTATTCATTCAAATGCCTATATTAATCGGTTTCTATCATGCAATTAGTCGTATGAATAATACACCCGAAATTAATCTTGGAGATTTTATAGGGTTTGCATTAGCAGAACCTAGTATTTTCCTAGCTATTCTAGCTGGTCTTATGCAATTAGTTGTTTTACGTACAGGTCCAGCTATGGATAACCCTCAAATGAAACTAATGATGTATATTATGCCATTTATGATTATGGGATTTGGTATCGTATTACCAGCTGCCTTGACTCTTTACTGGGTTATTGGAAATATTATTTCAATCATTCAAAATTTATTCATTTACAAACCTTGGAACAAACCAAAAACAGAACCTGTTAAAACGGGAGGACCAAAAAAATGAATCAGATTACACAAACTGCACCTACAAAAGAAGAAGCTATAACAGTTGCACTTGAAAAGCTTGGTGTTTCAAGAGATGACGTGTCAATTAAGGTAGTGGAAGCAGGTAAAAAAGGTTTTCTTGGATTTGGAACGAAGCCTGCAGTTGTTGAAGTAACTGTTTTGAATAAAGAGCAAGAAGTGATAGTAGAAAAAGTTCAAGAAAAAGAAAAAGTTAAAGAAGTAGCCGAACTAGGAAAGACAGTCGCAACAGAATCGGTTATAGAAGAAGAACCAATTAATATAGAAACAAATGAACAAGCAGTAGAAGAAACAAAAAACTATATTAATGAGATTGCAAAAGAAATGCATATTGATGACCTAGTTATAAATGAGAAAAGAGAAGGAAAGTTTATTCATCTTCACCTGAATAGCGAGAAGGCGGCTATCTTAATAGGGAAGCGTGGACAAACATTAAATGCTTTAGAAAACTTATCACAACTAGTTGCCAATAAGTTTTCTAATTCCTTTATCATTATTAAATTAGACGTTGGGAATTACCGCGAAAGAAGACAAGAGTCATTGGAGCAACTAGCAGAAAGAATGGCAGACAAAGCTATTCGGACTGGTAGCAAAGTTGAATTTGAACCGATGTCATCATTTGAGCGAAAAATAATTCATAATGCACTATCTGTGCGAATAGATATAGAAACCTATTCAGTCGGAACAGATCCAAATCGTTATCTAGTCATTGAACCAATTAAATAATCTTTCAACGGATTTCAGCTAAGTAATACACTGAAGTCCGTTTTTCTTGCTGTTTAACAAAAATTAGTGCATTAAAAATATGAGTAGTCTTTGGTCACAATAAAATAAATGAGTAGTACTCAATGAGAAAAACTAGAATAGTCTATTATTAATAGTAAAATTCAAAAAAATGATTTTTGTAATGCTAGGTATTTTTGTTCACATATGTAAAAGTATCTATACTTCTGATTTTGGTTGTTTTATGGTATTGTTATATGTTAGATAGTCGTGTTCGTTTTAGTTATACACATGTGGATAAGTGTGGATTTGTAAGGAGGTGGACAACTGTGGAATTTGATACAATAACTGCTATTTCGACTCCAATGGGGGAAGGTGCCATTGCAATAGTTAGACTTAGTGGATCTAGTGCAATAGCTATAGCAAATAAGATATTTCGTTCACCAAACGGAAAAGATTTATTTGACCAGGCATCTCATACCATTCATTACGGACATTTAGTTGACCCAAAAACGAATGAGGTTGTAGAAGAAGTCATGCTGTCCTTAATGAAAGGTCCAAAAACTTTTACAAGAGAAGATGTAATTGAGATAAACTGCCACGGAGGATTAGTTTCTGTTAATCGTGTTCTACAGTTAGTATTAATTAACGGTGCCCGACTTGCAGAACCCGGTGAGTTTACCAAACGTGCTTTTTTAAATGGAAGAATTGACTTGTCACAAGCAGAAGCAGTAATGGATTTAATAAGAGCAAAAACAGATAAAGCAATGAATGTTGCACTAGGTCAAATGGACGGTCGATTATCAAGACTTATTGCAACATTAAGGCAAGCACTTTTAGAAACTTTGGCGCAAGTAGAAGTAAATATAGATTATCCTGAGTATGATGATGTAGAAGAAATGACACTTCCACTGATGATCGAAAAGTGTACTTGGGTCAGCAAAGAAATTGAGAAATTACTTTTAACATCATCCCAAGGTAAAATTCTACGAGAAGGACTTTCTACTGCGATTATCGGTAGACCAAATGTAGGGAAGTCATCTCTATTAAATAGTTTAATACAAGAAAATAAAGCAATTGTGACGGATATAGCAGGAACAACGAGAGATATTATAGAAGAGTACGTTAATGTACGAGGTGTTCCATTAAAATTAGTTGATACTGCAGGTATTCGAGAAACAGAAGATATTGTAGAAAGAATTGGCGTAGAAAAATCTAGACAGGTACTAGCAGAAGCTGATCTTATATTGCTTGTATTGAATAGTGCTGAACAGTTAACGATGGAAGACCGAAGATTGTTAGAAACAATTAAAGGAATGGATTATATCGTTATTATCAATAAAACTGATTTACCAACAAAAATAGATATAAATGAAGTAAGAAATTTGTCTGGACATAAACGTATTGTTACTACTTCTTTACTAAAAGAAGAAGGCGTGGATGAATTGGAAGAAGCGATTGCCTCATTATTTTTTGAGGGTACAATCGAGGCTTCTGATCTGACGTATGTTTCAAATGCTCGTCATATATCTTTATTGACGTTAGCAAAATCTACTATTACAGATGCATTAGAAGCAGCACAGAGTGATGTGCCTGTGGATATGATACAAATAGATGTAACTAGAACGTGGGAAATATTAGGTGAAATAACAGGAGATACAGTAGAAGAAAGTTTGATTGATCAACTATTTTCACAATTTTGTTTAGGAAAATAAAAAACGAGAGGAAGTTACGAACATGCCGAAGTTTGAAGCGGGCAAGTTCGATGTGATTGTTGTTGGAGCGGGACATGCGGGCGTTGAAGCAGCATTAGCAGCTGCTAAAATGGGAGCAAATACCTTAGTTCTAACAATTAATCTTGATATGATTGCATTTATGCCTTGTAATCCATCGATCGGAGGACCTGCAAAAGGAATTGTTGTGCGAGAAATAGATGCACTTGGCGGGGCCATGGGAAAAGTTATAGACAAAACACATATTCAAATGAGAATGTTGAACACAGGAAAAGGACCTGCTGTTCGGGCACTACGTGCGCAAGCAGATAAAGTATTATACCAACATGAGATGAAACGTCTTTTAGAGGAACAAGAAAACCTAACTATTCATCAAGCTGTAGTAGAAGACTTAATAGTAGAAGACGATAAAATTGTAGGACTTGAAACGCAGGTTGGAGCAATTTATCGTGCAGAAACAGTCGTAATAACGACTGGAACATTCCTACGTGGTGAAATTATTATTGGGGATTTGAAATATTCAAGTGGACCAAATAATCAGCAACCTTCCATAAAATTAGCAGACAGTATCCGTGCTCTAGGATTTGATCTAGTTCGCTTTAAAACAGGAACTCCACCACGTGTAAACAGTAAAACAATTGATTATAGCAAAACAGAAATCCAACCTGGAGATGATGTTCCAAGAGCATTCAGCTTTGAAACAACAGAATTCATTATGGATCAATTACCTTGCTGGTTAACTTATACAAGTGAAACAACACATCAAATTATTAATGATAATCTACATTTATCACCGATGTATTCTGGTATGATTAAAGGAACTGGACCAAGATATTGTCCTTCAATTGAAGACAAAGTAGTCCGTTTTAATGACAAGCCACGTCATCAGATTTTCTTAGAACCAGAGGGAAGAAATACACGTGAGGTTTATGTTCAAGGATTATCTACAAGTCTTCCAGAGCATGTACAACGTCAGCTTCTAACATCTATTCCAGGACTTGAAAATGCAGAAATGATGCGTGCCGGATACGCAATTGAGTATGATGCAATGGTACCGACACAATTATGGCCAACATTAGAAACTAAAAGAGTAAAAAATTTATATACAGCAGGTCAAATCAATGGGACTTCTGGATATGAAGAAGCAGCAGGACAAGGCTTGATGGCAGGAATAAATGCAGGTTTACGAGCACTAAAGAAAGAAGAAAAAGTGTTAAGTAGATCGGATGCATATATTGGTGTATTAATTGATGACTTAGTAACGAAAGGGACGAATGAACCTTATCGTCTACTTACATCGCGTGCAGAATATCGGTTATTACTTCGTCACGATAATGCGGACTTAAGATTATTAGAAGTTGGGTATGAAATTGGTTTAGTTCCAGAAACACGTTATAATAAATTCTTAGAGAAAAAGAAAAGAATAGAAGATGAGTTAGCTCGGTTACGTTTGATAATGATAAAACCAAATGAAATAACGCAAGCTTTAATACGAAGTGTGGATGGTAGCGAATTGAAAGATGGAATTCGTGCTGCCGACCTATTAAAACGTACTGAAATGAATTATGATTTAGTAGCCCAATTATCACCTTCTGATGTAGAATTATCTTTAGAAGAAAAAGAACAGGTAGAGATACAAGTTAAGTATGAAGGGTATATTGAAAAATCTCTTCAGCAAGTAGAAAAACTTAAAAAAATGGAAGACAAAAAAATTCCTGAAAATATTGATTACGATGCTATCAATGGTATTGCTACAGAAGCAAAACAAAAACTAATGCAAGTCCGTCCATTATCGATTGCCCAAGCATCTCGTATTTCAGGAGTAAATCCAGCTGACATTTCTATTCTTCTTATATATATTGAACAAGGAAAAATAGCCAAAATCAGTGGATAGTCTAAAATGATGAGGAGAACTACATGAACGAAGAACAATTTGTACAAGCCCTTCATAAAAAAGGAATAGAACTGAGTAGTAAACAAGTAGAACAATTTAAAATATATTTTAAGCTACTAGTGGAGTGGAATGAAAAGATGAATTTAACAGCAATAACTGACGAAGCATCAGTTTATTTAAAACATTTCTTCGATTCCATTAGTGCTTCTTTTTATGAAGATTTCACAGGAAAGTACTCTGTTTGTGACGTTGGAGCAGGTGCAGGATTTCCTAGTATTCCTTTAAAAATTTGTTTTCCTAATTTAAGTGTCACAATAGTAGACTCATTAAATAAAAGAATTCAGTTTTTAACCCATCTAAGTCAGGAACTTGGGTTGACAAATGTTCATTTTGTTCATTCTCGCGCAGAGGACTTTGGACAAAACAAGGAATATAGAGAAAATTATGATATTGTAACTGCAAGAGCTGTCGCAAGACTTTCAGTTTTATCCGAACTTTGTCTTCCTTTAGTAAAAGTTGGAGGGAAGTTTATAGCAATGAAAGCAGCTAGCGCTTCTGAAGAACTAAAAGATGCTTCTAAAGCGTTATCCGTTTTAGGTGCAGAAAAAACTGCAGATTATTCATTTCTGTTACCAATAGAAAAAAGTGAAAGAACGTTGTATGTCTTTTCTAAAACTAAAAGCACACCGAAAAGATACCCTCGAAAACCAGGTATTCCAAACAAAACACCAATTATTTAATGAGGAACGTTCCACGTGAAACATTTAATGTATAATTACTTTAATCGTGAATATTTTGTGTATAGAGTTTCGAAAAGGTGGTGCGAGTAAGATGAAAAGTCCGTTTTCACGTTTTTTTGGTAGTTCTGAAAAACAAGGGCAGGAAGAAATGATAGAGCCAAGACAAACCCATTTAGAAGAAGTTTTAAATATTTCAATTGATAAAATAGTACCTAACAGATACCAACCGAGAACTGTTTTTGATGATGATAAAATAGAAGAACTAGCAAGGACCATTCATACTCACGGAGTGATTCAACCAATCATTATACGTAAGATGGATGAGGATGAAAAGTACGAAATAATTGCTGGAGAACGTCGCTTTAGAGCAATGACTAAGTTAAAATGGGCAGAGGTTCCAGCAATAATCCGTAATTTAAGTGATAAAGAAACTGCTTCTATTGCATTAATAGAAAACTTACAGCGTGAGGAACTAACAGCAATAGAAGAAGCAGTAGCTTATCAAAAATTATTGAAATTGCATGATTTAACTCAAGAAGCATTAGCGCAACGTCTAGGTAAGGGACAATCTACAGTCGCAAACAAACTGAGATTATTAAAGTTACCTCAAGAAGTTCAAGAATCTATTATGAAAAAAGAACTTTCGGAAAGACATGCTCGTGCCTTAATGGCTGTTAAAGAAAAAGAGACGCAACTAGAACTGATGAACATGTCTATTGAAAAACATTGGAATGTGAAGCAGTTAGAAGAAAAGGTTAATGAAATTATTAACCCACCAGTAAAAAGTGGTAAAAAGGATAAATCAAAAAGAAAATTAGTAAGTAAAGATGTCCGTATTGCATTAAATACGATTAAACAATCTCTCTCAATGGTAACTAAAAGTGGTATTGACATTAAAACTGAAGAAGAAGATACAGAAGAGTTTTATCAAATTACGGTAAAAATACCTAAAAAGAAATCATAATATACTATCTTATTTCAACTCTCGCAACTAATTTGCGAGAGTTTTTCTTTTGTAACAAGAATAACACCCATTTTTCATTCAAAATTTGATAGAATGTAATAGTGGCCATTAATATAGCTAGAAAGTAGGTGCAAGTGTGGGAAGAATTATAGCAATTGCCAATCAAAAAGGTGGGGTAGGGAAGACAACTACATCTGTGAATTTAAGTGCCTGCCTTGCATACTTGGGGAAAAAAGTATTACTAGTTGATATAGATCCACAAGGAAATGCTTCCAGTGGAGTAGGAGTCAATAAAGGTGAGGTTCAGCAATGTATTTATGATGTACTCATTGATGATGTTAGTGTTAAAGAAACCATCCTAGAAACAAAAGTTGAGAATTTACATATAGTTCCCGCTACTATTTCTTTGGCTGGTGCAGAAATAGAATTAGTATCTACCATTTCCAGAGAAGTTCGATTAAAAAGAGCATTACAGGAAGTACAAGGCCTTTATGATTATATTGTTATAGATTGTCCACCATCTCTAGGGTTATTGACGATTAATTCATTAACTGCTTCTGATGCAATTATTATTCCAGTACAATGTGAGTTTTACGCTTTAGAAGGTTTAAGTCAATTGTTAAGTACAATACGTTTAGTTCAAAAGCATTTAAATAAGAACCTCGCTATCGACGGAGTGTTACTTACAATGTTCGATGCTCGGACAAATTTAGGGATTCAGGTAATTGAAGAAGTAAAAAAATACTTTCAAGATAAAGTGTATAAAACAATTATTCCTAGAAATGTACGGCTAAGTGAGGCACCAAGTCACGGGGAACCAATTATCATTTATGATCCGAAGTCTAGAGGAGCAGAAGTATATTTAGAACTAGCGAAGGAAGTGATCCGTAATGGCTAAAGGATTAGGAAAGGGTATCAATGCACTTTTCCCTGGGGAAGATTTAGACCAATTAGAGCAAGTCGAACAAATCCTCATAAGCGATATTAAACCAAATCCATTTCAACCTCGTAAAATATTTGATGAAGAAGCTATGAAGGAACTTTCCGAATCTATTAAAGAGCATGGTGTTCTGCAACCAATTATTTTAAGGAAAAAAGGTTCGAGATTTGAGATTGTAGTTGGAGAAAGAAGATTTAGAGCATCTCAGTTAGCAAACTTAGAAATAATTCCTGCTGTTATAAGAGAACTTAATGATCAGCAGATGATGGAGCTTGCGATTCTTGAAAATCTTCAAAGAGAAGATTTAACAGCAATTGAAGAGGCAGAGGCATATCAAAATTTAATAGAACATTTAAACTTAACTCAAGAGCAACTTGCTTTTAGATTAGGAAAAAGTAGACCGCATATAGCAAACCATATTCGTTTACTATCTTTACCTCAAGTTGTCAGAGATGCAATCTCCGATGGGACTTTATCGATGGGTCACGGGAAAGCACTTCTTGGGTTAAAGAAGAAAAAGACTATACCGTTAATTATGCAAAAGTCAATTAAGGAAAATTTAAATGTTAGACAACTAGAATCTTTAGTTCAACGTTTAAATGAAGATGTTCCACGTGAAACAAAAAAAGTCCAAAAGGACATTTTTACTAAAGAAAAAGAATCAGAGTTAAGAGAAATATTCGGTACTCCTGTTTCGATTATTAAAAACAAGGATAAAGGTAAAATTGAAATTGAGTTTTATTCAAATGATGATTTAGAAAGGATATTACAGTTATTAGAAGATTAAGAACCTATTCCTTAGGCATGCCTAGGAATAGGTTATATTTTTATTACTGGAATGAGGCATGGTGATGGTTTTATTAGGGACATTAGTAAATGCTATCTTAATAGTAGCGGGTGCATTAATTGGTAGATTATTAAAAGGAATCCCTGAAAATATGAAGCAAACCGTTATGAACGCAATAGGGATAGCAGTTGCTTTACTAGGTATCCAGATGGGATTAGAAAGTGATAATTTTGGGTTGATTATAATTTGTATTGTTTTTGGTGGTGTAATAGGTGAATGGATTGATTTGGATAAATGGTTGAATCAATTTGCTCAATACTTGGAGACTAAAATGGGCTCTAAAAAACAAGGGGGAGGTATAGCGCAAGGATTTGTTGCAGGTACCTTAATATTTGTAATAGGAGCAATGGGAGTATTAGGAGCTCTGAACAGTGGTTTACAAAATGACCATGAACTATTAATCAGTAAAGGGATAATTGATGGATTTACGTCTATTGTACTATCAGCAACTCTAGGAATAGGCGTTCTTTTCTCTGCAATTCCTGTAGCTATTTATCAAGGAGCAATAGCTTTGTTTGCTACTCAAATTACAAAAATAATACCAGAAGCTGCACTTGAATTGTTTCTTCAAGAAATGACAGCAACTGGCGGTATTATGATTATTGCTATTGGTCTTAATCTATTAGGTATAACAAAAGTAAGAGTTGCAAATCTACTGCCAAGTCTAGTTATTGTTGGTATTGCTGTTGCTATTATTTATAACTTTTAAATTATATCGATGCCAAGCTAAAAGTAGTGCACGAGAGATGACTCTTCCCATTTCGTAAGTTAGATGAAGTCGAGTACTTTGAAGAACATTATATTCCATAAAACCTCCGATATTTACGATTGCTTTAATAGAGACTTCACCGATTGGTGGCAATTCTTTTTTCACCGCTTTTCCAGGATATAAAGGTCCAGGGTGAACGATAATCTGTCCAATATTATTCACGTTCCCTAAGCAAGCATCTATAGCTATAATATAAGGGGATTTAGGTGAACTGCGGATGGTTTCCGTGATTTCTTCAATATTTAGCGCATGTAAGGGATTGTCCAATGTACCAACAATTTCAAATGGAAATGATTTAAGTTGTGATAAGAAAGAACCTGTCATTGGTCCAAGTGCATCCCCAGTAGAGCGGTCAGTACCAATACAGCAAAAAACTAGATTTGGATGGTCAAATGGAATTTGTTCTATAAAGTAGTTGCTTAATCGCCAAATTGCACCTGTTTCCTTATAATAAATTGTAGAAGGTTCGGTAATAGTAGTAGCAGAAGAGTTCATATAATTACTCACTTTCTTTTTAAGCTAGTATATGCATCTAGGAAATTATTTATTCAAATGAGGTGAAATAACTAGTATGGAAGCAAAAATTCAAAGTTTGAAGGATTATTTACTTAAAGAAGAGACTTGGGGGCAACTTGGGTTAATTTTTATTGAAATAGTGCTCATCTTATTAGTATCTGCTGTTGCGGTAAGAGTTGGGAAACGCATAATCCAAAAGTTTTTTTTGGTTAGGCAGAGGAGCCCCTTAGGCTATTCAGAACGTAGGCAAAATACATTGATGAAACTTCTTCAAAATGTTTTAACTTATGTTGTGTATTTTAGTGCTATTATAGCTATTTTGACTACTTTTGGTATAAAAGTAGCTGGATTGCTTGCTGGTGCAGGTATTGTTGGTCTAGCAGTTGGTTTTGGTGCTCAAAGTTTAGTGAAAGATGTCATTACAGGATTTTTTATAATATTTGAAGATCAATTTGCGGTGGGAGATCAAGTACAGATAGGGACAGCTAATGGAATTGTACAGGAAATAGGTTTACGTACAACAAAATTGAAAAGTTATACAGGGGAACTTCACATAATTCCAAATGGCAGCATATTGGTCGTTATAAACTATTCAATTTATAACTCCTTGGCGTTAATAGATATTAGCGTTACACCTGATAATGATATTCTATCAATGGAAAAAAACATTGAGGAGTTTCTGAAAGAGTTACCAAACAAATATGAGGAGCTTGTTAAAAAACCTAGTTACCTTGGAATACAGAGTTTTAATGCCTCCGAAATAGTAGTACGCTTTACCGCCGAGACTGTACCTACAAAACAGAACAGTGTTGCTAGAAAAATTAGAAGAGATTTAGTGGAGTTTCTTGAACAAAAAGGTATTAAAATCTCATAATTCCAGTGATTGTTTACTAAAGAAAAATAAGTAGGTGATAAAGTGGAAAAGAAACAATTTCAACTAAACGATATAGTAGAAATGAAGAAACAACATCCATGTGGTACGAATGCTTGGAAAATCATACGAATGGGTGCTGATATTCGTATAAAATGCGAAGGCTGTCAACATAGTGTAATGATACCAAGAAAAGAGTTTGAAAAGAAGATGAAAAGGCTGATTGTGCAAGCTGATGCTGAGTAATGATAGACTTTTATCGCTAAAATCAATATAATGAACAAGTTGTATATAAAGTTTATGGTTTAAAATAATGAAGGGTTGTGACATATATGGCGTTAACTGCTGGAATAGTAGGATTACCAAACGTAGGAAAGTCTACATTGTTTAATGCAATAACAAAGGCTGGAGCACTTGCAGCAAACTATCCATTTGCTACTATCGATCCCAACGTAGGGGTAGTTGAAGTACCCGATGCACGTTTAGATAAATTAACAGAATTAGTAGTGCCAAAGAAAACAGTTCCTACTGCATTTGAATTTACAGATATAGCAGGAATTGTAGAAGGTGCAAGTAAAGGGGAAGGACTTGGGAACAAGTTCCTTGCACATATCCGTGAAGTAGATGCAATCTGCCAGGTTGTACGTTGTTTCGAAGATGAAAATATTACACATGTATCTGGAAAAGTGGATCCAATCTCTGATATTGAAGTGATTAACCTAGAGTTGATATTAGCAGATTTAGAAAGCGTTGATAAACGCTTAGCTCGTGTAACTAAAATGGTAAAACAAAGAGACAAAGAGGCGCTAGCAGAAGAACCAGTTCTTACTCGCTTAAAAGAGGCTTTTGAAGCAGGAATATCTGGTCGTTCAGTTGAATTTACAGAAGAAGAGCAACGCGTAGTAAAAGGTTTTCATTTGCTGACAACAAAACCAATGCTCTACGTTGCAAACGTTTCTGAAGATGATATTATGGCAGAGGGTGAAAATGAATACGTACAAAAAGTGCGTGCATTTGCTGCCGAAGAAGGCGCACAGGTAATACTAATATGTGCAAAAATTGAAGAAGAGATGGCAGCACTAGAAGATGAGGAGAAAACAATGTTCCTAGAAGAATTAGGAATAAAAGAATCAGGCTTAGATCAGTTAATCAAAGCTTCTTACTCATTAATAGGTTTGGCAACTTATTTCACAGCTGGTGTACAAGAAGTTCGAGCTTGGACATTCCTTAAAGGGATGAAAGCACCTCAATGTGCAGGGGTTATTCACTCTGACTTTGAAAAAGGATTTATCCGTGCGGAAACAGTAGCTTATGATGATTTAGTTGAAACTGGATCAATGGCTGCTGCAAAAGAAGCTGGAAAGGTTCGTTTAGAAGGTAAGGAATATATTGTACAAGACGGAGACGTAATGTTGTTCCGCTTTAACGTATAAAAATAAAAGTATTTACAATATATGTTCTGAATATGTAAAAAAGGATTAGTGAGAAATCACTGATCCTTTTTTTGAAAGATAAGAAAGTTTATAAGAAGTACCGTGAACATTTGGTTCATAAGACTTTAAAGAATGAATATCGTATAATTTCAGTTATATAATTCTCGTTTATTTAGATGATCCAGCTTCCAATTATCTATTTATGTACATGGTTGATTGGAACGGCTGAAGCTGTGCCCACGGAATGCTTCCATCCTTCGTAACAGTCAACGGCATATCTACGTCTCTGTTTTTAGAGGACCGGGCGTCTTTTTGGCCGGTTTTTCTTAATTGAATAAAGTTAATTTTTTTTCAATACATATAACCTAGGCTTCACTGGATCATCTTTGATCAATAAGTCGTTTGGATATTTTCTGAGTTCTTTATACATAGCAAAGTCCCCCGCAGCACCAGCAATTAGCCAAGCACCTAATAGAACCAGCATAAGAGAACCCAACCAAAAGCCCATAATCATTGGTAAAACACCGGTAATCCAGAAAGGAAGTAATAATGCTTTTTTCATGGCACCGTTTTGTAAGGGAATAGTAGTAGTTGCATAGGCTACACCCATTTGAATATTAACCCCATAATCCATACTACTCCAAGGAGCTCTACCAAAGACCCAAAACCCAACAAGGTGAAAGCATTCGTGTAAAACGATTAATACTATATAACCGATAAAAAACCAAAGGAAGTCCCAAAATGAGAAAGTTATTTCTGTAACATTAGATAACCAAGGAAATAGAAGTATTCCTATTATAGATAGACCTACAGTTAATCCAATACTTTCCCATGCTACCTTTTTTAGATCAATATCGATTACAACTAACGTTTCTTCATTATTTTCCATATAATCCTCCTATTTAAAATAAATATACATGAATGAGTAAAATAATGACAATCTTCCTTGATACGTTTGAGAAACTATGTTACAATTCATTGATGTGAGTAATAGAATTACTTGCTCCTTGTCGGCTTTTCATAGTCGGCCAAAGACCATAGGGAGGTGTAAATAGATGAGAAAGTACGAATTAATGTACATTATTCAACCAGCAATTGAAGAAGATGCAAAGAAAGCTTTAGTAGAGCGTTTCCAAGAAATCTTAACTTCAAATGGTGCAGAAATCATCGAAGCAAAAGAGTGGGGTAAACGCCGCTTAGCTTATGAAATCAATGACTTGCGTGAAGGTTTCTACCAAATCGTTAAAGTAAATGCTGATTCAAAAGCAATCGATGAGTATACACGTTTAGCTAACATCAATGAAGACATTATCCGTCACATTGCTGTTCGTATCGACGATATTAAAGTTAAAGCAAAAAAATAAAATTGACTAAAAAAGCTGATCGAGGGAGGTTGTTTACTGATGATTAACCGTGTCGTTTTAGTTGGAAGACTAACAAAAGATCCGGAACTTCGCTACACACCAAGTGGTGTTGCAATGGCAAGATTTACACTAGCTGTAAATCGTACATTCTCCAACCAATCGGGTGAAAGAGAAGCTGATTTTATCAACTGTGTCGTTTGGAGAAAGCAAGCTGAAAACACAGCGAACTTCCTAAAAAAAGGAAGTTTAGCTGGAGTCGAAGGTCGCATTCAAACGGGTAGTTATGAAGGACAAGATGGAAAACGTGTTTATACGACAGACGTTGTTGCAGACAGCGTTCAGTTCTTAGAACCACGTAATAGCTCTGGAGAACGTAACCAAGGTGGACAATCACCTGGCGGTAACGGACAGCAGCAATTTTCAACACCTTCATATCAGCAAAACCAACCAATGAATCAGCAAAACTATACACGTGTAGATGAGGATCCTTTTTCTAATAGTAGTGGGCCAATCGAAGTATCGGATGACGATTTACCATTCTAAAAAGCATCACTTAGCATGTTTACTTTAATCGAAAAGGAGGCAACCAAATATGGCACCACGTCGCGGAGGCAAAAGACGCCGTAAAGTTTGTTACTTCACATCAAACAATATCATGCACATCGATTATAAAGATGTAGATTTGTTGAAAAAATTCGTGTCAGAACGTGGGAAAATTCTTCCACGTCGTGTGACAGGAACTAGTGCGAAGTACCAACGTAAGTTAACACGAGCTATTAAAGTATCTCGTATCATGGCTTTACTTCCATTCTCTTCTGAAGAGAGATAAGTATAAATTAGAAAGACCGGGAAACCGGTCTTTTTTTTGTAACTATTTATTCAAATTGTTTAAGAATGACTTTCCTCTACGAAAGAAGCCTTTATTGTAATTCTTCTAATGCTTTTCAAGGCTTACATAGACATTTCAATTTTTCTCTACAGTATGTCGAATTTTAGTTGTTGTAAACAATCTGTTACAATAAATAGATGATTACATTAAAGGAAGGTTCCTAAATGCAAAGAAATCAAACAAATTATTTAAAGTATGGATTTATAACGATTGCACTTTTCGCTATTTTTTTGGGAACGTCTTTTACCGTTCCAGTACTCGGGTTTTTAACTTTATTCATTGTGCCATTACCTCTTGCTTGGTACAGTGCAAAGTTTGAAAGAAAACATGCTGCATTTGTAACGACAATTGCAATTTTACTTTCTTTTATAATTGGTGGAGTTTCTGGATTAATTTTTGGATTATTAGTCCCTCCATTAGGTTTTATTATAGGAGACTTGATTCAAGCCAAAAAGTCAAAGCTTTATATGCTGATGACTACCGGCATCTTTTTACTTTTAATGTCGGCTGTACAATACATAATATCAAATTTATTTTTCAATATGAATGTTTTGAAGCAATTTATCACAACCCTTGAAGTATACTACGAACAACTGGGAAATATTATGTCTGTCGTAGGTCAAGTGCCGGAGGGGTATGATGAGTTAGTTGGACAAATAATATCGCTTATTGAATCTGTTATGCCTAGTTATATTATTGGACTGGTGTTCATCAGTGCTTGGCTATATTTAATCATTAACCTATCACTATTAAAAAAGTTGAAATTAGATGTGCCTAAGTTTTCTAAATTCATGGATTTTAGATTACCAAAAGCGGTGTTGTGGTATTATTTAATCGTATCCATTTTCTCGTTGATTGTTACATTTGAAGTAGGTACGTTTGGATATTTAGTATTTGTTAATGCGGCTTTAATATTACGTGCACTCTTGTTCTTACAAGGGGTTTCTTTCATACACTACTATTTTTATGTAAAAGGATTGTCCAAATGGTTAATGATACTTGCAACATGTTTTGCAGTTCCGCTGTACATGTTTACTATTATAGTAGGGGTATTAGACTTAGGATTTAATATAAGAGGATTTATAAAAGACAGATACAAAAAGTAAGGAGCTGATCTGGTGGCATCTTTTTTTAGGAAACGGCCAATTCGATATCCACTCATACTGTTCTTACTACTTAGTGGGGTTGCGACTTATTTATTACTGTCTACCAACACATTGATTGGATTGTTATTCGCTCTAATGGTAATTGGTGTATTTATCTATGCGTGGATTATTGAACAGCGTGTATATGAGGAGACAGAAAAACATATTGAAACTCTTTCCTATCGGATGAAAAAGGTAGGGGAAGAAGCCTTATTAGAAATGCCAATTGGGATACTACTCATAAATGAACACTACATCATTGAATGGGCAAATCCATACATGACGCAGCAGCTTCCATTCGATACGATTATTGGTGAGGAGCTTCTTTCTATATCAAAGGATTTTCAACAGCTTAAGAAACAAGAAGAATCAAAAGAAATGATCATCTCTTTAGATGATAAAAATTATAAAGTGTTTTATAAAGCCGAAGAAAAACTTCTGTATTTCTTTGATATAACGGAACAAGTAGAAATGGAATCGTTATATTATGGAGATCGAACAGTTATTGGCGTACTGTTTATAGATAATTACGATGAAATATCACAGGGTATGGACGATCAAACACGAGGAAGACTCAATAGCATCGTTACTTCTTGTGTAAACGATTGGGGAGCTAAATACGGTATTTATGTAAAACGGATTTCTTCGGATCGTTTTTTAGCTGTTTTTAATGAATCCATTTTAGTAGAATTAGAAAAAAGTAAATTCTCCATATTGGATGATATAAGAGAAACAACTTCTAAATTTGGCTTTTCCCTCACTTTAAGCGTAGGTGTTGGCGCAGGATCCACTTCCTTAGTTGAACTTGGTGAACTAGCTCAGTCTAGCTTAGATTTAGTATTAGGACGCGGTGGAGACCAAGTTGCCATCAAGCATACAAGTGGAAAAGTGAAGTTCTATGGTGGTAAAACAAACCCAGTAGAAAAACGGACTCGTGTAAGAGCTAGAGTTATCTCACATGCTCTGCGAGATTTAATACAGGATAGTGACCAAGTGTTTGTAATGGGGCATAGAATGCCTGATATGGATGCAATTGGTTCAGCTGTTGGGGTAAGAAAAATGGCTGGGATGAACAAAGTAGAAGGCTACGTTGTCTTGGACACTAATGAGTTAGACAATAGCGTGATTCGTTTAATGGATGAGATTAAGGAACAACCGGAGTTGTATAATCGTTTTATAAGCCCAGAAGAAGCAATAAGCAAAATTACAGATAAAACTTTATTGGTGGTAGTAGATACACACAAACCGAGCTTAGTTATTGATGAAAAGCTTCTTCAAAAGGCAGAGAAGATTGTTGTGATCGATCATCATCGACGTGGAGAAGAATTTATTTCAAATACGATGCTTGTTTATATGGAACCATACGCATCCTCTACATCAGAATTAGTAACTGAACTAATTGAGTATCAACCGAAAAATGAAAAGTTATCCATGTTAGAAGCAACATCTATGCTTGCTGGTATTATTGTAGATACGAAAAGCTTTACCCTACGTACAGGAGCAAGAACATTTGAAGCGGCATCCTATTTACGTACGCATGGTGCAGATACAATTCTCGTTCAACGAATGTTGAAGGAAGACATTGATACTTATATTGAACGCTCTAAAATAGTCCAAAATGTAGAGTTTTTTAGAGATGGCATTGCTATTGCTAACGGAATGGAAAACGTCTCTTATAGTCAGGTATTGCTTGCTCAAACAGCGGATATTTTGTTGACGATGAATAATGTGGCAGCTTCTTTCGTGATAGGGCGGAAAAGTGATTCCACGTTAGGGATCAGTGCCCGATCATTAGGTGATATCAATGTTCAAATTATTATGGAAAAACTAAATGGTGGAGGGCATTTAACTAATGCCGCCTGTCAGTTGGAAGATACCTCGATAGACGAAGCAATATCACTACTAAAAAATGCAATTACAGATACAATTGAAGGAGGAAATGAAGAATGAAAGTAGTATTCTTAAAAGACGTAAAAGGTAAAGGAAAAAAAGGCGAGATCAAAAATGTAGCAGATGGTTATGCTCATAACTTTTTACTAAAAAACAAATTAGCAGTAGAAGTAAATGCAGCTGCATTAAGTGCTCTTGAAGGGCAAAAGAAAAAATCTGAAAAAGAAGCGGCTCAAGAGTTAGCAGAAGCAAACAAATTAAAAGAAACATTAGAGCAATTAACAGTAGAGTTAAAAGCAAAGTCTGGAAATGACGGTCGACTTTTTGGTTCAATTACAACGAAACAAATTGCCTCTCAATTAGAGAAATCTCATGGTATTAAATTAGATAAACGCAAAATGGAATTAGATGACGCAATTCGAGCATTAGGATATACGAACGTCCCTGTGAAACTTCATCATGAAGTTATAGCGACATTAAAAGTTCTTGTTGCAGAAGAATCGTAAGGAGAGAGGTCAATGAGCGATCCAATGTTGGACCGTGTACCGCCGCATAACCAAGAAGCCGAACAATCTGTCATTGGGGCAATATTTTTAGAACCACAAGCATTAATTACCGCTGGAGAAATCTTGCTCGCTGAAGATTTTTATCGTGTAGCACATCAGAAGATATTCCAGACTATGCTTCATTTAAGTGATAAAGGTAAGGCAATAGATGTTGTAACCGTAACTGAAGAACTTTCTGCAAAAAAAGAGCTAGAAGATGTAGGGGGAATTTCATATATTAGTGAAATTGCCAATGCAGTTCCAACCGCCGCCAACATAGCATATTACGCCAAAATTGTAGAAGAAAAATCTATTTTACGTCGTTTAATACGTGTAGCTACTACCATAGTAGAAGATGGCTTTACTAGGGAAGATGAAGTAGAAGCATTATTAGCTGAAGCCGAAAGAAAAATGATGGAAGTCGCAAGCCGAAAAAATGCTGGTGATTTCGAGCATATTAAAGACGTTTTAGTGGAAACATACGATAATATAGAAAAACTTCATACACGAAAGGGCGATGTTACCGGTATACCGACAGGGTTTAGAGATTTAGACAGAATTACAGCTGGTTTCCAAAGAAATGATTTGATCATTGTTGCTGCCCGTCCTTCTGTAGGGAAAACAGCATTTGCTCTGAATGTTGCGCAAAATGTAGCGACTAAAACAGATGAAAACGTAGCAATTTTTAGTTTAGAGATGGGTGCGGAACAGTTAGTTATGCGTATGCTTTGTGCAGAGGGGAATATAGATGCACAGGTACTTCGTACAGGAGCACTTACAACCGAGGATTGGCGTAAGCTTACAATGGCGATGGGAAGTCTATCAAATGCAGGTATTTATATTGATGATACTCCGGGTATTCGGGTAAATGAAATCCGTGCTAAGTGTCGTCGATTAAAACAAGAGTCTGGTTTAGGGATGATTTTGATTGATTATTTACAGTTAATTCAAGGTAGTGGAGGCAGCCAAGCTAACCGACAACAAGAGGTTTCGGAAATTTCCAGGTCCTTAAAAGGATTAGCTCGTGAATTACAGGTCCCTGTAATTGCCTTGTCTCAGTTATCCCGTGGAGTTGAGCAACGTCAAGATAAGCGACCGATGATGTCTGATTTACGTGAATCTGGATCTATTGAGCAGGATGCAGATATTGTATCTTTCCTGTACCGTGAAGATTATTACGATAAAGAAACAGAAAATCAGAACATGATAGAGATTATTATTGCTAAACAACGTAATGGTCCAACTGGAACTGTTACACTTGCGTTTGTTAAAGAGTTTAACAAATTCGTTAACATCGACTGGAGTCAACACCAAGCAGCACCCCCAGCGTAATAAGAAAAGTGCAAGCGCCTATGTAGCCCTGACAAGCGATGGAAGGATTTCACGTAAAAGCGCTCTTTGCCTTTACTTGAAAGCCTGAAGCGACTCGAGGGGCTAGGCGCTGGAGCTAGACTAGAAAAGTGCAAGTGTTTAAGCTTTTTGGTAAGTACTCTTAAAAAATAGTTAATAATGGCAGAATTTGATGATAAAAACACGAACAATAAATGTAATAGTGCATTTTGTGTTCGTGTTTTTGCATTAAATCAGTTGACTAAGTGCATTTAGATTGGTACAATTACACTGTTTGAATCAGGACATATGAAATGTCTGACGGAGGTGCTGGCAAATGCCATCAGTAGTAGTAGTTGGAACACAATGGGGAGACGAAGGTAAAGGGAAAATCACAGACTTTCTATCCGAAAACTCAGAAGTAATTGCACGTTACCAAGGCGGTAATAATGCAGGTCATACAATTATTTTTGGAGGAGAAACGTACAAGCTTCACTTGATTCCATCAGGAATTTTCTATAAAGATAAAATTTCTGTTATAGGAAACGGAATGGTAGTAGATCCTAGAGCACTTGTGAAAGAACTAAAAGGATTGCATGAACGCGGAGTAACAACCGAAAACTTACGTATTTCTAATCGTGCACATGTTATTCTTCCATACCACTTAAAACAAGATGAAGTGGAAGAAGCTCGCAGAGGAGCAAATAAAATTGGTACGACAGGTAAAGGTATTGGACCGGCTTATATGGACAAAGCTGCACGTGTTGGAATCCGTATTGCTGACCTTCTGGACTATGAAGTGTTTAAAGAAAAATTAGAACTTAACTTACAAGAAAAGAATAGAATGTTTGAGAAGTTTTACGAAACAGAAGGATTTACTTCAGAGGAAATTTTAGAAGAATTCTATACCTATGGGCAAGAGATCGCCAAATATGTTACGGATACTTCAAAAGTATTAAATGACGCATTAGATGATGGTCGTCGTGTTTTATTTGAAGGTGCACAGGGAGTTATGTTGGATATCGATCAAGGTACCTATCCATTTGTAACTTCTTCAAATCCAGTAGCTGGTGGAGTAACAATTGGTGCGGGAGTAGGTCCAACAAAAATAAACCATGTAGTAGGTGTTTGTAAAGCATATACATCACGTGTAGGTGATGGTCCTTTCCCAACGGAGTTATTTGATGAAATAGGAAATCAAATCCGTGAAGTTGGTAAAGAATATGGGACAACTACAGGTAGACCACGTCGTATTGGTTGGTTTGACACAGTAGTAATTAGACATGCTCGACGCGTAAGTGGTTTAACTGATTTAACAGTTAACTCTATTGACGTATTGACTGGTTTAGATACAGTTAAATTATGTACTGCATATAAGTATAAAGGTGAATTAATTACAGAATATCCAGCTAATCTTCGTATTTTAAGTGAATGTGAACCAGTTTACGAAGAAATGCCTGGTTGGAGTGAAGATATTACTAACTGTAAATCTTTAGATGAACTTCCTGAAACAGCTCGTCATTACTTAGAGCGTATTTCTCAACTTACAGGAGTACAAATATCCATCTTCTCAGTTGGACCAGATCGTACCCAAACTAATATCATTACAAGTGTTTGGAAATAGTGAACACAAAAAACGTCAAGAAGCATAAGCTTTTTGACGTTTTTTTGTCTGTTAATGTAGAAATTTGAAAAAGTTTCACTATGTGAATCTTCTATTATGACAAATATAACAAAGATTTTTACTGCTTTATGTATAAAATATGAATAATTTGGAGAAAACTAATTTATAAAAATCGAATTATTAGGTAAAAACGATTATATATTTCCATAAATTGAAAAAATAATGTAATATATGGAACCAATACTACAGTTTCTTTACAACCGTCTAGAAAGCTACACATCTTCATTTCAAATATGTTAAATTAGAGAAGCATGAAAATGATTGAAGATTTTACAGATAGTTTGGAAGGGGCTTTATCATGTTTTTGAAAAGTAAGAATGAGGAACAAAAGGTATCAAAACTGGATGTTCTTTCAAACGGAAAGTCAAATATGGTGAAAAAAGCAGCCGTATCAGTTTTACTTATCTCAAGTATTTCGTTTAATATGGCTTTTGCAAAAGAAAGTGAAAGCAATACATTAAAAGAAATATACCATATATATACGGATGGTCAATATGTAGGGGCTATTTCGGATCAAACCAAAATACAATCAATGCTCGACAAAAAGATTGAAGAATCTAGCTCCCAGTTTAAAAACATGACTTTAACAGCTGGATCTAATTTATCGGTAGTACCAGAACAAGTATTTACTCCCAATACAAATGACGAGACTACACTTCAAAAGCTGGATGGCTTAATAGAAGTAGAGGCAAAAGCATTTGCATTATCGATCAATGACGAGATGGCAGTCTACGTCAAAGACTTAGAGGCTTACGATGAAGCTTTAAGAAAACTAAAGTTACATTTTGTTTCAGAAGAAGAGCTGAACACACTGGAAGCTAGAAATAATACTAGTGAATCTTTACCCAAGTTAAAAGAAAATGAAACTCGTATTGCTAATTTAATCTTAAAAGAAAAAGTATCAGGAGTTACAGTAGACACAGCTCCTAATCGGATTGTTTCACCAGATGATGCTGTGAAACTACTTTTAGAAGGAACATTAGAAAAAGAGTTATATACTGTGGCAGAAGGCGATGTTTTAGGAACTATTGCTAATAAGCATAATTTAACATCTGCAGAACTTATAGCACTTAATCCTGGTGTAACGGATTCTACCGTATTACAAATAGGTCAAGAGTTAAATGTAACAGTTCTAAAACCACTTATTAATATAGAAGTACAGTATGAGAAAAAAGCAGTAGAAGCCATAATACATACGAAAAAAGTAGAAGAAACAGAGGATATGTATAAAGGTGATACGAAGGTAAAACAAGAAGGTTCGGATGGTCAAAAAGAGGCAACTTACTTAATTCGCAAAGTGAATGGAGTACAAGTTGGTCAATCTATTGTAGAAGAAAAAATTCTTGTAGAACCAAAAGAGCACATTGTATTAAAAGGAACGAAAGTAATTCCTTCACGCGGCTCGGGAGTATTTGCTTGGCCAGCTGAAGGTGGATATATTTCTAGTAAAATGGGATATCGTTGGGGCCGCCAACATGAAGGTATCGATATCGCAAGACCAAGTGGTTTTACAATAAAAGCAGCAGATAATGGAATTGTAGTTGCGGCTGGTTGGGATGGTACATATGGCAACCGTGTAATCATCGATCATCAAAATGGGTACAAAACAACGTATGCACATCTTTCTTCTATTACAGCGGAAGTAGGGCAAGTAGTTCCAACAGGCACTAAAATTGGTGTAATGGGAAGTACTGGGCGTTCTACAGGAACACATCTACATTTCGAAGTGGAAAAAAATGGTGTTACAATTAATCCTTTAACTGTATTAAATAAATAATATATAGAGACAGTCGCAATATGGACTGTCTCTTTTTTATGAATTTCCTGGGAAATAATTTGTCAAAGTAAGTCGAACTATAGCACCACCGCTTCTTGAGAGATGCATGAAGCCTAAAACAATGTTAAAGTTAATATTATTATTGTTAAAAATAATTCAATTGAGTTAAATATAGAATACGAGAATAAGGGGGACTAAAAATGAGTAAGAAAATATTAGTTGTAGATGACGAAAAACCAATTGCAGACATACTGCAATTTAACTTAAAAAAAGAAGGGTATCAAGTAGCCTGTGCATATAATGGCGATGAGGCATTAAAGAAGGTAGAAGAGGATCAACCAGATTTAATGTTATTAGATATTATGCTTCCTAACAAAGATGGAATGGAAGTTTGTAGAGAAATTCGAAAAAAATATGATTTTCCTATTATCATGCTGACTGCAAAAGATTCAGAGATAGATAAAGTGCTGGGACTAGAGCTAGGTGCAGATGATTATGTTACAAAACCATTTAGTACTAGAGAATTAATCGCTCGAGTTAAAGCAAATATGCGTAGACACCAAACTATTCAAGAAGATGCAGAAGTGTTGACAAATGAAATAGTTATTGGTCCACTGACTATTCAACCAGATGCGTATCTGGTGTTAAAAAGGGAAGAAACAATAGAGCTAACGCATCGAGAATTTGAGCTTTTGCATTACTTGGCAAAACATATAGGACAAGTCATGACTCGTGAACATTTACTACAAACAGTATGGGGGTACGATTACTTTGGTGATGTCCGTACAGTAGATGTAACAATTCGACGATTACGTGAAAAAATTGAAGATAATCCAAGTCATCCAACATGGATAGTAACTAGAAGAGGTGTAGGATACTATTTACGAAGTCCTGAACAGGAGTAGAATTTAATGCAAAAGGTTGGATACTTTAAATCGATTCACGTAAAGATTGTGCTGATTTATGTATTACTTATTATTATTGCTATGCAAATTATAGGATTATATTTTGTTCGTGGCCTAGAGAAGACATTAAGGGAAAACTTTCAAGAATCAATAACCGATCGAGTTAGCTTAATAGAATATAGTGCACGGGAAGAAATGATAAAAATACGGAGCGAAGAAGACCAAACACCAGAACAAAGTTTATATTCTATTTTGGCTGGTCTCAATTCAATTGATATTAAAGAAGTACGCGTTATAGATGCTAGGTATCAGATTTTGGCAACCTCAGATTCAAACAACCAGTCGATTGTTGGCCAACGATCAATGGATGATCTAGTTCGTAAATCCATTACAGCAGAAGCTGCACAAGAAAATATATCGTTAGATAGAAAAAGTGATGTTAGAATTTGGGTTTTAGCTACACCTATTATTTCAAAGGGAGAAGTAATTGGAACATTATATATAGAATCTAATATTGAAAATGTGTTTGGACAGATGAATGAAATTAATCGAATACTTGCCGGAGGTACTGCAATGGCTTTAGTCATTACAGTTATATTAGGAATACTAATTGCCCAGACAATTACACGTCCAATTTCCGATATGAGACGACAAGCTCAAGCCATGGCAAAAGGTAACTTTTCCAGAAAAGTACGAGTATATGGAAGTGATGAAATTGGACAACTGGCAATTGCTTTTAATCATTTGACGAATAGACTGCAAGAATCTCAATCTACAACGGAAGCAGAACGAAGAAAGCTAGCCTCCGTTTTAACCAACATGACAGATGGGGTATTAGCAACTGACCGTAAAGGTAGAGTTATATTGATAAACGATCCTGCACTTAGATTATTGCGTATACCAAGGGAAATGGTATTAAATCGTCCGATTATATCTGTGCTTGGAATAGACTCCGAACACTCCTTTGAAGATTTAATACACTTAAAAGAAGCTCTTAACTTGGATTTAAGCTCCAATGAACGGCCATTTATCTTACGTGCCAATTTTTCGGTTATTCAAAAAGAAACTGGCTTCGTTAACGGTTTAATCGCAGTATTACACGATAATACCGAACAAGAAAAAGTGGATATAGAAAGAAGAGAATTTGTAGCGAATGTTTCCCATGAATTACGTACACCACTTACTACAATGAGTAGTTACTTGGAGGCGTTAGCTGATGGTGCTTGGAAAGACGAGGAAATAGCTCCCTCTTTCTTACAAGTAACTCAAACAGAGACCCATCGAATGATTCGACTTGTAAATGATCTTCTACAATTATCTAAAATGGATAGCAGAGACTATGATTTGAATCGAGAGATTGTTAATTTTAATCAGTTCTTCAACCGGATTATAGACAGATTTGAACTTTCCAAGTCTGATCATGTTACCTTTGTCCGCATGCTCTCAGATAAAGCCTATTATGTGGATATCGATACTGATAAGTTAACACAAGTAATCGATAATATTATCTCAAATGCGATTAAATATTCTCCAGATGGTGGGAATATACGTTTTGGGGTAGTTGTGACGGATTCCATTTTGAAAGTAATGATTTCTGATGATGGAATGGGGATTCCATCTGAAAATGTAGATCGAGTCTTTGATCGCTTTTACAGAGTAGATCGAGCAAGAGCAAGATCTATGGGTGGTACAGGGCTAGGTTTAGCAATTGCCCGGGAAATGATTGAAGCCCATGGTGGTAGAATATGGGCAGAAAGCGAAGAAGGCCAAGGAACGACCATTTTCTTCACATTGGATATTTTAACGGATGAGGTAGGTGAATGGGATTGAAATATATTGAGCAAGTAAAATCAGTTGTTTTAGTCTTACTTATTCTCCTCAGTTTTTCCTTAACTTTTGCTATATGGACATATTCACCGGTTATCCAGTCAAATGAAGGAACAACTGTAGATATAGCCATTGCTGAAAAAAAGGAAATGGAAGACATTATCAAACCGTATCGTATGATTGTTAGCCAAAAGGATGGGCTAAAAGGAACTTTTAACAGTCAACCAATCGAATCAGTGTTCATTAACATGAAAAAATGGGAAATTCAAAAGGTCGAGTTATCTAGTAATAAGTTAAGTACCGATCAAATAAATGAGTTTATAAAAACACCTAATCGTGCAAGTTTCTTTTTTGCAGCAGATGTCCCTGTTGAAGTTTTAGGCACTAGCTTAAATTTTACAGAACAGGTTTTTCCGGATGCTCATTTTAATCGTTTAATAATCGATTGGAATGTGGAAACCTCGGATAGTTTAAACATTTATTTTATAAGTACATCACAGCAGAAGATGTATACGGCAACTGCAGAAAAAGTAAATAATGCAGGGTTTACCAATCGTATTTTAAAGCATACAGAAACTATGCAAGTGTATAATGAAATAATTACAGACGATAAATTATCGGTATACGTTTCATCGACACCAGAAAATATCCTGAGTTATACTTATTCCATTAAAGACATTAATACCGATAAATTTAAAGATGCTCTATTTAATAATCCAAACCTAGTGAGAAGTAATCCTGTTAGTATGAATGAACAACAATTCACGGATGATAGTGCGTTAATGAAAGTGAATTTTAGTACTAGAAGTTTAAACTATGTTCATCCTGCTTCGGAGAATGAAAACCCAGCAAAGTCTGTAGATCTCATTCAAAATAGCTTAAATTTTGTCAATGAGCATAACGGATGGACAGATGACTACCGCTATTCCCGAATGAATACTGAAAATCGTCAAATTAATTATCAACTGTATTTTGCTGGCCTACCGGTTTTTGGTAGGGAGATATATGAAATCTCACTAAAGTGGGGAACTGATCGAGTGCATCAATATATGCGCCCTCTTTACACGCTTACTGCTGCTGTTCCTTTGAAAACAAGGGAAGTACAGCTAGCTTCAGGACAGTCAATTTATGATTTTCTATCTACTGCAACAGATACTGATACGAGTACTATTGATGATGTTGTAATTGGATATTATTTATCCCGAGATGAGACCGAGTCTCAGTTTAATCTGGAACCTTCTTGGTACTACGTGGAGAGTGGAAGCTGGATACGTATATCTCCCGAGTTATTAGGAGGTGCAAAATATGGATTGGAATAAAACAAAGACTATATTTATTATTGTATTTTCTATTTTAAACGTATTCTTACTTTCGCTATATATGAATCGGTATACTGAATCTCAACAAATTGACATTCCTAATGATACACCTATCTCGGAAAAGCTTTTTTTGGATAATATAAAAATTTTGGAGACAGATAAAGGGATCCATGAAGCTTCTTATGTTTCAGGCACCGTCCATAATTTTAAACTGGAAGAAATAGAAGGAATGGAAAATCAAACAGTCGAAATACATGACAGCGTCAAACTAGTCAGCACTCTTAATGAACCTATAAAAATAACCGATGAAAATACACTAGAAAAAATAGTACATGACCAAGTAATAAGAGGATCAGCCTATGGCCTTTGGGATATAGATGAAGAAAGTAAAACAGCTACGTTCTTTCAACAAGTTGATAAACGACTGGTTTACTATAATTCGAATGCAAGGCTGGTAGTTCATTGGAATGATAAAAACGAGCTTATTGGTTATGAACAGACTATACTAGACGACTTAGAGAATTATAATGTGTCGCAAAAATTGGTGCCGCATTTACAGGTGATTAAAATATTGTATGATAATATTCTTTTAAAACCAGACTCAACAATAAAAGAAATTGAACTTGGATACTCGACTTTGGCTCAGGTAACAGAGACACAAGTTTTTGCACCAACATGGCATATTGTTGTAGAACTAATAGATGGAAAAACTGAGGAACATTTTGTAAATGCAGTAGAAGGAAGAGTTATTAAGATACCAAAAGAGACGGAACAAACAGTAGTAGAATAAGGAGTTTTAACAATGAAGTTCAGTGTATTAGCAAGTGGTAGTAGCGGTAATGCTGTTTATGTGGAAAATGAAGAGCATTCCTTTTTAGTAGACGTAGGACTAAGTGGCAAAAAGATGGATGAGCTATTTCAGGAAATAGATCGTGATATTAAAAAGCTATCAGGGATTTTTATAACACATGAGCATAGTGATCATATTAAAGGATTAGGGGTCTTAGCTAGAAAGTATGGAGTTCCTATTTTTGCAAATGAAAAAACCTGGTCTGCAATGGATCCGCTTATCGGAAAAGTTCCACTAGACCAGCGGTTTCAATTTGATATGGAAACAGTAAAACAGTTTGGGTCCATTGATATCCAATCTTTTGCTGTATCTCATGATGCAGCAGACCCGATGTTTTACATTTTTCACGAAAACGACAGGAAGCTTGTTTTAATAACAGATACTGGTTACGTGAGCGATCGGATGAAAGGTCTTATTAAAGGGGCAGACTCCTTTGTCTTTGAAAGCAATCACGATGTTAGTATGCTGCAGATGGGTCGTTATCCTTGGTCAGTTAAGCGAAGAATATTAAGTGACGTGGGACATGTCTCCAATGAGGATGCTGCAGTTGCCATGAGTGAAGTAATTGATCTGAAAAATACGAATATCTACTTATCACATTTAAGCAAAGATAATAATATGAAGGACCTGGCTCGTATGAGTGTGGCACAAACACTTCAGTCCTGTGGTGTGATTGCAGGAGAATATGTGCATCTTCATGACACGGATGCAAATAAACCAACAGAGCTAGTGCATGTCTAAAAAATCGAAGTTCCAAATACTATGAATGAATAGTATTTGGAACTTTTATTTATTTTTCAAGTAATTTTCATCTTATTTTAATGTGGAATGGGTACATTGTTAATACAGGATTATTAGAAACAGAGAGGAAGAGAAAGATGGATACAAATAACCCGTATGGACCACAGCTACCTAATGAACAATCTCCAATAGAACCCGAAAAACGAGGAGGGAAAAAGCGAGGAGTTGCTGGCTATTTCTTTAGTGGACTAGCAGGTGTATTAGTTGGTGCATTACTTGTTTGGTTTTTAATACCTTCCGTGGTGACCAACCTGCCTTCAGACAGTGAAACAAAATCGAGTGAAACAATCAAACAAACCGAGCAGCTTTCAGTAGATGTCACGACAGATGTAACAGGTGCTGTAGAAAAAGCTTCTAGTGCGGTTGTAGGAATAACGAACATTCAATCCGTTACAAACTTCTGGAGTCAATCAGAAGCTACTCAGGATGCAGGCACAGGATCAGGTGTTATTTATAAGAAAGAAAATGGTAAAGCATATGTAATTACAAATTATCATGTTATTGAAGATGCAAAATCAGTGGAAGTAACATTGGCTGATGGATCTAAAGTAGAAGCAAGTATTGTAGGCGGAGATATTTGGTCAGATTTAGCGGTTCTGGCAATTGACGATGCCGGTGTAGAAGCGGTTATAGAATTTGGAGACTCAGAAGTATTAAAGCAAGGAGAAACTGTAATTGCTATCGGTAACCCATTAGGACTTGATTTTTATGGCTCCGTTACGACAGGTGTGGTATCAGGTAAAGATCGTGCGGTACCAGTTGATTTAAACGGAGATGGTTTAGAGGATTGGCAGTCAGAGGTCTTACAAACAGACGCAGCGATTAACCCTGGTAACAGTGGAGGAGCTTTGATCAATCTGGCAGGTCAGCTTATCGGTATTAACTCGATGAAGATATCTGAATCTACAATTGAAGGAATTGGTCTAGCTATTCCAGTCAATACGGCTATTCCAATCATTGAGGATTTAGAGCAAAATGGAAAAGTAAATCGTCCATCGATGGGAATCACCCTTATTGACTTGACGAATGTACCTGCATTTCATCAAAAAGAAACTTTAAAACTACCAGGGGAAGTTACAACTGGTGTAGTAGTTGACGAGGTAGTGGAAGGAACTCCAGCTGCATCAGCAGGGATGAAATCATATGATGTTATTGTAGAAATGGATGGAGAAAAAGTAGAGAATACGATTGAGTTACGAAAACACTTATACAATGAAAAGGAAACTGGAGACGAACTGAAAGTCAAAGTATACAGACAAGGAAAGTTAGTCGAATTAACACTCGTTTTAAAAGAATCATCTGAATTATAAACATGTGGATAACTTAATAATGTAAATGAAAGATTTACACAGCGAGTAGAGAAAGAAAGGCTTGTCTTTCCTACTCGTTTTTTGTTTGGTAAAATAAGTTGTGGATAACGATAGGTGTTTTGTGTATAACTATTAAAAGTATTCCGACAACGAAAGGAGAGATAGAAGTGAGAATATTCAGTTGCGAAAACCATATAAATCACGCTTTAGACATGTTTGTAGCGGAACAAAAAACATTTCCAATGCTAGAAGAGATTAAGAATGAAGAAAAGTTATCCACAGTTTGTTCATACTGTGAAAGCTCTGCATTATATATTGTGGCTAATGAAAATTGAAACACAATATGTAGATAAGTGCTGTGGATATGTGTATAAGTGATGTGCATAACTTGTTTGTAAACGAAATGTAAAGGTGGATAACCTGTGAATATACAAATTGTATCGGTGGGAAAATTAAAAGAAAAGTATTTAAAAATGGGGATAGAGGAATATACAAAGCGATTAGGTGCATATGCCAAAATCGATTTAGTGGAAGTACCAGATGAAAAAGCACCTGAAAATTTAAGTGAAGCCGATATGGAAATTGTTAAGAAAAAAGAAAGTGATCGAATTTTAGCTAAAATAGGATTGGACACATATGTAATTGCCTTAGCAATAGAAGGGAAAATGAAAAGTTCGGAGCAGCTAGCAAACGATATGGAGTCTCTCATGACTTATGGTAGAAGTAAAATCGCTTTTGTCATTGGCGGATCTCTTGGTTTACACGAAGATGTATTGAAACGTTCTGACGAAAAATTGTCCTTTAGTAAAATGACATTGCCACATCAGTTAATGAAGTTAGTGTTGGTAGAGCAGGTTTACCGAGCTTTTAGGATTCTGAAGGGTGAACCGTACCATAAGTAATCACATGGTTTGAATTTTTTATAGAAGTATCAAAGAACAGAACGATGTCTTTGATACTTCTTTCTTTAGGTGAAGAGCCCTTATTAACAGTTATTTCTTTAATGATATTATGTAAGAAATGTTTAAGTTTTTCTGGCTCTACAGTGGTTAATACTTTTGAAAAGCTAATTAAAGCATGATATATTCTGTCAAACGATATTTCTTTTACTGTTGGTTGTTCAAGCTGATAACTTATTTCAAATTTCTTAGATTCTAATTCAGATAATTCTTCTTCATAAGTAGTAATTTTGTTTTTAAGGATAGAGCCATCTATTTTGTCTCCCTCAAAGAGGCTTAGATATTTTTCAATGTTAGTTTGAACGTTTTTTATTTCACGCTCTAAATACTGTAATTGCTCTTTTAATGGCATTTTTAAATTGGCTACTTTGTTGTTTACCTTATTGGTGATATCTAATAAATATGATTTGTCAGAAGTTATCTTTTCAATTTGATTGAATACATATTGTTCAGCATAATCTGCCCGTATTAGGTTTGATTTGCAAACAACAGAGCCTTTATAGTGAGAGTTTCCACATTGATAGTAACGAAGATATTCATCACTATTTTTAGATTTCTTTGAATGGTGTCCAATCATACCTTGACCACATGAAGGGCATCTAAGTAAAGTGGTTAGTGGAAAATGACCAGTAAAAGTTTTAGCTGGTTTATGAGATTTACTTTTCATTATAGTTCGACTCGATTCCCATGTTTCGAGAGAGATTAAAGCCTCATGGTCACCTCTAACTAGAATAGGTTCTTCGTTTTTACCACTCCTTCGTTTATTTGTCCAATCAGTAGTTTTATTGAAACAAATATATCCTGCATAAGTTGGATTTAATAAGATAGTACGGATTGAAGTAATAGAAAAATCTTTTTTTCTTTTTGTTTTGAAACCTTCTTTATTTAATTGATGTGCGATAGCTTTGTAACCTTTTCCTGCTACATACCATTGAAATATACGTCTAACAATAATAGACTCATTTTCTACAATTATTAACCTTTTGTTCTCTGATTTATAGCCTAAGAGAGCTCCACCATTCCATTTTCCTTCTCGAGCACGTTGGTTCATTCCTAACTTTACATTTTCTACAATTTGATTTCTTTCTAATTCGGCAAAAGTACCCATCATTTGTAACATGGCTGTTCCAGTAGGAGTAGAACCATCTATAGCTTCACTAAGACTGAAAAAAACAATGTTATTATTCTTGAAAACCTCAATGATGTTTAAAAAATCTAATTGTTTTCTGGAAATGCGTGAGATTTTCCATACTAAAACTTTTTGAAACGAACCATTTGAGCAATCAGAAATTAAATTTTGTAAACCTAGTCTATCAGTAGATTTACCACTGATACCTTCATCTTTATAAATTTTAGAGATAGTATAGTTATTTTTATTGCAATGGTCTGTGAGTACTTTAATTTGTCCCTCTATTGAATAACCTTCCTCTGCTTGTTCTTCTGTTGAAACACGAACATATAATGCTACTTTCATTCTTCTCCCTCCCAATCAAAAGTTTTACTGTCGTCTAAATTCATTTCTTGAATTAATTGAATTAGCTTTTCTTTTTCATAAGCCGTTATAGAGAAGAAGTCATATTCAAATAATGAACAGAAGAAGTCAAAAGAATCCTTACTATGAGATAATTTGACAATATTAGTAATAACTTTTTCAGCTCTAGAGTAATCATTTTCTACCATAGAGTTAAAGATGGTTAATAGATTTTCATTCTTCTTTTTTAGCTTAGTAATTGCTTTTTCATCATCATAAAGCCAAGGATAATAATATTTAATATAGTCATCATTAGCTTCCTCTTTAGCTCTCTCATTACTCTCAGAGTTAATCTTGTTTTGTTTTAGCTCTTGTTCTTTACGTTGCTCTGAAACAATTCCAAATGAATATAAAAAATCCTCAATCTTATTTATAGGAAATGAAAGTTCCTTTAATAATTTTACGCAGGAATCGAAATCTGGGTTCTTAATTAGTCCCCTTTCTAATTGTGACACATAGGTTATAGCCTTCCCTATTTTTTCTGATAGCGGTTTAGAAGGGTAGCCTACTTGTCCCCTTATTTTCTTAAGTTCCTTGCCGAATTCAATGCCATTCATAATATTCCTCCTATTAGTTGTTATAACAATGGTAGCATAAAGGTAGTATTAAATCAATTTATTTAGTTGACAATTTAATTTTATTGCTTTATCATACTACTCAAGAGGTTATTTATGCTACTATTTTGGTATCGCATACTACCCTACTGAAGTTAGGAGGATGAAAATGAACGAAATTGTCGAAGAAAGAAAATTAGCTTTGGTAGAAAGCATGGCTGATATATTACTTGAAGTATTATGTAGACAGGATATTGATACAGACATATTAACAAATTATTGGGGTGGAGAAACTCCAATCGAATTTATACTAAAAAGAGATGAGGATGAGGAATTATGGAACTAAAAGTATTAGTAGGTCTAGAAGAAGTAGCGAATGAAAGTAGTAAATTATTGATTAGAAGCGGGTATAGTGCAAAATCAAGAACAGAGAAACGAGTAGATTATATGAAGAAAGGGATAAAATATGAACTTCCTTTAGGAAAAGAATTAGTTAGTTACATTAAGAAGGAAAAACCAGAGCATTGGAGAAAATGGTTAGAGCAAACAGAAAAATACTTGCAATCAGATAACGATAAGATGCTAAGACCGACAATTGATAGAATAGACTCAAACGACAATTACTGCATAGATAATATTGATTTTTTACCTTTCTATGAACATATTCAAAAAGATAAAGCTATTGGAGTAACTGTATATGACTTTGAAAAGAAAAGCTTTAGAGAGTATCCTTCAATGGCAAGTGTAGGAGAAAAGCTAGGATGTAGTAGAGAGACAATAAGCAAATACAGTAATAGTGGAGTAAAATATCTTAATCGTTATGCTATACAGTCAGAAGGAGACAAGCAAAGCAAACGAAGTAAAAGAATAGAAAGGGTTCAAACCTATGATGTGGTTTCTAATGTTGTATTAAATGAATATGATGAGGCAGGAACGATAATAAGAGAAATACCAGCCCAGATTCATACTACTATGGAATTCCCCAAAATTAAACTTGAGCGTAACCATAATTAGCCACCTATATTAATACTAAGTGAGTCTACTTATAGTGGTAAGTAATGGTTAATAAAATATTTATATTGAGTTAGACAAAGTTTGTAGAGGATGATGAGTATTGAGGGAGTATGACATAACAATAAATGTAGATACATTAATTTTAGTTGCAACATTATCTATTGAAGAAAAGCAGTACCTTAAGAATTATTTTGCATTCAGCAGAGGGAACGATTATTTTTATAGTTCGATAGCCAGTAAAGACCCATTTTTCGTTTTAAATCTAAATCCGAGAAATATGTATTCACTTAAATATTATAATGCAATGTTAATTCTTCAAAATGAAACATTAATCAATATGCCAAAGAGCATTAGAGAGATATTATTTAGCTTTGATTGGAAGATAAAGAGGATTGATATTGCTTTTGATTCTAAAGTGGATTACAGTAAACACGTTTTTTTGAAGCCACATGGAAATACCAAGGTTTATAGTAGGAGTGAATGGAGTGGCTACTATATTGGTTCTAATTATAGTAAGTCTAAGTTAGCTGTCTATGATAGAAACAAGAAAGAACAAGCAAGAAAAAAAGAGATTGAACATGTATATAAAACAAGATTTGAGTTCCGTCTTAGACCTAAAGTTTCATGTGCTCCTTCCATTCATAACATAAATGACGAATTCATTATGAATGAGTTGTCAAAGTACCATGTAATAGAAGATGTTAGGAATATCGGAACAACTCAATGGAATATTAATCGTTTGACTAATTTAAAAAAAGGACTTCATTTAAAACGAGATTACAAAAATAGATGGAGTAGATACGGCAGGAAGGTTCAATGTGAACTGAAAGAAATAGTAAGAGAAGAACGAATACCTTTTGAATTGCTATATCAAGCCAATAAAGGAAGTATATTTAGTTGGTTGAATGATAGAGCAGAGAGCAAATTAGTTGCTACAGTGTAAGTACGATGTATTCAAATAAATTAATTGGTTAAAGAACTTTACGATACGAATGGAGCAGAACATGAAAAATATCTGTTTGTTATTAACAATCATTCGTATCTTCTACGAACTTATTATTCATAATGAAGAATTCTCAAAGAGGGCTGAAAAAGATTGAGTGTATCAAAAACGAATGTTTATGATACAAATCTTTTGTGGAAATAATATTGAATATAAGCTTGTATAAAAAGTGTCAAAAACCGTCTCAAAAACAATGCATCTTTATTTACTTCAAACTACCTTTTTGATACAATTCAAGAAAAAATATGGGGGATAAAGTTTATATGAAAATTGGATATGCGAGGGTAAGCACTCTTGACCAATCTTTAGATTTACAATTAGATGCATTAGAGAAATTAGGGTGTGAAAAGCTATATAAAGAGAAGATAAGCGGTATGAGAGACGATAGACCGCAGTTACAGGAGTTACTTAAATATGCGAGAGAAGGCGATGTCTTGTGTGTTTACAAGCTAGACCGTCTAGGTCGTTCAACAAAAAAATTAATTGAATGGTCAGAAGAACTACAAGAGAGAGGAATTGAATTAGTTAGTATTAGAGACAACATAGACACTACTACAGCAGTCGGTAAGGCTATGTTTAAGATGTTAGCTGTTCTTGCTGAGATGGAGCGGGATTTAATCTCAGAACGAACTAGAGCTGGTTTAGAGAGTGCAAGAGCAAGAGGTCGTGTAGGTGGTAGACCGAAAAAAGATAATAAACTAGTTGAAAAAGCAATGAAACTATATGATACAGAGCAGTATACTGTAAAAGAAATTGAAGAAATTACAGGTGTTTCAAAAGCAACTTTGTATCGTTCGATTAAAAGAAATAAGGAACCAGATTCAGTCTAACACTCACAATTATTGTGGGTGTTTTTTTAATAATGGGGGGATACTTTACAGTATATTTCGTATTTCCAATACTTGTAATGGTCGTAACATTTCGATAGCTAAACCCTAAGAAAGATTTTAAACGATACGAAGAAAAAATATTACAAAATTTAAAATGTTACAATATGTTTATGTTAATATAAAATAAATAGTTCTATAGAAATAGTTTTTAGTATAATACTACTTAAACTTAATCAATTTGTCTTTAAATTGGGAGTGAACAAAGTTGAGTTCAAAGTTAATAAGGTTGGTAGATTTGACAGCTATAAATGCAATAGAATTTTGTGACAATGAGCATAATTATGAAGGGCTAAAAGAAGTAGTTTATGACCATCAATTTCTTGGTACGGTTGAACCGTTTGGGATGCTACTTGTTGGTTCAAAGATTCGAGAGATATTTCATCAGAATCCTGACGTGAGTTTTTCTGATAAAAACTACGAGCACAATGATTATGCTGCACACATGGGATTTTTTCAAAGTATTTATCAAGATTTCGGTAATAAACCAGGCGAAGCAAATGGAAGTACAACTTACGTCCCGATTACTAGATTAGAAGTAAAAGAATTAAGATTAGAATCATATGAAAAAGAAGAGGTTGTTCAAGAAACCATAGAAAGAAAAGCAATAGGGCTGTCAAAGGTTATATCGAGGGGAAATGAAAAATTACAATCTATACTATCTTATTCAATAAGAGAGTTAATGAGAAATATTGTAGAGCATAGTGAGTCGGAATCAATTTGGTTTGCAGGACAATACTGGCCAACAAAGGATAAGGTGGAAATATCTATTTTAGATGAAGGAGTAGGTATTAAACAAGCATTATCGGTCAATCCAAACCTAAAAATAAAAAATGATATTGATGCTATTTTACTTTCAATTGAACCTGGTATATCGGGAAAGGCTTTTAAATACAAAGGTAAGATGAGATTACAAAAAGATACAATTTGGCAAAATTCAGGTTATGGTTTGTATGTTACAAGTAGGATATGTCAGTTAGGTGGGGATTTTCTTATTTGTAGTGGAAGTAAAGCCATAATAATAAAGGATAAAAGGCATCAAATTAAGGAAACTCATTTTAATGGGACAGCAATTAGAATGAGATTAAAAGTGTCTAATATCAACGCAATAAATGAAGATATTATTAAAGAAATAGTTAGTGAGGGTGAAAAGAGTGCAAAGGAAAATTCAGAGAGGTCTATAATAAGCGCTTCTAAAGTATCAAGGATATTAACCGTTACAAATGAATAAAAATAAAGTTTCGTAATATCCAGGCACACTTATTAAACAATACAGGTCAAAAGAATTATAATATAAAAAATATGAGGGGTGTATGTTTTAAGGTGGAAAATATGGTTGATTTAGTAAATGCATATGAGAAACAAAGACCTAAGTATATAGATTTTACTGAGAGAATAGTTCACTTGTTAAAAGAATTACTTAATAATGACGACATTATTATTCATAATATTGAAGGTAGAGCAAAAGAAACCAAAAGTTTTAGAAAAAAAATTATTAGAAAGACTAATAAGTATACCAATCCATTAAATGAAATTACTGATTTATCAGGTATAAGAGTTATTACATATTATCAAGATGATGTTGATATAGTTGAAAGATTAATAAAAAAAGAATTTATAGTTGATAAGAAAAACTCACTTGATAAGGGAGAACTTCTAAAAACTAATGAATTTGGATATAGGTCTGTTCATTACATTCTATCACTTTCAGAAGAACGATTAAAATTACCTGAATGGTCAAAATATAGAGAATTTAAGTTTGAAGTTCAAATTAGGACAGTACTACAGCATGCTTGGGCATCTATTTCACACTCTATTCAATACAAGCATGAAGAAGATGTTCCTGGGGACTTAAAAAGAAAACTCTTTAGGCTAGCGGGTATTTTTGAATTGGCTGATGAAGAATTTATGGATGTTAGAAAAAAGAATAGTGTAATTATGAAAGAAATTAAGAGTACAAGTAAAGAAGAGGTAATGGATTTTGAACTTAATCTTTTAACAATATCTGAATATATCTTTAACTCTCCGAATGTTAGAAGTCTTCTTGAAAATGCGGAGAAGGAAGGATTTAATTATGAGTATTATGAAGCATTTGATGATGAAGATGAATCTGATTCATCTTCTCAATTATTAAGGCTATGTAAAGATTTTGGAATAGAAACAGTAAGAGACTTAGATAGTGTAATTAAGAATAATTTAGCAGAATCTCAAGCAATTTATAGAAATATTATTATTGGGCATGGTGAATGGGAAATTTCACCTTCCTTTGCAGTGATTTTAATATTAGTACATATATATAGAGGATTTATTAAAACTCAAACTCTTGTTGAGCTAGGATGGAGTGAAAGTATAGCAGAAATGGTAATTGAACAATTAGGGAATTACGGTAAATAGTTTTTATAATGGAGTTTTACCTTTTTATTAAGTATTTAACTAGACAAGTGAGCATTATATCTGAAAAAGATATTTTTGAAATTAAGAATCCTTTAAATCAATGAAGAAGAATACCACTCCTTTTAAGGAGTGGTAAATTTTTAAATTTTAATGTAAATATTTTTTTCATATTCTACTTTGTGCTTAGTGTTAATTCGGTGAACCGTACCATAAATAAAAATAAATACAAATTAAGCCATCGAACTAGTACTGTTCCTAGTCTGATGGCTTGTTTCTTGTTTTACTTTTGATGTTAAAAAAACCCTAAAGCAGATATCTAATTTGCATAAGCACGGTTAAGGAGTAAAGAGATTGTTGATTATTGCCACTAGACGCCACGCACCTTCTTCATCTTGTTCGAAAACCAGGTTGAGACTTCTCCAATCCATTCCACTATATTGTTCGGTACCAGCATGATAAAACTCAACAATTTTTGAATCAGGAAAAACCGTTTTTAAATAATTGGTAGGGTCCACTTCTAGATTTTGTGTATCGACAAAGACTTCATCCGATTTAAAGAATCGCTTTACTTGAAGATGCTTGTCGAAATAGTCCGCTGGCGTCAATTGTATTTCCATGTTCGCTTCTCCATAGCCCCACAAATACGTTGCCTCACTTTCTAATAGTGATGGTACCTCATTCTTTTCAAATCTTACTGTATCGTCCATCACAGAAAAATAAGGCGAAAACAGTAAACCTTTCTCAGTGTGTACATGACTGGACAGTACATCCATATCATGGTCATGGATCGCTTGAAGAATCTCTGTAGCTTGTTGCTCGAGCAGGAGGGGATCATACAAATTGTTGTCCTCTTCTTCGCCAGGCGTCTGTTCGATTTCTTGGTCAACGTCCTGATTAATGGGTATAGGATTCTCTCCACTGGATGAGTTTGGATTATCATTTAATAGATTTACGGATAAAATACTAACGATTACGACAGCCGCCGCCGTAACAATCCCTACTTTGGCTTTAATGAGAAAAACTCCTTTTCGTTTTTGTCGGATTTCAGAATCTTCGATGGTGTCCATCACTTGTTGATGGAGGAGAACTTGAGTAGACTGGCTCATGTGATATGACGGAAATTCGTTTAATTTCTCCTGGACATTTTTTAGATTATCCTTCATGAGATTCCCTCCAATTCGGTTCATTTTGTAATGCCTTGACTGCACGATGATAGTTGGTTCGAACTGCGGTTTCTTTGCATCCTAGTATTTGTGCTGTTTCACTCACGGACAATCCTTGAATGCCCCTTAAAATTAGCACATCCCGATATTTCTTTTTTTGCTGATTGATCCTACTGTACAATTCTTGTTTCTCCTCATGGCCTATCAGAATTTGCTCAGGAGAAAATCCGATGTGCTGATCCAAAGTTTCCTCATGGAAAGCCACATTCGTTCGACTGATCTTCGTTTTGTTCTTTCTCGCTTTGTCGATGGCTAGATTACGGGCAATGCTAAAGAGCCAAGTTTTGGGCGTCGCATGGTTTCGGTAGGTGCTCATACCTTTAGCTGCCTTAATAAACACTTCTTGTACGAGATCTTCTACATCACGAGTTCCTGAATAGTAAACTAAAAAATTGAAAACATCTTGGCTATAGAGAAAAAACCAATTGGAAATAATCTCTCTTTCGTTTTGCATTAATTTTGATCCTCCTATATAGGTCTCTGCTTATTAGACGATTTTTATTTCATGATGTGTCAAAAACCTTATCATAAGAAAGTGCGGTTTATAAAGGAGACCACCTGGAACGTTGGTATAACAACGTTCCAGGTGGTCTCCTTTATATTATGCAATTATCAAATCGAACAATGCTGAAGCAAAAGAAAAATATAGAGAAGCCTAAATGAACAAAATTTATCGATTTTTTTAAATATACTACTGTATATGTCGGATTTTGTAGGATTCGATAAGTATCCTGTAAAATACTAATATAAAGCTACCTCCTACGCGTGAAAGCGCTACCAAGTGTAGAGGGAAACTTATTGTTGATGAAAAAATTAAAATTTACTAAGGCATATTAAATTTTTACCGTGCTAATACTAGGATTTATTGTTGGAGTATAAGGATGGTCCTTGTATATCGGCATTAGTTTAGGTTGAGTCTTTTGTGTAAGGAAAGAGTTGCAGTCTTTGGATAAGTAGTAAATCTACAGTGAGACGATTGCAACTCGTCAAAGCATTTTTACCGTGCAGATGGGCTCGGTGTCACATATGTGTTCGAGAGGAAACGAAATTCGAATTATGCAGTGATTAGCTGGCTGCGTTCATTCAGCACATATGCGAAAATGACAAAACGACAAGCTTTAACATATCCAAAGTTAACTAAGATATTGATGATAACGGCTGAACGGTTCGGCTGGGGGAACTTCATCAATGGAGCGGTAAAGGCTTTTTAGAAAGGTGAAGATATATGATCGAACTCAATCAAATTACAACTTTGTTCCTTGCAGTAGCTCTCTATTTGTTTGGAATGGCACTTGTCAACCGCATCGGATTACTTAACCGGTTTCTAATCCCTGCTCCTGTCGTCGGCGGTTTGATATTCGCTACTTTAGCGCTCGTGTTGAAAACTACGGGGATAGTCGAGGTTTCCTTGGATACATCGCTACAGACGCTGTTTATGATCGCCTTCTTTACGACGGTCGGCCTTGGGGCAAGCTTCAAGCTCATCAAACTGGGTGGGAAACTCTTAGTCATCTACTTACTCTTGTGTGGAGTTACGGTGTTCTTGCAGAACGTAATCGGCGTTTCGTTTGCCGGATTGTTTGGAATTGACCCACTATTAGGTGTCATGGCTGGAGCAGTTTCAATGAACGGAGGACATGGCGGTGCTGCGGCATATGGACAGACGATTGAGGACTTGGGCATTTCCTCAGCTTTAACAATTGGGATGGCCGCCGCTACACTTGGACTGATTTGCGGTAGCCTTTCTGGTGGCCCAGTTGCACGGTACCTGATTAAAAAACATGACTTGAAGCCAGCAACAGGTAAAATAGAAGGGTATGTAGAGAAAGATGAGAGACCGATTCAAGAGTGGTCATTCATGGTTCAGGTTGCCCTCATCACGTTCTCGATGGCAGTGGGAACGTATCTAGGTGATTTGTTTACGAATGTGACCGGCTTCGTCCTACCGTCCTATATCGGGGCGATGTTCGTGGCGGTCATTGTCAGGAATCTTGCCGATCGCTTTATAAAGGGCACGGTGAACATGAAGGAGATCAACTTAATCGGTGATGTTTCGCTTGCGATTTTTCTCTCGATGGCACTGATGAGCATCAAGCTATGGGAAGTAGCAGATCTCGCACTACCACTCATCGGCATTATACTCATCCAGGTTATCGTCGTCGTCTTGTATGCCCTCTTTGTGATGTTTCCATTGCTTGGCAAGGATTACGATGCAGCTGTTATGATCTCGGGATTCTTAGGCCACGGGCTGGGAGCAACACCGAACGCAATGGCGAACATGTCCGCGACCGTGAGCAAGTATGGTCCTTCTCGTACGGCTTTCCTAGTCGTGCCAATTGTTGGTGCATTCCTGATCGATGTTGTATTTAGCGCACCAATCATTATCACGACCATTAACTTGTTCAAGTGATTTATTGAAATGACTGTTTTCAGATTAACTATTTCTGATTTAATAAAAAAAGCTTCTAGTCCTTGTCTATCGGCTAGAAGCTTTTTTGTATAGATAAGACTGAGGAAGAAAAAAGTTTTCTTCCAAAAGAGAGAATCCTTACGTCAACAGTATTTTTTATATCCACTAAATACACTTCTCGCACACCTATCAACACCTTCTATATGATAAGTATTAGTAACAGTGAACCGTCTCATAAGTAAATTAGTGAATGATAAGATGCCAATGCCATTTTATATGTGGAATCCATAGAGCTTATTCTAGTACAGCTAGGAAAGTTTTTTTTACACCATGAGATAGATTGGAGATCGTGATAAGGATTCCTTTAGAGTTATTCCAGTATATATGGTGAAATAGAGAGGTAAGTGCTAATATTGTTAATATATTCCCTGTATGAAATGGGGTCATACTATGAAATTCTACTGGTTGTGGATTCTGATAAACATGAGTGTTTGGCCATTTGCTATTGGTTACCTTTTGAAAATGAATAAAGACCTTTTAACTACTAGTATATTTGGGGTTTCATTATACTTTCTGCTCTTTTTTATCGTTCCACTAATCGAAAAAAAGCTATATTTACTGTTTTTACTTTTATGTATGAATAGCATTATTGCAATAGCTATCCTGTTTCCCTTCAATAAAGAGTTTAATCCATTTCTTATCCTTATCATTTCCCTTCTAATAGCAGAGGGATTTTATCGAATGCCGTTTAGATATAGTATAGTTAATGGGATATTTGGAGTATTTGGATTATCGATAACCGTTTTATATAGTAATTTAGCGCCGCTCATCCAATTCCTCATAGCCATATATACAGTTCTGCTTTTCATTGCTTTAATATTTTATATAAAAACAAAGTATCAGTTAATGGACTTAGATGCACGATATCAGAAGATTTTAAGTGGAAGTCGTGACCTAAAGCGAAGAGCGGTTTCGGATGAGGAGTTAGCAAGACAAGAGGAAAGGGCAATGATTGCCCATGAAATACATGATTCAGTTGGTCATAAATTGACAGCACTAATAATGCAGTTAGAAATGTTTCGTTTGCAAATTTCTGAGGACTACAAGGAAAGTGTACAGTCCTTAAAAGAAATAGCTAGTGATAGTCTAGATGAAACACGTAGGGCCGTAAAATCACTCAAGGCAAATGATAGTGGTGGGCTTCCTGGTATTTTACGTTTAATTCGAAAATTAGAACTGGAAAATATGATGCGCATTCATTTTTCTGTAAAATATGGTGCTTTTTCTGCCCCTTTAAACGGTGAACAATCTTTTGTAATTTATCGTACTGTCCAAGAGGCATTAACAAATATAATGAAGCATAGTCAAGTCAAAGAAGCAAATATTCTTTTTGAAGCACCGGGTGGTAGTATTTTTCGTTTTGAAATTAGTAATCTAGTCTCTCAAAAGAGAGGCTATCAAGAAGGATTTGGACTCAGATCCATGAGAGAACGATTAGAAAAATATAATGGTGAATTAAAAGTATATCAAACAGAAGTACAGTTTACAGTTAGTGGTTATATTAAAATGACAAATATAGGTGATAAGCATGATTCGGATACTACTGGTAGAAGATCAAGTAATGGTGAGACAGGGATTAAAAATGATGATTGAAACAGAGCATGAGTATAATGTTACTGGGGAAACAGACAATGGAAAAGAAGCTGTGAAACTATGTGAAAAAATGCAATTTGATATTGCAATACTCGATATTAGGATGCCTATTATGGATGGATTGGAAACAGCAAAGGTCATTCAATCTCGCTGGCCCAATACGAAGATTTTAATGTTAACTACCTTTGATGATGATCATTATGTAATGGAGGCACTTCGTATTGGGGTGAATGGTTACATTTTAAAGAATGGTGATACCAGTTCTTTACTCCGTTCAATCCGTAGTGCATTGAAGGGGGGATTATCGTTGGAAGAGCAAATAGCAGCAAAAGTCGTTCCCCAGTTGATGAAACAGCAGGACACTAAAGAACCAGACTCCACTTTAACCCCAAGGGAACGAGCCATATTAAAATGTATTGGTGATGGACTTAATAATAATGAAATAGCTGAAAGACTAGCTATTTCTGTAGGTACTGTGAAAAATAATACAAGTCAAATTTTAAGTAAATTAGACTTAAGGGATCGTACTCAACTAGCTATTTATGCCATTCGACACAATCTTGTATAAATAATATAAACAAAAGTAATGGATAAATAAATAAGTCGTGACTAGAGACAGTAGTGATACTGTTTCTTTTTTTATATATTGAACTTAACAATCGATAAAGGGGTGCGGATCAATGCTCGAAACAGTGAAGCTTAGTAAAAGTTTTAAAGGTAAAAAGGTTGTAGATGAAATTAATATTTATTTAGATGCAGGAGAATCGGTTGGATTACTCGGACCGAATGGTGCTGGGAAATCAACTACAATTTCAATGATATCATCTTTAATTCGACCTACTTCTGGGGATATCAAGCTTGATGGAAAAAGTACAATAAAAGACCCTTCTGAAATTCGAAAAGTATTAGGAGTTGTGCCGCAGGAAATTGCATTATATGAAGAACTCACGGCATATGAAAATTTGAAATTTTTCGGTCAAACCTATCAAGTGAAAAAAGATATTTTAGAAGGAAGGATTCAAGAAGTGCTAGAAATGGTTGGACTAAAGGAGCGACAAAAGGAACTTATTAAAACATTTTCTGGTGGGATGAAAAGAAGAATAAACATAGCTGCAGCTCTCTTGCATCAACCCAAGATTCTAATTTTAGATGAGCCTACTGTTGGAATTGATCCCCAATCAAGAAACCATATTTTAGAGACTGTTCGAGAATTAAATAAAACCTCTGGTACAACAGTCCTTTATACAAGTCACTACATGGAAGAGGTGGAGCAACTATGTAAGAGGGTTTATATTATGGATCGTGGAAAGATTATCGCTTCTGGTAGTAAGGAAGAATTACTAAGTATTTTATCTACTGAGGATACTATCCAAGTTCAACTTAGCAATAGAAGTGAATCGTTAATTGACACGATTAAATCCTTTTCAAATGTTTTTCAATTGGATGAAACGAATGTAGGACTTCGAATTATCTCTAAAAAGAATAGTAATTTATTAAGTAAGCTAGTACTTGCTTCAGAAAAAGAGGGAATTCAGATCGTTAACTATCAGGTAGAAATTCCAAGTTTAGAGGATGTTTTCTTACACCTTACAGGCAAAACATTGCGGGATTAAGGAGAGATGAAAATGAGCTCATTTATTAAAAAAGACATACTAGTTTTTTGGCGAGACCGCAAAGAGATTTTAATGGCTCTATTACTTCCGATTATCCTTATTGTCATACTAAACTTCGCCTTTTCAGGTCTTTTTAAAGATGATGAAGAAGCGATTCATATCGATATAGCATTATTGGTAGCAGATGACGAGAAGGTCGGGAAAGAACAATTTGAACATGCTGTGAAAGAAACAGAATTATCTCCTACTGAAAAAGAGAAAGTCCTTGATGAAGCAGCAAACCTTAACCCCGTTGGTCTAATACATGATTTTCTAATAAATCCCGAAATACAAGACTGGATTACTATAAAGGAAATCAGCGAACAGGAAGCAACAAAACAAGTAAATAACGGGGATCTTGACGCGATTATAAGGATTCCAGAAGGATTTACGTATGAGGTACTTTCCGTTGTCTTATTAGACGAGCGGCCCAATCATATACCTGTAAATATTTTAGCGAAAGATCCATCTACTGAGGTAGGTGCACTTCAAGATATCGTTCATAACTTTGTTCATTCATTAAATGTGCAGTTTGCCTTAGGAAGTACAGGAGAAACTGTGTACGCTGAACCCGTATTGCCACAGGGGGGAAGAGAAGTTGTTGAAGGAATTGATACGTATAGCATTTCTCAATACTTTACGATTGCGATTAGTACTTTGTTTGCCTTGTTTTTAGCTCAAACTGTAGCTTTAAAAACCGTTACAGAAAAGCGTGAACGAGTTGTTAATAGAATTCTATTAACAAATAGTAATCCAATAAACTTTTTATTAGGAAAAACAGTATCTACCTTTATATTGGTCTGTATACAGATGGTTATTACTTTTACAGCTGTTCAACTGTTATTAAGCGTATTCCCTGGAAAGACGTTGGAATTTTGGGTGGGACTCGTTGTAATAATGATTGCTTTTTCCTTAACGGTTGCTGGACTATCATCGTTGTTTACCTCAATTGTTCTTCATCTGAGTGATAGTAATACAGCAAGTGGACTTTTTACTCTAATCATTATGGGGCTAGGGGTTCTAGGTGGTAGCTTTTTTCCACTTGAAGGACTTCCAAACGTATTTCAAAAAATTGGGGAATGGACTCCAAATGGTTTAACACAGACAACAGCTATAAAATGGATTCAGTTTAGCGATATGAGTGACTTATTCTTTCCCCTTACTGTTCTTACTGCTATTTCTATCGTTTGTTTTGCTATCAGTATGTCTATCTTTCCAAACAGGGGGCGTATTTAATGTATCCAGTTTTGTATGCACAATTTATAAAAGATAAACGAAAACCGCTACTTGTCCTTTTATTTATTGCCCTCAGTATTTTAGCAACCCTAATTTTTGGAGATACATCTCGTCAAACCGAAATAACTGTTGATGTTTTTGCATCTGGTTCAAATGCAGAGGAAATTGAACAACGGTGGGTTAAGCTATTAAATGATAATAGTGAAACGGAATTTGTCATTTCAGAAGAAAGAGAAGCTCGAGAACAGGTTAGAGAAGGAAAAAGGGATGTAGCGATTCATTTAATGAACAATGATTATCGCTTAATTACTGCATCGGATATGCCTGACATCTTGTTAGTAGAGCAAGAGATTCATCAAGTCTTTATAGAAGAGGCCCAACTTCAAGCGATAGCCGGTTCGGAAAATACAACAAATTTAAGAGAACAACTCAAAAACTATTTGGAAAATTCACCAATAACTGTTCAAACGGAAAATATTAATGGTGGAAAACTTACAAGTCATGATATGGGTACTCAGCTACTATTTGGTTTTACACTGTTTATCGTAATGTTTACTATTGGTTTTAGAGTAAATGGTATTAATGAAGATAAGGTAAGTGGAGTATGGAACCGCCTGATTCTTTCCCCTGTCAGTAAAATAAATATGTATGTTGGCCACTTATTATATAGCTTTTTCATTGGATTTATCCAATTAGTCGTTGTTTTTCTCATTTTTAAATATGCTTTGAACTACGAGATAGGATCACTTCCGATGATTCTAACGATAGCTGCAGTATATACAATGAGCTCAGTAAGCTTGGCTATGCTTATTGCTGGAATTGCTAAAACACCTGAAAAATTTAATATGATTTATCCGTCTATTGTTCCGATGATTCCAGTTATTAGTGGGGTATATATGCAACCAGGAGCAATGGATAACCCAGTATTCAACTTCCTAGCGGATATCTTTCCACTAGGTTATGCAGTCGATGCAATGATGGATGTTGCTCTCTTTGGTGCAGGGTGGAGTGATATTTCGTTACCCCTTTCATTTTTGCTGTTGATTGGTGTAATGTATATGGGGATTGGGATTAACTTGGGAGAACGAGGGAAGGGGTAAGAATTGATTAGTCCATGTTAACGGACCTTTTACTCCAAGCAATGCTAGCTTTATGTATAAATCAAAATTTTTTTATGTTTCAATGTTGATATTATTGATAGTCGATTGAAGTGCCTGTAGCTCTTCTCCTAGATGATTAGTGGTTTAGTCACTACTCTAAAAAAAGAGCGTTACAGGCATTAAAATCAGCAAGTAGGTGTAGGTGTACAAAAGTTTAATACCTAAGCTTGGAAATACAGAATGTTATAGAACGTTTTACATAAAGTGAGGAAAAGAAAAGCAATAAAGAAACAATTAGTGAGAAAGGGATGCTTAAAGGCACTGGAATGTTAACGTCTTGCCAAATACTCATTTCTATTTTGTCCAGTCCAAATGTACGCAAAATGCCTGCTAAGATTGATATTAATGCACTTGCCATCAACCCTACATATAGAATAGATAGAACCGGAATTGCTAATAAACAAAAAAATGATTGGATTATTTTCATTTCTTTTTACTCCTAATATGCTGTACTTTGGCATTTGGCGAAATTGAATAGCTCCCTGTGTAATAAAGTGTGTGTATAATACAATTATCACCTATCGTCACAATATCCCCTTCAACAATTTCCGCATTTGTATTGGAAAGATGCACGCTTTTCCCTTTTATGGATTTGCAAATCAGGTTTTTCTTCAATAAAGAGATAGATAACTTTTTTTTATCTACACATATTTCATCTGCAATAAGTTGTTCGATGTCACTTCTACCAGACAATTTTAAATGAAACTGTTCTGCTTGTATCTCCTTTGCTTTTATAATGCCAATTACATGAAACTGTTTTACCTGTAAACTTTGTTCAATTGTTAGCTTTCCTGAACTGTTAATCTTCGTTATTTTTCCATACCGCAGTTTTAAGTCTCCCGCATTTGTAAGCTCATCAATTTCACAAAAATCTTTGATGACACAAGCTCCTGTATTTTTAAAAATATTCGCTGAAACGAGAGAATGAAAAGAGCTATGACCATGTGAGGAAATTTCCCTTAATCGTACTTCTTGGTGTAAAGCTACAGAACCTCGAATATTTAATTGTTCACATTCTGTGGCTAAGTTTTTAATATTGCCACTTGTAAATGTTAAACTGCGGAGCTTTGTAATTCGTTCACTTGTCATGGATAAACACCTCACATTAATTTACTTAGTAAATATTTTAATCACTAAAATATATTTCAATTAAACTATATGCAGGTTTGTTTTGTCAATAACAAAAAATTGTACATAGAAGGCAATTTTAAATAGGCAGGCCACATATTGAGACAATAAAAAAAGGATTTCATTTTTATGAAATCCCTAAAAGTTTTCCCATTAACAGATTTACATCAATTAAAACTTGTGCAATATCTGTTAGTTTTTCTTGTGGAAATTTTAAAAATATTTCTTGTACTTTAATTTCTCCATCCTTCGTTAAAACCATTTTCACTACTCTTCGATCTTCAGTCTCTCTAATTCGCTCTAATAGATCTAATTTTTCTAGTTTATCGCACATTGATGTAACTGCTCCAGGTGTTACACTGAAAAAATCAGCAATTTCAGTTGCTTTCATTCCACCCTTAATTTTCAATTGAAGAAGAAGTATAAGCTGGTTTTGAGATAATGATTCTCCTTCAGAGAGCATGTTGACGAACATCATAGATTTTTGCTGTACTTCCAGCATCTCTCTCATTATTATTTCCACATTGTACATTTGACTATTAATTGTCATTTAATCACTGCCCATTATAATATTTACTAGTTTAATTATATAGCAAGTATATATTTAATTTTGGTTATTGCAAATATCCTTACAATATTAACTTTATGATGCAAGAGGAAATAGTATTTACAATAAAGAACTCACTTTGTACTATCAATGTGCCCCGTATTATTTTAGAGTTGCTAAGCAATTTGGAAAAGAAATTCGGACAAAAAAACCAGTCGAATTAAGCAACTGGTTCAATAGGATTTATAATGGATATTCATTTAACCAAATTAATGCTTGTTCATAATTACTGAAGAAGTTTACGGATTCTTTTGTATTGGTTTGCTGTAAATAATTCATTATTTCCCCTTCTTCAAGGAGAAACGCAATTGCCTTGCTATGATTCAAAATGTCTTCATTGAAGAACTTATCTTTCCATGCTTTTTGAACAGAAAAATGATCGGGAGTGTATCCTTTTCTATCCACTAACAATTTGAATTTACGACCCTCGGAAATAAAAAGCTGACAAGCCTGATTAAAGCCGTTAAACCATTCACTGACATCGTTTGTATTAATCTTACCAATAAGATGCGTAACAATTAGATCTCCTGAAACTGTAGTGCTAATATTTTGTCCACTCAATTTGAAATTCCCTCCTTAGTAACAATTATGCGTACAAATCTCCTAAAATCAATACGTAATAATTCTTAAATAATGCAACTGAACTTTCAAAGGAAAATGCACTTGAGGGTGGCAATTAAAAAGATAGAAGAAGAACCAAACAAATTTAATATATTTTATTTTAAGCGCTTCATAAAATTTTGAATATAATCCGTAACATCCTCCGGATTATCTCTGTTCGTTAGATGATGCGCATTAGTAATTGTATAAAATTCGGCATCTTTGATGTTCGCTTTCAAATATTGCTGTTGTCTTCTGACCATATTGTCCTTTTCACCATGCAAAATCATAGTTGGACATTGAATTTTATTTAGATCATTTTTACTTTCCATTCGCAAATTTCCACTCCAATGACGTAAGAAATTATCTTTTGTCATCTTAGAGAAGGATTCCATAACAAAAGCGTGATTTTCTGGATTAATCTTTGAGATAACATCAGCGGTCAATTTTGCAGTCATATTAAACGGAAGAAAACGAAGGCTAAACTTACTAATAGGTGTTGAATATTTTTCGAACCAGTTAAAAGTGTTTGTAAACGGAGTACCAATTAAAATAAGACCTTTTACTCTTTCCGGATAACGAATAGCTGTTTGAATCGAAATATGTCCGCCCATGGATAAGCCACATAAGACTGTTGACTGGATTTCGAGATAATCCAGTAGTGAAATTAAATCTCTCGAGAAATCCTCAGGGTCTACCTTGCCAGAGGGCAAGCTAGAATATCCATGGCCTCGCACATCCCAAACGATGGTTTGATAGTCATTTGACAACTCATTTACCTGAGGTTCCCATTGTTTGTGATACATCGAATGTCCATGAGTGAAAATAATAGGTTCCCCTGATCCGTTAATTTTATAAAAAAGCTTAACGTTATTTACCTCATATACCGGCATAAGATTCATTCCTTTCTTTCACATTCTCAAGACTGCTTCAATATTATATTGAAGCAATCATCAAGCCATTGCTCCAATGTACGTGTAGAATTATTTAGCCAAATCATGAGGGATCCAGCTATAGCGCCTTGTAGAATGCGAGCTGTTGTTTCCACTTGGTCTAGTTCGATATTTAAAAGCTCACCGTCCTCTATAGCTGCACGAAGGAAGTATTGAACCTCTTCGTCAATAAGCTGCAAACGACGTTGAGAATATTCTAGAAAGTCCATATCAGAAACAGATTCAATAAAAAGTGAAGTGATGTTAGCGAGTGTCTGCGCATCTTCTACCTTTCCAAGAGATTGAATAAGGAGAGATTTTAAAGCGTGCAATTTAGAGCCAGATACAGAACGCGAAGTCACAAAACTTTGAGTGGTCAACTTAATGACAGTATCCATATAGAAAAGGAGTAGATTTTTTTTAGATCCAAATCGTTTAGAGAGTGCAGCAGGAGATATTATAATTTCTTTCGCGATATTATCTAGAGTCAATTTTGTGTAACCATATTTGCTTAAGGCTGAATGAATACCTTGAAAAATTCGTTCATCCGAATATTCACGTGGTCGAGACATACCATTATTACCTCCTCTCCTTATTAGTAAGTGGTTAATTACTTACTAACTTAAAGTAAACTATAAATTTTGTCAAAAAGCAATTTTAGCTAAATCACATGCTTTTAAAATTATCACTTTTATAAATTTTAACTAACGAAAAGTATATAATATAATGTTACTTTTTTTTCTAAAGAAGGTATATTTCGGATGAGTATAGAATTATTGATAGAGAATTTAAAATATTCTTGTTAATTCTCTCATTTCAAAGACCTATATGTAACTTAAATAAACGGAGTATTAATAAAGTATGTGAAATTTAGTGAATAATACAGATGATGAATTACTTTCATCATGCTTTTGCTGGAGGAGTGAAATCGTATGAGAAGTATGTTGAAAACGCTTTTTATAATAGAAAGGACAGATAAGAAGAATATTTTTGCTTGTTTAATTGTAGCGCTTAGTATTATTGGGATGGTTGTTTATGCGAATGCAACAGAGTTAGGCAATCCGATTAAGGAAAAATCAATTGAATCGTTACCAGCCAAGGTAGCTATGAATAAATTTCAAATTGTTGATGCTAGTGAATACGGGGATGGTAGTGATATATACAAAAATATCGTGAAACAATATTACACTTACCCAAAACAAGGGATGGCATTAAAAACAGAGCAGCCAGAGTTATTTATAGAAACAGCAATAGAGTTAACCGAATTACGCAAACAAGCATTTGAAATGGATGATTATGATCTGGTCGCTGTAAACTTGCCTTCCAAAATAGAAAATGAAATGGATTCCTACTATTACCAATATTTAAAGGAGAACGATTTAGTATTGTCTTTTGGCTCACTGAGCTTCTATCCATTTTTAGCGTTTTTATTTAGCATAGTAGGATCAGTTTGGTTTGTTCTTATCTGTATTTACGCATCTAACATTATGATAGATGATTTCCGACATACCTCTCTTATTAAAGGTTATCCTATTGCTTTTACCAAGTATGTATTAGCGAAATGTATGACTTCAATGGGGATTGTTTTTATCTTTATTATAGAGCTTATTGTATGTAGTTTGCCGCTAATCTATTTTAAAGGACTGGGACAAGCTTCATATCCAGTAGCTGTTTTTAATGGGGAAGTAACAATTTATCCAATTTATAAATACATAGCAGTTTCGATTGTATATATGATTTGCTTGGCAGTTTTTGCAATTTTATTGTCCGTAATTTTAAATGTATTATTAAGAAATGTTTATTTAACTTTATTTGTACAGATCATCCTTGTCGTCATACCAATTTTGTTTCCATCCCTAATTGAGCTTTTACCATTTAATCCGTTTAACTATGTAAACTTTCCAAGTGTTTTAAATGGAGATACTCTGAATTTAGAAACCCCGGTCGCGTTGAATAGCAATGCAGGCTTGGTCTATTTATGCATTAGCATAGTATTGCTGATGGCAGTTATTAAATGGTTTTTATCGACAGGTAAGCTTCAGAAAATATAGGGAGGTGTAAGACATGTGGGCTTATTTTAAATGGGAGTTTAAGCAATTTTTTACGAATAAGAAAAACATAGCTGTTTATGTTATTTTACTTTTTTTAGGTTTATATTTTGTATTAAAAGTTGCACCTTCGTATGAACCTATTGAAAAAGTCGATGTAGCTGAGATGGAAGCACGTTTCACGACGAGAGATGATTTTATCAAAAGTGTAGAAGGAAAAGATAATATACATCCTTCAGTTGCTTTTGCACTTGCAGTATTCCCTCAGTGGAATGAATATGATCGGGCAAGAATTGATGCAATTAATGAAAAAGATTATTTAAAGTATGCAGAAGCAACAGCGGGATGGTACCTATATTCAGACCAACTGACTGTTAACGGTGACTCTTTCTTCTATAATCCTCTCTATTATACCTATGGTAATAATTATGCCCATGCTGATGGTCATTATGGTTATGGCTATACGGCTAGCCGTTTTACTGGTTATGTAGAAGGAAGTTCTGAGCTGTCGATGGACTTGTTTGAAGAAAGAACTGCTCTACAAACGTTACAACGTATGTTAAATGATTATCTACCAATTGTACTGTTTATAAGTTGTATTCTTTTATCTGTAGATATTGTGTTGAAAGATCGTCGTAACCCTAGTTTATTAAAAGGATTTCCGATTTCTGATTGGAAAAAGCTATTGATGAAAGGGCTAGTTGCTTTTGTAGGAAGTATTTTGTCATTTGTTCCTCTATACGTAGTTTTAATAGCTATCGGATTACAAAATGGTTTTGGTGATTTTTCACTCCCGGTGCCTTTCTATTCTTACATAGAACAAACCTTTACCAATATGACTATGAGTACATTTCTATTGAAAAATATATTGTTTATTGGTGTTTGGTTCTTATTCTTAATAGCAATCATTTTGTTCCTAAGTATCATTGTAAAAGCTGAGTTTGCTAATTTATTTGTCAGCTTTATCATAATTGCAGCTGAGTGGTTTTATTTTGAACGAGTAATGGGAGCGTATTCAGATATTGAGCGCTATCCAACATCATATGTGCAAGTAGGACAAGTCATTTCAGGATATAGAAATTTTGTTTATCAGTCGCCTGACTTAACTTACCAACACGGGTTAACAATTATAGGATGTTGTACACTCTTCTTGGTGATATTGACGCTGATTGTGAGTAAATTTAAAAGGTTTAAGTTAATAGCATAGAGAAAGGGTGTTAAATATGTTGGAATTAAAGAAAATACGCGTTCAGTTTGGAGACAAACAGGTATTAAAGGATATATCGATTAAGTTCCAACCGGGGGAAATCATTGGTTTAGTAGCCCCCAATGGAACTGGGAAATCGACACTGATGAATGTAATCATGAACTATTTGTCTCCCAATCAAGGACAGGTGATTTTAAATCATGAATTGCAATATTCAAGTAAAGCAAACGAGGTGAAGATACATCAAGGTGTATCAATGATGCCGGACCAAAGTGATTTATATAATCATGTATCTGGAAAGAACCATCTGAAGATCTATCAAGCAATGTGGAATAGTAATCCCAAGTTAATTGAAGACACGATTGTACAGCTTGGAATGGAATCGTATGTGAAGAAAAAAACAGGCACCTATTCTTTAGGAATGCGCCAACGGTTATGCTTTGCTATGCAAATTGTCTCTGACACACAGGTGATGCTGATGGATGAAGTTATGAATGGCTTAGATCCAACGCATGTAGAGCTAATATCCCAAATACTTTTGCAAAAGAAAGCGGAAGGTAAAACAATTATTATTGCTTCACATTTATTAGAAAACCTTGAGCAATATGCAGACCGTATATTTTTTATGAAAACTGGGGAACTAAAGCTAGTAGATGAATTGGTACCTGGCTTTACTGACAATAAGGTAACAACGGTCCGAGTCTCCAATTTTTCACAAGAGCATCTTGAAGTATTTAAAAAGCAATTTTCAGGACTACATGTGCAGACATTACCAAGTGGCAAAACACTTATCGATGTAAGTAAGCAGGACACAGAAACGTTAGGTAGCATCACACAGTATTTAATAGCTCAACAGTTGACTGATTTTAGCTTTGGTAAATTGACACTAAATGATTTATATTCAATGGAGTACCAGCAAAAGTAGTGACAAAAGATAGGGAATTATTGTTCCCATTAGTCAATGCTCGACTCGTATAAAAATGAAAAAGTACTTGAAAGACTATATCGTTTTATAAATATTAGCCCAGTTCTAGTTCAAAATAAAAGACTCCATTACCAAAGTGAATTATGGTAAAAAGGGAAACGATAGTTGTCTAGCCATATCTCTTCTTAAAGGAGTTATGGTTGGATAACTATTTTTCTTTCTTTTAATATTTTTCTTACACTTATTCGTTTGTTCGACTAATTTACATGTACTGCACCTTTCTTTGAATTCTATAGTCAACCTTCCAGGGATTAGACCACAGAAGGCTGCCTGACTATTTTCCCGTTGACGAAATTATCTGGTAAAATGACAGCCCAAGCATATTAGTCTATAATTGAAGCTATTGTAATCACCCTTCAACTACTAGAAAGGGGTTTTTTTTATGATTAAGTTACATAAGGTCAGTAAAAGTTATTCCCGGTTTCAGGCCATTAAATCTATATCTATAACAGTAAATGCAGGAGAGATTCATGGAATTATCGGAGCAAGTGGAGCAGGTAAATCTACCGTGCTACGGTTGATGAACCTGTTGGAAATTCCTGAAGAAGGAGAAGTTGAGGTAAATGGTCAAACGTTAACAAATTTACATAGCAAAGAACTCCGACAAGCTCGGAAATCCATAGGGATGATTTTTCAACACTATAATCTAGTAGCAAATAAAACGGTTTACGAAAATGTTGCTGTATCCTTAGAGTTGGCAAACTTTCCGAGGGAAGAACGCAAGAGCCGTGTAGGAGAATGTCTTCAATTTGTTGGGTTAGAGAGTTTAAAGGATAAGTATCCCGCACAATTAAGTGGTGGACAAAAACAACGCGTTGCGATCGCAAGAGCGTTAGCGAATAACCCCCGAGTTTTGTTGTGTGATGAACCAACCTCTTCTCTAGATCCTAATACGACTGCAGAAATATTAAGTGTATTGGAAAACATAAATAAAAGCTTTGGGGTTACAATTGTCATTGTCAGCCATGAGATGGAAGTGATTAAAAGTATATGTAACCGAGTAACTGTAATGGCGGATGGAGAAGTCTATGACACCGTAACAATTAAACCAAAAAGGATTCTAAATACAGACAATAGTCCAAAGTACTTTGTAGAACAATTAACAAAGGTCGGTGAGATGGATCATGCCTGATATATTAGTTCAATATGAAGCTGAAATTTGGTCATCTATTGGAGAAACTTTTGTTATGGTTGGTGTTTCTGTTTTAGCGGCGATTCTAGTAGGTCTTCCAGTTGGGACATTACTTTTTCTTTGCAGGAAGGACCAAATACTTGAGAACCAGTTTGTTTTCTCGTCACTAAATTTATTGGTAAATATAGTACGTTCTTTTCCATTTTTATTACTAGTTGTATTTTTAATCCCTTTTACAAGGCTAATCATGGGAACAGCCATTGGCACAGCGGCTGCAACTATTCCACTATCGATAATAGCAATCGCGCATTATTCACGATTAGTCGAGCAGTCTTTATTGGACGTACCAAAAGGTGTAATTGAAGCGGCGGTTTCAATGGGTGCTTCTGTTAAAGAAGTTGTTTTTAAATTTCTGTATGTTGAAGCCCGTTCTGGACTTGTTCTTGGATTAACAACTTCGATTATTAGCTTTATTTCGTACTCGACGATCATGGGAGTTGTCGGAGGTGGTGGTATAGGAGACTTTGCCATTCGGTATGGATACCAGCAATTCAAAACAGATTTGATGATTTATGTGATTATTATTATGGTCATACTTGTACAGCTCTTGCAATTCGTTGGAACAACTGTATCCAGATTGATTGATAAAAGATAAATAATAGGAGGAAATAAAATGAAAAAAATATTCTTACTAATTACAATGATCACATTAATATTAGCTGGTTGTGGGCAAAAGGAAGAAGTAAATGACCAGAAAAAAGTACAAGGTAATGATCGACAAGAAGTTACATTGAAAGTTGCTTCGTTAATCCCTCCGATGACGGAAATTCTTGAGCTTGTTAAACCAAAACTAGCAGAAGAATCGATTAATCTTGAAATTGTTGTATTAAGTGATAACGTTCAGCCTAATAGTGCGCTTGCAGCAAATGAAGTAGATGCAAACTTCTTTCAACATGTTCCTTATATGGAGCAATTCAATAGAAACAATGATGCAGAACTAGTCCCTATTGTTCCTATATATTTTGCGAATTATGGTGTATATGCTAAAGACTATAATTCAATGGATGAATTACCGGAGGATTCCGTAATCGCCATTGCGAACGATGTTTCTAATATAGATCGTTCATTGGCATTGTTAGCTCAACATAATGCCATCACTTTACAAGAAAAAACTGGTCCATATTACACGAAAGCTGATATTGTGGACAACCCAAAAAATTATAAATTTGAAGAAGTAGATTTGTTAATGTTGGCGAGAATGTATGATGATGCAGATGCAGTAATCATGACACCTGCATATGCTGCACCACTTGGATTGACGCCAAAAAGTGATGCTCTCCTTACGGAAGGATCCGAAAATGATTTTGCAATTTCACTAGTTGCACGCAAGGATAATGCTGAATCAGACGCCATCCAAAAGCTAGCGGAAGCTATGACGAGTCAAGAAGTAAGAAAGTTTTTAGAAGAAAATTATGATGAAACTGCAATTCCAGCGTTCTAGTATAAATATAATGAAGGGCTATTCAAGTTGTTTACAACTAAGAATGGTCCTTTTTTAGTTATACATTCGGTAAACGTTTTATCTATACTAATATATTTATTCCATACTAAGATAGTGCAAAAACGATTCTTTTATAAGAGTTTAAACAAAGAACTCATTGCAGTAGAAAAAAATTTCTGATATTATTTAGATGCCAAATATTTTGATATCTAATTATAATTGAATAGAGATGACACTAATTGATTTTGGTGTAACTGGAGAAGGGAGTTATTAAACAATGGGAAGAGTACAAGGTAAGGTGGCACTAGTAACAGGGGGAGCATCAGGTATAGGATTATCAACAGCCGCATTATTGGCAAAAGAAGGTGCAAAAGTAGTTATTGCCGATTTTAATATGGAAGGTGCAAGAGAAGCAGCAGAGAATATTAATGCTAATGGAGGAGATGCTTTCGGTATTTTCCTTGATGCTGGCGATGAAAATTCTATTAAGGAAGCTATTGAGTTTACCGTTAAGAACTTTGGCAAAATTTCGGTTCTATTTAATAACGTTGGTTTGACTAATCTTAAGAAGGATTTAGATGTCGTTAATATAGATCTTGATGAGTGGGATCGACTTATGAACGTGAATCTAAAGAGTGTCTTAATAGGTAGTAAATTTGCTATACCGCATATGATTGAAGCTGGTGGTGGCTCTATTATAAATACAGCATCAATGGCAGGATTTACTGGTGATACTATTCGTGCTGCATATGGAGCATCGAAAGCAGCTGTAGTAAATCTTACGAAATATATTGCTACCCAATACGGGAAGGATAAGATCCGTTGTAATGCTGTTGCACCTGGTTTAATTTTGACCCCTGCCGCTAAGAACAATATGACACCAGAGGTACTAGATATATTTGCAAAATATAATACACTACCATACCATGGTGAACCGGATGATATTGGATATACAGTGTTATTTTTAGCTTCAGATGAATCTAAGTTTATTACTGGCCAAACAATCCAAGTAGAAGGCGGACATTATATTGCAAATCCAAGTGTTCCAGATTTTAACGAATATATGAAAAAAGCAAAAAGCTAAATAAAAGCCTACTAGTGCTTGGACATAATTAAAAAATCTAGCAATATTCTAACAGAAATAAATAATAGAAATATAGAAATAGGAGAAACTACATGGGTCAAAATAGAAAGAAAATTCACTATGCTTGGTGGATTTTATTAGCACTATGTATTATCGTCGGTTTAGGAAAAGGCGGTTTAAATAATTCCTCCGGGCTATTTTTGTCACCTATCACGAAAGAGCTTGGAATTGGAATGGGAAGTCTATCATTATATTTTAGTGTATCTGCAATTGTCACAATGGTCTTTTTACCGATAGGCGGTAAACTAATGGCGAAATATGATACACGGTTACTCCTAAGTGTTGCGATAGTTTTACAAGCTGGAGCATTTGCAATGTTTAGTTTGATGAATTCTGTATGGGGCTGGTATATATTCGCAGTACCACTAGCAGTTGGTGGTGTGTTTATAACTGTAATTGCTGGTCCAGTCCTAATTAATCAGTGGTTTAAAAAGAACAATGGTCTAGCACTTGGAATCATGAGTGCAGCAGGAGGAGCACTTGGTGCCATCTCGCAACCAATTATCGGGAACCTTATTGCCAATCAAGGGTGGAGAACCTCTTATATGATTGTTGGGATCACAATCATTATTATTGTTGTTCCAATTATATTACTTTTTATAAAAAAATTACCTCAGGACAAGGGACTACTTCCTTATGGTATAGAAGAAGTGGAAGATAACGGTACAGGTACACCGAGTGAAACTAGCAATAAAGGGGTATCAATGGCTGTAGCGAGAAAATCTTCGGCTTTTTATGCACTAGTAATCTTTTTCTTTCTAATTACATCTATTGCAAGCTTTTCGATGCACATTCCAACCTATTTGATGGCTAAAGGTTTTGATGTAACCTTTGCTGGTAATGTAATGGGAACCTATATGGTTGGTGTTCTTATTGGATCATTAGCTATTGGTATCTTAAGTGATAAGATTGGCTCCAAAAATACAGCTATTTTTGCCATGAGTGGTGGTTTGATAGCGATTTGTCTGTTATTATTCTCCGCATCTAGCACAGTTGTAATAACAGTTGCAGTAGGCCTATTCGGTTTAATATCTTCCTCTATAGGAACATTAGGTCCAGCACTTACTTCAAGTCTATTTGGGAACAAAGAATACAGTCAAATATATTCAAACGCTTCCATGGGGCTAGCAATAGCATCTATTGTTGTTTTACCAGCCTATGGTTTTGTATTCGACTTTACGGGAAGTTATACGTCCGTTTTATATGCAATAGTTATTATGTTGATCATTAATATTGTATGTGTACTTATTGCTTTTAGAGGAAAAAAGAAATTAGAGCAAGAAGGCTTCTGGGATTAACTAAGTAACTTATATAAAAAACTACTAATGCACAGGTGATTTGTATAAAAAATCGCCTGTGCATTTTGCTTTCTTTCAACTTAAGTTATGTCAAATACTTGAATCTTTTTACTTGCACTTTAAGAAAAGAATTTGATATTATTTAGATGTAATATATTTAGATATCTAAATATAAATAGAAAGAGGTTATTCTAATGAAGTTACAAGGAAAAGTTGCAATTGTAACGGGTAGTGCTGGAGGTATTGGCAGAGGAATTGCACTTGCAATGGCCAAAGAAGGTGCACATATTGCAATCGTCGATGTCAATGAAGAAAAAGGAAAAGAAACTCTTGCTGAGGTCAGTCAATATACAGAAGGATTACTTATTATTAAAGATATCTCTATAAAAGAAAATGTTTACGAAATTGTTGCCGAAGTTGTAAAGAAATTTGGCAAGTTAGATATTATGGTTAATAATGCGCATGTCTCAAGACAAGCACCTTTTATAGAAACAACACAAGATCACCTTGATCTATCATTTGGAACAGGCTTTTATCCTACATTCCACTTTATGCAGGCAGCTTATCCTGAGTTAAAGAAATCACAAGGTAAAGTTATTAACTTTGCTTCAGGTGCTGGTATTGATGGACAAGTCACACAAACTTCTTATGCTGCAGCGAAAGAAGCAATTCGAGCAATATCACGTGTTGCAGCAAATGAATGGGGTCCAGACGGTATCAATGTTAACTTGATTTCACCAATTGCCTTAACTCCAGGAGTTGAGCAATGGCGTGAAAATGCCCCGCAATTATATGATGCCATGATTAACAAGATTCCATTACGTCGACTTGGTGATCCAGAGCAAGATATTGGACAAGTAGCTGTATTTTTATCAAGTGCAGATTCAAATTATATAACTGGTCAAACCATTATGGTTGATGGTGGATCAATAAAATTACGTTAAGGAGAGATTAGCATGGGAAGATTAGATAATAAAGTAGCTATTATTACTGGAGGAGCTTCAGGTATTGGCGAATGTATGGTTGATTTGTTCAGTAAAGAAGGCGCTATCGTCATTGCAGCAGATATTAATGAGGAAGCACTTGCAAGAGCAAGTCAAAAAGAAAACGTCTATGGGATGAAGTTAAACGTTGCTTCAGATAACGATTGGGAAGCATTAGCAAAAGAAGTGAATGATCGTTTTGGCAAAATTGATGTTTTAGTAAATAATGCCGGAATTTCTTCAGAAAAACCATTCCAAGAAATCGATTTAGATGATTGGCAAAAGATGCTATCTATTAATGGCTTTGGTCCATTTTCTGGCATGAAGCATATTGCTCCGTATATGGCAGCACAAGGGAAAGGTTCAATTATTAATATTTCATCTTATACAGCTCAAATTGGACAAGGGTTTAATCATTATTCCGCATCTAAAGGAGCTGTACGTGCTATATCTAAAGCAGCAGCAACAACCTTTGGTACTAAAGGGGTTCGCGTCAATGCCCTATTCCCTGGGATTATAGAAACACCAATGACTCAATCTTTAAACTCATCAAAAGAACTTCTTGGTCGCTTAATTCAAATGACTCCTTTGCAACGATTAGGCCAACCTACAGATATTGCAAAAGCAGCTTTGTTCTTAGCTTCTGATGATTCATCTTACATTACAGGTGCAGAGTTGGTTATTGATGGTGGATTCTCAGCTCAATAATGCGTATGCTAAAGTAGCCCCTAATTTTGATTAGGGGCTTTTACTTATTGAAAGTGAGGAACATTTCTTATGAAAGAACAAACAATTTTTGAATTAATCCATAGTATGGATAACTTTACAAATAACTTAATCATTCAGTGGAATAAGACGTTCAATGAAGAGCTAGGTGTATCTCATATTCTTGTTCTTGGTCATTTACAGGCAAAAGGAAAAAGTCGACCATCAGATATTGCGAAGTCTCTAGGACTGACTCCTGCCACCCTAACGCACTTATCGGAAAAACTTGTACAGAAAAAATTAGCAGTTAGATTAACGGATGAGTTTGACCGTAGAATTATCTATATACAAATTACCGATATGGGTATTGATATGGTTTATAGAGCCAACCAAGAGGGCCAATTACTGCGTAGGAAGCTATTTGAAAAGCTAACAGAGGAGGAAAGGGAACAATTAGTGGGGATTTATAGGAAGTTAAATAGTTAATGAATTTATTGAGTTTTAATAATTATTTATCATTTGGAATCCTCATCTATACTTTGGGAATTCCTGGTGTTCTAGGTCTTACCAGATGAACTTCTCACTATTTACTAGCTTTTAAATCGCTTTCAAATAGCTTATAATAGAAGATAATTTATCAATAAATAATTCTAATATATGATATGGTTATAGTAGACAAAAAGATGTATTCCTGTAATTCAACTTGACATATTGTTATGCCTAAGTAGTATACATCCTCTATACAAATATACGGAGTAAGGAAGGTTAATATGATCAACAAAGAAACTAAAACAGAAGTAATCTTAATAGGTGCCGGAATTATGAGTGCTACTTTGGGGACAATGCTGAAAGAATTAAAACCGGAATGGAATATTAAAGTATTTGAAAAGCTCGATAAAGCAGGTGAGGAAAGCTCTAACGAATGGAATAACGCAGGTACAGGTCATGCTGCACTGTGCGAGCTTAACTACACTTCTGAAAAACCAGACGGCTCTGTAGATATTAACAAAGCTATCAATATAAATGAACAATTCCAGCTATCTATGCAGTTTTGGTCTTATCTTGTTAATAGTAAGCTAATAGATAATCCAAAAGACTTTATTATGCCATTGCCTCATATGAGTATGGTACAGGGAGAAGAAAATGTAGCGTTTTTAAAGAAACGTTTCGAAGCAATGTCACAAAATCCCCTGTTCCAAGGGATGGAATTTTCAGATGATCCAGCAAAACTTATGGAATGGATACCACTTATTATGGAAAATCGTCCAGTTAATGAGGCTATTGCAGCAACAAAAATAGACTCTGGAACGGATGTTAATTTTGGTGCTTTAACTCGTATGTTACTTGACCACTTAATGACTAAAGACGTTGAGATTAAATTTAATAGTAGTGTAGATAATGTTAAACGTACGAGTGATAACAAGTGGGAAATAAAAGTGAAAAATAACGCAGAAGGCAAAATCGAAAACCACACTGCGGACTTCGTCTTCGTCGGTGGTGGTGGTGGTAGTCTTCATCTACTACAAAAATCCGGTATTCCTGAAGGAAAACATATTGGAGGATTCCCGGTAAGCGGACTATTTTTAGTGTGTAACAAACCGGAAGTGGTAGAGCAGCATCATGCTAAAGTATACGGCAAAGCTAAGGTTGGTGCTCCACCAATGTCTGTACCACACTTAGATACTCGATTTATCGACAATAAAAAGTCGTTGCTATTCGGACCATTTGCTGGTTTCTCGCCAAAATTTTTAAAAACGGGTTCCATGTTTGATTTGGTAACTTCCGTAAAACCGGACAATGTTGTAACTATGTTGGCGGCAGGTGCCAAAGAGATGTCATTGACAAAATACTTAATCCAGCAAGTTATGTTATCGAAAGAAAAGCGTATTGAAGAGCTTCGAGAGTTTATACCGAATGCTAAACTGGAGGATTGGGATACAGTAGTAGCAGGCCAACGTGTACAAGTCATCAAAGATACAGAAGCCGGTGGTAAAGGAACTCTTCAATTTGGTACAGAGATTGTTACTGCCGCTGACGGTTCAATCGCAGCATTACTAGGTGCCTCTCCAGGTGCTTCTACAGCTGTTCATGCCATGCTTGAAATTCTTGGTAGATGCTTCCCACAACATATGCAAGAATGGGAGCCAAAAATTAAAGAGATGATTCCATCTTACGGAGTGTCATTAATGGACAACCCCGAGCTTTTGGACGAAATTCATACTTCAACCGCAGAAGCCCTTGGTCTAAGCAAAAAAGAGCAGGTCTATAGTTAATTCTTTAGATGTAGCATCAATGCTTATTTAGGAATTTTAGTAACATTTTTAACTAATGACAATGTTTCTATAATGAAGAGATTTAACAGGCTAAATTAAAAATAGAGAATTAAAGAATTGAGTAATAATGAATAGTATTAGAAATACAACATAGACCCTTTAATCTGTCCATAGATAGATTAAAGGGTCTTTTTTTATTTATATAGAAATTGTATGCCTTTTACTCATTTTCTTTCTATCTTAGAACATGGTCGAAGGTCCACAGAATTTAGTTATAGTCAGTAGTTCAGAAAGGTCCATGATTTTACGAACTTAGTCATTTCCCTAACAAAACGCTTTCTTGTAAAAGCTTCTCTTTTTTGATCGCTAGGACCATAAGGGCAAGAATGAGGTCGAAGTGGTTGTAAATAACTTGTTAATATAAGGTACAACAATAGTTAGGAGGAGCAAATGTGACTAAAATACAAGAATTTAATGACCTTCATACATCCGAAGAATTACTATTCTTAGGAAATGCTTGGGACTTATTATCGGCCTTAACACTCGAGAAAGTAGGGTTCAAAGCTATAGGAACGACGAGTTGGGGGATTGCTAATTCCCTTGGTTATATTGATGGTGAATTAATTGATTTTGATAGACATTTATCAATCATAAAAACTATTGCTGAGAATGTGAATATACCCGTTTCCGCGGATATTGAGGCAGGCTATAGTGAAAACGTGGAGATTGTTATTAATAACGTTTTGAAAACCGCAGATATTGGAGTTGTAGGTATCAATATTGAGGATTCACTAAAAAAGCAGAAAGGGTTAAGAGGAATATCTAAACACTGCAACCTATTAGAAAAAATAAGAATCGCTTTAGATACAAATGGTTTTAAAAACTTTTATATCAATGCTAGAACTGACACTTATTTTCAGAGGGAAAATCCTCTGTTGGAAACAATTGATCGAGCAAAATCCTATGTAGAAAGTGGAGCTAGTGGAATTTTTGTTCCCGGAATGAAATTAGAAGAAGATATAAGAGAAGTTGCATTGAAAATAAAAGCTCCACTTAATGTATTATCTTTACCGGGACTAACGAATTGTAACAAGCTTAAAGAGTTAGGAGTTAAACGATTTAGCTTTGGAAATGCATTATCCGATAAATATATTACTTTTTTAGAAAAGAATACAGAACAATTAATAGAATGTAAAGATACTGCGCATTTATATATTGACTAAACTGCGTAATGGGGTAAAAGTTGATAAAAGTTAAGAGTGAGGAACCAAAATTTGCAGAAAGAAAACATCTTATATAAATTAATAACGTTGAATTGGACAAGATAATCTATGAGGAGTTCATTTTTATACTTCTCAATAAATCTCAATGAGGAGGACAGTTATGCCAAATGTAGAAGTGAAATGTACTGTATCAAATTGTATTTTCCATGCAAAAGGAAATGTTTGTGGAGCAGAAAAAATCGAAATAGATATGGATTACCATGCAAAACACAATAATACAGAGTTTGCTTCTGAATTTGATTACCGCACTATTTCTGAGGAAGCAGGTCATTCTGCAGATACGTGCTGTAAAACATTCAAACCTGAAGAAGGCCGAAAGTAGTGTTATATAATTTAATAATACTAAAATGGGTGCGAACCAATTAGGTTAGAGATAGGCAATGCTGGTCTACACATTGAGGGTGAGGGACTAAAGAGAAATTTCTTTAGCCCCTTTTTAGATTATCGGAAAAGGTGTACTCTACAAATTTGGTAAACTCGTAAAAATTTTCTGGAATTTTTGAATAATTTTTTCTTTTATGCTATAGTGATTTTGACAAAAGAATATCGCTATCCACTAGGGGAGCCGTTTAACGGCTGAGACAAGCAGAGCTTGGACCCTTTGAACCTGATCTGGATCATACCAGCGGAGGGAAGTGGGCGAACGTATGCTTATTTTTATTTTCTTCTGCTTACTAATCGCCGCTTTCCTTTTCCGGAAAGCGGTGTTTTTATTTGCCAAAAAGGAGATGGAGAAAAATGACATTTTGCAAAGAAGTAAGGAATGAGTGCAATGATTTATGGGAAGCGAGTTTCCACCATCCGTTTGTGAAAGGGATAGAGAAAGGAACATTGCCACTTGATGTGTTCAAGTATTACGTCATGCAAGACGCCTATTATTTAACACATTTTGCAAAAGTTCAGGCAATCGGGGCGGTAAAAGCTACGGATTTGGAGACAACGAAAAGATTTGCATACCATTCCGAACAAACCTGCGCCGCAGAAATGGCTTTGCATGAATCGTTTATGGAATTGCTTAATGTAAAGGAAACGGACTGGGCTACGTTTGAGCCGTCTCCAACTGCATATTCATATGTTTCTCATATGTACCGATCAGCAGAAGGAGATCTTGCAGATGTGTTAGCTACAATTCTCCCATGCTACTGGCTTTATTATGAAATAGGTGAACGATTGAAAGAAGCAACTCCAAAACATCCCATTTATCAAAAATGGATTGCAACATATGGATCTGAATGGTTCAAGGAGCTTGTTAATGAACAGATTACCCGAATGGATCACCTCGCAGTGAATTTACCTGAAAAACGGCGACAGGAATTGAAAGATCGATTTCGCAGGAGCAGCTATTATGAATGGAATTTCTGGGAACAAGCATGGACGATGGAAACTTGGTCAGTAAATGTCTCGAGTAAGGCGGAGGTGTAACTATGCTTGCATCATTACGTACAAAACGGCCTATAGTCCATTGTATTACTAATCACGTCGTTTCAAATTTCCAAGCAAACGGGCTATTAGCACTCGGAGCTTCTCCAATTATGGGAGAAGCATACGAAGAGGTAGAGGAACTTGCCATGTTAGCTGATGCCTTGTCGCTTAATATAGGGACTTTAAATAAACTTACTTTAAGCAGTATGCTCTTAGCAGGGAAAACTGCAAACAGTAAGGGCATTCCAATCGTTTTGGATCCTGTGGGAGCAGGTGCAACCGCCTTCCGATTATCGGCTATCCGTCAGTTGATAGAAGATGTTAACATTACCGTCCTTCGTTGCAATGCCGGGGAACTGGCAGCAATTGCCGGTGTTGAATGGCAGGCAAAAGGCGTTGATGCTGGAGAGGGAAATGTAGATGTCGTCGAACTTGCAAAGCAGATGGCACGGAAATATAAGTTGATCGTTGCGGTAACTGGTGAAATTGATGTTGTAACTGACGGTGAAGACGTGGAGGAGATTCCTTATGGTACACCACTTATGTCGTTTGTGACTGGAATGGGATGTCTTTTAAGTGGCGTGGTGGCAGCGTTTTTGGCAACATCGCCAAGTCAACCTATGGTTGCTACTGTAGAGGCACTACGTTTTTATGCAATGTGCGGAGAAAAAGTAGCTCCACATTCACAAGCGCCGGGCAGCTTCCAGATTGCTTTTCTGGATGGATTGGCATCAAAGCCACAAGGAAATTATGATAATTGAATCCGTTTAGGGGAGGTTGCGATATGGGAAATATCAAACAAGTTTTGACTATTGCAGGATCTGATTCTGGAGGCGGAGCAGGAATTCAAGCAGATATCAAAACATTCCAGGAGCTTGGGGTTTATTCAACTTCAGTTATTACAGCAGTGACAGCTCAGAATACACTTGGCCTCACTGGTATTTATCCGATGGATAGAACCGCAGTAGAAAATCAGCTGAAGGCTATAGGCACAGATTTTCAGATTTCCGCATTAAAAACAGGAATGCTATTCAATGCGGACATTATTGAAGAAGCAGCCCGGGGAATAAAGAAGTACGGATGGCAGAACGTCATCGTCGATCCGGTCATGATTGCAAAAGGGGGAGCTTCTCTTTTACAGCAGGAAGCGGTAGATGCGTTGATGAATTGTTTGCTGCGGCTAGCCACAGTTGTAACGCCAAATATTCCAGAAGCTGAAGTCTTAAGTGGCTTGGAAATCCATGATTCTGTTTCCAGGTTAAGAGCGGCAAAGTGGATCTTAGCGACAGGAGCCGAGGCAGTGGTGATAAAAGGTGGACATGGTACAGACATAAACTTTACAGAGGATTTTTATCTGCACCGGAATGGCGACACTTTAACAATGCGCTCACCACGGATTCATACTAACCATACGCATGGAACTGGTTGCACTTTCTCAGCCGCATTGACAGCAGAATTGGCTAAAGGAAATCCGTTGCAGAAATCCTTATATACAGCAAAACAGTTTATACAGGCGGCTATTTCCCATCCTCTAAATATCGGTGCTGGACATGGACCTACGAATCATGCAGCATATCATAAATTCGGCACTAAGGAGGAGGTGCAGCTTGTTCAGTAAACCTGCTATTTATTTTATTATGGGCACTGCCAACGTCAAAGGAAAAGAGCCACTTGTGCTTCTTGAACAAGCACTTCTTGGAGGAATCAGTCTTTTCCAGTTGAGGGAAAAAGGGCCCTTTGCGTTAAAAGGAGATGCATTGAGAAGATTTGCTTTGGAATGCAAGAAGCTCTGTAATACTCATCGGGTGCCTTTCATCGTAAACGATGACGTCGAGCTAGCATGCATGATTGGAGCTGACGGGGTCCATGTTGGGCAGGAGGATCTTGACTGCGCGTCGGTCCGTTCTCGTATTGGAGAAGGGAAAATCATTGGTGTTTCGGTCCATTCTATGGAGGAAGCAAAAATCGCAGTTAAAGAGGGAGCTGATTACCTGGGAGTAGGTCCAGTTTACGAAACCCAATCGAAACATGATGCCAAGGCACCAGCTGGAGTTAATAGAATCATGGAGATTTCTCAGCTGTTCTCAGAAATCCCCGTTGTAGGTATTGGTGGGATTACACCAGATAACGCAAGAGCTGTTTGGAAAGCAGGAGCAGCGGGTGTTGCGGTGATTTCAGCTTTGGCAGAGGCTAAAGATATAGCGATGCAAATAAACAAATTCAAGGCTTCAAGCGAAAGGAGAAGGTAGTATGAAGTCCAAGCAGCTTGTACTTATGGCGATGTTTGTCGCCATAGCAGTTGCCGGTTCCGCTTTTGTGTACCTTCCCACTGGAATAGCACGCGCCTATCCAGTTCAGCATGCTATCAATGTTATGGCAGCGGTGCTTTTCGGCCCAGTGCCAGCGGTAATAATTGCTTTTCTGACTGGTGCTGTACGAGTACTAACAGGAACAGGGTCGCTATTAGCATTTCCTGGTGGGATGATCGGGGCATTTTTGGCAGGAATTCTTTACATTCATTCAGGAAGACTATGGCTTGCAGCCGCTGGAGAAATTATTGGTACCGGAATCATAGCGTCAGTAGTGGCGGTACCATATGCACGGATACTAATGGGAACAGAAGCGGCTTTCTTTTTCTTTATGCCGGCATTTCTGGTGTCGAGTATTAGCGGCTCCTTGCTAGGTGTCCTTTTAATGTATAAATTAAGGAAAATTAAAACGAATAATGTTCTGTATTAAAGCATTTCTTATTCATTATCAAGAACGTTCATTAGCATAGCCAATACAAAAAGGAAAATGCCTATAAAATGCATTTTCCTTTTTCGTGTAATTTAATAATCATAACAAGTAACTATTTGTGCTATTGCCCTGCTTTTATAAATTATTTAAAATATGGGATTTTTTTCAGTACTACACAAATGGGAATGGCTACACAGAGTCCTACAACATTTTGTACGATGTTTCCAGGGATAGAGGCTGCTGGTAATATCCAACTACTAAATAGAACCGCTTCGCAAATGTAATAACCACCTAACATAAAAGGAATCGAAATAATCGTTGCGAATAAATTGAGTGCGAAACTACTTCCGTTGCGCCCGTTCGACCAAGCAATTTTCCCCACTATATATCCTTGTAGGCCTCGAGTTAAAATAGTGAAAGGTGCCCATAATGTCCAACCAGATACTAAGTCAAATAACCCCATCCCAACTGCACCAGCAATAGCACCTTTTTTAGGACCAAATAAAATAGAAGAGATAAAGAGTACTGCTGTCCCGAGGTGAACTAAACCACCATTTGCCGTGATAGGTAATTTAATGTTTAACAAGATCGTAGCAACGAAGACTAGTGCTATTAACATAGACGTAATAATTAAATCGAAAGTACGTGCCTGGGAATAACTTGTTGTTTTTTGCATAGTTTATACCTTCCTTTTCAAATCATTTATAAGAGTTAATGATTACATTAGCAAGGAATTGATATTTTTAAAAGTATCAATTTAACGAAAATTGTAGTGGTCAGTTTGTGGGGGAATCCCGAGAATAATACGCTTTTCTATACGTTTGCGAATAATAGGGGGTTATATTTATTATTGACATTACATAATAGGAGGACTTTTAAAGATCTTATCGAATTTGAATTAAGAGGTATCTCCAAGTTAACAACTTCAGATGTCTAAATTATTATAAGAATTAAAAAAATTCTAATAGTAGTGGAAAGTGAGATTCTAGATACATGATACAATTTAATAATCCAACACCTGTAAAAAGGGAGTGAAAAATATTATTAGTAAAGCAGCTCCTTATATATTTTTAATTGGTCTTTTCTGTATTGTGTTGGATGGACTTTGGATTGTGGAGAGATATGATTCAAAGGTTGCCTACCCATTAGAGGCATTTATCTATCTGATCTTTGGAATATGTTTGACCTCTATATCTATATTGTTTTTCAATAAAAATCTTAATAAGGAAGAGGTAAAGGAGAGTTCTGGGAAAGAAAAAGATAACCGTATATATATTCGAAAAGTATGGGAGAAAAGGGAGAAACTTGGAAACAGGTTAATCGTTGTGCTCCTAATCATTTTAATAATTATTTATATTGTTAATCCTGTAGTAGCCTTTCGGTTACTGCAACCAATATTATTCTGCGTAATTATTTTAAGTGCTTTTCTATACATCATGTACCATTATGATGGTGAAATGGCAGATGAAGAGAATCTTAAACCAAAAAGTGATAAAATCCGAGTGCTTATGAATTTAATAGATTATAGAACCCATTTCTTTAGTCTGTCCTTGGCGCTGTTTATAATGATTATATTCTCTTATTTATTATCGCAGGAGTTTGGATATACTTTAGCCTTTGAAGTAAGCGGTAATCCTCGGTATGTTATGACTTTACAATCTGGTGTATTTTGCTTATCGGGAATTATCTTTTATTGTGCGTTCCTCTATATCATTCATCACAGCGATTTCTTCGGAATTCGTCAGGCAAACCAGAGTTATTATAAGGTGTTATTAATTCATTTTATGGAAATTATTATTGTAGGAGTAACTTTCTTTATATGGTTAATAGCTCTATTTGGCGCATAGCTCACGAGTTTTTAAGTCAATCAAATAAAGCCGTAAAAAGGTGTTAGAGATCAGCACCTCCTTCCGGCTTTGTCTTTAAGTTTTATACATACAGTCCTGCCAAGAATATTCCCAATGCTTCTTCATAGATTTCATCAAATTGAGAGAGTGGCAGCGGATTTGTTCCTGTGCCAAGTTCGACTGTAAAGCCAGGTCTGCGCCAATCCTGGATAAACCAATCTTTATAGCCAGCGTAGCTATCAATGGTCTGTACAGGCTCGTATCCACTGACTCTACTAAACTCAGCCACCATTGCTTCAGACTCTGGTGGTTCGAGGTTATCAAATCCCCAATAAATAACTTTTCCTTGTGTGTGAAATGCTAATACTCTTGCAAAATCACGTCTCTTTGTTAAGTCAGCAATTGCAATTGATTCTGGTTCCGATAATGGGCTTTCCCCACCATAATCTCTAGGACCCGGAGATTTGGGATTTCGTGCTCTTTCTAAATCCCATTTCGCAGGAAATTGATCATTTAAATCAACTCCACGAATATTGGCTTTCCATCCAGAAAAATCAGAGCTGCCATCGTTCCATTCAATTACTCTACTTCCCCAAGGGCTTTCCTCAGGAATCCCATTTAGTACAAGATCCACTCCATCAGGATTAACCATTGGAACTATGGACAAGGAAGTTTGTAAATACAACGGAAATGTATCAAGCCCTCGAATAGGAGTTTGGTTAGTTACCGATAATGCGTAATCATTTAAAAAAGTTAATAGAACAGGTGTCGTAATCCATTCATTCGCATGAAAAGAAGCATTGTAATGGACTCTTTTTTCTCCACTACCTATTAAGATTTCGGGTATTTGTCGATTTACAACTGAAGTACCAATGGAGGATAGCTGTAAGAATGGATAAACAGTTTGTAATTGCCTAATGTTATTTATCATCGTACTGTAATCATAATTTTGTTTTCCATTCACAATTCTCCATGTAACTCTTACAGGAACTTTAATTGTCTGTCCGATTTGTAGACGTGTTGGATTGAGAGTAGGGTTGACGAGAAGAAGTGCATCTAGCGGAAGATTTCTACTACTAGCAATAGCCCATAAGGAGTCCCCAGATACAATTTGATAATCTATAGTAACGTATCCTGGAATTTGAATACGCACACCTACCGAAAGTATTTGTGGATTAATATCTCGGTTAGAATCAATAATAAGTTTAAAAGGAATCGTGAATAATTGGCTATAATACCAAACCGAGTCCCCGGATCTAACGTATACATCCATGTCGTTCCCACCTTTCGATAAAAAACTAATCATAAAAGTATATGAAACTAATCCTCAAAAAGTGAGGAGTTAATACGAAGGTCTAGTCATTCTTCCGACCATAAGAGCAAGAATGAGGTCGCGGTATTATAGAACTATTGATAGAATGAATTACAAGATATCAAAAAAGGACGGTGCATATTTTGACGGATACCATTCATTTTTCCTTCGAGGAAATGTGGGAGAAAATTATTGCCTGCGATCGATTATATGATGGTTTATTTTATACCGCAGTAAAAACGACAAAAATATATTGCCGTCCTTCCTGCAGATCGAGAAAGCCAAAGATGAAAAACGTTGAATTTTATCAGGATATTCTAGAAGTTGAAAAAGCGGGATATCGTGCGTGTAAAAGATGTAAACCAGAGGTAGAACACTCGCCTAATATAGAAGTTGTACAAGATGTTATTAGCTTCTTAGTCAATCATTATAAACAAAAGCTAGAGTTACAGCATATCGCAAATCATGTTGGGCTAAGTCCGTATTATTTGGAACGATTATTTAAAGAGGAAACTAGGGAAACACCGCGTAGCTATTTAGAAAAAATCCGAATTGATAAAGCAGTCTATCTATTGAAAAATACCGACTTAACTAACTTGGAGATTTGCTATGAAACTGGGTTTCAAAGTCCTTCAAATTTTTATAAAATTTTTCGGTGTTTACAAAACTGCTCTCCAAGTGAGTATAGAAAACAAACAGGTAAGGATGAGTTAGATGGATAAATTATATACACTAGACTACAAGTCACCAATTGGAATTTTAGAGATAATAGGGACAGATCAAGCCATAAGTTCTATTCTGTTTGTAGAAAGAGAAGAAATGGAAAATAAGGTGCAGGAGGAGACTCCTCAAGTCCTAAAGGATTGTCTAGTTCAAATAGATGAGTACTTTAAAGGGGAGCTTCATGAATTTACCTTTCCTTATGTAATGAATGGGACAATATTCCAAAAATCTGTATGGAATGCTCTAAAAAGTATCTCCTATGCCAAAACTGGGTCTTATAAAGATATTGCGATCTCAATAGGAAATGAAAAAGCTATACGTGCGGTAGGAAGTGCAAATGGTAGGAACAAGTTAACTATAGTAGTACCTTGTCATCGAATAATTGGGACAAATGGAAAGTTAACAGGCTATGCCGGAGGACTTTGGAGAAAAGAATGGTTACTTCAGCATGAGCAGAAGGTTAAAAATAAGAGGTTTTAAAAGAAAACTGGGAATAAGTAAAAGCACATCGAAATCGATGTGCTTTTCAGATGACTACTCTTTTCTCACAATAAAGCTTAAATGCCGTCCGGCTTGTTTATCCTCTCGATAAGAGAAACCATCTGGGCTTTTAAATGTGCAGGTAGGATCTATTGTAATTTGTTCAGAGGGGATTCCAGCAAGTTCGCATTGCTTTTTCACGGTCAACTGATTGTCAATATGATATTTATTAGTAGATTCCTTATAATACATAAAGTCATTGGCATAGCCCAAGTTGTCAAATTTTATATAGACATCTTCATCGACTTCGAATTTCTCTTGGCTTAGTGCAGCTCCTATTTGCACGTGGAAGTCACTTGGATTACAATTTTCCACCTCTTTTAAGTGTTTCAACAACTTGGGGGTGACTTCTTTAATAGTTCCTTGCCAACCCGAATGAATGACACCAATTATACCATTCATCTTATTGTAAAAGATAACTGGAACACAATCCGCAGTAAAGCTAGATAGAACAATATTTGGTTCAAAAGTATACAAGGCATCAGTATCGGCTATAGCTGTATCTTTAGTAATGGCCCCATGCCCTTTGTCTGTCAATCCTACTCGATGAAAATGAACACTATGAGTTTGATTGGCACAAACGAAATTATCGATCTTACTAGATAAAGAAGTGGCTAATTTTTTTCGGTTTTCTAGAACGTGCTCTGGATTTATACATACATGTAGAGCCATATTGCCTTGTTCTAATTCATCTCTATCCTTCATTGTCATCCCTGCAATTATCTTTCCATTGTTTACATACATTTTTATCTTCATATTATCACCTAATTTCACTATATATTAGTATGTTTTGAAAGTATAGAAAATACAACGTTCCTTATGTGCCCATCGTTTATAGTTGACCTTAAAATGTTATACTCATACTATTAAATACATCCATACGGGAGAGTTTTATGTTTTTAAAGCGACATCAATTAGCCTCCAACAAATGGAGTGCTCTGATTATAACAATTTTAATCACTGTAATTGCTAGTGAGTTTAAAGTTATTCCTTTTAATGGAGAGGATTTCCGTTTTGGTTTAGGGAGTGCTGCTTTTTTCTTTCTTCTGTTAATATTTCAACCAGCTTCGATTATCTTCACTGGTTTTTTAACAGGAGTTGCTGTTGTGGTAGTACGAATCGGAGAAGATATGTTATTTACTAGTAACCCTTTTTGGTGGGTTCTCGAAAATCATTTGCCAGCATTTTTGTTTTATTTTCTATTTGCAGTTGGTTTAAGTGTTATACCGATAGATAGATTTAAAACTGCACCTCTTTTACTTGGTGCGATTGCTACAGTACTCGAGTTTACGGCGAATAGTATGGAGTATTTTGTTCGTTATTTATTATTAAATCATGTGAGTTTTGAGTTTCGAGAATGGGTATTACTCGCGTTAGTAGCCATTTTTCGAAGCTATTTTGTAGTGGGCTTATATAGTTCAATTACAATAATGGAACATAACAAGCGTATGCGGGAGATGCTGAAGGTTGGCTCAAATCTATACGCAGAAACACTCTATTTACAGAAATCGATGAATCATATTGAACAAATTACTGCATCTAGCTATGATTTATATCGTCAGCTAAAAAAACATGAATATCATTCTTTAAGTGTCCAAGCACTTCATATTGCACAGGAAATCCATGAGGTGAAAAAGGATTCACAACGTATTTTGGCGGGAATGGAGAAAATTACAAAGACAAAAAGGGGAGAGTATTACTTTCTCTCAGAGGTACTCGAACTTGTTATTCATGCCAATGAAAAATATAGTGAATTGCTAAAAAAGCAAGTTGCCATTCATTCTGCTATTTCAATTGATTTTGAAACAGAGAAGCAAGTTCCATTATTGGCATTATTGAATAATGTGGTTGCGAATGCAGTGGAAGCAATTTTAATTAACGGAGAAATTAATATAAATGTGTATGAGGAGTCTCAAAATATATGGTTTGTTATTCGAGATACTGGCGAAGGTATCTCACAGGAAGATCAAGCAATTGTATTTGAACCAGGCTATACGACTAAGTTTAATGATCAGGGAGTAGCTGCAACAGGTATTGGGCTATCCCACACTCAAGAAATTGTACATATATTGGAAGGGAATATACTAATTGAATCTCTTGAAAATGGTGTTGTTTTCAATATTAATATTCCAACAAAAAACTTAAGAAGGTGAGGGAGGAACACTGCGATATTATATTGTAGATGATGATGCAGCTAGCAGATTGATGCTTAAAAAAATTATAACAGAGGGAGAGTTGGGGTTAGTTATTGGCGAAGCGGAAAATGGGGGGGAATGTATATCACCCATTCTCACAACAGAACCAGATGTTGTTCTCATCGATTTTCTAATGCCCAAATTAGATGGACTTGAAACGATTGAACAATTGAAAAACACGGGATTTAAAGGGCAATTCATAATGATTTCTCAAGTCGTCAATAAAGAGATGGTAGGAGAAGCATATATAAAAGGTATTGAATTTTTTATTCATAAGCCCATTAATCGTGTTGAGGTTCAGAGTATATTAACGAAAATAACAGAACAATTTCAATTGAAGGATTCTTTATTGGCAATAAAAGATTCCTTAGCAAATATCGTTCCATTAAAACCAGTGCTAAAAAAGCAAAGTGTTAGAGAGATGGTTAGCTCAAAGCTAAGTGGCATGGGGATAGTGGGTGAAATAGGAAGTAATGATCTAATCTCAATAGTGGAAATACTTATTCAGCAAAATAATCCTTTAAATACATTTCCATCCTTAAAAGATATATATGAATCGCTTGCCATGAAACTGGACGCGGAGGATATTAAAAAAGAAATGAAGGCGATTGAACAGCGACTACGAAGAACGATATTATTAGCTATGCAACATTTAGCTACACTTGGGGCAATTGACTATACCACTCCAGAATTTGAACATTACGCACCACGATATTTCGATTTTCAAGAAATTCGAAAGTTATCAATAGAAATAGTTGAGGATAAGTTAAACTCTTCTAAAGTAAAGGTAAATATTAAAAAATTTCTTCAAGCACTCTATTTAGAAGTACTTGAAAATTATAAATAGACTTATGATTAAGTTGCTTCCGTAAATATTTAAGTGATTGCAGCAGGAGTATTGCCTCCAACTACTTTCTTCTCAGTATTATTCGGATTAGGCATCGCAGCAATCGGTGATAAAGTAAAGCCTGTTCAAGCTTTCTTCAAGTACCACCGATGGAGTGTTCTGGGTCACAAACATTATTATGAAATTTGCGCTATTTGGGGTAAAGGAAGTTCAACATAATAACTGTAAACAATAAAACCGGCTATCTATTTGGATGGCCGGTTTTTAAATCTCTGCTTAGCTTGAGTGGATAGTTCCAACGAATTGACCTCTTGAGCTTGTCGAGCAGCTAATTTTAAATATATGAATTCCCTATTGATGTAGGTCTAGGAAGTTCGTTTTCACTTATTTGCTTTGTGTTTATTGTAAAGCTCAAAGACAGGACAACAATACTTGATAGAGTTAACAATATTATCTTTTTTTTCATTTTATAAATCCTCCCAATTATTAATAAACTTTTGTTTGAAAATAAACTGATTTGCTTTTTGATAATATAAACTTGCTGCTTTAAATTTATTATGTTTAAAAAAGTAGTCTGCTAGTAAAATGGAATACTTTTGGACATGTCGTTCATCCTGTTCCTTTTCGAAATAACTTATAGCTTCCTTTAATACAATTTCTAGTTCATCATTAAAATTGTGGTAATTTATATAAATTTGTAAGTGAAAATAATAAGAACTATTTTCTTCGCTAGAGGTTTTTTCTTCTACTATTTTATTTAAGCCTTTCTTACACCATTTGAGGACCTGTTCATGATCAGACTGTTTGGAGTACTCTTTTATAATAGATAGAATTGTTAGTAAATAACCTTCAGCGTTACAATCCTCTTCTTTAATTTTTAAACTAAGCTTATAAAATTCAATTGCTTTTTCATGGCTCCCCTGAATTGCATGCAATGAACCTAGATTTTGATAAATCACCTCCTCATAATTAATCAGTTTATAATCTTTTGCCAGTTTCATCGCTAAATTATAGTTCTTTTCTGCTTCTTGAAATTTTCTCATTTCTTTATGTGCAATTCCTATAACGATGTAATTATCAATTGCTCTTTCAAATAAAAGATTGTCTTTATAAAAAAGTAATGATTTTGAAGCGTAATTTATTGCATTAAAAAATTCATTGCATTTAGAGTAAGTTAAGCTTAGTACATTATAAAAATCAGCTATTTCCCATTCTTCATTTTTACCATTATTTATAAATCTTAAAGACATCTCTAATCGACTTAATGCTTCTTGATAATTTCCATCCAAATAACTATAAAGTCCTAAGTTTAGATTAATGATAAACTTTTGTTTCTCGTCCATACCATCTCTTATTTTTGCAATTACGTTATAGGTGGATTGCAGGCTATCCTCCTTATCATCAAGTATTAATAGGAGACGAAATAGATAAAGGTGATAACTATAATAATTATTTAGTTGTAAAAAATATTGATTTTTATTAGTGTATTTTTGCAAGGATTCTCTTATAAATTTTTTGTCCCTTTTTAATACTCCCATTTTGTACAGTTCAGATAACGATGCAATAACTTTATTTTCCTTTTCACTGGATACTTGATCTATTTCTATATTTAGTTTTTTAAGTAAAAACGTTATTACTTCGTCACTTGGAATAGTTAAATTATTTTCTATTTTGCTTAAGTAGGATGTAGAGCAGATTCCCTTGGCCAATGTGGTTTGTTTCATACTTTGGTTTAATCTTTCCGATTTTATTATATGACCTATACTACTCATTTTCTTCACCCCTTATGAATTAGTAATGTACTAATTCTTGAAAAAAACAAAATATCCTTTTTCAATCGTTCGACTTGAAACGACTGATACTTGGTTGAAAAGCATAATAAGTAGTAGAAAGTTGTAGAATATAGGATTTTTACTTATCCAATTTTTATTAAAATATAGTAAAATTTCATTAAATTAAGAAATTAGTATTAGATATGTATTAATAATCTAAGATAGTAGAGCGTGTTTCCCAACTTATAGTTATTCTAAAAATACTAAATATTTAGTATAATATGATAAATATCAATTAATTTAAATCCAAGGTGATTTTGGAATAGACTGATGGATGATTTTCCTCTTTTCGGACAAGTCAGCTCATTAGAATACAATTCGAAGGGGTTTACTCAACAGGTATATCAACGCTTAAGGAATGGTAAAAATTAAAGAAAGGGGGATAACGCATGATTGGCGAGGGAAACATTGTACAACTAATTGGAAACTTTGGATTTCCCATTGTAGTCACTATTTACTTATTGCATCGATTTGAAAATAAAATAGACGCTCTAGAAAATACCATTCACAATATAGCAAATGTTGTTAACAATAGCATAGAAAAAAGAAAGTAACATGTAACATGGATGAAACTGATATCCTGTTGATTATATAAATTGCTAGAGAAAAAACTCTTTTTAAGAATGGAAGTTAAGCTTATTTTCACTCTGAACCTACGATTTTCTTTAACGAGAATGACAGAAGTGAAAAGTAATCCATACCGAGTGGCTAACTCAAAAAATGGATTACTTTTTTCATGTAAATCATAATATAATTTTTTAGTTTATTTTCCACAATTACTTCTACATTCAAAAAATTGGTTATCCCCCTATTGACGATTTAACTTACCGAATAGATTACGTAAGCCCACAATCCAAAATTAATTTTTCTTATGCAGTAGAAATCTTGTCTTGTTTCAAGAAGGATAGTACCGATAAGTTTATCCATAGGAATTAATTGAATCCAAAACTAGATAGTCCTATCCGAACGCCAGATAAGTAAATAACAACTATGGAAATGTTTATCGATTTGAATCTTTTTAGAAGAATCATTAGCAGTATCTTTACTCTAAAATTGGTATATCTGATCATGTAGCTATTAATCTCAACGTATAAATAGTTTTTTCGAGAGTCAGTTGACAGATAAGTATGTCTAATGTAGACTATGAAACATAATTGAATACGACCTCACTTAGTATAGTGAGGTAGAGGCGCGATATTTAACAGTCCATAGTGGAGTTTGAGAAGCTATAATTCTATGGAGAAGGAAATGTCGCCGAAGTTAGTAATATTTCTCGGTATTACTTGCTGGGTCTGCAGTTAATAATTGCAGGACTGTCCATTATAAACATCCCGGTTTATAATGGTGTGCTATCTCATTTGGGAAAAGTAGAGGATTTGGGCAACTATACATATTGCGACCTGAGTTCATCTCAGGTCTTTTTTTGTACAAGTTGTCTTTTTTTATAGGAACAAACATACACTGATAAAAAGGGAGTAATTAAAATGAAAAAGAGATTAGTATTTATAACGATATTCGCAAGCTTGTTATTATTATTAGCAGCATGTGGAACAGATGCTACTGAAACTTCAGGGTCTTCATCTGATAATAGTAAAGAAGCAGCAGTAGATACATTTACAGTTGGTTTAGAAGCTGGTTATGCACCTTTTAACTGGACACAACTAGATGACTCTAATGGTGGAGTGAAGATTGATGGTAATGCGGAATATGCTGGTGGATATGATGTGGAAATTGCTAAACGAATTGCTGACGGATTAGGAAAAGAACTAGTTATCGTCAAAACAGAGTGGGACGGTCTTGTACCATCATTGCAATCAGACAAAATTGATGCAATCATAGCGGGAATGTCACCTACAAAAGAGCGTAAAGAAACAATCGACTTCTCGGAAAACTACTACACCTCCAACTTTGTTATGGTAGTAAAAAAAGGCGGTGCTTTTGAAGGGGCTACTTCGATTCAAGATTTTAGTGGTGCTAAAATTACAGGTCAATTAAATACATCACATTATGGTGTTATCGATCAAATTAAAGATGTGCAAAAACAACCAGCGTCAGATAATTTCGCGGCAATGCGTGTGGCATTAGAGTCTGGAGTTATTGATGGATATGTATCTGAAAGACCAGAAGGAATTAGCGCATCTTCTGCAAACGAGAACTTTGCAATGGTGGAGTTCACAGAAGGATTTAAAGCAAAGGAAGAAGATACAGCAGTCGCTGTAGGTTTGAAAAAAGGTAGTGACTTAACAGATAAAATTAATGAAATTTTAGCGGAAATAACGGAAGAAGAACGTCAAGAAATTATGGATAAGGCGATTAATAATCAACCAGCTGCAGAATAAAAATGATGTGATACCGGCTGCATCTTTTTGCAGTCGGTTTTTATGTGGAAGGAGGGAAATGTATGAGCATTGAATATATTATTTCGATGATTACAAGTAACTGGCCGATGTTCCTTCGTGGAGCAGGAATGACACTACTAATCTCCATAATTGGTACGATTTTTGGAGCAGTTATTGGTTTGCTGGCAGGAGTTATTCGTACAATTCCTACGCCTGAGAGAAAACTAAAACGTATTGTATTAAAAATAGTTAATCTGATTCTTTCTGTTTATATTGAGTTTTTCAGAGGAACACCAATGATTGTACAAGCAATGGTAATATTCTATGGCTCTGCACTAGCTTTTGGAATAGATATGGACCGTACAATGGCTGCAATATTTATCGTTTCGATTAACACGGGTGCTTATATGGCAGAAATTGTACGTGGTGGTGTCATTTCGATTGATAAGGGACAATTCGAGGCAGCACAAGCAATTGGTATGAATCACTTCCAAACAATGTGGAGTGTTGTTTTACCTCAAGTCATCCGAAATATACTGCCAGCAACAGGCAACCAATTTATCATTAATATTAAAGATACATCGGTATTAAATGTGATCGGTGTTACGGAACTATATTTTCAAGCAAAAACAGTTGCAGGAATAAGCTTTAAGTATTTTGAACCGTTCTTTATAGCATGTATTTTATATTTCGTCATGACTTTTACAGTAACATTAATATTACGTTATATAGAAAGAAAACTAGATGGACCAGAAAACTATAGCATGATTGGACAACCACCACCGCAACTTATGTTAACAAAAAGTAATACTAATATAGATTAAACGAAGGAGGAGAAATCTATGCAAAATGTCATCGAAGTTCAACATTTAAGTAAATCCTTCGGAAATCATGAGGTTTTAAAAGATATAGATTTTTCAGTGAACAAAGGAGAGGTTGTTTGCATCATTGGTTCCTCTGGATCGGGAAAGTCTACTTTACTTCGTTGTATAAATTTGTTAGAAAAGCCTAGTGGAGGGCAAATCATCTATCATGGAGAGAATATTTTAGATGAAAAACACGATATCCATGCTTACAGAAAAAAGTTAGGAATGGTTTTCCAACAATTTAACTTATTCAACAACCATAACGTGCTGAGCAACTGTATGGTTGGACAAGTAAAAGTGTTAAAACGCTCTAAAGAAGATGCCGAAAAAATTGCTTTAAAATACTTAAAAGTAGTTGGAATGGATCATTATGTAAACGCTAAACCTAAGCAATTATCGGGTGGTCAAAAGCAACGTGTTGCGATAGCGAGAGCGCTATCGATGGAACCAGATGTTATGTTATTTGATGAGCCAACTTCCGCACTTGATCCAGAAATGGTTGGAGAGGTGCTTAAGGTGATGAAAGAGTTAGCGGGCACAGGACTTACTATGTTAATAGTTACACATGAAATGGAGTTTGCTAAAGAAGTTGCTGATCGAGTTGTTTTTATGGATAAAGGAGTAATTGCTGAGGAAGGAACGCCTGAACAAATCTTTAACAATCCAAAGGAAGATCGAACAAAGGCTTTCTTAAAACGAACATTAAGCTAACAACAGCATGGGGGAATCGATAGGTGAACCTTTTCAATCTGATTAAAAAAGATCAGGAATACTGGCTTGTGGATCAACTAAAAGTATCTTATGTTCCAAACATTGATTACTTAATTGCATTTGATAAAATATTAGCAGAGTGGAAAGAAGAAAAAGTAGCATATTTATCACTATTAATAGATGAAGAGAATGAGGACTGGATCTTCAAGCGTCGGTTTAAAAAAGTGTCTTCTATTGTAGAATACACAAAGACATTGGAAGGACCATTTATAAGTTCTGGTAGCTTTCAAGTACAATCTCTTTCCGATAGTCATATGACTGATTTGGCTTTTGCTACATTGTACGATTCATGTAGGAGTGGTTCAGCTAACAAAAATAATATATTTACTATCAATCAAATAATGGAATCACTTGAAAGTGAAATAGGTGTTAAGTGGCGAGACCATTGCTTTATCTTTTCTCAAAATGCAATGAACTACGGTATTAGTATTCCACATATTGAACAAGGGACTACTGATGAGGGAAGAATGTTTTACTTTGGGGTTGTACCAGAACAACGATGCAAAGGATACGGAACGATATTTCATGCTATTTCATTAGAACTCTTGAAAAATTTTGGTGCGAAGGTATATGTGGGAAGCACAGATACAAATAACAAGCCCATGAGACGTATTTTTGAGGCTAATGGATGTATATTACGAGATATAAAAGGAATTTACCGAATAGACATAAAAAAGTGGAATTCATAAAATGAGTCCACTTTTTTTGTTTTAGAAAGAAATAGCCGCAGAAGCAGTAATTGACTACCTTATCGTTATTCATTTATTCCTAGGGTAAGTAGGTATTTTTATTGTTCTACTACTTCATCTTGGTAAACTGGAACCCATCCCTCTGTTGTTACAAAAATGCGAACAGCAACAACTTTACGATCCTCAGATAATGTGAAGTAGTGTGTAATATTCTCGGGCACAGATATCAAATCACCAGGTGAAAGATGAACTTCAAAGTAGCGTTCATCCTTGCCTTGTATGATGAAGATACCGTGACCACTTACAATATAACGAACTTCATCGTCGGTATGAAGGTGCTTTCGTTCGAAATTTTTTAACAGTTCGTCTAGGTTAGGGTTTGAGTCAGATAGAGAAATAATATCGGCGGACTGGTACCCGCGACGAGTTGAGATGTCGTCTATTTCACTTTTGAAAGCTTTTAGAATCTCTTGCTTTTCATCGTCGTCTAAGTTAAATTTTTCACGAAGGTTTTCTGGTAACTTGTCTATATCCCAATGTTCATAAATTACTTCCTGACTTTCTAAAAATGCTTCTACCTCGTTTTGTGCTTCAATTGTTTCACTTGTTTCTTGGATTTTAATAATAGCCATCAAGAATCTTCCTTTCTATTTTAAGTGTATTTGGTGTAATGCTAATTGATACTGAAATAAAAACTCACAAGCTTCTAGTAATTTTTTTGCCTCAAACCCATCTTTTCCCCAAACAGTTATACCATGGTTACGAATAAGGATTACTCCTTTGTCAGCAGAAATATAAGTTGTAAACACTTCCGCAAGTTTGGGAATATGAGCGTAGTTAGGAATAATTGGTATGGAGAGTATTGCATCTTCTTCCCACATACCAAAAGCTTTAATGAGTTCAATGCCTTGAAAATCTACTGAACCTTTATCACCGTACAACTCAGAGATAACGTTATTTGCAACTGTATGGATGTGAAGACTGCAAGCAGCATTTGTTTCTCGATATATTGCACAATGGAGTAATGTTTCAGCAGATGGTTTTAAAGGAGTATTTTCTACTGGTTTTCCAGTAGCATCAACAAGCAAAAAGTCTTCCGATGTCCTCTTTTTTTTATCTTTACCACTTGCAGTTACTAGAAACTCCATAGGATTATCACGTACTTTAATAGCGAGGTTTCCACTAGTTCCCATAAACCAATCTCTTGCAGCGAGTTCATCTTTTATGTCCGCAAGTTCATCCCATTTATCTTGTAATGTCATAATTTCACGCCTAACCTAGCGTTCATAATGTCTATCACATCGTGGAAGTTTTCAAAAGGTTCATAGGGAATATTTAATTCCTCACACTTTTCGATTAAGAAATCCCTTGCAATAATGATATCTCCTAATTTTGCCGCTTCTAAATCGGTAATGGAATCCCCAATTACAACACTCATAGCTTCTTGGTCAAGAAGTGTACGAATAATAGATGGTTTACAACAACCACATCCTTGGCTAGTACATTGTTCATCACAACTATGTGGAAACTCAATGTGAATTGTATCCTTAGAAAAATCGGATACATTACAATAAACTCCTGCAAATGGCCTGAAAGGTTCTAGTAGCTCATGGACGAAAAAGTCTATACCACCACTTACGATGTAAAGTGGGATGTTATGATTTTTTGTAAAAGATACAAATTCACTAAAACCATCGCGGATGACAGCCTGTTCAAGTACAAAAGAAATAATTTCATCTTTTGATTCAATAGGGAGGAGAGAGAACATCTTTGCTACACCATCTCGTATGGAAATACGTTGACTTAAAATATCCTCTTTAATTGGAGTCCATTCGGGTGGAGCGAATTTTTCCATGATTGCCATAATGTTATCTTGATTGGTTATAGTTCCATCGAAGTCACAAAAAACTACAAGTTTACTCATATTATAACCCCCATAATTCAAGTGCAGTTTTTAACTCACTATGTTGTTTTGCTGCCTGTACTAATGGAATTTCTTCTAAAACAGCTGTTACTGCCTGCCTAAAAGCCAAACCGCCCCCAGTTGCACCGGCTGGATGACCATGTATACCACCTCCAGCATTAATAATGCTATCGATTCCATAGTCATTCATTAAAAGGGGTACGAGACCCGGGTGAATGCCTGCAGATGGAACTGGAAAGCTTTGTTTAACTTTACTGGCTTTTGTTAGTTCTTCACCTAAAGAAAGAGCTATAGACTTTTCTAGTGCAACACTGCCATAAGGAGAAGGGAATAATGAAAAGTCTGCTCCTGCATAACGAGTAAGTTTTCCTAGAATAAGTGATGTTGAAACTCCATAATATGCTGAGGAAGTGAATGCTCCACTATAAGCTGGATGTGCCATAAGTGGCAATTGAATTTCATCGTCTTCTGCTAACATCTGAAGGGCATCTAATCCGTAAGTATGAACATTAAATAAAAGTGCATCTGCCCCAAGTTCTCGGGCTTTTTTGGCCTTATCTTTTAATTCAAATGTACGTCCTGATAAATTTACTGCATATAAAGTACGATGTCCTGTCTCTTCATACACCTGTCTCAATACTTCTCGTCCAGTAGCAATACGTGATTCAAAAGAAGTTAGTGGATTATCGAATAGGATTTCGTCATCTTTTACAAGGTCAACTCCACCATATGCCTGTTGTTTAAGTTGTTCTGCTAAATATTCTATGTCTCTTCCAATGACTCCTTTGAATATGCTCATGATTAGCGGACGTTCATAAACTCCTAATTTTTCTCGAACACCCTTAATGCCAAAGCGTGGTCCGGGGAAATGAGACAAAAGATTCGTATCGAATTCTAAATCTAATAACTTCACTTCACCGTCTAGGGATAGTTTGCCATAGACCGTTGTTAATATTGCTGGAATATCAGTAGAAAAATTTGCAGCAGGGTAGAATATTTTAATTTCTGCTTTTATTTTTTCAGGGTGAAAGGGGTGCTGGATATCCTTGGATTCGGTAACGGATATTACATTTCCTTTATGTTTTTTTAACTGTTCTTGTTCTAACAAAGCTAAGTCAGTCCAAGAACCAATAGTCAATCCAAGTGCAATATCTTCTGCCTTTTTTTCAAAAGAGCCAGATTTTCCATATAGTTGATAGTGCGCAGTGATTCCGCTCATTTTTTCACTCCTAACTAAAATAAATGCGCAAGCGCCTATGTAGCCCAGACTAGCGCTGACCAGATAACATAAAAAACCTCTTCAAATAAGAAGAGGTTAATAGTTTAACAACTTCTTATTTCTCAGCCTTTTGGCTGCAAGAATTAGCACCGTGTTCAAAAATGAATCGGTTGCCGGGTATCATAGGGCTTGTCCCTCCACCTGCTCTAAATAAGAAAAATATTCAGTTGATGTTTAATAAATTATATTGATTATTCCATGCAATAAAACTTCTGTCAACAAGAAAATTAAAAAGTATATATATTCAAAATACTGTTGACATAACTTTTTCTATTATGCTAGGATTCTAATCAAACATCATACTTGTACCGCACTCTTATCAAGAGCAGGCAGAGGGATAATGGCCCGATGACGCCCAGCAACCGACCGTAATACCGTTGTGAGACGGGGCGCTTTATGCGCCGGAATGTAAGATTCCGTAAGGCACGGTGCTAATTCCATCAGAAAGTTTACTTTCTGAGAGATAAGAGGTTCAGAATCTCTTATTCTTGGCCTCTTTCTTTTGGAAAGAGGTTTTTTATTTTGAGAATGAAAGGAAGAATTAAATGGCGGTAGTAGCGACAAAACAATATCAATCATTAACACCAGAATCTGCAATTTCTCTAGCAAGCGAATTATCTTTGTTCCCGAATACAGCTAAATTAACTTGCGAAGAAATTGGTGATGGAAATCTAAATTATGTTTTTCTTATAACAGATCAAACGAGTGGCAGTGGAGTTATTATTAAACAGGCCTTGCCCTATGCAAAAGTAATAGGGGAAAGCTGGCCGCTAACTCTAAAAAGGGCAAAAATTGAAGCTAGTGCCTTAAAAAGACATGGAGAATATGCTGCCGATCTAGTTCCAAAAGTCTATGAAACGGATGAAAATTTAGCTATCACAGTCATGGAAGATTTATCTCATCTCACAATCGTACGTGAAGGATTGATAAAAGGTGAGTCCTACCCTAAATTATCGACAGATATAGGGAACTACCTAGCTCTAACACTTTATCATACTTCTGATTTTGCTCTTCACCCCTTTGAGAAAAAAGCGCTTGTAATAGAATTTTCAAATCCGGAATTGTGTAAGATCACAGAGGATTTAATCTTTACCGATCCTTTTTTTGACCATGAAACAAATGACTTTGAACCTGCATTACAAGTCGAAGTAGAAGCAATCTGGAACAACAAATTATTAAAGCTTGAAGTGGCAAAATTAAAAAGAAGTTTTTTAACCGAAGCGGAAGCCTTGCTGCACGGAGATCTCCATACAGGAAGTGTTTTTGCGAGTGAAGTAGAAACTAAAGTGATCGATCCAGAGTTTGCTTTTTACGGTCCTATTGGTTTTGATATAGGATTGTTTTTAGCAAATTTAATAGTCCAATCTATTACCAGAGAAGGCAAACAACGTGATGTCATACATGGTCATATACGAAACACTTGGACCACTTTTTCTACTAAATTTGCAGGTTTTTTGGAACTGAGTGAATTCGATTCATTTAAAGATATAGAGGGATACAAAGCATTTTTGCTAGAAAAAATATTCCATGATTCACTAGGATTCGCAGGCTGTGAGCTTATTCGTAGAACAATTGGACTCGCACATGTGAAAGACTTGGACAATATTGAAAACGAAAAGAAACGAATTTTACTAAAAAAACAAACTCTAAAAACTGGAGAAAGATTAATAGTGAGTCGTCAAGAAATAGACTCAATAGATGCAGTAATTGAGTTGCTAGGAGAAATTATTTATGAGTATTCCATTATCGATTAAGTGGGATGGTAAGCAGTTAGTAGTCTTAGATCAACAGAAACTTCCTCATGAAATTGTCTATATAAAACTTGAAGCACTCAAAGATGTTTACGAGGCGATTATTACCTTGAAAGTTCGTGGTGCCCCTGCCATTGGTATTACGGCAGCATATGGATTAGCTATTGAGGCCCAGGGCTATAAAACAAATTCGATGATAGATTTTCTAGCATTACTAAAAAAAGATGCAACATATTTGGGTGAATCCCGGCCAACTGCTGTCAACTTAGTTTGGGCACTTGACCGTTTGTTGAAAATAGTGAGTTTAGTAGATAGTGTTTCGGATGCAAAGCAGATATTAATTGAAGAAGCAATTGTAATTCACAAAGAAGATGAGGAGTCCTGTCGGAATATTGGTGAATTTGGACTTTATTTACTAGGTGATAAAACCAAGGTAATGACCATTTGCAATGCGGGTTCTATTGCCACTGCAAAGTATGGTACTGCTTTAGCTCCGTTTCATCTAGGAAAGGAACTTGGCAAAGAGTTTGAAGTATTCGCATGTGAAACTAGACCTGTCTTTCAGGGGGGCAAGCTGACAGTGTGGGAGCTGCAGCAATCAGGAGTCGATGTGACACTTATAACTGATAGTATGGCTGCACACACAATAAGTGCAAAGGGAATAGAAGCAATTATTGTTGGTGCAGACCGGATAGCAAAAAATGGAGATACAGCAAACAAGATAGGAACTCTTAACTTAGCTATTCTTGCTTTCGTATATGGAATTCCATTTTATGTGGCAGCACCATCCTCTACATTTGATTTATCCATAAATAATGGAGTAGAAATTCCAATAGAAGAAAGGAAGGCAGAGGAGATTACACTTATTAACGGCAAGTCTATTGCTCTATCAAATACAAAAGTTTTCAATCCTGCTTTTGATGTGACACCAGCTAAATATATCACTGCCATTATAACGGAAAAAGGAATTATTTATCCAGATTATTGTGATAATATTTCCGCTAAATTAGCGAAATCAATTGAAAAGGAGAAAATTAATGAAAACTAATAAGTATTGGTTGTTATTCACGATTTTGGTTATTGGAGTATTGTTAGGTGCATGTCAACCAAAAGCTGAAGGAGAAGCAAGTACATCATCTAGCAGTAAGGGAGAGGCTTCAGAACATCCGCTAACTGGTAAAAAAATTGCATTAGTTATGCAACAAAATTTAGGGACATTTTCAGCTCAATATATTGAAGGTGTAAAAGAGCAGGTAGAGAAATTTGGTGGAAATGTAACAGTGTTTACTTCTGAAGGGGATTTATCTAAAATGGCCTCCAATTTAGATGCCGCGGTGAATCAAGGAGTAGACGGTATATTAATAGATCACGGTACAAAAGAAGCACTGAACCAAGGAGTAGAGAATGCAGTAGCAAAAGGGGTTCCGGTTGTCGCATTTGATGCAGGAGTAGAAGTCGAAGGGGTAACCTCTTTAGAACAAGGTGATGAAAAAATGGCTAAAATGACGCTAGAGAAGCTAGCGGTAGATTCAAATGGTGATGCGAATATCGTAAAAATATGGGTAGCAGGTTTTGCGCCGATGGAAAGACGACAAATAGCGTATGAGAATTTTCTAGGAGAGAATCCAGGGATTAAAGAAATTGCAACATTCGGTGCAGCCACGCAAAATACAGCTTTAGACACTCAATCACAAATGGAAGCGGTATTAAAAAAATATCCAAATAAAGGTGAAATAACTGCAGTTTGGGCTGCTTGGGACGAGTTTGCAAAGGGTGCAGTTAGAGCGATAGAACAAGCAGGACGTACGGATATTAAGGTATATAGTATCGATATGAGTGATGAAGATTTACAGATGATTCAAAATGACAATAGTCCATGGGTTGCATCGGCAGCAGTAGATCCTAAGGATATCGGTCGTATTCAAGTCCGTTATTTATACCAAAAAATTAACGGTGGGAATGTAGAAGAAAAAGTCGTATTAGAACCAGTTTTTGTTGATGCATCTAAATTACCGGCAGAAACAGTAACGACTAGTGAACTAAGTGACTATATTGAAGGTTGGGGAGCAAGTGATCAGGGTTACACAGATGAATTAAAAGGATTAGAAGAAAACAGATAAAAAAAATTAAGCTGTCCTGTTTTAATAGGGCGGCTTTTTCTAAGAAAGGAGAAATTCATGCTTAATTCTTTTCTTTCCATGAAGGGTATTGATAAATCATTTGGAAAAGTTAATGCCTTGAAAAAAGCGGAATTTCATCTTAAAAAAGGTGAAGTACATGCTTTACTCGGTGTAAACGGCGCTGGGAAAAGTACGCTAATGAAAGTACTCTCGGGTGTGTATGAGCAAGACATGGGAGAAATATTGTTAGAAGGAAGAAAAATACGTATACGTTCTCCTAAAATCGCGAAGGATCTAGGAATTTTTTGTGTATATCAAGAGGTAGATACCGCTATTGTTTTAGAACTCTCAGTTGCAGAAAATATATTACTGGATTCAATTGTTGCTGGAACTAATATGTTTATCTCCAAAAAGAAATTAAATAGCGAAGCGCGGAAAGCCTTGAAGCAGCTACAGGCTGAGGATATTCCAGTAGAAAAACCAGCATTTATGCTGTCTTTAGCAGAAAAGCAGTTGGTTTTAATAGCTCGTGCACTTATTAGTTCTGCAAAGATTATTATATTCGACGAACCAACGGCACCTTTATCTCTTCTTGAATCTACAAAATTATTTTCAGTTATTAAAAAACTAAAAGCAAATGGAGTAGGGTGTATATTCATTTCTCATCGATTACCAGAAGTATTTGAAATCTGCGATCGGATAACTGTTATGGGCGAAGGTACGTTAGTGGGAACCTATAATACTTCCGAGACTAACCAAGAAGAGATAATTGAAGCTATGCTAGGAACTTCTTATCATAATGATTTTCCTGTTCGAACACACGCATTAGGAAACGTATTACTTCATGTTAAAGATATTTCGAGAGGAGAGAAGGTAAGGAATATTTCTTTTAAAGTGTCTGAAGGAGAAATTGTTGGTATTGTCGGTCTTGTAGGGGCTGGAAAAACAGAGCTAGCTAAAACGTTATTCGGATATTCTCCACATACAGAAGGAAGCATTGAAATTTTAGGAAACACCTTGAAGTTAAAGCATCCAAACGATGCGATAAAAGCAGGGATGGTCCTGATTCCAGAAGAGAGACGAAAAGAAGGACTATTTGTTCAAGAAACATTGCAAACCAATGCATCTTTTCCTAATTTACAAAATTTTTCTCGTTTTCTATTTATGAATAAACGGAAAGAAAAATCCTTTGCAAAGGTGATCATTGAACGATTACAAATAAAAACAAATAGTACAGAGACGCCGCTTGTTCATTTAAGTGGAGGAAATCAGCAAAAAGTTGCAATAGGCAAATGGACTTCGTTGGATTCGGTTCTCTATTTGTTTGATGAGCCAACAAAAGGCGTTGACATTGGTGCAAAAACAGACATTTACAGGATGATTCGTGAGTTTGCTGAAAAAGGGAAGGGCTGTCTTTACTTTTCAAGTGAAATTCATGAAGTTCTAGGAATTTCTGATCGCATTTTAATTATGTATGATGGTCAAATCGTGAAGGAACTATCACGGAAAGAAGCGACCCAAGAAAGGATTTTGCTTTATGCAAGCGGTGGTAAAGAACAATAAGTTGCAAGAAAGAGCTGTCAATTTTTTATTTAAGTTTGGGGCAATTGCGTTACTTATTTGTATTATTATTTATTTCAGTTCAATAAGTGATGCTTTTTTTACATATGCAAATTTCACTGATATTCTACGCTCTATTTCTATCGTTACCCTATTAGCATTGGGAGTGACCTTCACACTTGTAGTAGGAGGTTTTGACTTAAGTGTTGGGTCTACTATGTCGCTATCGACAGTTGTGACCGCATCTCTAATGGTTTGGTATGAAATGCCTATATGGCTCGTACTAATCTTGCCTATTATAGTTGGAGTATTAGTTGGTTTGGTTAATAGTTTCCTAATTGTAATTATAGGTATTCCTGATTTATTAGCTACATTAAGTACGATGTATATTGTTGCGGGATTTCATCGGACATATACGGAAGGATACTCGATTTACAATAATATGCCACTTACTTCTGGTGAAACAGCTCCAGGACAATTCTCAGAGGCATTTCTTTGGATCGGTCAAGGTAGGTTGCTTGGTTTGCCTGTACCTGTTTGGGTTATGCTAATACTCGTGGTAATAGCATATATTGTTCTCAATCATACTCGTTGGGGGCGTATTCTGTATATGACGGGAGGAAATGAGGAAGCTGCAACCTTGTCGGGAGTGAACACGCGTAAAGTGAAGTTTATCGCTTACATCATTTCGGGTATTTTTGCTTCATTGGCTGGAATATTATTCACAGCGAGGGTAGGATCAGGTCAAATTGACGCCGGCACCCCACTTTTAATGGAGGCGGTTGCTGCAGTTTTTGTCGGCTACTCCGTACTAGGAATTGGGAAGCCTAATGCACTGGGCACTTTTTTTGGAGCGGCAGTTATTGGAATCCTACTGAATGGTTTAACCATTTTAAATTTACCTTACTATGCATTTGATATTATTAAAGGAACAGTATTAGTTTTGGCACTGGCAGTAACTTACGTTTATGCGAAGAAACGATTTACTCGGGCTTAGTGAGTAGAAATTGCTCTTTACAAATAGAGTTTTTTCAAAATTATTATAAATAAAGAGGAAACATCGTTGAAATTTAGGATAATCTGCTTCATTATGAAGGGTAGAGAATCTTTTAGAAGTCTAACTAAGAGATAATACATTAGGTGAAGGAAGTAGTTTATGTCCGAGGAAAATATTACACGTTTATATGTGAATAATAAAGAGATTATATTAATCGGAACGGCACATGTTTCAAGGCAAAGTGCAGAGCAGGTAAAGGAAGTTATCGATAGAGAGCAACCGGATTCTGTTTGCATTGAATTGGATGAGCAAAGATACCAATCTATAAAAGATAATAATAAGTGGAAACAGACGGATATCTTTAAAGTTATTAAGGATAAGAAAGCTACCCTACTATTAATGAACTTGGCAATTTCTTCTTTCCAAAATCGCATGGCTAAACAGTTTGATATTAAGCCAGGTCAGGAAATGATTCAAGGTATAGCAAGTGCTAAAGAGAATGGAGCAGAGCTTGTATTAGCAGATCGTAATATCCAAACTACTTTTTCACGTATATGGCATAATCTTGGATGGACTGGGAAATCGCAATTACTTACTTCCGTTTTCTTTAGTATTTTCAGTAAGGATACAATATCGGAAGAAGAAATGGAGAATATGAAATCCAAGGATACGTTAAATGCTGTATTAGCTGAGTTTACGGAATCCTTTCCCAAGCTTAAAACACCGTTAATCGATGAACGTGATCAGTATTTGGCGCAGAAAATTAAAGAAGCACCGGGGGTGAAAGTTGTTGCTGTATTAGGAGCTGCCCATGTACCTGGTATTACAAAAGAAATTCACAAAGAGCAGGATTTAGTTAAGCTATCAGCTATACCACCAAAGTCGGTTGTCCCTAAAATAATTGGTTGGACTATTCCGATTCTGATTGTGGCATTAATCGTGTATACGTTCTTTGCAAATCCTTCTGCTGGTTTTGATCAGGCATTGAGTTGGGTCCTTTGGACAGGTTCGATGGCGGCAGTTGGAGCAGCAGTTGCATTAGGACACCCATTAGCAATTCTAGCAGCATTTATAACAGCACCAGTTACAGCGCTTCATCCTATTTTAGCTTCAGGTTGGTTTTCAGGACTTGTCCAAGCGTATATCAAGCGTCCAACGATAGCAGATTTTGAAACGTTATCGGAAGATGTCTTTACGATTAAAGGTTTTTGGAAAAACAAAGTAACTAGAGTTTTACTTGTCGTTGTATTAACCAACTTATTTGGATCGCTGGGAACCATTATAGGTGGGGCAGATGTGATACGGGTATTTTTCAAAAATCTATAGGTAGTAAATCCCCTGTTAAGCATTGGTGCATAACAGGGGATTTTTTATATAATGTAGTCAATTTCATAATTACTTGTTTCATTTAAAAATACGAATGTTTACTTAATATCGCAATATATTATCGTTTTTTTTAAGCGATCCCGCGGAAAGCGTCCGCCCGAGCGGAAATTAACGTTGTTCGGATTTAACTATATAATATTCTTTATGAAATTGATTCAATGTATATAGATTTCTGTTTCACCAATCAAGTATTCTAGGCACTTTGGAGACCAGAAAACCCACCGGATTGTTCCAAAAATTGTAAGGACGACTTTAAATAGATAAACGCTATAAAATTACCGTAAAAAAGGGCTTGTCATGATTAGTCATGACAAGCCCTTTTCTATAGCTCAATATCCAAAACCTATTGAAACAGGTAGGGATAGTTTCTTACTAAGCTTTCTTTTTAACGTCTGTTTCTTTGTCATCTAATTTAAACTCTTCTGTTACATCATCAACGATATCTTTTGTAGAGTTTTTGAATTCTCTTAATGTTTGTCCAACTGCTTTACCTAATTGAGGTAATTTAGATGGTCCGAATACGATTAAAGCAATTATTAAAATGATGATTAATCCTGGTACTCCAATGTTTGGCATGGAAGTTCCTCCTCTAAGTCTTTGATTATAAATTCAGTGGCCAGTGTGCAGTAATTTATTGTTCTAACATTTTATCCTCAAGTGCTCGTTTCGCAAGTTGTTTTTTATAAGACCAGCTCGAAACAAGGATACTAATTTCAAATAGCAATAATAATGGGACGACAATGATAAAGTCAGAGATAAAGTCTGGTGGAGTAATAGAAACTCCCACTACTACTAATACAAAGTAAGATATTTTTCTCATTTTTCTTAATCTGTCTGGAGTTATTATACCCAATTTGGTTAGGAATAGTATAATTACAGGTAATTCAAATACAATTCCTACGGGAATAACTAGGTTAAACATAAAAGTAAAATACTGTTTCATCCCATACGTTTCCAAAGCGCCAATTGAATCATTGATATTCGACATGAAATTTAACATAAGTGGAAAAAGAATGTAGTAACTAAAACTAATCCCTAGCAAAAATAGAAGAAATGACACCGGAATAAAATAGCCCGTCCCTTTTACCTCGTTTTCATTTAAGCCTGGTCTTACGAATAACCATATCTGATGTAATGCAATTGGTAGAGTTATTAATATGGCTAGTATCAGCGCGCATTTTACATAGATCATTAAACCATCCGTATACCCGAAGACATTCCACTCTACATGAGCAGCTGTAGGTTGCTGTTTTAAAAACGTGAGTGTTTTTGGTGCTAACCAAAATCCTAAGGCAAGTGAGAGGATAAATGTCGATGCAACAATAATAAGTCTTTTTCTAAGTTCTGTTAAATGTTCTACAAGCGTCAGTTGTTGTTCTTGATTCATTTTTGATACCACCCCATTTTCTCAAATAAAGTGAAGCTTGTTTATATATTATGCAGTCCTACCTGCAATCCATTATACCCAGTAAATGTACTTTTACATCATCTACACATTATACTCTTTACGAATCAATTGTAAATAAAAGACCACTTATTGTCACTAAATGAACAAGTATTTACTGGTGTTTTTATCGTAGGGAAAATATGAAAATTTTGTGTCTCGAAGTACTTGTTTTCTGTCAAAGCAAGTATATAATTCTAGCATATCCTCTATTAAAAATTGATTGGGCTGACAAAAATTGAGACCATATAATGAAAAAATTAGTATTTATCATGGAATGGCATCTACCATAGCGCTTAACTTTTCCAATAACTTTTTCCCTATTTTTGCTATAACCATTTTAGGGGCTACTAATTATCAAGTAGGCTTAATAAGCTCTTTACCTCCATTAGTGGCACTGTTAATGACCATACCAGCAGCAATCTTACTTAATCGAGCAAGTACCCAAAAGAAACTAGTGGCAATGTCTGTTTTACTAGCGCGATTAATGTTCTTGCTAATTGTACTTGTTGTTTATTTACCTTCTAATTCGCTTCAGTCATGGGCTTTCCTAGGGATTATTGCTTTTATAAGTGTTCCGAACACGATAGCCAATGTAGGGTGGCAAACATTGATAAGTGGAATGATTGATGAATCGAGAAGAGGACAATTTTTTAGTGACCGTAATCGTCTATTAACGTTGGTTGGACTAATCTCAACATTACTAATTGGGGTTCTAATGAGAGATGCCACCGAGAGTATTATTGCGTATCAAGTTCTGTTTGTATTAGCACTTGGTTTCGGATTACTAGAAGTATTTTTCATATTAAGACAAGACGAAGATGTTGTTGAAACAACAGGTGAGCAAATAAAAAAGAAATCGATGGACTGGAGTATTTTTAAATATTCCAGCTATGTTTGGTTTTTAGTAGCTGCTCTGTTATTTAACTTTGGTTGGCAAATGGCTTGGGGCCTGTTTAATATTTATAATGTTCGAATAGCAGGAGCAACAATCTTTTGGATCAGTATGTTCTCCGTTGGAAGTATGCTTATGCAGTTTCTAACTTTTCCATTATGGAAAAAATGGGCGGATAAGTATTCAAATATGCAAGTCTTCATATGGTCAGCAATTGGAATGGCAACAACTCCATTTTTAACAGTTCTATCTACCAATCTATACTATTTAACTCTAATTCAAACAACTTCCGGGTTTTTCTTATCTGGTACTGTCCTACTATTATTTAACTTGTTGTTGGAGCAATCACCTGAAAGGTATCGTACGTACTGTATTACAACGTATAATGTGCTTCTAGCCTTCGTAGCGTTTATTGCGCCACAGATTGGGATCTGGTCCTTAGATCTTATTGGCATGAATTCTTCTATGTATATTAGCTCTGGATTGAGATTACTAGGAGCGGGTGCATTTTTGTATGTGTTTTTACTGAATCGTCGATCACAATCAAAAAAAGAAAAGCATGCTTAGCAAATGCTTTTCTTTTTTGTGTTGTAGTTTCATTGCATATGTAAATAGAAAAAAGTATGAGTAGCCATACTCATATCTTCTTTTCTATTTTATTTAATAAGGTGCCTATTTGTTTTGCTGAGGTTCCGTCTCCGTAAGGATTAAGAGTATTGGCCATTTTTGAGTATTCACTTGGATATTTAAGTAGTTTCCTGGTAGCTGATAAAATTTTTTCTTTGTCTGTCCCTACCAATTGTAACGTTCCGGTTTCCACTCCTTCGATACGTTCTGTGCTTTCCCTGACAACTAGCACTGGAACATTAAGTGCTGGAGCTTCTTCCTGTATACCTCCAGAATCTGTAATTATGAGATAGGAATGCTTCATTAGGTGAGAGAAGCATTCGTAGTCCAATGGGTCAATTAAATGTATACGAGAGCTAATATTGTCTGTATATAAATGTTTCTGTACTTGTTTTCTTACATTTGGATTAGGATGGACCGGAAAGATAATTTCTATGTCATCGAAATCCTCTAATAACTGTTTGAGAGCTAGGTAGATACCTTCTAGTTTTATAAAATTTTCGCGTCGATGTGTAGTCACTAAAACAATGCGTCGATTATTATTTATTATTTTTTGTATGTTTGGTGGGAAGGTATATGGTCTACCAGTAACGTCAAGGAGTGCATCTATTACTGGATTCCCTACTACGAAGATTCTGTTCTCTGGAATACCTTCTTGTAAGAGGTTATTTTTGCTTTTTTCCGTTGGGGCAAAGTGATAGCTACTAAGACTAGTGACAAGTTTTCGATACATTTCCTCTGGAAAAGGAGAGTACATTTTAAATGTGCGCAAGCCAGCCTCAATATGACCGACTGGAATGCGGTGTAAGAAAGCTGTATAGGCACCTGTGAAAGTCGTTACAGTGTCACCAAGCACTAACACTAAATCGGGATTTTCCTTCTCATATACTTCTCCAATTTTTTTTATCATTTCCGATGTTATTTCTTCTAATGTTTGATTTGGTTTCATGAGGTTTAATTGGTAGTGGGGGGTAATTGAAAATAGTGATAATACTTGGTCGAGTATTTCTCGATGCTGTCCTGTATTTACCAAAACGCAATCCATTTCTTTCGTATTCGTTAGTTCCTGTATAATTGGTGCAAATTTTATACCCTCTGGACGAGTCCCAAATATAATTAATACCTTCATTGTTTAGTCATCTCTTTTCCAGTGGGAACTAAATTGATTTTCGTTATAGTACCATCAATTACTTCAAAATTTGCTTTATACAGATTCCCCCAACGTAGTAATGTTTCTTGAGCAAGTATACGGAATTGGTTATTTAATATTTCCTTTTCTTTTATAGTTATATTGGTGTTATGTCGACGCTGATGATATAAGTCTTTGTCAATCCAGTGTAGCTTGTAGTGCTCAGCAAGACGTAAGAACATTGCAAAATCATCTGCTAAAAGAGGTTCTCCTTGAATTGTAGACATCCAACCATTTAATTCTTTAAGTGCGGAGTAACGATACATTCTTGGGCAATGCGTTTGAAACTTTTCCAATACCTCATATTTGTCTGCATAGTTAAGTCCCTTGTGAATAGATCCCTCACGTAAAACACCGTTTTCTTCGAACCAAATCTTTCTGTTTGCAAAGACCAAACCTACATTTTCGGCAAGTGAATCCATTTCATTCACCATGGTCTCCAGTGTAGCGGGATCAATCCAATCATCTCCGTCTAATTCTAATACGTACTCTCCAAGAACATATTCCAATCCGATATTGAGAGCATCAGCTTTATGTCTTTTACTTATATGAATGGGAATGATTCGAGTATCGTGCATTGAATAGATTTTACTTAAAGTCGAATCGGTTGAACCTACATCTATTACGACAATGTGAAAATTAGAAAATGATTGGCTTAATACACTTTGTATACATTCTTTTATATACTTTTCGTGGTTACAGGCCGTAATAATAACAGTGACTTTAGGGTTATCACCATTTTTTCTTCTATGATCTACACTTGCGGACATACTTTGGAGAAATAAATCTTCAGAGGCCGTTATCGTCGTTAAAGAATGTTTACCATTTAGACGATAATCCATGAGAGGTTCTGGCAAGAATAAAAATTCACCGAGAGGCATTAATCTAATCCAAAATTCGTAGTCAGAAACTAGTCCATATTTAGGGTCATAGCCATCTGCTTGTTCATATGCTTCTCTAGTAAAGAGAAAGGAAGCACCAATAAAACAAGTTAACATAATTTCTTCTTTTGGCCGTTTCATCATCTCATTGAGTGCTTGATACCAAGTGTTATTTAAATCTCGAGAGAGTCCTTTTTCATCAATAGGATGGTAAAGCGAATATACTAAAACTGTTTCGGGAGTAGCGTTCTTCATCGTTTCTACTAATTTTTCAAGGTAGTTTGGCCATTGTTTATTATCACTAGATATCCAAGTCAAAAGGGGGCAATCAAGCAATTTTTCAAAGCCTTCATTTAAGGAGTAAGCTATGCCCTTATTGAAAACGCGATGAATAATGGAAAACTTACATGTTAAAAGCTTAGATGCTTCATATACTGCTTTTACAGTTTGAGCATTTGCCCCATCAATGACAATTACTAATTCAAAGTTTCGGTACGTTTGGTTCTCAATAGCCTGTACACATTCAAATAAATACTCCCTTTCTTGGTTATACACCGGGAGCACAACTCCTACTTTGTTGCTCGACTTTTGAGCATTACTTATAACTCCTTTTTTTCGTACTCGTAAAGGACGACCTCTCCTAGGCAGCCACTTGTACCATTTGCTATTTTCTAAGTTCATGTTTACCTTCCTTTGCTATTTTTCAGCAACATAATTGTATATAAGAAATGTTGTCTGTCTTGTATACTATGAAAGGGCCGAGAATAGACAGCGGCTATTATCCTTATAAGTATATAAAGATTATTTTGTATAAGTAACGCAATCGAAGTACATGATTGGAGTGGAGGTGTTATTTATCAAGGCTTTAGCTGCTTTTTTAGTCGTTGTTATTTCAGTATTGTTATACTTTAATCTACAAATAGAGAAACCTACTCAATTTAATAAAGAGTTCCACGGGAAACAATTTTCGACATTTTATATGAATTATGGGGAAGAAAAAATAGAGATTGCGATGATTGGAGATGTATTACTACATTTACCGCTTTATAATTATATGAGTTTTATTCCTTCTTTTTCTCCTGTGCTAGATGAATTGAAATCCATTGATTTGTTAATAGCAAATCAAGAATCCTTACCGGCAGGTGGAGCATTTGGAGTGTCTGGTTATCCTAACTTTTCTAGTCCTCCACATATTATTGGAGACTTAAAAGATGCTGGTGTAGACGTTTTATCGATAGCTAATAATCATACACTCGATCAAGGAGAAGAAGGTCTTCTAGAAGCAATTCAACAGATGGAGAAGGTAGAAATGCCGTATATTGGTGCTTATAAATCGATAGAGGATCAACAGGCCGATAGAATATTCCAAGTGGATAATATATCACTTGGACTTCTGGGATATACGTATGGAACAAATGGGCATGAAACTCCAGAAGGAAAGGGCTATTTAGTAAATCAGATAGATGAGAATCGAATTGTAGGGGATATTGAAGAGTTAAAAGCAAAAGTAGACTTTATTATTGTTAGCATCCATTGGGGGGCAGAATATAACCTTGAGGCTAATGATACGCAGAAAAAGCTGGCACAGTCGATTGCAGATGCAGGTGCAGATATTATATTTGGTCATCACCCTCATGTTATTCAACCTTATGAACTGATTATTTCAGAAAGTGGTCATCGGACACATGTGTTTTATTCGTTAGGAAATTTTTTCTCGGGTCAAAAAGATGAGTATACTAATATTGGTGGGATTGCTAAAATAGAAGTTTTAAAGAAAAATGTGAATGGTGAACAAGTAATGACTATAGAGAATCCTAGCTTCATATCGACAGCTGTTTTGATGGGTGAGACCTATACGGTTAACTTTTTAAAAGATGTTGAGGGTGAGATTGGGAAAACAGATGCGTGGGTTCAACAGCATGTATTTGGAGTAAAGTAAGCTGGAGGTAACATGTGAAAGAACAAGAACATGACAGATTATTACGTATTAAGACAGAGGGTGTAAAAGAGTGGCAGCATCAATCGTCTCATTACAATAGATATGAAGCAACACCGTATTCAGCTTTAGAGGTTCTTTTTGACGAATATGAGGAGTGGAAATCTACCGATCGTTTTGTGGATTTTGGATGTGGCAAGGGAAGATTCCCTTTTTACGTTTACCACCATTTACATGCCTCAGCGGTTGGGGTAGAAATGAGTGGGCAACTCTATCAGGAGGCTATGGAGAACTTAGCTAGATATATGGAGCGTGCCAAGAAATCGAGAGCTTCCATTCAGTTTGAACATATATTTGCAGAAGGATATGATATAGAGAAAGAGGATAATCGGTTTTATTTTTTTAATCCATTTTCTCTACAGATTTTTCAAAAGGTTATAGATAATATTCTAAGGTCGGTGGAAGATTTTCCACGTTCAGTGGATGTCATTCTCTATTATCCAACCACAGAATATAGTCATTTTCTTGAAATCCAAACAGTATTTGAATTATGCAAGGAGATTCGACTCCCTGGTTTATACGAAGAAAATAATAACGAACGGTTTTTAATCTACCGATTGGATTAAGTAAAGCACTCTGACAGCAAAAGGAGTGCTTTAGTAGTTTTGCAGAAGTTAAAAAGGCTTCTGTATTATCAATTATTTAGAAGCTCTTTATATTTCTGGAACCAGATTTTCCAATCATCTTCACGCTTAATCGAATTTCCATCTAGCAATGCTTTTATAACATCTAAACAAACATGCCAACCAGCTAAATCTTTCGGAGTATGTTCAGTTATAGTAGAAATTGTTTCTACAAATACTAATTTGCAACCATTGGATAAAGAGGATAATTCGAATCTTGCGATATCCTGGCCCCATTCAAACACTAAAGTCTTTAGTGGTTCATAATCCAGAATCTTCATATCCTCGTATGAACCGTCCTGCAGATCGAACTGAATTAACCCATCTTGGCGTAAATCGACAATCTCTAATTCATCAAACCATTGTTTCAATTTCTCATTATCCGTTAGCATTTCCCAAACAGTTTCCACTGAGTGATCGAACTGTCTTTCGAATCGTGCGAGATAGATTCCCTTTTCGTTATGAATTGTAGCGATCATGAACTATTCCTCCTTAAATTTATAGGCAGTGCATAGCTGCTTCGGCCTCATCCCAGTAGACGGGATATCCTTTTCCTTTAGCACAAAAAATAGAAGTAGATGTATATTCAGGGTCTGCTTCTTTAATGTAACCAAGTGCTTCAATGATTTCTTGTGTATTGTGACAACGATCATAACCACCAAACACTAAGCTAAGAGATCCTTTGCCGTGGGTGAATGAAGCAAAAATGGTGCTATATTTCATAAATGTAGCCACAGGTACTCTTCCTTTTACGAGAACTTTATCTCCAATATTTTCTGGAGGTTCAAAGGTTCCTGCTGCTTGTTGAATATCGGATAATACTCTGCCTATTAAGTCCATATGTACTTTAATCGTAAAGTCATAAAATGGCTCAAGTAAGATGTTTTCAGCTTTTTCTAATCCTTGTCGAAGTGCACGGTACGTGGCTTCTCTAAAGTCACCACCATGCGTATGCTCGTTATGTCCGCGACCAGTTAGCAAAGTAATTTTCACATCTGTTAAGGAGGATCCTGTTAGTAAACCATGATGTTCTCTTTCGAAAAGGTGATGGCTAACTAGATTTTGATGGCCTATGGATAAATCATTCGCATGACAAACATTTGCATAGGTAATTCCACTGTTTCTGGCAGCAGGCTCGATTAATAAGTGCACTTCAGCATAATGTTTTAAAGGTTCGAAATGACCATATCCTCGAACGGAGTTATCAATAGTCTCTTTATATAAAATTTTAGGCTCACCAAAAGATACGTGAAAACCAAATCGTTCCAAAACTATTTGTTCGAGTACTTCTAGCTGGATAACTCCCATTACATGGACATGTATTTCTTGAAAATACTCATCCCAAAATACACGTAGAGAGGGATCTTCTGCATCTAATAGTTTAAAGCTACGCAATACTTCCTTTACATGGATAGAAGTACCAAAGAGAACTTTAGATTTTAACGTGGGAATCATATCGAACGCAGTTTTCTGTGTAAGAGAGCCGAGTCCATCCCCAATGGAAGCGTTCGTTAAGCCTGTCACAGCAACTAGTTCACCTGCTATAGCCTGATCTATGGTTTTAAACTTATTGCCACTATATAACCGAATTTGTGTTATTTTTTCGGTTTGTTCGTTGTAGGTTACACTATCACGGACTTTTAACGTTCCATTAACTAATTTCAAAAAGGTAACACGGTTTCCACTTTCATCATGTCGAATTTTATACACTTGCGCTGCAAATGCATCGTCTGCTTTATAGGAGGTTGTAGTTAATAAATCTAGTTTCTCTAAAAACTCTATTATTCCAAAATCCTTTAATGCGGAGCCACTGGCACATGCGAAGACTTTATTTTCCTTTATCATTTGCTGAAGCGTTTTTGTCCATAAGTCCTTATCAAATCCGCTGTCCATATACGTTTCTAATAAGGTCTCATCTCTCTCAGCAATAAATTCAATTAGTTCTTCGTCGAAAGTATTTGTTATATCGCATACGTCGTCCGATAAGGTGTCACGTATTTCAGCAAGAATGCTTGCTGGGTCAGTCCCTTCATAGTCAGTTTTATTGATAAAGAAAAAAGTTGGTACTTTGTGTTTACGCAGTAATTGCCAGACAGTTTCTGTATGACCCTCAATGCCGTCTACTGCACTAATAAGAATAATGGCATAGTCCATTACTTGAATAGCACGCTCCATTTCTGGAGAAAAATCTACATGCCCGGGAGTATCGATAATATTGTATGTAGAATTATTGTGAGTAAAGATTCCTTGGTCAGCAAAGATAGTAATTCCTCTATTTTTTTCTATTGTATGGCTATCAAGAAACGAGTCTTGGTGGTCAACTCTTCCTCGTTGTCTTATTGTATTTGTATGGTAAAGCAGCTGCTCCGAAAAAGTAGTCTTTCCAGCATCTACATGTGCAAGAATTCCAATGGTTTTATGCATGTTCTCACCTCTGAACTTAATTATAACAAATTACGGTGAAACAACCTGTTCAGTGCTATACTAGGAAGACTAAACAACGAAGGAAGAAGGAATACAATATGCAATATTCGAAATCTAAAATGGAAGAGTTAGTAAAATATAGCCCAGAATTAAGCAAGCGGTTAAAAGAAGTTATGAAGGAGCATGATTTAGAGAAAAGCTTTGCTTTAAAGGCTCTATATCATTCAGAAGTAAAAGACGGCGGTAAATATCAAAGAGATTATCAAGATTTATAAGACATCAAAAAAGTGAACTGATGCAATTCGGTTCACTTTTTCTGTTTGTTGTAATATTCAAATAAATAACTGTGATCTATAATAAAACAAATTGATTTATTATAGGGGGATGGATTTTGGAGAAGCTTGTAAGTAGGATTGAGAAATTGATTGTACCGTCAAAAGGGACTTGGGGAATCGTTTTAGAGGACTTGAATTCAGGGGAGAAATGGGAGCATAACGAACAGGAGCTTTTTTATGCGGCAAGTGTTATTAAGTTACCTATCATGGCCTCGGTATATAGTGCAGTGGAACGGGGAGATTTGGCTCTCACCGATTTAATAATCCTTGATGAACAAGATTATGTGGGAGGCTCAGGTGTAATTCAACATTTTACTCCGGGCTCATCGTTACCTCTTAAAGACATTATTATGCTGATGATTATCCAAAGTGATAATACAGCAACAAATCTATTAATCGACCTGGTAGGAGTAGAAAGTATCCAAAATACGATGAAAGAAGTTGGTATGGTATATAGCACTTTTCTTAACAAGCTTATGTTAAGTAAGCCTAATCCGAAAGGTGCTAATTGCATAGCAGCTGTGGACATAAGTGTCCTTTTACATGAGATGGCTATAGGGGGATTAGTGAGTAATAAAGCTAGCGACCAAATGGTAGATGTCATGAAAAAACAACAAGTACGTGATTGTTTGCCAGAGAAATTACCTTCTCCATATTCTGATTTTGATCATGGAAAGGCACCATGGGAGTTAGCTAATAAGACAGGGTGGATTCCGGGAACTCGTCACGACGTTGGAATTTTTTATGTAGGTGACCGAGAGTTTATCGCAACGGTTTTATCAAAAGATGAAGACGATTTAATATCGAAGCGAATTCTTTCTCATATTGGGGAGGAAATATATAACTACTTACAGTGAGGAAGAGCAGTAATATATAAAAACAATAAAAGACGACATGACTATACTAATCATGTCGTCTTTTAAGTAATGAGTTTTGGAATCCTTCATACTTTTTTTGTATATATTTCAAATCCTCAATCAGAATAGTTTTCTTATTAATTTTGATTTAATCTGCGAACCAGTGCTCTTCCAGCTTCTCTTCCTGTAAAGATACATCCTCCTAAAAAGGTTCCTTCTAAAGAGCGATATCCATGAACTCCGCCTCCGCCAAACCCGGTTACTTCACCTGCTGCATAAAGACCAGGTATGGGAATTCCATTATCATTTAGTACTCGACCATCTAAGTCGGTTTGCAGTCCACCTAATGTTTTCCTAGTTACGATATTTAACCGAACCGCAATTAAAGGGCCGTTTTTAGGGTCTAATAGTTTATGGGGAGATGCTGCTCGTATTAATTTATCCCCTATATAGTTCCTAGCACCTCTAAGGGCAGTAATTTGAAGATCTTTTGTAAATTTATTATCGATTTCACGATCTCTAGCGACTAGTTGTCTCTCAATATGCTCCAAATTTAATAGATTGTCCCCGGTAATTTTATTCATCCCATCTACAAGGTTGGCTAAATTGTTGGATACGACGAAGTCTTCTCCTTTTTCCATGAAAGCTTTTACTGGGGAAGTAGGTCCTGGTAAAATTCGCTTCAGTACTTGTTTAATACTCTTTTCGGTTAAATCTGGATTTTGCTCTGATCCGGAAAGTGCAAATTCTTTTTCAATAATTTTCTCTGTAAGTATAAACCAAGAGTAATCATATCCAGTTTTTTGAATAGCCTCAAGTGTTCCCAATGTATCGAAACCAGGAAAGTTAGGAGCAGAAAAACGCTGTCCTGTGGCATCTAACCAAATAGAAGATGGACCTGGGAGTATACGTATCCCATGATGTGGCCAGATAGGATTCCAATTTTTAATACCTTCTGTATAGTGCCACATACGATCTTTGTTTACTAAGCGACCTCCAGCCTTCTCTGTAATGGCAAGCATACGACCATCTACATGCTCTGGAACTCCAGAAATCATACGCTTAGGAGGTTTGCCAAGTCTAGAAGGCCAGTTTTCCCTCACTAAATCATGATTAGCGCCAATTCCACCACTTGTTACCATAACGGCTTTAGCTACATATTGAAAATTTCCAATCACATCTCTAGGGCTTGGTTCTCCACGAGCAGCAGAACTAGGGGTCAATAATGAACCGCTCACACCAATAACTCGTCCATTGTCCATAAGAAGTTCATCTACCTGGTGGCGCGGTTTATATTCAACATTTCCTTTTGACATGGCAGCTCGAACTCTAGTCTCAAATGGCTTCACAATACCTGGTCCTGTACCCCATACGATATGAAACCTCGGTACCGAGTTCCCGTGGCCATCTGCAAGATAACCTCCGCGTTCTGCCCAACCTACTACAGGGAAAAATCGAATACCTTGTGCATGAAGCCAATTTCGTTTTTCCTCTGCCGCAAAGCGAACATAAGCCTCCGCCCATTTTCTTGCCCAGTGATCTTCATCCTCTTCACGGTCGAAGCCTGCAGTTCCTAACCAATCCTGCCAAGCCAAATCATAGGAGTCATGAATTCCTAATCTTCGTTGTTCTGGGGAATCTACTAGAAATAATCCTCCAAACGACCACCAAGCTTGCCCTCCAAGTGATGCTTCAGGTTCTTGATCTAGCAGTAAAACTTTCTTTCCAGCCTCCGCAAGTTCAGCGGTAGCAACTAGTCCTGCAAGTCCAGCACCGACTATAATGACGTCCCATTCCATCTACATCCCCCATTTAACCAAAAATTCTGAAACTTAATTGTATTATATTCCATTGAATTATGAATTACTATTCACTACACCAAAATGATTTTGAACAGCTACCCGTGGTATAATAGAAGTACTATTGGAGGGAATAACATTGATAAACAACAGCCGACAATCGGCATTTATATATACATACGCATATAATGAGGCCGAGCGTTCTCTATGTCATCTAGAGATGCGCTCTTTTTTTGATATAGACACAGAAATGAAAATTTTAAAGAGTCCTGTAAAAATAGATCCTAGTAGAAGCCCTTTTATGAAAGGAAGATTAGAAGTTTTAGCAGAAGGGGACACAGTAAAGGAAATTATCGCTCAAGCCCCGAATTTCGGTTCCGAGGGTGAAACGAATAAAGTTATTTTCTTAAAAATAAATGATCGACAAGGCATTGATAAGATTGAGAATGCAGAACGACTTCATATAGAAAGGACTATTGGAAGTGAAATGCAAGGTGATTTCGATTTACATCATCCGGATCAGTTGTTTGCAATAGTTCCATTTGGTGATCGTTGGTATTTCGGGTTATACACGAAAAGTGAGCCTATTTGGTTTAATCATATAAAGAAACCGCGTGAGTATTCTACTGCCCTTAGTACAAGAGTAGCCAGAGCGGTAGCTAATATCGCAGTTCCATATCCGAAGGGTGTGAGGGCTATTGATCCTTGCTGTGGAATTGGTACAGTACTGGTTGAAGCATTATCGATGGGTATAGATATTGTGGGAAGAGATATTAACCCACTTGTATGTGAAGGATCTCGAGAAAATATTGCTTATTTTGGTTTGAATGGAGATGTTCGAAAGAGTGCCATTCAAGACATTGGAGAGATGTATGACGTAGCGATTATAGATTTGCCTTATAATTTGTATACTAATGCATCTTGGGAAGAACAATTTACCATTTTAAAGCATGCCCGTAGAATTGCCCAAAAAGTAGTAATTGTAACGATAGAATCGATGGATGATCGATTGGAAACAGTAGGTTTACACATAAAAGACCGCTGTATTACGAAAAAACAACAGTTTATACGCGAAATAGTTGTTTGTGAATAAGCTAATAGGAAAGGGATTCCGATTCACCATCTCTAGGGACACTGTTCTGTAAGGCTATGGAGAAAGTAGATTTTCTTTTATACTAGTGGAAATAAAGAGAAATAATAAGTGTTTACTATATAGAAGTGAAATAGCTCACGAAATTGCATCTTCGTGAGCTTGCTCTATCAATTGGAAAGTCTCTTTTCTCTATTTATCCAAAAACGTAATAACCTCTTTCTAAGAGTTATAGAAGGGTAACGGACAGAAAAATGCCATAAGATAAGATTACCGAAAAAGTGGTATTGGTTGTGACGGACGTCACAACCAATACCACAAAAATTCACTCGGTAATAGTCCAAGGCCCTTCGATAACGATAGAAACAGATTTTGACCTTAAAGGGACGGGCATGTCGTTTAGCTCAGTTTTTCTTAATGTATATCCTTCTTTTTAAAGCGACCACCACGCACCTCGGCGATATTGCCGACTGCTAAAAATGCATGGTCATCTATTTCTTCTACGATAGACTTTAATTTTGCCTCTTCTAATCGTGTAATGACTGTAAAGATAACTTTTTTGTTTTCTCCAGTAAAAGCACCTTCACCATGTAAATAGGTTACACCACGTCCTAAACGATCCATAATAGCATCACCGATATCTTCTATCTTTTCACTAATGATATAGACTGATTTTGACTCATCTAACCCTTGAATGACAATATCTATTGTTTTAAAGGCTATAAAATAAGCTAAAAACGAATACATTGCTTGTTCCCACGTAAAGACAAACCCAGCAATTGTAAAGATGACCAGATTTATAATCATGATGATCTCCCCAACTGAAAATGGGGTAGCCTTATTAAATAAAATTGCAAGAATTTCGGAACCGTCTAAAGAGCCTCCATAACGAATAACTAGCCCAACGCCCGTGCCTAAAACAATACCACCAAAAACAGTGGCAAGTAATAAATCAGGAGTAATAGCATCAATATTATGTAAGAAAGAAGTGCATATCGATAGTATGGTAATACCGAATAGTGTAGATAATGCAAAGGTTTTTCCTATTTGTTTATATCCGAGGAAAAAGAATGGAATGTTCAGGACAAATATAAAGATCCCTAAACGGACTCCAGTTAAGTGGTACAGGATGATGGATACGCCTACAACGCCACCGTCCAATATCTGATTAGGAACTAGAAATAATTCTAATCCAATAGCCATTAATATAGCTCCTATGGCAATCATGAGTAAACGTACGAATACGACTTTCTTGGGGGTGCTACGGTGAGGGGTTTTGACAGGTTTCAATTCACTCGCTAAATCACTCAATGTTAATCTCCTCTTTTCTAAAAGTAATCCTATACTTAGTTTATAGAAAAATTCTGTATATAGAAAGTAGGAAAGCTTTGTAAGAAAGAGAGAATAGTAAAGTTCCTATTCCGCAAATAAATCATTATGAACACAAGTAGCAGGCTATGAAAACGTTGCAAATTGTCCAGTAACAACAGTATAAAATAAATTTTCTCAGTAAATTATTATTGTTGAAATATTTTGTATAGTCTGTCAAAATGAAATGAAGACTATTTTTTATTTTAATAGTTTTGAAAGCGCATACATAAAACGAATCTAGCATACGATATGGAATGTGCTAAATAGATATGAAGGGGAGGAAATAGAAAATGGTTTATGCATTTCCGAATACAGAAGGCTCGAAGGTTTCATTTAAGGACAAGTATGAAAACTATATTAATGGCGAGTGGACACCCCCGGTAAAAGGACAATACTTTGAAAATGTTACCCCAGTTACAGGTAAAGTATTTACACAAGTTGCTCGTTCCACTTCAGAAGATATTGAGCATGCTTTAGATGCAGCTCATGCAGCAAAAGATGCGTGGGGTTCCACTTCAGTTGCTGAAAGAGCAAATATATTAAATAAAATTGCAAATAGAATAGAAGAAAACTTAGAATTACTAGCAGTAGCTGAAACGTGGGATAACGGAAAAGCAGTTAGAGAAACTTTAAATGCCGATATTCCGCTCGCTATTGATCATTTTCGTTATTTTGCAGGTGCCATTCGTGCACAAGAAGGCGGCTTAAGTCAAATTGATAACGATACAGTAGCGTATCATTTCCATGAACCACTAGGGGTAGTAGGACAAATCATACCTTGGAATTTCCCGATTCTAATGGCTGTTTGGAAGCTGGCACCAGCACTTGCAGCAGGTAATTGCGTGGTCTTGAAGCCGGCAGAGCAAACACCGGCGTCTATTTTAGTACTAATGGAGCTAATTGGAGATCTTTTGCCTCCTGGAGTTGTGAATATTGTAAATGGTTTCGGTTTAGAGGCAGGGAAACCCTTAGCATCTAGTCCGCGTATTAGTAAAATTGCATTTACTGGTGAAACAACAACTGGTCGTTTAATCATGCAATATGCTTCTCAAAACTTAATACCGGTGACATTAGAGCTTGGAGGAAAATCACCAAATATTTTCTTCGAAGACATTATGGATGAAGATGATGCATTTTTAGATAAAGCTGTTGAAGGATTCGTTATGTTCGCATTGAACCAAGGGGAAGTATGTACCTGTCCGTCACGTGTTCTGATTCAAGAATCTATCTATGATAAATTCATTGAACGAGTAATTGCGCGTGTAGAAGCTATTAAAATAGGGAATCCATTGGATTCAACTGTTATGATGGGTGCCCAAGCCTCCAATGAACAAATGGAAAAAATCCTTTCATACTTAGATATTGGAAAGCAAGAAGGAGCAGAGTGTTTAATCGGCGGAGAGCAAAACAAATTAGACGGAGTATTGGCAGAAGGTTACTATATTAAACCAACTGTCTTCAAAGGAAATAACAAAATGCGTATATTCCAAGAAGAAATTTTTGGACCAGTCGTTTCAGTAACAACGTTTAAAACAAAAGAAGAAGCATTAGAAATTGCTAATGATACACTATATGGTTTAGGGTCCGGTATTTGGACGCGTAATATGAACACCGCTTATCAATTCGGACGTAAAATTCAAGCTGGTCGTGTATGGACAAACTGTTATCATCAGTATCCAGCACATGCTGCATTTGGTGGATACAAGATGTCTGGTATTGGTCGTGAAAACCATCTGATGATGCTTAACCACTACCAACAAACGAAAAACCTTCTTGTAAGCTATAGTGAAAATAAGCAAGGATTCTTTTGATAAAGTAAACCTTTCATCTGCCTCCGATAATGCGGAAAAAAGAAAGGAAGAGTGTAGATGGTTGAACGTGTAATTGCTACAGACGCTGCACTAGAACTCATTGAACTATTAAAAGGTAAGCACGGACCTCTTATGTTTCATCAATCAGGAGGGTGCTGCGATGGTTCTTCTCCTATGTGTTATACGGATGGTGATTTAATCGTTGGAGACCAAGATGTACTTCTTGGTAAAATAGGTGATGTTCCATTTTATATGCACAAAAGCCAGTTTGATTATTGGAAGCATACACAGCTGATTATAGATGTAGTGGATGGTCGGGGAGGAATGTTTTCTTTAGAAGGTGTGGAAGGCAAACGATTTTTAACGAGATCCCGAGCATTTACATCAGAAGAGAACAAACAATTACAAGAATAATATTAATGAAGCGAAGTAAAGGGCTAATGGCTCTATACTTCGCTTTTCATTTCGTCCAGATGAAAGCATCGGTTATACTATATGTAATCTTACGATGAAAGAGGGTTCTAACCTTGGTTCAAGAGTTATTAAGAAAGCATTCGTCAGTCAGAAAATATAAAAATTACATGTTAACTAAAGAGGAAGTTTCTGAGCTTGTGGAGACGGCGCAACATGCTGCTAGTTCTCATTTTGTCCAAGCATATAGTGTTATATGGGTAAATGATAAACAAAAAAAGGAAGAGCTTGGTAGATTGTCTAAAAACCCTAAGCAGTTTGAAACTGCTGGAGCGGCATTATTATTATGTGCTGATTTTCATCGTTTGCAAGTGGCGGGTAAATTACAACAAACAGATATTGATATAGATACAACTGAAAATGTGTTAGTAGGAGCAGTTGATGTAGCTCTTTTTGCACAAAATTTAGTCATTGCAGCCGAAGCCAAAGGATTTGGTATTTGTTATATAGGTGGGGTACGTAACGAACCAACCGCAATTAGTCATTTGTTTGATTTGCCAACAGGGGTATTTCCTCTATTTGCTATTACTCTTGGTATTCCAGATGAGCAAAACGAAGTGAAACCTCGCCTTCCATTGGAGGCAATATTGCATGAGAATAGCTATAATAGTGCCAAATATGAAGTACTATTACCAGAGTACGATCAAACAATGGAAGCATATTATACAAGCCGTGGTTCCAATCAAAAAACAGCAAATTGGACTAAGTCAATGGCTGATTTTCTGGAGAAGCCTAGAAGACCACATATGGCTGACTTTTTAGCAAGTAAAGGATTTCATCTCAAGTGAAAAAAGAATGGACAATAGCGAAAGTAAAAGATTATATGGAGCCACATCGTAATGAGGAAAATGCATTTCCGATGATTAAGTATATGAAAAGCCATTTTCCGTTCTTAGGTATTAAAACACCAGAGCGACGAATGATTTTCAAAACGATGACTAAAGAAATGGAACTTCCGACATTCGAAGATATGGAAAAGGAAGTATGGGCTTTGTTCCAGTTAGAGGAAAGAGAATATCATTATATAGCAATTGAATTGTTAGGAAAATATAAACAACAATTGACTGTAAAGAATTTATCCTACTGTCAAAGTCTCATTGAAACGAAGTCTTGGTGGGATAGTGTGGATTCTATCGCACCTAAGATAGTAGGAGATATTGTTATGTCTAATAGAGAACAAGGTGAAGATGTGATGGTGGAGTGGGCAAAATCATCGAATATGTGGACGAATAGAGCTTCTATTCTGCATCAGTTAAAATACAAAGAGAAAACGAATGAAGAGCTATTATTTGCGACCATTGAACGGCATGCAGCATCTAAAGAGTTCTTTCTTCAAAAGTCAATTGGTTGGGTGTTAAGAGAATACGCCAAAACACGTCCGAAAGTAGTACAAGAATTCGTAGGAAGTCACACACTTGCCCCTTTAAGTAAGAGGGAAGCATTGAAGCATTTTAAATAAAGTTAAAAACAAGGTTGTCACAGAAATCAGTAAGCACTGACTTTTGGACAACCTCTCAATTTGTAAAAAAGTTTTCTGTGTAGTAAGGAGTTGATTTTTCATCAAAAGCCGTACCGACGCCAAGATTTTCATAATGGACACTTAAAATGTTTTTTCGGTGCCCTAATGAATTCATCAATCCCTCATGAGCAAAGATACTACTGGTTTGTCCATATGCCAGATTTTCTCCAGCATAGGAAAAGCTCAACCCATCTTCTTCCAATCGATTAAACGGAGATTTCCCCTCTAGGTTTTCATGACTAAAATAGTTGTGAATGGCCATATCCTCACTATGCTTTCGAGCGGTGTTGCTCACACTTTCATCGTAGGAGAGGACGGAAAGACCATGTACTACTCGGGCGGCATTTGTGAGATCGAAAAGTTGAAATTCAAACCCCTTTTTCAGTTCGTCGGATGGCTCTCCAAAAGTCGATTCATGGTTTTTCTCAACGGATTTTTCGACTACCTGAATTGCAGTGATAGTATTATTTTCATGAAGATCATAGAAAAATGTTACATAGTTATTATCGATTAAAAACAAATCATATTCACCAGCGTCGGGTAGGAGATAGATGATATTACCTTTTTTCAGTTTCTTAATGGGCTCCTCTAACCGAGAAAGTACCTCTTCTCTAGTACTATTCATTTGTAAACCTAGAAAGGAAGATTCAGAAGGTTGATTGGTAAACATAGCGTTTACCCTGTTGTTACTATCATAGGAAACCATCATGAAATTCCGGTAGTTTTCATGGTAAGTATGCCATACTAAATTATATTCATTTAGACTAACTCGTTTAGCATTACCATGAATTTTCTCAATCTCACTTTTTTTCATGCCCATTTTTATTTGGTCTAACTCAATGCCTGTTCCTGGTAGTGTTTCTTGATCTGACGCAATATGGGTGGCTGGTTCATCTTTTATTTGCATCCAGTACGCTTTTGCTTCATTCAAATATTGTTCTACTTCTAGTGAATCAATCCATTCATCTACTGGCTCTAAAAATGAAAGATCAACGTATTCCACTGTATACTCTTCCCATAATGGTCTAGAAAAGAAAAGTGCTAAAACAAAAAGTAGTAACCAGCCAATTTTTCTCATGTCATACCTCCAAACTACTTGCTAATTTCTCCACAAACAATTCTACCTCCTGAATTGCCAGAAGGGTCGGTTTTATAGTCATCTGCATTTTCATGAATAATAATGGCGCTACCATCTGTATCTAATAATGAGTTACTTTTTCCCGCAGTCAACACTACCGCTGGCGATACCGTCTCTAATTCTACTTTACCATCTTCTCCAACCTCAATGTTTGGTAAATCTCCTAAATGATAGCCTTTTGGGTTTTCAAAACCATGCTCTTTACCAGTTGGATTAAAGTGAGAGCCAGCTGATTCAAAAGTAGGTTTCTCACAGCTTGCTTTTTCATGGAAGTGAATCGCTTTAACTCCAGGAGTAAGACCCTCTGCTTTTAATAGTATATGCACTCCTTTTGAATGCTCTGACAAAGTTGCTTTCCCTATTTCTTTACCTTCTGTGTTTAATAATGAAACCTGCACTGCATCTTTTAAATCAGCGTCTGCAGAAGGGAAATTACATCCTCCTAGTGCCGTGACTGCTAAAAGTAGTGGAATTACGAATTGTTTTCTCATCTAATTGTCCTCCTTGAAATACTATAATGGTACAAGTATTACCAATTAAAGGGCGTATATATACGTAATAGATGAAAAAGTTACCAACAAAAAAGTACAACGCCTCTACTACATAGGACGTTGTACTTTTTTTACTCGTAATATAAATAGAACAAGCGCGATAACAAGGAAAATAATAGAGAATAGATACAAGTTCTGATAGCCGAGCTGAGTGGCAACAAGTCCCAGAATGTAGGAACCTACTGCGAGACCGGTATCAAAAAGTGTAAAAAATGTTGCTGTAGCATATCCACTTCGCTCAGTCTTAGTAGACTGTATCGCAAGTGTTTGAAAACTTGGAACGACTGCACCATAGCCTAATCCTATAAATGCACCGGAGAGTAAGAAAAGGAATGGCGAGTTCATAAAAGCAAGTAGAGCAAGTCCAATCATGAAAGAGACAAGACCGGGAATAACAATATATTTAGGTCCTTTTTCATCAAAAATACGACCTGTAAATGGTCGTGTAGTTAGCATCATGATTGCAAAGACAGCGAAAAAGCTACTTGTTAAGTGAAGTACCCCTTTTTCTTGAGAGTAAATAGAGAGGTATGAAAGTACACTAGCATAAGAAAAAGCGACTAAACTAGCTATTAATGCAACAGGTAACGCTTTTTTTTCAAAAAGATCATTCCACGTTAACTTCGATCTAGGAACGGTAGCTCTGGACTTGTTATCTGCAGGTATCAATAATGCAGCAATAGAACCAATTAGTAGTAAAACTGTTAAGGATAAAAACATCGCATCATATGAGAAGTTTTGCATGAGTGTCAAAGCAATTAACGGACCGACAACAACCGCTAAATTTGTTGACATAGTAAAATAACCAAGTCCAGCACCACGTCTAGAAATAGGGATATTATCCGCAGCCATTGAACCACTCGCCGTAGTGGCGATACTAAAGAAAATACCTTGTACAAACCGAAGTACTAATAAAGCTTCAAAAGGTTCAATAAAATAATAAAGCCCTGTACATATTAGATACAGGAACAAAGTTAGCCATAATACCTTTCGTTTTCCAAATAGTTCTAAGATCTTGCCAGAAAAAGGTCGTGTAACAATTGCGGAAATTAAAAAGATAGTCATTAATAAACCCGCATCTTCGTCTGAACGCGACAGTACATCAGTGGCGTAAAGTGGAAGTGCGGATACGAGTCCGTAAAAAATAATGAAAATAGAAAAGTTTGTAGTAAACAAACTAAGAAAAGCTTTCGTCCAAATAGGCTCTTTATGTTTCAAGGTAATATTCCTCCTGGCTATATCGTTTTAGATGGGCAGTAATACTCCCGCTACAAGGCTCAACCCCAAGCGAACACTGGAAAGAACTGCCCGTGAAAACCACCTAATGGAAATTTTAATTTATCTAATTTTTTTTAGGAGTTCAAACAACTGAACTTCTTCTTCTTTGGATAAACCTGCGACCATTTGATCTTCAAATTCCATCATAGCTGTTTTGATAGCAGGGTACTGCTGTAATGCATGTTCCGACAGTTTTACAATTTTCTCTCGTTTATCTTTACCAGAGCAGATTTCGATCCAGCCAAGCTCAGCTAATCTATTTACAGTTCTTGTAATAGTAGGTGCTTCCACGTTTAAGTATTTCCAAATTTGTGTCAATGTCATTTCTTTATGTCGTTGTATACAGTAAAGAACTGACCACTGAGAAGTGAACAAGTTAAACTTTTTTAATGTATGATTAGCTTCCTGTGTTAAAAAACGAGATCTTTGAAAAAGCTCGTGAATAAGTGGATTCATCGACTGTAGCACTCCTTTAATGTAAATGGATTTTATTTAGCTAGCTAAGTATATCTTACTTTGTATGATAACATTTGTAAAGAGTATATACATGTGTCATATGACAAATACCATGGTTTTTAAAATTCCTAAAATAAAAAAACCGAGCAATATGCTCGGTAGATTCACCGTATTAAAAACATTGAAAAGAGGAAATTCTCTCTAAGTCGGTTCCGTAAAAAGTCCACATGAATCCGTTCCATCTAAATCCTGCAATGGATCTTCTTCCAACATGAGTTGGGTAAAGCCAAAATGCATTGCCGTTATTCAACCATACATACGTATTGCGGAACAAACATCCACGAATAGAACCAGGGTCTACAGCAAATACTCCAACGCTTTGTCTTTGTGGAACGAAAGAAGGTGGGGGACTAGTTGGAGCTCCTTGTTGCCCACCTTGTTGCCCACCAGGTGGAAAACTAGGAGGAAATGATGGTCCCTGTTGTCCACCTGGCGGAAAGCTAGGAGGAAATGATGGCCCCTGTTGCCCGAATGGGGGGAACATATTCCCAGGAAACTGTTGTTGTCCGAATGGAGGCATCATGCTTCCAGGAAACCGTTGATTTCCAAATTGTTGACCTTCAATTGAAGGGAAACCCTGAGGACCTCCTGAATCTTGTGGAAAAGGAAATTGATTGTTCATTGTTAAATCCTCCTTTCATAAAGTAATCAACTTAGTATATGTAAGGAGGATATTTGTGGAACGGTGCCTATCAGATATAGGATATTACCTTTTCGATTAATTGCTCACTTGTTAAAATTTTCTCTCCACCACCTTGAGCCATTCGCTCATTGCCGCCACCCTTTCCATTGATATATGGAAGGACAAGCCCAATTAACTCTTTCATACTTTGTTCTATATAGTTTCCTTTTACAGCAATGATTTGTAATTTGTCCTCATAATTTGAAACCAAAATACATATTGTGTTTGGCATTTCATTAATTACTAATTTTGCAAGTTTTTGAAGCTCCTGCATGGATCTATTTTCAAATATGCAAGTGATTGTATTTCCATCAGCATTTTCTCTTAACTCTTGTGCTTCATATGTTAAAAGAGAATTTGATAAATCTGCTACTTGTTTTGCGAGTCTTGAATTTTGCTCTAAGAGATTTTTTGTTGCATTCATTATTTTATCTTCAGGAGTACTTAATGTGCTAACTAAGTTTGTTAGTACCTTATGCTTTCTATGTAAATGCGTAAGAATCCTTTCTCCACAAATAAATTCCACTCGAACAATCTTCTTCTGTCTCTCTGTTTGCAGAATTTTAATGGCACGTACTTGTCCTGTTGATGTTGGATGAGTTCCACCACACGCATTGTAATCGAAGTCGGGAATTATGACGAGTCTAATATTTTCTTTTAAAGATGTCTCTTTACGTAGATTATAATTGGATAATTCCTCTTCCATTACCCATTTTGTCTTAATAAGACGATCTTCGAGAATGATTTGATTTGCAAGTTGTTCCGCTTCCGTTAATTGTTGTTCGGACACTTCTGTGATATTTAAGTCAATCGTGACTGTATCTTTCCCAAGATGAAAGCTAATCGTTTGGTATCCATATAATTGTTCAAAGGCTGCTGATAGAATATGCTGTCCAGCATGCTGCTGCATATGATCGAAACGTCGCTCCCAGTTAATCTGCCCATTTACATCCGTGGTATTTTCAGGTAAAGGATAAGTAAGAAAATGTCTTATTTCACCGTTTATTACTTCTACATTTGTCACTTCGATACCGTTTAATAGACCGAGATCATGCGGCTGTCCACCTCCAGTAGGGTAAAAGGCGGTCTCGGAAAGTACAACATAATCAGCTTGTTGTTCTATTACTTTCGCTTGAAAGGATTGAATTCTAGAATCATCATAATAGAGTTTATTCGTCATTTGTATGAGCTCCTTTGTAAGTGGATAGTTCGAGCGTTCTATTGAAGTAAAATACATACAATTATACTGAAATCATGATCAATTAGTTGCAGTGTTATTGTTATAGCATACGTTGTACGTATAAATCCACCAAGTTGCAATAGTAATTATGGAAATAGTTTAATATACTGAATTTAACGAAAAAATAAAAGTTGAATGAGGTTTTATATATGAATAAATTAGCGCAAAAGTATTGGGATACTTATTGGAAAGGTAAAGAAACACCATTATCGGTAACTTCTTGGCAGTTTGGTGGAATCCCAGATGAACTGGCTCAGCTAGTAAAGAATGGAGTAAAATCCGCTACATGCTCGTTACATCTACTTTATGAATTAGAGAAAGAGCCACTTCCAAAGGTGGATGATTATAGTGTTGTGCTTAATAGTAAGGATGAACCTGTTTGTATAATACGCACGTCTAACGTGAAAATAATGCCTATGAACGAAGTACCCTCGGACTTTGCTTATGCGGAAGGAGAAGGGGATCGCTCCTACGAACATTGGCGGAAGGTACATATCGAATTTTTCACAAACGAGTTAAAGGGTGTAGGTAGGGTATTTTCAGAAGACATGCTACTTGTTTGCGAGCGTTTTGAACTTATAGACGTTAAGTAATGGAGGGGAAAACATGTTTAAGAAGGTATCACTATATACGAATCAATTAAAACAATTGCGAGGGTTCTATGGAAATGTTTTAGAAATTCCTATAGAAGCATCAACAGACGAACATTTTCAAATATCTATTGGAACTACGACGCTTATTTTTCGGCATTCCGAATTACAGAATTCGTATCATTTGGCTATTAATATACCGGGTAATCAGTTTACACTTGCGAAGCATTGGGCAAAAGAAAGAATAATACTAAATAGAGAAGCAGCAGTTGATGAAATATATTATGCTCGATTTGAAGCAGATGCATTTTACTTTGAGGATCCTGCGGGGAACGTCATTGAACTTATTGCTAGACGAAATGTAGATAAATGGAGTGACTTCAGCATTGAGTCATTTTTAAACCTAAGTGAGGTAAGTATTACTACTCCATTTGTAGAAGAAGCAGGAGAGAAGCTTCAAGAAATTGGTATTCCTATTTCAGGTCATTTCCAAATTGAACCTGATGAGTTAAACTTTTTAGGAAAAAAAGATACGTTTATTTTATTAGTTCCTCCAAAGCGGCGATGGTATTTTTCTAAAAAAGTCAGTGAAACTTCTCCATTAGAAATTGTGCTAGAAGATGGAAAAACAATTCAAGTGAACGTCGAAGGTAGATTAAGGATACAATGAGTAAAATTTAATCCACAGCTGTAAGAATATAGATTCTTCCAGCAAGTTACCCACATGTGGATAACTTGCTGAAGAGCTTTTAGTAGATAAAGAATGTGGATAAGTTCTCATTAATCAATCGCGTAAGTCTAATGAGTTAGTAAGTGTCAGAGGTGAAATATTTGCAGAAGACAATCGGATTAGTTATTGCAATTGCTTTAATATTATTGCTAGGTGTAGTTTATGTGCTAAGCAATAATCAGAAACAAGTAGAGCAGGAAGATGTGGAACAACTCTCTGTAGAGACTCATAACTTTAAAAAAGTACTTGCCTACGAAAATGAATATATGGGTAATAATTCTAATATCACAAATCTATTTAATAATCTTCCTCTTTCTAATTACAAAGATATAGTAGAACTGGAACCAGATACATTCACATCTATTGTAAAGTACAATACTAGTAGTGATGAGAAGTCTGTTATATACAATTCAACTGCAGCTTTTGTTTTGATAAAGAATCTAGAAGTAATTAATATGCGTTTTTCAGACCAATCCTATTCGGTAACAAGGGAGAACGTGGAACGATGGTTTGGATCAGACTTTGATATCTTAATAGATCCTGCTGTATTTAAAGAGAAAGTTCAACAACCGCTGATGAAAAATACAACGACCAATTGGGTAGACCAATATACAAAATAGGGGTGTTTAGTTATGAGTAATTTAACGAATCAATTAGAAAATATTCAAACGGAAAATCAATTTTCAGGATCTATCTTTGTCAAACAAGGAGAATTGGTGCAAGTACAGTCTAGTTTTGGATACGCTAATCGTGCGGAAACCATTTTAAATGAGAAGGATACTCGCTTTGGTATTGCTTCGGGGTGCAAAATTTTCACTGCAGTTGCGATTGTGCAGCTGGTGGAAGAAGGCAAATTGAGTTTTGATACCCTATTAAAAGATGTATTAGATATCTCTTTTCCGCATTTCCATGAAGATGTAACAGTCCATCATTTATTAACGCATACTTCAGGTATTCCAGATTATTTTGATGAGGAAGTAATGGATGACTTTGAAGAGTTATGGATAAAAACTCCGATGTACCATATTCGTCGACTGTATGATTTTTTACCTTTATTTCAGCAGGAGCAGCAGAAGTTTATACCTGGAGAAAAGTTTTCTTATAATAATGCGGGATATATAGTTCTCGGTTTGATCGTAGAAAAAGTAAGTGGAATGCTATTTACTGAATATGTTCAGCAGAATATTTTGGATAAAGCAGGGATGAAGAACTCAGGTTATTTTGCATTAGATGCATTACCTGCTAGAACCGCAATTGGTTACATAGATTTCGAAGATGGAAAGTGGAAAACGAATATGTATTCCCTTCCCATACAGGGTGGATCAGATGGCGGAGCATTTGTCTCTGCTGAGGATATGGTGTTATTTTGGGAAGCTCTTATACAAGGTAATTTATTAAAAGATAAAACCATACTACTGACTCCACATGTTCAGGAAGAAGAGAATAGTTATTATGGGTACGGGGTTTGGATTGAGAAGCAAGAAAAAGAAGTATATAAATACCATGTTATGGGATATGACCCAGGAGTGAGTTTTCACTCAGCCTACTATCCTTCTAGTGACTTAGTACTTGCTGTCTGTTCCAACAAATCTAAAGGAGCTTACGCAATGTTACTTGAAGTGGAAAAATCCTGCTAAAATTTGAGCAGGACTGATCTTATTTGCGTTCTTTTCGTTGTTTTTTTAGGAGTTTATAAGCCAAATAAAGCATAGAGATTCCCAAGACAAAGGAAAGTATAGAGTAAACTACTTCATTTATATTTTTTCCGAACACTAAAAGTAAAAGATATAAAGGAACTAAAATATAAATTAATTTTTCAGGATTTAGACGCATTTTTCCACTCCTTAGTTTATGGGTATTAAGCATATTATATCAATAATAACGAAAATAGATTATTATCTATTAAAAATGATAAACTATAGGTACGGAGGTGGACTTTTTGAAAATAACATCCTACGAGGTTGATAAGTTAAACGATCCAACAGGAATCATAACAGGCGATCGCTTTGAATTTCTGCTTGGAATAGAAGTGCCAGAAGATGATGAACTTTTTGATGAGAGTAATTCATTAGATTTACGTGTGATTCTAGTGATAGAAGAAAGCGAAGCACGCATTGTACAATATCATTTTTTAAATCGAAGCAACGGTAAAGTGTTAGATTTCGGCTTAGAAGAGGAAGAAGAAGCAATAGTTCTTGCATTTTGTAAAGAGCATTATAACGACATTATATAAACAAAAACCGAGAAGTCGTGTACTTCTTGGTTTTTGTTTTTAATAACAAGCCCACAAGTTGACGACTACGGTGTGAACAGCTTGGGGGAGACTATAGTAACCGGTGTGGTGCACTCAGCTGGGTTCCTGTTGTACGTTCCTACGGGGCTCACAGCTCGCGCTATTCCCTCTAGAGTCGCCGCACTCCGCTCCAATCAACAGGATTGACTTTTAAAAAGTAAAAAAAATGTTATATAGCGTAAATATTCGTGTTTTTGACTAATACAAGTATTTAAAAATTGACTCTATATTATATGAGTTTAATTCTTATCGTAATTGAGGTAAACTGATGGAGAAGATTTACTATAAAAGGTGGCTGTTTGATGGAAATTACAAATTTAATGAAGCATATACCTGTTTTAGAAACTAAAAATGCTGGACCTATTGAAATAACGGGACTTGCCTATAATTCGCGCAAAGTGGAAAAAGGGCAGGTATTTGTATGTATAAAAGGCTTTAAAGTAGATGGACATCAATTTGCAGGACAAGCTGTTGGCAATGGTGCAGTTGCTTTAGTAGTAGAAGAGTTTATTGATAGTATTGAAGTACCTCAATATAAAGTTGAGAATGGACGAGTGGCCCTTGCTACACTTGCTGATGCTTTCTATAATCACCCTACTCGTAAGTTGAAAACGATTGGGATTACAGCGACTAACGGAAAGACGTCAACTTCATTTATGACAAATGCAATTTTAGAAAACCATGGCTTGAAAACGGGGCTTATGGGAACAGTAGTAGTGAAAATAGGAGATTATGCAGAGCCTTCTGAATTAACAACTCCAGAATCTCTAGATTTACAACGTTTTTATGCACAAATGGTGGATGAAAATGTAAGTCATGCAACAATGGAAGTTTCCTCATCCGCTTTAGAACTAAATCGCGTAGGCTGTGTGGATTTTGATATTGTTACACTAAATAATATTAGCCGTGAGCATATTGATCTGCACTCGTCTTTTGAAAATTATTTTAATCATAAGTCTAGTCTTATTCGAAATGCTGGTGCTGATAAAGTTGCTATTTTGAACTTAGATGATTCGTATTCAGCTTCACTTGTGAATAGAACAAAAGCGAAGGTTATCACCATTGGAGTCGAAGAGCAATCTGCAGATGTCATTTGTACAAACTTAGACCTATCAACTGGTAGAGCAAAGTTTACAGTAGAAATTCGACAGGATTTAGTGACACAGGATATGGTTATACCACGGCAAAGTTTTACAGTTGAACTTTCTACTCCTGGTTTCCACTCGGTATATAATTCAATGGTCAGTATTGTGATTGGGCTATTATGTGAGGTGCCAGTTGCAACTATCCAAAAGAGTTTGGCGGAGTTTGTAGGAGTAGAACGTCGTTTTGAAATTATTTTTGAAGATGATTTTAAAATTATTGATGACCACTTTGCTAACAGTGGGAATATAGATATTACGTTAGGTACATTAGAAAAGATGGACTTTAAACGTATCAAGCTTGTCTATGCTATTCGCGGTGATCGTGGGGTAACGGTGAACAGAGAAAATGCAGAGACCATTGCTAAATGGGCACCAAAACTTGGTATCCATGAAGTAATTACTACATTAAGTCGCTCCCATGTGACGCAAAAGGATATCGTTTCGGAAAATGAGCTTGCAGTATTCCAGGAAGTTATGGAGGAAGCAGGTATCGAAGTTCAACTTTACGAGGAGTTACCGGAAGCGATTAACCATAGTCTATACGACGTTGCAGATGGAGACTTACTGTTATTAGCTGGTTGCCAAGGAATGGATTACGGTGCAAAACTTGCACTAGAGCAACTAGAAGTCATTCGTCCAAATGTTGATAAAAAGAAACTATTCCAACCGCTTGAAAAGCGAGTTGCTGGAAACTCATAAAGTAAAGAAAAGCAGTCCCATTTTTGGGACTGCTTTTCTGTTATACAACTATAAGTCTACCATTCAATATACTCTGGATATTCTACGTTCATACGGAAGTCATGTATTGTACTTTTAGTTTTGTTTGTCTCTGTTAAAATTTTATTTTTAAAACTACTATAGTCTTTCGATTGGACGACAATATTGTGTACAATCGATTCAAAAGACTGAATACGTCGGTCCCTAGACATATCGATATAGGAAATATTAAGTAAGTCGATGTATTGAATGGCATACTCTTCTGCATTTGCATTAGAGCTTAGCACCTGTTGCATAATAAAGGTATACGATTCTTCTGACATATTCTCTTTCAGACCCTCTGCAATAAGTGCTTGAAACTTACGAGCATTCACTATATGAATTTCTAAATCCGTAGCCTGTTCGTATTTTTTGTGAAGATTGATAAAATCGTTGATTGCAACTAAAGTAAATATAAGCTCTGGCCATAGTATCTCTGTTGAAAAATAAATATTGTTCTGTGATGCGATAAAATCATGATTTTTCATCGTATCTTTCTTCAACCCATTGCCAACACTTTCTACATTACTGTTTCCCTGGTAAGCATTTCTTAGATCGTGCATAATACTTAGCAGACGCATGCGAGCACCTTGCCAATCGAGGTAACGTGATTCTTTCCCTGTTAAACGATGTAGTGCAGTACAAAGTTCATCTAAATCCCAATAATCACCGCTTATAAGTGCTCCAGTTAAGTTCTCGGTATTTTTAAGAGCTAACATATTTTCACCTCCTGATGTACTATTACCGTTTTGGCGAATAGTTAAGCGTCTTAAATAGTTGCGCTTTTTCAGTAGGTGTAAGTTCTCTCCATTCGCCAATAGGAAGACTTTCAATCGAAATGTTCATAATTCGAATTCGTTGTAGTCTTTTCACTGTAAAACCTAAAGCGGAACACATTCTTCGGATCTGACGATTTAAACCTTGGGTTAAGATTATATTGAATGTTTTTGGTCCAATTTTTTTAACTTTACAAGGCAGTGTTTTGGTACCTAGTATATTTACTCCTGTAGCCATATTCTCTATAAATGTATCAGTAATTTTCTCATTGACTGTCACAACATACTCTTTCTCATGACGGTTTTCTGCACGAAGTATTTCATTTACTATATCTCCATCATTTGTTAGTAATATTAAACCATCAGAATCTTTGTCTAAACGACCGATGTGGAAGATACGAAGTGGATGGTTTACGTAATCTATAATATTTCCTTTTATATGACTTTCTGTTGTACTAGTTATTCCTACAGGCTTATTTAATACTAGGTACACAAGTGGTTGTTCAACAACAATTTGCTCACCATCTACTCGTACATCATCTCCAGCTTCTACTTTACTGCCGAGTTCTGCCGTTTTCCCGTTAATCATGACTCTTCCATCAGTGATCCACTTGTCCGCACCTCGTCTAGAAATGATCCCTGCTTCACTTAGAAACTTATTAATACGCATTATAGACACCTACTTTTCTTATTGTATTAATTATAACAAAAGTTGAAACTAAATTAGAGTAATAGCGTAAATTAGGAAAGGAGTGATATAAATGAGCGTTGAAAAAAAGTTAGAACAAACATTTAATGAATTGAAAAAAACATTAGGTTGGGCCGTAGATAAACGAATAACCTTGTCACTTGCAGGGTACTATGTAACTTTAGAGAAGGATTTTGATGAAAATAGATATCGAGAGGTAGCGAGTCATTTGAAAAAGAGAGCAGGAATCTTCTCTGCTTTACGCTCCCACCTAAATCCTTTATTCGTTGCCACATTAGATGTTTCAGGGGCAGAACCAGAACAGGCAGTAAATCTGTTAATGGAAAAAGCAGATGCCTTAAAACAGTTTGGTTTTAAAGTGAATAGCTATACGTATTTGGCAGCACTCATGATGTCGGAGCAAAAAGATCAATGGCCATTTGAAATGAAAATGGCACAAAAATTAATGGATGATATGAAGGCACATCATCGCTTTCTAACATCTACAGATGATTATCCATATGCAATGTTCTTGGGCAAAATGGAAGGTGATACGGCTGTTCGAGCTGAAACGATGAACCGCTATTACAAAGAGTTAAAGCAACATAAATTCTATTCCGGAAATGAACTACAGTGGATGTCCCAGGTCCTTACGTATTCCAACCCAGAGTATGAAGAAAATATGGTGGGCAGAGCAGTAATTATCCGAGACGGATTAAAAAGCGTCAAAATAAAAACTTCTCAGGCACAATATCCGATTATAGGATTTATGGCAGCTTTAAAATTAGGGGAGGAACAATTGAACCAGATTGTAGCAAACTATGAATCCATTGCAAGTATGAAATTATTTTCATGGTATAAAGACTCAGCGCTCCCTATTGCTTTTGGATTGTCCTTAAGATCCTCAAAGGAGGCTTATGCAACTGCCGCGATTTCCATGGCAACTTCGCTAGAGCTTATATTACAGGCGCAACAAGCTATTATGATTTCTACTATTGCAGCTACTAGCGCTGCAACAGCATCAAATTCTGGCTCAGATTAATGAACATGCTATACTAAACATAGATTATCTATATAAGAGGAGTTAGAATAATGAACACCAATCCAATGAGTCAATCAAGAACTATTCAAACACATTTAATATTACCCCCGGATACAAATCATCACGAAACAATTTTTGGTGGAAGAGTGTTGGCATTTATCGATGAGATTGCAGCCATATCTTCTATGAAACATGCACAAGGTGCTGTAGTTACAGCTTCTATTGATTCTGTAGACTTTCTTTCATCTGCAAAGGTGGGAGATGTACTAGAGTTAGAAGCAGTTGTTTCTAATGCGGGGCGTTCTTCGATGGAGGTTTATGTTCGAGTAACATCAACAAACCTAATTACTGGGGAAGAGAAACTAACAACAGAATCTTATGTAACGATGGTCGCAGTTGATGATAATGGGAAGCCTATACCAGTACCAGGCATACATCCAGAAACTGAAGCTGAAAAACGTCTTTATGAAACAGGACCTGCTAGACGTGCTCATCGAAAACAACGCTTAGAAATGAAATACTAAAAGAGTAGGAAGTGGCTAAGTGCTAAAACAAATTGATGAACTATACAAATATCTGATGATTACGCTGCTCGTCTTATATTTAATCAATTCGATTTATCTACAAGAAGTTACTATCACTTTCACAGCAATAATACTCGTCGTTCTTTTGGAATTAACGAAACATCGTCACCATATTAAACAACTAACCTATTCCCAGCTATCTATTATCGGTATCGTATTACTAGCAGGTATTGCTGCTATCATTTATGTGTTAGTTACAATTCAAATTTTCTTAGAACCTATAGGTCTACCGGAAAAAACGGAAAGTGTCCTGTACTTTGTATGTATTGTAGTAGGTATATATATTCTGTGGTATTTTATCGGTAAGCTATTTGGAAGAGCGTTAGAGAAACAATGAACCCCCGTAAAGACTTTAGGTTTATAGTCTTTACGGTTTTTTTTGATCATATTGTAATTGTGTTTTCTATATTATTTGAAACTATATCCTCTATTTCATCGTATGATAATTAGAGGTGAATACTTTGAAGCATATTTACGAAAAAACAGCCAAATATACAAAGTTTGGATCGATACTTTTAATAGGAATATACATAGTTTTACTGATCGTTTTAAAAGACGTTATGTGGAAAGACTTTGAAAATCATTTTGCCATTGGTTTTGCGTTATTTGTTTTGTATAGCTCATCTTTTTTCTTTCAACATGCATCAGAAAAGTTGCCGGATGAGAAGAAAATAGACAGCGATTATTACTCAGCTGATTTTCCGATTCAAGAACTTAATTTTCAACGAGATGTTTCACTAATCCCTCAAACTTATTTAGTATCCAGTACAGGTGAACGCTTATATAAAATCAACCCTACTGAAGAACAGCCTTTTCGAAGGAAACTATCGACATTAAATATTTTTAAAACGGGTATGTTCTTTCCAATTACTTATCAATTAAAAACAATGGACGAGAAGTTAGTTTCTAAATTCACCATTAAAAATAGGCTGAAATTTTTAGAAATAAAGGTGTGTAACCATAATAATCTGCATGTAACTACTATTGTTTTGCCATCAATGTCCATAAAAAATAGAGCTATTGTATTTGATGCAAATAACGAAAAGTTGCTTCAAATGGAAGCTAAAAGTATGTATGGAGATATTGATGTGAATGACTTAGACGGCCATAGATTAGCTAAGTATCGGTTTGGAATATTTCCATATGCTACACATCCTGCCTTTGAAGTACAGGCGATGAATATTCATGTGTCCCTAGCGCATAATTTGACACATGAAGAAAAACTTACATTTACAGCATTGTTTTATTATTGGACAGCCAATCAATAAAAAATGAATAATACCGCTATGATTTCCTCTACCATCAATTAAGTGAGTTTTAATACAAATTAAAGCAAGTCTCTATGAAAGCACGATGAATATGAAGAAGCATTTATTACACAACTATTACATTTCTGCACATTTAAGTTTTGAATGAATAAAGAGTTTTGGAAAAATTATCCGTTTCGCAAGTAATAGACAATAGACCACAAGTAAATATTGACTTAGAGCAAGTAAACTATTCTTGACTGCAAGTAAGCCAGAGATGGAAGCAAGTAAACAATAGGCAAGAGCAAGTAAAGATAAACAGAATTAAATTATTCATGAAAAAAAGAAGATCTAGCAAAACGTCTGTCCAAAGCTCTTCGAAAACAATAGAAATAGATTTTGATCTTAAAGGACCGAGCGTCTTTTGTCAGTTTTGCTTATGTTAGTCTTTAAACAAGTTAAACCACCCTTTGTACTTGAACCAACCAAGCATTGAAATAGCAATGAGAGCTATAGCGCCCAACACTACAAAATAACTATATTTCCACTCAAGCTCGGGCATGTTCTTGAAGTTCATTCCATATACTCCCACGATAAACGTTAAGGGGATGAAAACGGTTGATACAATCGTTAGTATCATCATAATACGGTTCATCCGACTAGAATTTATCGACATATGACTATCCCGGATATCGGCGGTAAGTTCACGGTTCGATTCAATCATCTCTGTCAGTCGTATTAAATGATCGTAAATATCTGCAAAATAGGTGTGCTCAGTTTGTTGTAAATTCATTCGTTCTGAATTTAAAATTCGATAGAGTAAATCTCTCATAGGAATAACTGTACGTCTTAAACGTAGCAAATCTCCTCGAAGATCGAACACCAAATCCATAGAAAAATGGCGCATATCATAAGTGAGCTTATCTTCTACAGCATTTAAATAGTCTTCAATTTTGTAGACAATCGGAAAATAGGCATCCACCACTTTATCGACTATATGATAAGTTGCATGGATAGCACCTCTATCCCAGCCTTGTGGATTTTGTCTAATACGCTCTCGTGCCTGCTCCATTTCATGCATTGGATGGAAATGAAATGACACTACATAATCCTGACCTACAAATATATCTAACTCTTCTGCCTCTAATGTCTCCTCGTTAAGCGTATGTAAAACAAAGAAGTTGTATCCATCATAATAATCTACCTTAGGTCGCTGCAGTCTTTGTAGGCAGTCTTCAATAGCGAGTGGGTGAAAATGAAAAAAAGAACTAAGTATAAGCTCCTCTTCCTTGGAGGGCTCACCAATATCAATCCAGTACCATTCAAACTTTTTTTGTTTTATATCCTCTAATGGAAAGTCACTTACTATATCATGATCGGTCGTTATACCAATCGTGCGAATCATAGGAATCCCTCACTTTCATCACAATCTCTTTTCTTATTAATTAAAATGTATAACCTTTTATTCAGTGTCTGTCTAGCTCCAACGCTTTTCTAGGTTTCCATAGACGCTTGCACTTTTCTTATTATCTCATAGTCTCCCTGTTATAATGAATCTAAAACAAAGGAGAGGTAGTATGGAAAAAAATAATTATGAAGCCTTAATCCCGAATCGCATATTTGTAGGAGGCGTAGATGGGGTTGAACCTCTATTAGCTAATGAACAAATAGATATTATTTTCGACCTAAGGGTTGCATCTAAAGATCATCCTGCTGAAAATTTAAAGGTACATCAACCGATTTTGGATGGACAAAACGAACAGGTTGATTCAATTAAAGCTGGTATCCATGAAGTCGTTCAAGCATATAACCAGGGTAAAAATGTCTACTTTCACTGTAATTCAGGTGGTGGAAGAGCAGGGACAATGGCTGTTGCCACTTTGATGGAGTTAAATCTAGCAGAAACAGTAGAAGAAGCAGAAGAAATGGCCAAAGCAATTCGATCAAAGATAAACCTAAAAGAGGACCAACGAGATTCATTAAAAAGAATATATTCTAAATAAATCAAAAATTATTGTTGACTTATATAATTTCTATTTGTATACTAGGCATTAATCAAATAAAACAACTTTCTTATCAAGAGAGGTGGAGGGACTTGGCCCTATGATACCTCAGCAACAGGCAATTATGTACTGTGCTAATTCCAGAAGCGTTAGCTTGAAGATAAGAAGAGAATAATCACTGGTGACGTGTAAACCTCTTCTTGTTTCTAAGAAGGGGTTTTATTTGATTTAAACTATAAAAATAGGGGGAGAAATCAAATATGTCATCGGAATTATTAAAAGCCTTCAACACTTTAAAAGAAAAGCAGTGGGTAGATTTAACACATATATTCGGAGCAAACTCACCACATTTTTCAGCTTTTAAGGCAGCTGAAATAGACACATTGTTTAATCATGACGATGGATTTTTTGCACAAAGCTTTCAATTTGCAGGGCAATATGGCACGCATATAGACGCACCAATTCATTTTGTTAGAGATTCTCGTTACTTAGAAGAACTGGAATTAAAAGAACTCGTATTACCATTAGTTGTCATTGACCAGTCTAAGGAAGCTGCTGAAGATAATGACTTTACTTTATCAGTGGATGATATTTTAACATTTGAAAAAGCACATGGAAAAATCGAAGAAGGCTCATTTGTCGCACTTCGTACTGATTGGAGTAAACGTTGGCCAGACGAAAAAGCATTTAATAATAAAGATACAGATGGTAATAATCACGTACCAGGATGGGGAATAGAAGCATTAAAGTTCTTATTCCAAGAAAGAAAGGTTAAAGCTATAGGACATGAAACATTTGACACTGATTCAAGTGTGGATTATCTAAAAAATGGCGCATTACATGGAGAATATTACGTGCTTGAACAAGATACTTACCAAATAGAGCTATTAACGAACTTAGATAAGCTCCCTGCAAAAGGAGCTATTATATTCAATATCGTTCCAAAACCAGAGAAAGCCTCTGGATTCCCAGTACGATCATTTGCTATTTTACCATAAAAGGAGATGGATAAATTGCCAGTTAAAACAGCTATTCAAGCACCATTTAGAGCAGACCATGTAGGAAGTTTGTTAAGGCCAGAAAGTTTATTAACCGCGAGAAAAGAATACAAGGAGGGAACGATTACTAGAGAACAATTAAAAGCAGTTGAAACTAAAGAAATTCAAAGAATCGTTGATAAGCAAATCGAGGTAGGTCTAGAGCTTGTGACAGATGGAGAGTTTCGTCGCGACTGGTGGCATTTAGACTTCTTAGAGCATTTAAATGGTTTTGAAGGGTATGTACCCGAAAAAGGGTATATATTTGAAGGGATAGAAACAGAGAAATACGAAGTTCGCAATATCGGCAAAATCTCTTTCAACCCAGATCATCCATTTATCCAAGACTTTATTGATTTTAATGAGATTGTAGCTGGTCGTGCTGTTGCCAAACAAACTATCCCAAGTCCTAACCAATTGTTCCATCCTGGAATCCGAGATGAGAAAGTCTATCCAGATGTAGAAGAATTTGCAAAGGATGTAATTGCTGCTTATCAAGAAACTATACAAGCCTTTTATAAGGCAGGAGTTAGATATTTACAAATTGACGATGTTTATATTGCAGGTCTTTCTTCTCCAGATATTCCATATAAAGAAGGAGAAAGAGAATACTTAATAGATCTCGCTCTAAGGGTCGTCAATGGTATCCTAGAAAGTAAACCAGCAGACTTAGTAGTCACGACACATCTATGCCGTGGAAACTATCAATCTACTTGGGCTTTTGGTGGAAGCTATGCTTTGATAGCTCCGACATTATTTGCAAAAGAAAAAGTGGATGGATTCTTCTTAGAATACGATGATAATCGTTCTGGAGATTTTCAGCCCCTTGCTCATATACCAAACGGAGGAGCAAAAGTAGTTTTAGGTATTTTCACCTCTAAAACAGGTGAATTAGAAAACAAGGACAACATTCTTGCTCGAATTGAAGAAGCAATTCAATATGTACCATTAGAGCAACTAAGTATTAGTCCTCAATGCGGCTTTGCTTCCACCCATCACGGTAATAAGCTTACCGAAGAACAACAATGGGAAAAACTAAAATATATTGTTGATATCTCTAAAGAAGTTTGGGGTTAATCTGTGTAACATCTCGATTACATTCCATACTCATTTGTTGAAGACTGTAAACGAGTAAAATATAACTTTCTTTCTCGCATCTCATTTGATAATGGGTAAGAAAGTAACTTAACAAAAATGCCAAGGGAATAAAACCCTTGGCATTTTTGTTATTTTTTTATTTTCATTGCTTTTGCTTCTGCTTTTAATGCCTTCAAAAGCGAAATAATCATTAGTAGCATTACAAACGAAAATGGTAAGGCAGCAATAATTATTGTATTTTGCAATGCATCCAACCCATTAACGGATAACAATATAATTGCAATTACAGATAGTGCAAATCCCCAAGCAAGCTTTACTTTGTTCGGTGGTGTCAGTGATCCATTTGTCGACTGCATACCAAGAACGAAAGTAGCAGAATCTGCTGAAGTAATGAAAAAGGAACTAATTAATATAACTGCAAATACAGAAATAACGGTAGAGAGGGGCATCAGGTTGAACATTTCAAAAATCGTCAATTCGGTCGAGGCTTGAGCTAAGTCGGAAACTCCTCTTTTTTGAAAATCGATTGCTGTCGTACCAAAAGCCGAAAACCAAAAGGCTCCTAGTATAGTAGGAGCTACAAGAACACCTGTGACAAACTCGCGAATCGTGCGTCCTTTAGAAACTCGAGCGATGAACATACTAACAAATGGTGCCCAAGAAATCCACCATGCCCAATAGAAGATAGTCCAGTTATTAAGCCATTCACGATGTCCAGCATTTAATGGAGACGTTCGGAAGCTCATTTGTACGATATTTGCCAAATAACCCCCAAAAGAATCCGTTAACATATCAAAAATTAATAATGTTGGTCCAAGTATGATGACAAACCCAAGTAGAGCAAGAGCCAATATCAAATTCGTATTGGATAAATATTTTATCCCTTTACTTAATCCTGACCAAGCGGACATTACGAAAAGAACAGTGACAACCGCTATAATGATAATTTGAGACATAATCCCAATTTTAAAGCCGAATAAGTAATTTAACCCTCCGTTAATTTGAACTGCACCGAATCCGAGAGAAGTAGCAACACCGAACGCTGTAGCGAAAACAGCTAGCACATCCACAAGTGTACCCCAAGGGCCTTCCATCTTTTTGCCGAAAATCGGCTTCAATGTAGAAGAAATTAAGCCTGGTTCCCCTTTGCGGAACTGAAAGAAAGCAAGAGACAGGGCAACTACTCCATACATTGCCCAAACATGGAATCCCCAGTGGAAGAAAGTTTGGCGGAGTGATTCTTTAAAAGCTGCACTAGTATTTGGCTCTGTTGTCGCAGGATCGATGGCATAATGTGATAAAGGTTCAGCAGCACCATAAAAGACAAGCCCAATTCCCATACCGGCAGAAAATAGCATAGCAATCCAAGTAATAGTTGAAAACTGTGGACGATCTGTATCTTTTCCGAGTCGGATTTTTCCGTATGGACTAAAGATGAAGAAAATGCTTAACGCTAGCATAAACGTCATAAGTATCATGTAGTACCAACCAAATGACGAAGCAACAAAATTCTTAATAGTTGTGGTAATAGCCTCGAAACTTGCGGGAGCTAAAGCCCCGTAACCGACCGCTAAAACTATTAAACTCATTGTAATATAAAATACCTTTGATAATTTTTTCATGTTTCCCCCTACATAATTAAAGTTAAACAGTTAACTATACTATAAAATGGTATCAAATCAACCAATACACTTTGTCCCGATTCTTTTAAGTATTTCCATTTTAGATGATATTGAAACTTCTATTTCGTAATGAAAGCTAAAATAGCAATTTTTATTTTTAATTTAATGGAGATGTTTGTCTAGTTTGCTTGCTGTCCTCTTGCATTTACTAATAGTAGTGCAAGAAGGAGGTGAATTAACCATGAATCAACATCGTCAACCCTGTTCCTGTAATTCCTGTCATCAAACGCAGTGGCATCAACCAGCTGCGCAACCAGTTGTTTGTCCCCCGCAATACCGAGTGCGTGATTCGTTCTCACCAAGAATGCAACCTGTTATCCACCCAATTGTAAATGTGAATAGAGAACATATCGTAAACGTCCCTCAACATTTTTACACAGTGACCAACCAAAATGTAATGGCACCTGGAAGCCAACAGGCATTTCCTATGCAACAAGGACAGTTTCCACAACAATCTTTTGGTCAGCCATTTGGACAACAGTTTGGGCAACAACAATTCGGACAGCAACAGTTCTTCCCAGGTCAGAATAGATAATTCATCGATATTGTAGTTTCTTCTACGTTATTTAGAAAGTACGAGCAAATGCCTTTTGTAAAAAGTGCATTTGCTTTTTTTATTTAACTTACTAAAAGCCTTACATTTTCTTTAAAAGTATTCGCATAAAATAATATCTATGTATTTAGATATATTGTAATTTTCAGTATATTTTGATAAAGTTTATAATTATTTCGGTTTTCAAAAAGAAAAATAGAATGATATGGGGGAGTAATATGAAGTTATTTTTATCAGTCGATATGGAAGGGATTACTGGTTTACCAGACTATACGTTTGTAGAGTCTAATAAGCATAATTACGAACGGGCGAGACGTATAATGACCCAGGAAGCTAATGCAATTGTAGAAGGTGCTATATCAAAAGGTATAAAAGAAATATTAGTCAATGACAGTCATTCTAAGATGAATAATCTTCTCGTAGAAGAATTACATCCAGATGCATCCTTAATTACAGGAGATTTTAAGCCTTATTCAATGGTGCATGCGCTAGACGAAACGTATTTAGGAGCAGTGTTCGCTGGTTATCATTCGCGTGCTGGACAACCGGGTGTCATGAGTCACTCGATGATTTTTGGGGTTCGGAATATGTACATAAATGATGTAGTGGTTGGAGAACTTGGATTAAATGCTTACGTAGCAGGCTATTATGGGGTGCCTGTTATTATGGTGGCAGGAGACGACGGTGCCTGTAGGGAAGCGCAAGATCTTTTACCCGGCGTAGTAACTGCAGTGATGAAAGAGTCTATTTCTCGTTCAGCTGTAAAAACGTTACACCCTCTAAAATCACATGCCTTGCTTAGAGAAAAAGTAGCCGAGGCTATTGAAAAACGAGAGCAAATAAAACCTCTAACACCACCTGAAAACCCGATATTACGAATCGAATTTGTTAACTACGGTCAAGCGGAGTGGGCAGCTTTAATGCCAGGTTGTGAAATTATAGAAGGGACTACAACGGTGAAGTTTAAAGCTAAAGATATATTAGAGGCTTACCGAGCAATGCTTGTTATGGTGGAATTAGCGTTACAAGCTAAATTCTGTTAAGGGGGATTTTGGATGCAGAAATATATTATTAAGCGTTTTCTCATGATGATTGCAACGATTTTAATCATCGCGACATTGACTTTCGTATTGATGCACTTAATACCAGGTTCTCCATTTGAAGGAGAGCGGACGACTAATCCTACTATTCAAGCAAACTTAGAAAAGTTTTATAAATTGGATGAACCACTTCATGTTCAATATTTAAGCTATTTAAAATCTATTGTCACATTTGACTTTGGTCCTTCGATTAAAAAACCAAATGAATCTGTAAATGATTTGTTGGCACGGGGATTTCCAATCTCCTTTGAACTTGGGATGGTCACTATTTTAGTAGCTTTGCTATCAGGAATAATACTAGGAACGATTGCTGCTCTTCGACATAATGGTCTAATAGATTATTTTGCTATGACATTTGCAGTTATTGGTATATCTGTTCCTAACTTCGTCCTTGCTACATTACTTATCCAACAACTTGCCGTTACTTGGGACTTGCTTCCGGCGGCAACCTGGTCTAGTCCGTTACATATGGTATTGCCCGTAATAGCTCTTGCAACAGGGCCTACAGCTATCATTGCTCGTTTAACTAGATCTAGTATGTTGGAAGTGCTAACACAGGATTATATAAAAATGGCTCGTGCAAAAGGATTATCACCAGTAAGGATAATTATCCGCCATGCATTAAGAAATGCACTTATGCCAGTAGTGACTATTTTGGGGACTATGCTTGCGGGAATACTAACAGGAACTTTTGTAATCGAGCGTATTTTTGCTATTCCAGGAATGGGCAAATATTTCGTAGAGAGTATTAATAACCGAGATTATCCAGTAATAATGGGGACAACTGTGTTTTATAGCGCATTTCTGGTGTTCATGCTTTTCATTGTAGATATTGTCTATGGATTACTGGACCCACGCATAAAATTACACCGTAAGGAGGGGGATGCCTAATGACAAATTCACAAGAAGTAGTGTCCCCTCAGCATGTTAAGGATGAATGGTTTCGACCTCTTCCGAAGAAGCAGGGCAGTGCAGAAACAGTTGTTAGACCCTCATTATCCTATTGGAAGGATGCTTGGCGCCGTTTACGAAAAAATAAATTGGCGATGGGAGGATTAATCTTTCTTATTTTACTAATGCTTTTCGCGGTATTTGGTCCTATTTTTTCTCCCTATTCAGTTACAGCTACTGATTACCCTAGTCAAAATCAGCCTCCATCCGCAGCTCATTGGTTTGGTACAGATGAAGCAGGACGAGACGTATTTACAAGAACCTGGTACGGTGCCCGTATTTCCATATTTGTTGGAGTGATGGCTGCACTAATTGATTTCTTTATTGGCATTATTTACGGCGGTATTAGTGGATATAAAGGTGGACGCACAGATTCCTTCATGATGCGTGTGGTAGAAGTGCTTTATGGATTACCACATTTGTTAGTAGTCATACTATTGATGGTTATAATGGGTGCAAGTTTGACGACCATTATTGTTGCTCTTACAGTAACTGGATGGGTAGGGATGGCTCGAATTGTACGAGGACAGGTATTACAAATAAAAAATTATGAGTTCGTCACAGCATCCAAGTCGTTTGGTGCGAAGAGCTCTAGAATTATCCGGAAAAACTTATTACCGAATACGATGGGTCCTATTATAGTTCAGATGACACTTACAGTTCCGAGTGCTATTTTTGCAGAAGCATTTCTAAGTTTTTTAGGCTTAGGAATAGCGGCCCCATTTGCGAGCTGGGGTGTAATGGCAAATGATGCGCTTCCTGTTATTTTATCTGGTCATTGGTGGCGTTTATTCTTCCCTGCATTGTTTATTTCTTTAACAATGTTTGCATTTAATGTGCTAGGGGATGGACTGCAGGATGCTCTAGATCCGAAGCTGAGGAGGTAGATTGGATGAATGAACATCAATTAGATCATGCAAAGGAACAAATAAAAGAGCGAGTTGATGAAGTAGATAAATCTCTTCCAGTAGGTACCTCTGGGGTGCAAAAGAATAGAAAGAAGTCAAAGAAAGTTAGGTCAGATGTAAAAGTACTACAGGTAAATAATCTTCAGGTTTCTTTTCGAACATATGGTGGAGAGGTTGAAGCGGTTAGAGGGGTTAGTTTCGATTTACATCAAGGGGAAACACTTGCAATAGTGGGTGAATCGGGATGTGGAAAAAGCGTTACTTCTAATGCGATTATGGGGTTAATACCAAAGCCTGCTGGAATTATTAAGAATGGCCGAGTTCTTTTTAAAGGGAAAGAATTGACGAATATGTCGAAGCCGCAACTGCGGAAAATTCAAGGCGTTGATATATCAATGATTTTCCAAGATCCAATGACTGCACTAAACCCAACTCTCACGATAGGGGAGCAGTTAACTGAAGGACTTCGGACACATAAAAAAGTAAGTAAACAGGATGCAAAGCAAAAAGCAATAGAAATGTTGGAATTAGTAGGGATACCTAATCCTACAGAACGTTTAAAGCAATTTCCTCATCAATTTTCTGGTGGAATGCGTCAACGAATCGTAATTGCCATTGCGCTAATTTGTGAACCTGAGCTATTGATTGCAGATGAACCAACAACAGCACTCGATGTAACGATCCAAGCACAAATTTTAGAACTCTTTGAGGAGATTCAGCAAAAAACAGATATATCGATTATTTTAATTACTCATGATTTAGGAGTCGTTGCAAAAATAGCTGATCGAATAGCAGTAATGTATGCAGGGAAAATAGTAGAAATTGGTGATAAGCGTGCAATATTTTACACACCAGAGCATCCATATACGAAAGGACTTTTAAATTCAGTACCACGTCTGGATTTGGTTGAAGAAGAGCTACAGCCAATTGAAGGAACACCACCAGATTTATTTTCGCCACCGCAAGGATGTCCTTTCACGGCAAGATGTCCGTATGCGATGGAAGTATGCGATCATGTATATCCTTCTACGACAACAAAATCTGATACACATGCGGTTGACTGTTGGCTTCAAGACGAACGTGCAAAAGTATTACAAGAGTTATCTTGAATAGGATGAGCGCGCGTAAGTGCATTCACATATATATTACAAAGGGGGAACTAGAATGAAGAAATGGTTATCATTATTTGTAGTAGCGTTATTTGTCCTTGTGTTAAGTGCTTGTACAGCCACGAAAGATGCGGGTGAAACACCGAAAACTAATACAGGTAATGAAGGAGAAGAGAAGGAAACTGCAGCAGAAACGGAAACAGAAAAAGTACTCAAATTAAATAATGGAAATGAGCCAACCTCATTTGATCCATCTGTAGGATTTGATGCAGTTTCTTGGAATGCACTGAATAATTTAATGGAAGGACTTGTACGACTTTCAAAAGACCATGTGGCGGAGCCTGCGACAGCTGAAAAAATTGATGTAACAGAAGATGGACTGACATATACATTTACAATTCGAGATGATGCGAAATGGTCTAATGGTGAGCCTGTATTAGCAAGTGACTTCGTCTACGGATGGTTGCATATGTTAAATCCGGAAACGGCGTCTCCGGCAGCATTTTTGGCATATTTCATTGATGGAGCTGAAGCTTATAATAGTGGGGAAGGTACGGCTGAGGATGTTGCTATTAAAGCATTAGAGGAAAAAGTATTTGAAGTGAAGTTGAATGCTCCAACCGAAGCATTCTTGAATATTATTACAAACCCTAGTTTCTTCCCAGTGAATGAGAAAGTAGCTACAGAGAATGCAACGTGGTTTACTGAAGCAGATACATTCGTAGGGAACGGTCCGTTCAAGTTAACTGCATGGGAACATGATGTTAGCTTTACATTTGCAAAAAATGAAAACTATTGGGATGCAGATACTGTGAAGCTTGATACAGTAGAATGGGCAATGGTAGATGACTCCAATACAGAATACCAAATGTACGAAACAGGGGAATTAGATGTGTCGGGTGTACCATCTGAATTAGCAGATCAGTTAATGAATGACCCTGAACTTAAAAATGAAGACCAGGCAGGACTATATTTCTATCGCTTTAATGTTTCACAAGAGCCTTTTACGAATAAAAAAATCCGTCAAGCTTTTGGTATGGCTGTTGATCAACAAGAAATCGTCGAGTTTGTAACAAAGAATGGTGAAAAACCAGCGGAAGGCTTTATTCCTTACGGATTTGTAGGTCCAGATGGTAAAGAATTCAGAGAAACAGCAGGTAAGCTTGTAGGTTTTGATGCAGAAAAAGCAAAAACGCTTTTAGCTGAAGGTATGGCAGAAGAGGGTTACACAGTGTTACCAGAAGTAAATTTAACTTATTCTACAAGTGATACCCATAAGAAAATAGCAGAAGCGTTGCAAAGTAAATTTAAAGAAGTGTTAGGAGTAGATGTAACACTACAAAATGTAGAAGCAAGTGTGTTTGCGACCGAGCAAAAAGAGTTTAAATATCAATTGTCTCGTTCTTCCTTCTTATTTGACTATGCTGATCCAGTGAATGCATTAGAAAGCTTCATTACAGATTCTTCTATGAATCGTACGACATGGTCGAATGCAGAGTTTGATAAACTAATTGCCGATATTAAAAAGGAAACAGACGAAGTAAAACGTTGGGAAATGCTAATCCAAGCAGACGCGTTATTAATGGATGAAATGCCTATTTTCCCAGTTCACTATTACAATCAAGTGACACTTGAAAAACCAACAATTTCAGGAATCGTAAGACATCCAGTTGGATACATGGATTTAAAATGGGCTGACAAAGAGTAAAGAGCTAATGCTGTGCTTTGGTAGTTAGTCTCAGTTCGCGACATCGTGTCGTAACGACTGACCCCTGTCAAGTAATGGAAGAACTTCACGTAAAGGAGTTATTTGCCTTTTCTAAAATCTTGAAGCGACTCGAGGGGCTATGCGCTAGAAAAAGAATAATTGCACAAGCGATTAAGAAAGACTGCGGTGCCTCTTATGGTGCCGCCCTTTTCTTTCGTAGTAGCTATGTTAAACTTTGCTGTGAGTTAGTTTACAAAGCTTTCATTATAAAGGAGATATTACATATGAAGATTCGTCCGAAACGATTACAAAAAGGGGATACTATTGGCATTATTGCTCCTTCAAGTCCGCCAAATTTAGATAATTTAAAGCGTTCCTTTGCCTTTTTAGAGGAGCTCGGTTTGTCATATCAGCTAGGTAAAAGTGTAGAAAATATACATGGTTATTTAGCTGGTACCGATGAGGAACGTTTAGAAGATTTACATGAAATGTTCGCTAACCCGGATATCGCAGGAATTATTTGTGCAGGTGGTGGCTACGGTTCTGCGCGTTACACAGATCAAATCGATTTTCAATTGATGCATGAGAATCCAAAAATATTTTGGGGCTACTCGGATATAACCTTTCTACATACAGGGATGAATCTATATTCGGATATCGTCACCTTCCATGGACCAATGTTAGCATCGGATGTGGGAAAGGATACATTCTCGGAGCTATCCAAAAAAATGTTTCAGCAACTATTTAATCCGATGGAGCTATTTTATACCGAATCAATCTCTCCATTGACACAAGTTTCTCCGGGTATTGTGAGAGGAGAACTTACAGGAGGTAATTTATCACTATTAGCTAATGGTATAGGTACGAAATATGAGGTTAACACAAAAGGAAAACTTCTCTTTATAGAAGATGTGGGCGAAGAGCCATACAAAGTCGATGGTATGCTTAACCAACTACGCCAAGCAGGTATTTTAGATGCAGCGGCTGGGTTTGTTATTGGAGATTTTAGTGATGCGGAACCTAAAAAAAGACCGGTTACTTTATCTTTAGATGAAGTGTTTGACCATTATATCGGTAAATTAGGTAAGCCTGCGGTGAAAGGATTTAAAATAGGGCATTGCGAGCCTCATTTCGCTATACCACTTGGAATGGAAGCAGAATTGGACGCAAATAACTTATCTCTAACAATATTACCTGGAGTGGAATAAAGGGGGAGAGAAGATTGTATATAAAATCGATTGAGACATTTGATGTGGCAATTCCTCTCACCAAACCTTTCAAAACTGCTCTACGAACAGTGACAACGGCTTACTCAGTGTATGTGACTATTGTGACGAGTGATGGATTAGTTGGTTATGGAGAGGCTCCACCAACACATGTAATCACTGGAGAATCAATGGATAGTATCCGCTACGCTATTAACGAAGTAATAGCACCCCAGTTAATAGGTTTGAATATTTTACAAAGTGAACAAGTATTTCAGAAACTAAACACAGCCTTAGTAAGAAATACGAGTGCTAAAGCAGCTGTAGACATGGCTATTCACGACATACTTGCTAGGTATGCGGGTCTTCCTTTATATCAATTTCTAGGTGGATATCGGGATACGATTGAAACGGATTTTACGGTTAGTGTGAATGACCCGGCCGAGATGGCCGATGATGCGGAACAGTATATAAAGGATGGATTTAAAGTTCTAAAGGTCAAGGTAGGTATTGGTGATATAAAAGATGATATCGAACGAATTCATGCTATTCGAAAACGTGTGGGAATGACTCCAAAGTTAAGACTCGATGCTAACCAAGGATGGAATGCAAAAGAGGCGGTAAAAGCAATTAGTTTAATGGAAGATGCAGGTCTATCAATCGAATTTGTAGAGCAACCAGTCCCTGCTTGGGATCTAGAGGGCTTAAAGTATGTTACTGATCATACTTATACTCCAATTATGGCCGATGAGAGTGTTTTTTCCGTGCAGGACGCTAAACAAGTTCTAAAAATAAGAGCTGCTGATTTGATAAACATAAAGCTAATGAAATCTGGGGGGATTTATCACGGAAAAAAAATAAATGCACTTGCAGAGGCGAATGGTGTGGGGTGTATGGTAGGGAGCATGATTGAAACGAAATTAGGCATCACAGCTGCAGCTCATTTTGCCGCTAGTCAGCCGAATATTCGATATTTCGATTTTGACGCACCGTTGATGCTGGATAATGATTTAATAGTCGGTGGAGTTATCTATGAAAAAAGTAAAATGTCGTTTTCTAATGAACTAGGATTAGGAATAACACATGTAAATTTGGATTAGGAGGCCAAAAGATGCCAGTTGAAACGAAAGAATGGGTTTGCGCTGTAAAGGTTGGAACAATTTGGACTGAACCTAATTCTGCAAGAGAGATAGATAATCCAGGAATATCAAATCCTGTGTTATTGGTGGAATGGCTTGAGGCACTACCATACAAAGAAAGATTAGCGTTATGTAATGAAAATCGTGTGCAAACACAGCTTCTTTACGGAGAGCCATTGTTTCTGGAGGAGATAGAAGGGGAATGGGCAAAGGTTGTTGCTATTTGGCAGCCCTCTAAAAAAGATAATCGCGGTTATCCAGGATGGATTCCACTGTCACAAATAAAGCCGGCTGGACAAGTGAATAACAAAGGAATTGTAAGAGTTTCGTCTGCAAAAGCACAGCTATGGGACTTACAGCATAACCCTTTGCTCGTTTTACCGTTTAATACTATTCTACCGATAATATCAGAGGGGGAAGTATTTTATACGGTTCATACTCCACATGGCAAAGCGCTATTATCGAAAGGCCAAGCTCAATTTGCACTATCTTTGATGCAGCTTCCTAAGAAGTCTGCAGAAGAGGCAGTTGCTCTAGGGGAAAAGTATTTAGACTTGCCTTACCTTTGGGGTGGGATGTCCCCATATGGTTATGATTGTTCCGGTTTTTCCTATAATATGATGAAGGCTTGTGGGTATATAATTCCACGGGATGCAAGTGACCAGGCAAAAATGGGAGAAGAAATTCCTATACACAATCCTTCTCTTTGGAAAAAGGGAGATTTAATATTCTTCGCAAATGATGAAGGTACTGGAAGCGTTAGACATGTTGGTTTTTATTATGGGAATGGACAACTTTTGCATTCTCATTCAACTGGGAAAACAGTAGAAATTTTAGTATTAGCAGAATCTAAGTTAGAAAAGGAAATTTGTGCAGTTAGAAGATATGCCGTTTAGGGGGGAATCACATGACGGAAAAAGTTCTATTATCTGTTCAAGATTTGAAGCGTCATTTTGACATTGGGAGCGGGGAGACGTTAAAAGCAGTCGATGGGATAAGTTTTGATATAGTCAAAGGAGAAACATTTGGTTTAGTTGGAGAATCGGGTTGTGGTAAATCGACAGCAGGTCGAACTATTTTAGGGTTATACAATAGAACAGAGGGAAAAGTTCTGTTTGAAGATAAAAATGTGCATGAGATGAGTAGCAAAGAAAGAACAGGATACTTGAAAAAGATGCAAATGATCTTCCAGGATCCTTATGCATCCTTAAATCCACGTTCCACTGTGTTTGAAATTATTGCAGAACCAATGGAAATACATAAACTATATAAAAAAGAAGAGTTAAAGTCTAGAGTGTATGAGTTACTAGAGGATGTCGGACTAAACAAAGACCATGCTAATCGCTATCCTCATGAATTTTCTGGAGGGCAACGACAACGAATTGGCATAGCTCGTGCTCTTGCATTAGATCCAGAGTTTATAATCGCGGATGAGCCAATTTCAGCGTTGGATGTGTCGGTACAAGCACAAGTAGTGAAGTTGCTCCAGCGGCTACAAAAAGAAAAAAATCTAACTTATTTGTTTATCGCACATGATTTATCGATGGTCAAGTACATCTCTGACCGAATTGGGGTCATGTACCTGGGGCATATGGTAGAACTAACTACAAGTAACCAATTGTATGATGAGCCACTACACCCCTATACACAGGCATTGTTATCCGCGATTCCGATTCCAGACCCTGATATAGAGGAATCACGGGAACGTATACTATTGCAAGGAGAGCTTCCGAGTCCTATCAATCCACCTTCTGGTTGCGTGTTCCGTACAAGATGTGCACACGCTATGTCTATTTGTACAGACAAAAGACCGGTTTGGAAGGAGCAGGAAGCAGGGCATTTTGTGGCATGTCATCTTTATAATTAAATGGCTTCTTTACACCAAGTGTTGGAAGTAGAAATCATTTTTATTGAAGATTTGTTCATTTGTGTAAGGGCACTTAAAGCTTCTATATCTGCATTTTTCTATTCAGGTAGAGGCTAGATTTTTTGTTGATTTCTACTCGTTCAGTTGTCTTAAGGTGGATAGGGTCTGTATATGACCTTGCATATTCATTGTGTTTAATAGAATTTTTTTATTCTAATTAATGATTAATTACTACTCGCTTTATTGATTGCAGTGGAATGCGGCGACTCCAGCGGGATAAGCGAGAAAGTCGAGACTCCACAGGGAGCGTTTATAGGAACGAAGGCTAAGTATTAAAATGCGTATGTCGACAATTTATAATTAGCATCATACTGGCCCAAGGAGGCTCGGCCTCGCCCGCGGAAAGCGTCCGCATGAAACGAAAATCAGCAGTATTATTAAAGTCCTTTATTCAAAATAGCAAGTTGCATAATTATATGTTGACAGATTGCTAATACTTGTAGTATTCTGAAAATAACTTAAAGAAAGGAGTGAGGCATTATGGCAAATCTATATACGTATCCACGAATCAGTAAGTTCATGATGTCCCACTCTGTATGTCTCTAACCAGATACATGCTTCTTTACTAATGACCGGGAAACCATGACTGCTGATTTGTGCAGTCATGGTTTTTTTATACGGAAAATTAGGAGGAAGTAAAATTGAATTTAATCGAACAATATGGATGGAATAATAATTGGGAAGAAAAAATGACAGGTAGTGGAATCGCAGGTCGCGTTTTACTGGAACATAAAAATTTATATAGAGTTATGACCAATGAAGGAGAGTTACTAAGTTCACTTTCCGGGAAATTTAAGTTTGAGCATAATAGGGAAGCATTTCCGGCAGTTGGAGACTGGGTAGTGCTTGATCAGATGCCTGGTGAGGAAAAAGGAATCATTCATGAAGTGCTTCCTCGCAGCTCGCAGTTCTCTAGGAAAATGGCGGGATTGACTACGGAAATTCAATTAATCGCTGTAAACGTTGATTTTGTATTTTTGGTTATGTCACTTAATCATGACTTCAATGTCCGTAGACTAGAGAGATACCTATTGGCGGCATGGGATTCAGGGGCGACGCCGGTTGTGGTGTTAACGAAAAAAGATACCTGTGAAGACCTAGAATATTATATTAAAGAAGTTGAGGCTATTGCATTTGGTGTAGATATATTTGCAGTGAGTAGTGTTACAGGAGAGGGTATTGATCTTCTGGGGAATCTGTTGGCTGCACATAAAACTGGCGCACTTTTAGGATCTTCAGGAGTAGGGAAATCCTCTTTGATTAACGCATTATCAGGTGTAGAAGTAATGGCTGTAAATGATATAAGGACAGATGATAGTAAAGGGCGCCATACGACTACACATAGAGAACTGACGCTGTTACCACAAGGGGGCTTATTAATTGATACACCTGGTATGAGGGAGTTTCAGCTTTGGGATACGAGTGAAGGAGTTAGTGCTAGCTTTCAGGACATCGAAGACCTAGCGTTAGCGTGTCGCTTCCGTGATTGCCAGCATGTAAAAGAGCCGGGCTGTGCAATTCAAGAGGCTATTTACAATGGTACGCTCAAACGAGAACGATACAAAAGTTATGTAAAACTAATGAGAGAGCTTGCACATATCGATCGTAAAAACGATGCAATAGCTAAAAAAGCTGAAACGAATAAATGGAAGCAAATAGCGAAGTCCCAACGAAATAATTATAAAAAGAAAATCTGATTATAGATAGGTGATAACGAATGATTCAATTAGTCAATCACAATGATGAAAAAGTCGCTGAGAGTATTCTATCAATTCAACTACCAGCATATAAAGTTGAAGCTGATTTAATAGGATTCGATGGAATACCACAGCTTTTAGATACAGTAGAAAATATAAAAAGTTCTAAAGAACAATTTCTCGGGAAGTTGGATGGCTCGAAATTAGTAGGTTTTCTTTCTTATGAAGGTACAGAGGAACTAATTGACATTTGTAGGCTTGTAGTAGATCCTAATCATTTTCGAAAAGGAATTGCATCAGAGTTATTAAGTTATCTATTAAACGTCTATGGAAATGAAAAAAAGATAGTTGTATCAACTGGTGCAAAAAATACACCAGCAATCACATTATATGAAAGACATAATTTTACAAAATTAGTGGATGTCGAAATAGAACCCGATTTCTTTATTACTCAACTAACGTATGAACGAAAAAAGATTTAATGAATAGGAATATTCATATTAATATATCCTAAACTACAAACGACTGTTTGTAGTTTTTTTCTTTTTTCAGGGCAAATCGTATCAATTGCACATGCGAAAAATTCTCGTTATAATATAGTCAAAGTTAGTCAAAGTCAGTTTGTGAGAAGAGGTGAGAAGATGAAAAATATATCTGACATAATTGAAGGGTATTTAAAGGCTATTATAGAAGAAGGAAGTAAGGAACAAATTGAAATTAAGCGAAGTGAAATTGCAGAAAAGTTTCAGTGTGTTCCATCTCAAATAAATTATGTTATCAATACAAGGTTTACCCAAGATCGAGGATACTTAGTAGAAAGTAAACGAGGTGGAGGGGGATATATTCGAATCCTCCGCGTTCGAGCTCATACGAAAGCTGATTTAATAGAGCATATTATACAGACACTAGAAAACGGGGCTTCTGAATCCGTTACCGAAGATATTGTTTTCCGGTTAATCGATGAGGATGTTATATCTAAACGTGAAGCTAAACTTATTTTAGCAGCTTTAAACCGAACGACTTTAGCAATTCCGCTTCCTGCGAGAGATGAACTACGATCACGTATACTATGTGCCATGTTATTAACGTTAAAATATGAAAAAAGTGAAAAATGAACGGGGTGTGTTGAAAGGTGATTTGTGAAAATTGTAAGCAAAGACCAGCTAAAGTAACGGTTACGCAAGTGCATAACGGTGAACACTTTGAAAGACATTATTGTGAGGTCTGTGCAAATAGCCTCCACCCGTTTTATGTAGAGTATAAACAAGATCCGTTATCTCTACATCAGCTATTATCGAATTGGTTTGGTCAAACAGAACAGCAGCCAATGCAACAAAAACAACCTAAAAATATGATCGTATGCGATGAATGCGGTTGGTCGATACAGCATTTTTTAGATGAAGGGAAATTTGGTTGTGCAAATTGCTATAACAGTTTCCGCAAGCAGTTGCCTAATGTATTTAAGAGACTACATAACGGCAATACAACGCATATTGGAAAGGCTCCAGGTGCGCTTGGGGAGAAAATTGCTATTAAAAAACGAATAGAAGCAATTCGTTCTCAAATGAAAGACGCGATTGACACTGAAAGTTTTGAGGAAGCCGCAAAGTTAAGGGATGAAGCGAGAGATTTGGAAAGTCAGCTTTCTACAGGAGGTGACCAAACTGATGTCAATTGAACGTTTTTTAGACAACTCAATTTCTAGTTGGATGGCGGGAGAGGGTAAGCATTCGGATATTGTTATGAGTACAAGAATTCGCTTAGCAAGAAATCTGAATGGCTATCGTTTTCCTTTAGCATTTACAGAAGATGAGGCGCATAAAATTGACCAATCTGTTTCCTCCACTTTGTTGGACGCAAGTGACGAATTACAGATGCAATTTTCTTCCATCCATATAAAGGATGTATCTGAACTAAGTCGTCAGGTGTTAGTAGAAAAACATTTAATCAGTCCAAAGCTTGCTAACTCGCCAATGACTGGCTCTGTTTTATTGTCAAATGATGAATCCGTTAGTGTGATGGTCAACGAAGAGGATCATATTCGTATACAATGTCTTTTTCCAGGGCTTCAAATTCAAGAGGCCTATGCTCAGGCAGATATGTTAGATCGTGTTTTAGATAAGGAATTACCATATGCTTTTGACGAGCAGTTTGGATATTTAACAAGCTGCCCTACCAATACAGGTACTGGTTTACGTGCATCTGTAATGATGCATTTACCCGCATTAACGATGACGAAGCAAATGAATAGAATCGTCACTATCATTTCAAGACTAGGAATGGTTGTAAGAGGAATCTACGGAGAAGGTAGTGAAGCGCTCGGTAATGTATACCAAGTGTCCAACCAAACCACACTTGGTAAGTCAGAAGAGGACATACTTGCTGATCTTCAGAGTATTACCGAACAAATTATTCAAAAAGAAAGAGAAGCACGGGATGCACTTCTAAAGCATTCGGCCAATACACTAGAAGACCGACTATATCGATCTTTAGGAACTTTATCATTTGCCCGTATTATGGCGACAGATGAAGCGGCAAGATGCCTATCGGATGTGCGATTAGGGATAGATATAGGACTCATTGAAGATGTGGATGTGACTATATTGAATGAATGTATGGTGTTTATGCAACCAGGATTTCTACAAAAATATGCAGGTACTTCATTGAACACCTCTGAGCGGGATATGTTTCGCGCAAAGCTGTTAAGGGAACGATTGCAAAAAGAAGAAAAACAGAAAACAAAAGGAGAGGAATCTGAATGATGTTTAATCGTTTTACACAAAGATCTCAAAAAGTATTACAACTAGCACAAGAAGAGGCTATTCGCTTAAAGCATGAATCTATAGGGACAGAACATATATTACTTGGTCTTATCCGAGAAGGTAGTGGAATTGCTGCAAAAGCATTAGAAGCAATAGAAGTAGATCTAAAAGTAATCGAAACAGGGATCGAGGAACTAGTAGGAGCTGGTAAGGAAGAAGTTGGACCAATTGTTAACTATACACCTCGTGCGAAAAAGGTGATTGAGCTTTCAGTAGATGAGTCTCGAAAACTAGGTCACTCATACATTGGAACAGAGCATCTATTACTAGCGTTAATCCGTGAAGGAGAAGGAGTAGCAGCTCGTGTTCTAAATAATGCAGGAGTAAGTTTAAACAAAGCTCGTCAACAAGTTCTTCAATTATTAGGAAGTACAGAGCAAGCACATGGTAATGGGAACAATGGGACTGCTCCAGCTAGTACACCTACACTGGATGGTCTAGCTCGTGATTTAACGCAAATTGCAAGAGAAGGTACGCTAGATCCTGTAATTGGACGTAGCAAAGAAATTACAAGAGTAATTGAAATATTGGCTCGTCGTACAAAAAACAACCCAGTTTTAATTGGTGAACCAGGTGTTGGGAAAACGGCTATAGCAGAAGGGCTTGCGCAGCAAATCGTACAAAATGAAGTGCCAGAAATCCTACGTGATAAACGAGTAATGACGCTGGATATGGGTACAGTTGTTGCTGGTACAAAATATCGTGGAGAATTTGAAGATCGTTTGAAAAAGGTGATGGATGAAATTCGTCAAGCCGGCAATGTTATTTTATTTATCGATGAACTTCATACATTAATTGGAGCTGGTGGAGCAGAGGGTGCTATTGATGCTTCGAATATTTTGAAGCCTGCTCTTGCTCGTGGAGAAATACAATGTATAGGTGCGACAACACTGGATGAGTATAGAAAATATATTGAAAAAGATGCTGCACTAGAACGTCGTTTCCAACCAATTCAAGTAGACGAACCTTCAGTAGATGAAGCTATCCAAATTATTTACGGTTTACGTGATCGTTATGAAGCACATCACCGTGTAAAAATTACAGATGCAGCGGTAGAAGCTGCTGTCAAAATGTCTGACCGTTATATTTCTGATCGTTTTCTACCAGATAAAGCAATTGACTTAATAGATGAAGCGGGATCTAAAGTACGTTTACGTTCGTATACAACACCTCCTAATTTAAAAGAGCTAGAAGCAAAACTAGAGGCGATTCGTTCTGAGAAAAATGCTGCAGTGCAAAGTCAGGAGTTTGAAAAAGCTGCATCATTCCGTGATAAAGAACAAAAGCTTAAAGATGAACTAGAAAAAATGAAAAACAATTGGAAAGAAAAGCAAGGAAAAGAAGAGTCTGAAGTTACAATAGAAGATATTGCAGCAGTGGTGTCTATGTGGACTGGTGTACCAGTATCCAAGCTAGCGCAAACAGAATCTGAGAAGTTATTAAAACTGGAAGATAAATTACATGAAAGAGTTATTGGTCAAAGTGAAGCAGTGGACGCAATTTCAAGAGCTATTCGTCGTGCTCGTGCAGGACTGAAAGATCCAAAACGTCCTATTGGTTCCTTTATCTTCTTAGGACCTACTGGTGTAGGGAAAACAGAACTTGCTCGTGCTCTAGCGGAAGTGATGTTCGGAGACGAAGATGCGATGATTCGTGTAGATATGTCCGAGTACATGGAAAAACATTCAACTTCTCGTCTAGTTGGTTCTCCTCCAGGATATGTTGGTTTTGACGATGGTGGACAATTAACAGAAAAGGTACGTCGTAAACCATACTCTGTTATCTTATTAGATGAAATTGAAAAGGCTCATCCTGATGTCTTTAATATTCTTCTTCAAGTGTTAGAGGATGGCCGATTAACAGACTCAAAGGGCCGTACAGTAGATTTCCGTAATACGGTAGTTATCATGACATCGAATGTCGGTGCGGATGCACTTAAATTCAACAAATACGTTGGGTTTAACTTACAAGAAGGTGGCAAGACAGACTATAAAGATATGAAAGGTAAAATGCTAGAAGAGTTGAAAAAAGCATTCCGCCCAGAGTTCTTAAACCGTCTAGATGAAATGATCGTGTTCCACTCTCTAGAAAAAGACCATTTAAAACAAATTGTTTCATTAATGACAGACCATTTAGCAAAACGTTTGAAAGAACAAGGTATTGAATTAGAAATCACAGAAGCAGCACAAGATAAAATTACAACCGAAGGATATGAACCAGAATATGGTGCTCGTCCTTTACGCCGTGCAATACAAAAACATGTAGAAGATCGACTTTCCGAAGAGCTTTTAAAAGGGGAAGTATTAGATGGGCAACATGTAATATTTGATGTTGAAGACAATGAGTTCGTCGTTCGCACGAAAGCTTTGGTTACCGAAGGTTAATATAGCGGGCATTCCGAAAAATAGTTCGGAATGCCCTTTTTTTATAAAGAGTAAGAAAATAGGTTTTTCATAGCTTATTGCTTAGTTGGTAAGATTGGACAAAGTTACTATAGTGATAAGACCGTTGAATCAAATGATACTATTCTGTAGGATGAAGAAAGTAGATTTTCTTTTAAGTAGTGGAAATACAGTGGGATATTAAGTGTTCACCTAATAAAGAAGCGAAATAGCAAACGAAATTGTATTTTCGAGAATAGGAAAGTGTCTTTTTACTAGTTATCTAAAAATGCACTTACCTGTTTCTAAAAGTTGTAGAAGGGCGACGAATAGACAAACTAGCATTCCTAGAAATGGACTCGGATATAATATAGCAAAATGTCTGTGCAAAGCCTTCGAAATTGATAGGAATAGGTTTTGTACATATAGGACAGGGTGTTTTTTACCCGATTTTTCTTATTACATAGGAGGTATTATGGCTAAAAAGAAAACGAAGTTTATGTGTAATTCATGTGGATATGAATCCGCAAAATGGATGGGAAGATGTCCTGGATGCGGCGATTGGAATACAATGGTAGAAGAAACAGAAATAGTTTCAAAAGGTCCGAAACGTTCCTTTCAGCATTCGGATGGCGTAGCGCAAAAGGCTACCCCGATTATTTCGGTGGTAACAGCAGAAGAACCACGAGTGACAACCGACTTTGCGGAATTGAATCGTGTTCTTGGTGGGGGTATTGTACCAGGATCCCTAGTGTTAATAGGAGGAGATCCAGGTATAGGGAAATCTACTCTTCTTTTACAGGTTTCAGCTTTACTTGCCAATAAAGGTGAGCGAGTTCTATACATTTCGGGAGAGGAATCCATCCGTCAGACAAAGCTTCGTGCAGAACGTTTAGGAGTTACCTCAGCTGAGCTTTATATCTACTCTGAAACTAATTTAGAACTTATTAATGAAACAATTGAGAGTGTAGAGCCTAAATTTGTCATTGTGGATTCTATTCAAACTGTTCATCATCCGGAAGTAACTAGTGCACCTGGGAGTGTATCGCAAGTTCGTGAATGTACAGCAGAGCTTATGCGAATAGCCAAAACAAAAAATGTAGCAATCTTTTTAGTAGGACATGTAACAAAAGAAGGTCAAATTGCAGGGCCGCGTATATTGGAACATATGGTGGATACCGTTTTGTATTTCGAAGGAGAACGTCACCATACGTATCGTATTTTAAGGTCTCAAAAAAATCGTTTTGGCTCTACGAATGAAATTGCTATATTTGAAATGATTCAATCTGGATTAAAAGAAGTACTTAATCCGTCTGAATTATTTTTGCAGGAACGATCTCACGGAGCAGCAGGTTCTGCAATTGTTGCCTCTATGGAAGGTACCAGACCTATTTTAGTAGAAATTCAAGCTCTAGTGACGCAGTCTAGCTTTAACTACCCGAAACGTATGGCCACTGGTATTGATCAAAACCGGGTTTCATTGCTAATGGCGGTACTGGAAAAAAGAATGGGATTACTACTTCAAACGCAAGATGCCTATATAAAAGTTGCAGGTGGAGTGAAATTAGACGAACCTGCAATCGATTTAGCCGTCCTAGTAAGTATCGTATCTAGTTTTCGAGATACAGGAGTTACACCGACAGATTGTTTTATCGGCGAAATCGGTTTAACTGGAGAAGTGAGAAGGGTGTCTAGGATTGAACAGCGTGTGCAAGAGGCTGCAAAGCTTGGCTTTAAAAGAGCGATTGTTCCTGCATCTAATTTAGGCGGTTGGGATTACCCTAAAGACATCCAAATTATAGGGATTGAAACAGTTAACGAAGCGATGAAAGAGGCATTCTCGTAACAAAGAAGAGAGCGAATACTCTAGCAGATAATCACCTTAGGATTTGGCGTAAAGGCAAAGAACGCCTTTACGTGGAATCCTTGCTACTGCGCAAAGATTTTCGCAGTAGAATGTTGTCGGGGCGCGGGAGGGGGCAAGTGCTTTTCTTATTAGACTTATTGTGAAAGATGGAAGTATAATGAAATAAATGGAGGTGGCATACTTGTTAAAATGGATTATTCAAATTGCTTTTGTTTTAATTGGTGGAACATTGGGTTTATTATTCTTACCGCACTTATACGAGCTTTTTAATTTATCTGAGAACCCATGGATTCACAATCCGTATGTATCTGTTTTAGTTGGAGCGATATTGTTATACGTGGCTGCATTATTTATGACTGACTACTTAGTGAACTTTATCAAGTGGATGGAAGAACGGTTATTAAAAGCGCCGATTGGAGACTTGCTGTTCGGAACACTTGGGCTGGTTATAGGATTAATCGTTGCCTTTTTCCTTGGTTCTGCGCTTAATAATATTGCAATACTGGGTATTGGATCGATTGTTCCGATACTATTGTCTATTGTTTTGGGATACTTAGGTTTCCAAGTCGGTTTTAAAAAGCGTGACGAACTTCTTCAAGTTTTTACTCCTTCTAAACAGAATAGTAGCAAAAAGAAAACAGAGGACGAGGATAACCAAGAATTGATTTTAGGAACTTATAAATTGTTAGATACGAGCGTTATTATTGATGGTCGCATCGCTGACATTTCGGTAACAGGATTTATCGAAGGGGTTCTTGTCGTTCCTCAATTTGTTTTGACTGAATTACAACATATTGCAGATTCCTCGGATACGCTTAAACGAACAAGAGGGCGTCGGGGTTTAGACGTATTGAAAAAACTACAAACGGAAAGAGCATCTGCCGTGTTAATCGTAGAAGAAGATTTCGAAGATATCCAAGAGGTAGATTTAAAATTAGTTCGACTAGCTAAAAAGATGAATGGAATTGTTGTAACAAATGACTTCAATCTAAACAAGGTTTGTGACCTACATCAAGTGCGTGTTTTGAATATTAATGACTTGGCAAATGCGGTAAAACCGGTCGTTATTCCCGGGGAAATAATGCATGTTGTCGTTATTAAAGACGGCAAAGAACACAATCAAGGTGTTGCATATTTAGATGATGGAACAATGATTGTTGTGGAAGGTGGTAAAACATATATTGGACAGGCCATAAATGTAGAAGTAACAAGTGTACTTCAAACATCGGCTGGCCGAATGATATTTGCAAAACCACAGGACTCAAAATAACGAAGAAGGGTTGTTTCCTTTGAGAAAGGAATACGCCCTTTTTCTATGTGATGGAGGTTCGTTAACATGATATATACTGTTTTATTGCCAGCAGCGGGTAGTGGGAAACGAATGGGTGCTGGACAAAATAAGTTGTTTTTAGAACTGCGTAATGTTCCTATTTTGATACATACTTTAAGAGTGTTTGATAGAGATCCTAATTGTGAGCAAATTGTATTGGCTGTGAAGAAAGAGGAAAAAGAATTGATTGAACGGCTCCTTAAAGAATACTGTATTACAAAAGTTTCGGCTATTGCCGAAGGTGGAGAAGAAAGACAGCATAGCGTATATGCGGGTTTAAAAGCCGTGACCACTAAAGGAATTGTACTCGTTCATGATGCAGCAAGACCATTTATTCATCAAGAAGTGATACAACAATTAGTACAAGTTGCACACATTTCAGGAGCTGCAGTAGCGGCAGTTCGGGCAAAAGACACGATGAAAAAAGCAGTAAATGGTATAATCCAAGAAACGATTGATAGAGAAAGTTTGTGGATTATTCAAACGCCTCAAGCATTTCAGTATACATTATTAGAAAAAGCGGAAAGATTAGCGGAAGTGGAAAACTTTCTCGGGACAGATGAAGCGATGCTCGTAGAAAGATTAGGAGAGCGTGTTCATATTGTTGAAAGCACCTACGATAATGTAAAAATGACGACGAGGGAAGATCTTCTATACGGAGAGGCTATATTAAATAAGCGAGAGCAGGAGGAATAATAAGATGATGCGAATAGGACAAGGATTCGATGTACATGAATTTGCGGATAATCGTCCGCTAATAATAGGGGGAATCGAGATACCATACGAACGAGGGCTAATCGGGCACTCAGATGCAGATGTACTACTACATACAATCACAGACGCAGCATTAGGAGCGATTGGAGAAGGGGATATTGGAAGGCATTTTCCAGATACAGACCCAGACTTTAAAGATGCAGATTCAGCAAAGCTACTAGAGCATATTTGGAAGTTGGTAGACGCTAAGGGATATAAGTTAGGGAATATTGACTGTACAATTATTGCTCAAAAGCCAAAAATGTCACCGTATATTGAAACAATTCGTACGCGTGTTGCAGAGTTACTTCAGGCGGATGTTTCTCAAGTAAATGTGAAGGCTACAACTACGGAAAGACTAGGATTTACAGGTCGTGAAGAAGGGATAGCATCGATGGCGACAATATTACTTCTCAAGAAAGACTAACTTTAATAAACATATAAGCAATGGTAGAATGGAGTAAGCTAGAGCCGTCGCAAGATGTTATCCAGGTTGTGTAAGATAATTTTAAGCATGCCCAATTGGACGCAAGTACACTAAGGCTAATTTGATGGAACGAAAACTAGGAGGATATACTTATGACACAAGAAGTTCGCGTACGCTACGCGCCAAGTCCAACAGGATTTTTGCATATTGGAGGAGCACGCACAGCGTTATTTAACTATTTATATGCACGTCACCATGATGGTAAATTTATCGTTCGTATTGAAGATACGGATATTGAACGTAATGTAGAAGGTGGCGAGTTATCACAACTTGAAAACTTAAAGTGGTTAGGGATCGACTATGATGAATCTGTAGATATTAGTGGACCTTATGCGCCGTATCGCCAAATGGAGCGCCTAGATATATATACAAAGCACGCGGAGGAAATGTTAGAAAAAGGGCATGCATATAAATGTTTCTGTTCTTCAGAGGAATTAGAAGCAGAACGTGAAGTACAAAAAGAAAAAGGTATTGCAGCTCCTATGTACAACGGTAAATGCCGTCATTTATCAAAAGAAGAAGTACAAGCAAAAGAAGATGCAGGCCAACCATATACGATTCGTATGCGTGTACCAGAAAATGTAACTTATACATTTGAAGATTTAGTTCGTGGACTGGTTACATTTGAATCTAAGGATGTTGGTGACTGGGTGCTTGTAAAAGCCAATGGAATCCCAACTTATAACTATGCTGTTGTATTAGATGATCACTTTATGGAAATTTCTCATGTATTCCGTGGGGAAGAACATTTATCAAACACACCAAAACAATTAATGGTGTTTGATGCATTCGAATGGGCATATCCTAAATTCGGTCATATGACATTAATCATCAATGAGAACCGAAAAAAGCTTTCAAAACGCGATGAGTCAATTATACAATTTGTTACTCAGTACAAAGATCTTGGGTATTTACCGGAAGCTATGTTTAACTTCTTTGCATTATTAGGCTGGTCTCCTGAAGGGGAAGATGAAATCTTCACCAAAGAGGAATTCATTAAAAACTTTGATGTATCGCGTCTGTCTAAATCACCATCGATGTTCGATAAACAAAAACTTACATGGATGAACAACCAATATATTAAACAACTTCCACTTGAAAAAGTAGTAGAGCTTGCATTGCCGCATTTACAAAAAGCAAATCTACTTCCGGCTGAATTATCAGAAGACGAACTTACGTGGGCAACAAAGCTTATTGCCCTTTACCATGAGCAAATGAGTTTTGGTGCTGAAATCGTTGAATTATCTTCATTATTCTTTGATCACGAAATTGCATATACTGAAGAAGCAACAGAGGTGTTAGCTGGGGAGCAGGTTCCTGAAGTAATGGCTGCTTTTAAAACACAGTTAGAAGGCCTAGAAACATTTGAAGCAGTAGAGATTAAAGCTGCTATTAAAGCTGTGCAAAAAGAAACAGGACATAAAGGGAAAAACCTTTTCATGCCAATACGTGTAGTAACAACAGGTCAAATGCATGGTCCAGAATTAGCTGATGCAATCAGTTTAATAGGGAAAGAAAAAGTAATTGCTCGTGTAGCCAAGTTTGCAAAACAATAAGATTGACTTTCCCCTAACAAGGTGTGAAAATGGTGATACAAATTCGAAGTAAAAAGAATAGCAAAGCGAAGAAGAGGAGAAGTAAGTAACGCACGTTCTTTAGAGAGGACCATCACCGGCTGAAAGTGGTCTGAGCCTACGAGTTACTGAAATGCACCTCCGAGCGTCATGCCGAACTTCTAAGTAGGCTGAACGTAACATCTGCGTTAAAGATGCAAAGTGGGGAAAGTATTTATATTTTTCCAATCAGAGTGGAACCGCGCTAACTGCGTCTCTGTCTATATTTATAGACAGAGACTTTTTTTATGGAAAAAAATGAAGGGAGGAATCCTTGTGTTCGATCGAATGAAAGAAGATATTGCGGTAGTATTTGAACAAGATCCAGCAGCAAATAGTAAGCTAGAGGTTATATTAACATACGCGGGACTTCATGCGATTTGGAGCCACCGCATTGCACATGCATTATTTAAAAAGAATCTTTTTTTTCTAGCACGTGCAGTTTCACAAGTTAGTAGATTTTTTACAGGTGTCGAAATTCACCCGGGTGCAACAATTGGGAGACGCTTTTTTATCGATCATGGATCGGGTGTAGTCATCGGAGAAACTTGTGAAATTGGAGATGATTGCACTATCTACCAAGGTGTCACATTAGGTGGTACCGGGAAAGAAAAAGGGAAGAGACATCCCACGCTTCATAATAATGTACTAATTGCTACAGGAGCAAAAGTATTAGGATCGATTACAATTGGTGAAAATAGTAAAGTAGGAGCTGGGTCGGTTGTATTGAAAGATGTACCTACTAATTCTACTGTAGTTGGTATTCCAGGTGTAGTTGTAATTCAAAATGGTGTAAAAGTGAAACGGAATCTCGATCATCAGGACCTGCCTGATCCGTTTACTGATCGATGTAAACAAATGGAAGATAAAATAGAAGATCTACAAAAAGAAATAGACCATTTAACGAAAGAAAAGGAGAGAAACTGGTCATGACAATCCAAATTTTTAATACATTAAAGCGTGAAAAAGAACCATTTATTCCACTCGAAGAAGGCAAGGTCAAAATGTATGTATGTGGACCAACTGTTTACAATTATATTCATATAGGGAATGCTCGACCTGTAATTGTATATGATACGGTAAGAAAGTATCTACAATATCGTGGATATGATGTGACATACGTTTCTAACTTCACAGACGTGGATGACAAAATTATTAAAGCGGCCAACGAACTGGGGGAAGAGGTCTCCGAGCTTACAGAACGTTTTATCAATGCTTATTATGCAGACGTAGAGGCTCTTGGCTGCAATCGAGCAGACTCACATCCTCGTGTAACGGATCACATGGATCAAATTATAGAATTTATAAAAGTATTAGAAGAAAAAGGCTATGCATACGAGTCACAAGGGGATGTATATTACCGTACTAGAAAATTTGATGGATACGGTAAGCTTTCTCATCAATCTGTAGACGATTTAAAAGTCGGTGCCCGTATTGAAACTGGTGAGAAAAAAGAAGATGCACTTGACTTTGCACTTTGGAAAGCTGCAAAACCTGGAGAAATTTTCTGGGAAAGCCCTTGGGGTCAAGGACGTCCTGGGTGGCACATCGAATGTTCTGTAATGGCAAGAGAAATATTAGGAGATACAATTGATATTCATGCTGGAGGGCAGGATCTAACTTTCCCTCACCATGAAAATGAAATTGCTCAGTCAGAAGCTAGAACTGGAAAGACATTCGCAAGATATTGGATGCATAATGGATATATAAATATAGATAATGAAAAAATGTCAAAATCACTAGGTAATTTTGTATTGGTAAATGATATTCGTCAGCAAATTGACCCTCAAATATTGCGTCTCTTCATGTTGAGTGTTCATTATCGAAACCCAATTAACTATTCAAAAGAATTGGTGGAGCAAGCAGAGGCTGGTTTGGACCGTATACAGACTGCTTATGATAACTTAGTTCATCGCTTAAGTACTACTGCAAATTTAGGAGACCATGACGATATTTGGCTACAAAAAATTGCGGCTGTAAAAGTACAGTTTGAAACAGCGATGGATGATGATTTTAATACAGCAAATGGGATTGCAGCTATTTTCGAATTGTCGAAACTTGCGAATACTTATTTACAAGAAAAACAAACATCTGAATCCGTATTGAAACAATTTATAGCAGATATGGATGATTTGACAGCTGTACTTGGACTAACGCTTGCTAAGGAAAAAGAAGTATTAGATGAAGAAATCGATGCATTGATCGAAGAACGAAATCAAGCAAGGAAGGATCGTAACTTTACCCGTGCCGATGAAATTAGAGATCAATTAAAAGAGTTAAATATTATTTTGGAAGATACTGCACAGGGTATTCGATGGAAAAGAGGATAAACTTGTGGAAAACTTAACATTATCAGATGTAAAACAACTAAATTCTTTAGCACTTGCTTATATGGGTGATGCTGTTTTCGAACAGGTCGTTCGGGAACACCTCATCCGCTCTGGGCGGGTTCGACCAAATATTTTACACAAAGAAGCTACTAACTATGTATCTGCAAAAGCACAAGCGACGATTGTGAAAGAGATGCTGGACAAAGAGTTTTTATCGGAAGATGAACAAGCAGTCCTACGAAGAGGGCGTAATGCGAAATCTGGATCTGTACCTAAAAATACGGACGTTATTACTTATCATCATAGTACTGCGTTTGAAGCGGTCATCGGGAGTCTATACTTAAGTGGACAAACAGAGCGTTTACAAGAAGTGTTACATTTTTCGATTGACTTTATAGATAAACAGAAAGGGGCGAACAAATAAATGACAGAAAAAAATGATCAAGTTGAGCAAACTGGTGAACTTATAGCAGGGAAAAATCCTGTTGTTGAAGCCCTTCGTGCCGGTAGAGATATGAACAAAGTTTGGCTAGCAGAAGGCATCCAAAAAAGTGGTGTATCTGAAATTATTCAATTAGCTAAAGATGCTGGAATAATCGTGCAGTTCGTACCTAAAAAGAAGCTCGATAACTTAACTGATGCAAACCACCAGGGGATAGTCGCGTCGGTTGCTGCATATCGTTATGCAGAATTAGATGATTTATTTGAGCTGGCGGCTAGCAAAAAAGAGGATCCTCTTTTTATTATTCTAGATGAAATTGAAGATCCCCATAATCTTGGTTCTATAATGAGAACGGCAGATGCCATAGGGGCGCATGGAATTATTATTCCTAAAAGAAGAGCGGTTGGACTAACAGCGGTAGTTGCAAAGGCTTCCACGGGAGCTATCGAACATATTCCAGTCTATCGTGCGGGTAACCTGGCTCAAACAGTAGATGAGCTAAAAGACCGTGGCGTTTGGATTGCAGGAACAGATGCGGCGAAGTCTACTGATTATCGAAATATGGATGCAACACTTCCACTAGCTCTTATTATTGGTAGCGAAGGAAAAGGAATGAGTCGACTGCTAAAAGAAAAGTGTGATTTTCTTTACTATTTGCCAATGGTCGGTCATGTAACGAGTCTTAATGCGTCGGTTGCTGCTTCTGTTTTGTTGTATGAGATATGGCGCGTAAGAAATCCGTTAAAAGGATAAGAAGATGCAAATTCTACTTGTCGATGGATATAATATCATCGGCGCATGGAGCGAGCTAAGGAAGTTAAAAGAAGTAAAATTACTGGACGCTAGAGACCGTTTGATTGAGCTGATGGCTGAATACAAAGCATATACAGGTATTCGAGTGATTGTGGTCTTTGATGCGCACTTAGTACCTGGTATTGAAAATAAAAAGAAAAAGTACAACGTGGAAGTTATTTATACGCGGAAAAACGAAATTGCAGATGAACGCATTGAAAAGTTAACGAAAGAATTGAGTAGTAGAAGAGTTCAAATTTATGTAGCTACATCCGATTTGACCGAGCAACGAGTTATATTTGGTCAGGGTGCCCTACGAAAATCAGCAAGAGAATTAGAAATTGAGATGTTGTCCATTTCTTCCAAAATAACAAAAAAAGTGAAGAGTATTCAGAATGACAAGCCTGCTTCTAATATTCCATTAACGGCAGAAGTTGCAGAAATTTTCGAAAAATGGCGAAGAGGAATGAAATGATTCATTGACGCTATAAATTTTCTTCCTGTATAATTGGAATAATATTCTTGTTAGCTGAGGTGACTTCATTGGAAAAGACAGAGCAGATTCTACAATTCGATAGTTTACTAGATGAAGAGCTTGTAGAGATGGTTCATCAAGGAAACACTGAAGCGCTAGATTTTTTAATAACAAAATATCGTTCTTTCGTCCGTATGAAGGGAAGATCATACTTTTTGATAGGGGCAGACAAAGAGGATATTCTACAAGAGGGAATGATCGGATTGTATAAGGCGATTCGGGATTTTAGGGAGGAGAAACTTGCTTCTTTCCGAGCATTTGCCGAATTATGTATTACTCGACAAATAATAACCGCTATCAAAACAGCTACACGTCAAAAGCATATACCGCTAAATTCCTATGTATCATTGGATAAACCTATATATGATGAAGAATCTGATCGAACTTTGATGGATATGATTGCAGGTTCGGTAATAGATGATCCAGAGGAATTAATCATCAATCGAGAAGATTTTGATTACATGGAAGGTAAGATGGCTGAAATATTAAGTGAGCTGGAACAACAAGTACTTGCCTTATACTTGGATGGCCAATCATATCAAGAAATTTCCGAAGAATTGAATCGTCATGTAAAGTCGATCGACAACGCATTACAACGAGTAAAGCGTAAACTAGAACGCTATATGGAGATTGGTAGTAATTATGCATAACTGGGATTTTGTTGACATGGAATGTGTAAGATGATAATCTTGAAAAAGACTTATACGCCGAAAAAAGGTGATATTATGGTGAAGAAGATTGTCTTAAGTTGTGTTCAATGTGGCAACCGTAATTACACGGTTCCTGCATCTAAAGAGAATGTAACAATCCGAATTGAACGTAAAAAGTATTGTGCACATTGTAATGTGCATACGCTTCATAAACAAACGTTATGAATAAAGTAATATAGATTTCTTGTGTGGGGGTTTAGCTAAAATGGCTAATGTTGGTGGGTTTTTCAAAAATGTAATGAGTGAAATGAGAAAAGTAAGTTGGCCTAAACGCAAAGAGCTTGCTAAATACACTGTAATTGTGCTTGCTACTGTTGCAGCAATGGCTGTATTTTTTGCTTTGGTTGATTTAGGGGTATCTGAATTGTTCCGTTGGTATTTAGCGTTATAATAAGTAGCATGTAAATATTTGAAAATAGCCCGTCTTATTAAACGAACGGGTTTTTTCATTTGTCTTGAGAAAAGGAGGGGACGGACGACTAGTCCTGACACTATGGAAAAAAATTGGTATGTTGTTCATACTTACTCGGGGTATGAAAACAAAGTAAAAGCAAACTTAGAAAAACGAGTAGAAACAATGGGTATGTCGGATAAAATATTCCGTGTATATATCCCAGAGCAAGAGGAGACGGATTTTAAAGACGGCAAAAAACGTGTTGTTGTTAGAAAAACTTTTCCAGGTTATGTTTTTGTTGAACTTATTATGACAGATGATGCATGGTATGTGGTTAGAAATACACCAGGTGTAACTGGATTCCTTGGTTCATCAGGTGGTGGAACAAAACCAACACCTCTGGCACCGGAAGAAGTTCAATCTATGCTTAAACAAATGGGTGACGCAGAACGTGTTGTCGAAGTAGACTTTACAGTTGGAGAATTGGTGGAAGTATTAGAAGGGCCGTTTGCGCACTTCCAAGGAAAAGTAGAAGTGATTGATACAGATAAAGGTAAAGTAACTGTATCTGTAGATATGTTTGGTCGAGAAACTAATATGGAACTAGATTTCGAACAAGTTATTAAAATATAATTTATGTTTCCACTTGCTAAAGGTGGAGAATAGTGATATCATTTCAAAGGTCAGACTGAAAATGGGTCTGTATTAATTTTTCTAATGTTATCAGCGCAGAGCTGAGAGACAGATATTTGAGTGGGAGGGGCAACCCAATTACCACATCACGGACTTAAGGAGGTGTGTCTCGTGGCTAAAAAAGTGATTAAAGTTGTTAAATTACAAATTCCTGCTGGTAAAGCAAATCCAGCACCGCCGGTTGGTCCAGCATTGGGTCAAGCAGGTGTTAACATCATGGGATTCTGTAAGGAGTTCAACGCACGTACTGCTGATCAAGCAGGTCTAATCATTCCGGTTGAAATTTCTGTATTTGAAGATCGTTCATTTACTTTCATTACAAAAACTCCGCCGGCAGCAGTGTTACTTAAAGTAGCAGCAGGTATTCAATCTGGATCAGGTGAACCGAACCGCGTAAAAGTGGCGACAGTGAAACGTGAAAAAGTTCGCGAAATCGCAGAACAAAAAATGCCAGATTTAAACGCAGCATCTGTTGAAGCAGCTATGTTAATGGTTGAAGGTACTGCACGCAGCATGGGTATTACGATCGAAGACTAATACTTAATGTGCATTTTGATATGACGCATTGTTTTTTGGAAGGTTGTAGTTGTTCATATAGGATAACTGCAACCTTTACACGTGGGAGGTTTATTCCGCTAAAACCACTATCAAGGAGGACATTTATAATGGCTAACAAAGGTAAAAAGTTACAAGAAGCAGCTAAATTAGTAGAAGCTTCAAAATTATACTCAGCTAAAGAAGCTATTGAGCTTGCTAAAAAAACAAGCACAGTAAACTTCGATGCGACTGTAGAAGTTGCTTTCCGTTTAGGAATCGATACTCGTAAAAATGACCAACAAATCCGTGGAGCAGTAGTTCTTCCAAACGGAACTGGTAAAACTCAACGTGTATTAGTATTCGCTAAAGGTGAAAAGTTAAAAGAAGCAGAAGCTGCTGGTGCAGATTATGTGGGCGATACTGAATATATTAACAAAATCCAACAAGGATGGTTTGACTTCGATGTAATCGTTGCAACACCTGATATGATGGGTGAAGTTGGTAAAATCGGTCGTGTACTTGGACCAAAAGGTTTAATGCCAAACCCTAAAACTGGTACAGTTACATTTGATGTAACAAAAGCTATCGAAGAGATCAAAGCTGGTAAAGTAGAATACCGTGCTGAAAAAGCAGGGATCATTCATGCTCCAATCGGTAAAGTTTCTTTTGAAGACGATAAATTAGTAGAAAACTTCTTAGCAGTATTTGATGTAATTCAAAAAGCTAAGCCTGCAGCATCTAAAGGTGTTTACATGAAGTCAGTGAATATCACGACTACTATGGGACCAGCTGTAAAAGTTGATACTCAATCCATTAAATAATAGTTGACAGTATAAGGGATGTCTGTTAAGATGACCTTTGTTGTTAAATATACATTTGTACCGAAGACAGTAGGAGCAATAAACTGCTTAATTTCCTACCGAGGACAAGTAAATTCAGATTCTTTTAAGATGATGACTTTCTGCCTCTGTGTCTATTCGTAGAACAGAGGCTTTTCTTTTGTCGGTATAAATGGCCAATTCTTATAGGAGGTGCCAAGATGAACAAAGCAATCGAAACTAAAAAAGTGCAAGTTCAAGAAATTGCAGAAAAGTTTAAAGCTGCTGCTTCCGTAGTAGTTGTTGACTATCGCGGTTTGAACGTTGCGCAAGTAACAGAATTACGTAAACAACTTCGTGAAGCGGGTGTGGAATTCAAAGTTTATAAAAACTCACTTACACGCCGTGCTACTGAAATTGCTGGAGTTGATGGGATTAACGAAAGCCTTGTTGGTCCAAATGCTGTAGCATTTTCTAACGAAGACGTAATTGCCCCTGCTAAAATCATTAATGATTTTGCTAAAAAGAACGAACAACTTGAGATTAAAGTTGGGATCATCGAAGGAACTGTAGCATCTGCTGAAGATGTGAAAGCATTAGCAGAACTTCCATCACGCGAAGGACTACTTTCAATGCTTCTTTCAGTACTTCAAGCTCCAATGCGCAACTTTGCGCTTGCAACAAAAGCTGTTGCAGAACAAAAAGAAGAACAAGGCGCATAATTCATTACGCGGCTTAAACACAACTAAAAGGCTAATAGCCTAAATTATCCATAATAGGAGGAAAATATAATGAATAACGAACAAATCTTAGAAGCTATCAAATCAATGACAGTTCTTGAATTAAACGACTTAGTAAAAGCAATTGAAGAAGAATTCGGTGTTACTGCTGCTGCTCCAATGGCAATGGCTGCTGGTGGCGGAGCTGCTGCTGCTGAAGAAAAAACTGATTTTGACGTAATCCTAGCATCTGCTGGAGATCAAAAAATCAAAGTAATCAAAGTGGTTCGTGAAATCACTGGTCTTGGATTGAAAGAAGCTAAAGAATTAGTTGACAACGCTCCAAAAGCTCTTAAAGAAGGCGTTTCTAAAGACGAAGCAGAAGCTTTCAAAGCACAACTTGAAGAAGTTGGCGCAGGCGTAGAAGTTAAGTAATTTTGTACAATTCGAAGAAAAAAGCTCGTCTGTAAACGACGGGCTTTTCTTCGTATGTATTGCGGAGGGTGATTTGGTGTCTGATCATTATTACTCTAGGAAACCTCAAACGGAAAGTAAACCGCGTCATTGGAATTTTACGTTGCTCGGGCACAATTTCCGATTTGAAACAGATGCAGGTGTATTTAGTAAGAGCGAAGTAGATTTTGGCTCCCGTGTATTAATCGATGCTTTTGAAGCGCCGGATCTAGAAGGTTCAATTTTAGATATAGGCTGTGGATATGGGCCGATAGGTCTTTCTATTGCAAAAGCAAATGAGAAAAGAACAGTTCATTTGGTAGATGTTAACACACGTGCAATCCAACTTGCAGAAAAAAATGCTGCTGCTAACGGGATACAAAATGTACGAATCTATGAAAGTGATGGATTGTCAGCGGTTGACACTGCGAACTTTGCGGCTATTATAACTAATCCACCGATTCGCGCTGGGAAAGAAACTATTTTTCGTTTCTATAATGAATCCTATGAAAAGTTAGTTTCAAAGGGAGAATTGTGGGTTGTGATTCAAAAGAAACAAGGGGCACCATCAACTTTTAGTTATTTAGAAGAGATTTTTGGTCAAGTTGATGTGGTAGATAAAGCTAGAGGTTATTGGATTATCAAAGCTACAAAGATTGACTTGACAAAATCGCTATGATATTATAATAAAATGCAAAAATATTATTTTGAGGACGTATGCCCTTTTGAATAAAAACAAGTAGAAATGGGTATACTGGCCGAGAAAAAGTTTGGTTAATCGAAAATGAGCTCTTGTTAAGAACTCGTTTTCTTTTTGTCTTTCGATATCATACACTAAAATGTTCATATCGAAAAGACCTAATATCGCTTTAATTGAGGGGTGAATGAGTTGACAGGTCAACTAGTTCAATACGGACAACACCGCCAACGCAGAAGTTTTGCGCGTATTAGTGAGGTGCTGGAACTACCGAATCTAATCGAAATTCAGACGGCATCTTATGAATGGTTCCTTGAAGAAGGTTTACGTGAAATGTTTAAAGATATTTCACCAATCGAGGACTTTACAGGCAATCTATCACTTGAATTTGTCGACTATAGTTTAAACGAACCGAAATATTCCGTCGACGAATCGAAAGAACGTGACGCAACATACGCTGCACCATTACGCGTAAAAGTACGTCTCCACAACAAAGAAACGGACGAAGTGAAGGAACAAGATGTCTTTATGGGTGATTTCCCATTAATGACTGAAACTGGAACTTTCGTTATTAACGGAGCTGAGCGAGTAATCGTATCTCAGTTAGTCCGCTCACCAAGTGTTTACTTCCATGATAAAACAGACAAAAACGGTAAAAAAGGTTTTGGATCAACAGTTATTCCGAACCGTGGTGCTTGGTTAGAATACGAAATCGATGCAAAAGACGTAGTTTATGTTCGTATCGATCGTACACGTAAACTGCCAGTTACTGTTTTACTTCGTGCACTAGGTTTTGGATCAGATCAAGAGATTATCGATTTAATCGGTGACAATGAATATTTACGTAACACGCTAGAAAAAGATAATACAGAAACGTCTGAAAAAGCGTTACTAGAAATCTATGAGCGTCTACGTCCTGGTGAACCACCAACAGTGGAAAGTGCAAAGAGTCTGTTATATTCTCGCTTCTTTGACCCAAAACGCTATGATTTAGCGAATGTTGGTCGTTACAAAATGAACAAAAAACTGCATATTAAAAATCGCTTGTTTAACCAAACAATAGCTGAAACGCTAGTGGATCCAGAAACAGGAGAGATTTTAGTAGAAGCTGGTACGCTGATTGATCGTCGTGTACTAGATCGTCTAATTCCTCATCTTGAAAATGGAATTGGCTTCAAAACGTTATCTCAAGTAGGTGGTGTTTTAGAGGACGATATTACAATCCAATCGATTAAGATTTATGCGCCAAATGACGAAGAGCAAAAAGAAGTTAACGTTATAAGTAACGCGTATGTGGAAACAGAGATTAAAAACATTACGCCTGCTGATATCGTTTCATCTATTGGCTACTTCTTTAACCTTTTGTTCAACGTTGGGAACACAGATGATATCGATCATCTTGGTAACCGTCGTTTACGTTCTGTAGGTGAGTTACTACAAAATCAGTTCCGTATAGGTCTTTCACGTATGGAACGTGTAGTTCGTGAGCGTATGTCTATTAACGATACACAGTCAATCGTTCCACAACAATTGATTAATATACGCCCAGTTATTGCATCTATTAAAGAGTTCTTTGGTAGTTCTCAATTATCTCAGTTTATGGATCAAACGAATCCACTTGCTGAGTTGACGCATAAACGCCGTCTATCGGCGCTTGGACCCGGTGGTTTAACACGTGAGCGTGCAGGATTTGAAGTACGTGACGTTCACTACTCTCACTATGGTCGTATGTGCCCGATCGAAACGCCAGAGGGACCAAACATTGGACTTATTAACTCACTTTCAAGTTTTGCGAAAGTGAATAAATTTGGATTTATTGAAACACCATATCGTCGTGTTGACCCTGAAACAGGGTTGGTAACATCACGTATCGACTATTTAACTGCGGATGAAGAGGATAACTATGTGGTAGCACAAGCAAACTCTCCATTATCTGATGAAGGAGAATTCCTGAAAGAAGAAGTAGTTGGTCGTTTCCGCGGTGATAATACCGTGTTCAGAAAAGAGCAAATCGACTATATGGACGTATCGCCGAAACAAGTTGTTTCTGCTGCAACAGCATGTATTCCTTTCTTGGAAAATGATGACTCCAACCGTGCACTTATGGGAGCGAACATGCAACGTCAAGCTGTTCCGTTATTAAATCCAGAGGCTCCATTCGTTGGGACTGGTATGGAACATGTGAACGCACGTGATTCAGGTGCCGCGGTTATTGCGAAATACCACGGAATTGTTGAACATGTTGAAGCAAAAGAAATTCGTGTTAGACGCATTGAAGACGTGGATGGAAAAGAAGTTAAAGGTGATTTAACATCTTATAAAGTCCATAAATTTGAGCGTTCAAATCACGGTACATCTATAAACCAACGTCCAATTGTAAAAATTGGTGATCGTGTTAAACCTCTGGATATTCTTGCAGATGGTCCTTCTATGGAACAAGGAGAGCTTGCTTTAGGACGTAATGTACTTGTAGCTTTCATGACATGGGACGGATACAACTATGAAGATGCCGTAATTATGAGTGAACGATTAGTGAAAGATGATGTATATACTTCAGTGCATATTGAAGAATATGAATCAGAATCACGTGATACAAAACTCGGACCAGAGGAAATTACGAGAGATATTCCAAACGTAGGAGAAGACGCATTACGCAACTTGGACGACCGTGGAATTATCCGTATTGGTGCAGAAGTTCGTGATGGAGATATTCTTGTTGGTAAAGTAACACCTAAAGGAGTTACAGAACTAACAGCAGAAGAACGTTTACTGCACGCAATCTTCGGTGAAAAAGCTCGTGAAGTTCGTGATACTTCCCTTCGTGTACCTCATGGTGCTGGTGGGATTGTATTAGATGTAAAAGTATTTAATCGCGAAGATGGCGATGAGTTATCTCCAGGTGTTAACCAATTAGTTCGTGCTTATATCGTTCAAAAACGTAAAATCTCTGTTGGGGATAAAATGGCCGGACGTCATGGTAACAAAGGGGTTATCTCGCGTATTCTTCCTGAAGAAGATATGCCATTCCTTCCAGACGGCACACCAGTTGATATCATGTTAAACCCACTTGGTGTACCTTCTCGTATGAATATCGGGCAAGTATTAGAGCTTCACTTAGGTATGGCTTCTAGACTGCTAGGCGTTCATATGGCATCACCAGTATTTGATGGTGCAGACGAAGAAGACGTGTGGAACACAATGGAAGAAGCAGGTCTTAACCGTGATGGTAAAACAATCCTATATGATGGACGTTCAGGTGAACCATTTGATAACCGCGTATCTGTAGGGGTTATGTATATGATTAAACTTGCCCACATGGTAGATGATAAGCTACATGCACGTTCTACTGGACCTTATTCACTTGTTACGCAACAGCCTCTTGGAGGGAAAGCGCAATTTGGTGGACAGCGTTTCGGAGAAATGGAAGTATGGGCACTTGAAGCTTATGGTGCTGCTTATACGTTACAAGAAATCTTAACTGTAAAATCCGATGACGTTGTTGGACGTGTGAAAACATACGAAGCAATTGTTAAAGGGGAAAGTGTACCAGAACCAGGAGTTCCTGAATCATTCAAAGTATTGATTAAAGAACTACAAAGTCTAGGTATGGATGTTAAGATGCTTACAATCGATGAAGAAGAAATTGAGCTTCGTGATTTAGATGAAGATGATGATATTCCTGCAGCTGACGCACTTGGTATCTTACCAATCACAGCGGAGGAAGAACCAGTTGGAACAGTTGAATAAAGAATAGCGAAAGGTACCGCGAGGGTCCTAAGCAAATTCTAGATTAAACAATAAGAATCGGACAGGTGATGCCTGTCCGTATTTCCGTATAAAATTGCATAATGCAGAGCTACTTGGAAAAGTCTTTTAAAAGACACAAGACTAAAGGGAGGTAGGCTCCTTGATAGACGTTAATAATTTTGAGTATATGAAAATTGGTTTAGCTTCACCTGATAAAATCCGTTCATGGTCTTATGGGGAAGTTAAAAAACCTGAAACAATTAATTATCGTACATTAAAACCTGAAAAAGATGGTTTATTCTGTGAACGTATTTTTGGTCCTACAAAGGATTGGGAATGTCATTGCGGTAAATATAAACGCGTTCGTTATAAAGGTGTTGTATGTGATCGTTGTGGAGTAGAAGTAACACGTGCAAAAGTACGTCGTGAACGAATGGGTCACATCGAACTTGCAGCTCCGGTATCGCATATTTGGTATTTTAAAGGTATCCCAAGTCGTATGGGTCTGATTTTGGATATGTCTCCAAGATCACTAGAAGAAGTAATTTACTTTGCTTCTTATGTAGTAATAGAGCCAGCAGACACACCTCTTGAAAAGAAGCAATTGCTTTCTGAAAAAGAATACCGTGCTTATCGCGATAAGTTTGGAACTAAATTCCAGGCTGCGATGGGTGCTGAAGCTATCAAACGTTTACTTTCAGAAATTGATTTAGAAAGTGAAACAGAACAATTAAAAGAAGAGTTGAAAACAGCTCAAGGTCAACGTCGTACACGTGCTATTAAACGTTTAGAAGTCGTAGAATCTTTCCGTAATTCAGGGAACAGACCTGATTGGATGATTTTAGATGTTCTACCGGTAATTCCTCCAGAATTACGTCCGATGGTTCAGTTGGACGGTGGACGTTTTGCTACTTCTGATCTAAATGATTTATATCGTCGTGTTATTAATCGTAACAATCGTTTAAAACGTCTATTGGATCTTGGTGCTCCTAGTATCATCGTTCAAAATGAAAAACGTATGCTTCAAGAAGCTGTTGATGCTTTGATTGATAACGGTCGTCGTGGTCGTCCGGTAACAGGTCCGGGTAACCGTCCGTTGAAATCACTTTCACATATGTTAAAAGGGAAGCAAGGTCGTTTCCGTCAAAATCTACTTGGTAAACGTGTTGACTACTCTGGTCGTTCCGTTATCGTAGTAGGACCAAACTTGAAAATGTATCAATGTGGACTTCCAAAAGAAATGGCAATTGAACTATTTAAACCATTTGTTATGAAGGAACTTGTTGAACGTGGTTTAGCCCACAACATTAAGAGTGCAAAACGTAAAATTGAGCGTATGCATGCTGAAGTATGGGATGTATTAGAAGATGTAATTAGAGAGCATCCGGTTTTACTTAACCGTGCCCCTACTCTTCACCGTCTTGGTATCCAAGCATTTGAACCGACATTAGTAGAAGGTCGTGCAATTCGCCTTCACCCTCTAGTATGTACAGCATATAATGCTGACTTTGATGGTGACCAAATGGCTGTTCACGTTCCTTTATCAGCAGAAGCACAAGCGGAAGCTCGTTTACTAATGCTTGCAGCACAAAACATTTTGAACCCGAAAGATGGAAAACCAGTAGTTACACCATCTCAAGATATGGTTTTAGGAAACTATTACTTAACACTTGAGCGTAAAGGTGCAATGGGTGAAGGTTCTACATTCTACGGTCCGGAAGAAGTGCTAATTGCTTATAATACTGGTCATGTACATTTGCATACACGTATTGCAATACCGGCAGCATCTGTAAACAATCAAACATTTACAGAAGAACAAAATAAGATGCTATTGCTAACAACTGTAGGTAAAGTAATTTTCAATGAAATACTTCCAGAAACGTTCCCATACATCAATGAGCCGACAGATTTCAATTTACAAATTGAAACTCCGGAGAAATATTTCGTTCCTACGATTACAGATGTGAAAAAACATATCGAGTCTATGGATCTTGTACAGCCATTTAAGAAAAAAATTCTTGGTAATATCATTGCGGAAGTATTTAAACGTTTCCATATCACAGAAACTTCAAAAATGCTTGACCGTATGAAAGCTCTAGGGTTTAAATATTCTACTAAAGCTGGAATTACAATTGGTATCTCTGATATCGTAGTACTTCCAGATAAAGGCGAAATTCTTGAAGAAGCACAAGGTAAAGTAGATAAAGTTATTAAACAATTCCGCCGTGGTCTAATAACGGAAGAAGAGCGTTATGCTAGTGTCATTGGACACTGGAGTAAAGCAAAGGAAGTTATTCAAGATAAACTGATGAAATCGCTAGATAACATGAATCCAATCTTCATGATGAGTGACTCAGGTGCCCGTGGTAATGCATCTAACTTTACTCAACTTGCAGGTATGCGTGGACTAATGGCCAATCCGGCTGGTCGAATTATCGAACTTCCGATTAAGTCATCATTCCGTGAAGGGTTAACAGTACTTGAATACTTCATCTCTACACATGGTGCTCGTAAAGGTCTTGCCGATACAGCACTTAAAACTGCCGATTCAGGTTACTTAACTCGCCGTCTAGTAGACGTTGCGCAAGATGTAATCGTTCGTGAAGATGATTGTGGAACTGACCGTGGATTACTAATCGGTTCACTTATGGAAGGCACAGAAGTTATTGAAGAGTTTGGCGAACGTATTGTCGGTCGTCATACTAAGAAAACAATTTTCCATCCAACTACTAATGAATTGATTTTAGAAAGAGACGGGTTAATTACACAAGACGTTGCTCGTGTTATTGAAGAAGCAGGTATTGATGAATTAACAATTCGCTCTGCATTTACTTGTAATACAAAACATGGTGTTTGTAAAAAATGTTACGGCTTGAATTTAGCTACTGGAGACACAGTTGAAGTTGGAGAAGCAGTTGGTATTATTGCTGCTCAATCGATTGGGGAACCAGGTACACAGTTAACAATGCGTACATTCCATACAGGCGGGGTTGCAGGAGACGATATTACACAAGGTCTTCCGCGTATCCAAGAGATTTTCGAAGCTCGTAATCCTAAAGGGCAAGCTGTTATTTCCGAAATTTCAGGTACTGTTACTGAAATTGATGAAATTAGAGAAGGTCAAAAAGAAATTACAATTCAAGGTAATGTGGAAACTCGTAAATATTTGGCGCCGTACAATGCACGTTTAAAAGTTCAACTAAACGATACAATGCACCGTGGTCAAGTACTTACTGAGGGTTCTGTAGATCCTAAGGAATTGTTAAGAGTTAAAGATGTTTCAACTGTTCAAGAGTACTTATTAAAAGAAGTACAAAAAGTTTATCGTATGCAAGGGGTAGAAATTGGGGATAAACATATCGAAGTAATGGTACGCCAAATGCTTCGTAAAGTACGTGTGATTGAAGCTGGAGAAACAGACCTACTTCCGGGATCACTACTAGACATCCACCAATTTGCCGAAGCGAATAAGGAAGCAGTTTTACAAGGTAAGATTCCTGCTACTTGTCGTCCGGTTATCCTTGGTATTACAAAAGCTTCTCTTGAAACAGAATCGTTCTTGTCTGCTGCATCATTCCAAGAAACGACTCGTGTCTTAACTGACGCAGCGATTAAAGGGAAACGTGATGAATTACTAGGCCTGAAAGAAAACGTAATTATCGGTAAGCTAGTTCCAGCAGGTACAGGTATGCAACGTTATCGCCAAATTAAAATCACAGACAATGAAGCAGATACTGAAAAAGAATTAGTTAACGCAGAATAAAACAAACAAAATATTAGGGAGGACTAATTTTATTTCTCCCTAATATTTCATGTTTATTGTTGACACCTTTTTCAATGAATGATAATATATTTAAGGTTGATAGTTATTTGACTTGTACCTTTGGAGGATATGCAAATGTCTTATGAAAAAGTGAAACAAGCGAAAGAAACAATCATAGGTACAAAGCAAGCAGTAAAAGCAATGAAAAAAGGGCTTGTCAACGAAGTTTATATTGCACTAGATGTAGAAGAGAGAATCATTGAACTAGCACGACAAACAGCTGTGGAAAACAATGTTTCGATTAACTATGTTGAGTCTAAAGTAGATCTTGGTAAAGCTTGTGGACTGCGCTTAGCGGCGTCAGTAGTAGCTATTACTGTGTAACAGTTTTTGTGTAATGCACAAAGACTTTGTTTTTACCCCAAAAATGAACCACCTGGATGTGTGGTATTAACAAGAACAAATGAAGGGAGGAATAATCGATGCCTACAATTAACCAATTGGTACGTAAGCCTCGTCAATCCAAAAGCACGAAATCAAAGTCTCCAGCACTAGGAAAAGGTTATAACAGCTTCAAAAAGGCTGGTACTAATCTTAACTCTCCACAAAAACGTGGGGTTTGTACTCGTGTTGGTACTATGACGCCGAAAAAACCTAACTCAGCACTTCGTAAATATGCGCGTGTACGTTTAACAAATACGTTAGAGGTTACTGCTTATATTCCAGGAGAAGGACACAACCTACAAGAACATAGTGTTGTACTTATCCGCGGAGGAAAAGTAAAAGATTTACCAGGGGTACGTTATCATATCGTACGTGGTGCTCTTGATACAGCTGGTGTTACTGGTCGTATGCAAAGTCGTTCTCTTTACGGTGCAAAACGCCCTAAAGAAAAGAAATAATTTAATTAATAATTTGACATTCGTCGAAAGGAGGAAAACACATGCCTCGTAAAGGTCCTGTTTCCAAACGTGACGTGTTACCAGATCCAATTTATAATTCAAAACTAGTAACTCGTTTAATCAATAAAATGATGGTTGACGGTAAAAGAGGTACTTCTCAAAAAATTCTATACGGAGCGTTCGAACTTGTTAAAGAACGTTCAGGTAAAGATGCATTAGAAGTATTTGAAGCTGCTCTAAATAATGTAATGCCAGTTCTAGAAGTACGTGCTCGTCGTGTTGGTGGTGCAAACTACCAAGTACCGGTTGAAGTACGTCCTGACCGTCGTTCAACACTAGGTCTTCGTTACTTAGTAAACTATTCACGTCTTCGTGGAGAAAAAACGATGGAAGAACGTTTAGCTAACGAAATTCTTGATGCATCTAACAACACTGGTGCTTCAGTTAAAAAACGTGAAGATATGCATAAAATGGCAGAAGCTAATAAAGCATTCGCTCACTATCGTTGGTAAGCTATTCTTTAAAATCAATCTAAAATCATACTCTAATCCGAATATGGAAGGAGAAATACAATATGGCTAGAGAGTTCTCCTTAGACAAAACACGTAATATCGGTATCATGGCTCACATCGATGCTGGTAAAACGACTACTACGGAGCGTATTCTTTATTACACTGGTAAAATCCACAAAATCGGGGAAACTCATGAAGGTGCATCACAGATGGACTGGATGGAGCAAGAACAAGAACGTGGGATCACTATTACTTCAGCTGCAACAACAGCTGCATGGGATAATCACCGTGTAAATATCATCGATACACCTGGACACGTAGACTTCACTGTTGAAGTTGAACGTTCACTTCGTGTACTTGATGGTGCGGTTACAGTACTAGATGCTCAATCTGGTGTTGAACCACAAACTGAAACAGTATGGCGTCAAGCTACAACTTATGGCGTACCGCGTATTGTTTTCATTAACAAAATGGATAAAACGGGTGCAGATTTCTTATATTCTGTAGGAACTCTACACGATCGTTTACAAGCTAACGCTCATCCAATTCAATTACCAATCGGTGCAGAAGATGAATTCTCTGGAATTATCGACTTAGTAACGATGAAAGCAACTGTGTACGGTAATGACTTAGGAACAGACATTCAAGAAGTGGAAATTCCTGAAGAATACATGGCACAAGCTGAAGAATATCGTGAAAAGCTAGTTGAAGCTGTAGCTGAACTTGATGAAGATTTAATGGAAAAATATCTTGGTGGAGAAGAAATTACGAACGAAGAATTAGTTAACGGTATCCGTAAAGGTACTTTAAACGTAGAATTCTATCCAGTAGTATGTGGTACTGCATTTAAAAACAAAGGTGTTCAAAAAGTTCTTGACGCAGTTGTTGCATACCTACCATCACCACTTGATATTCCGGCAATGAAAGGAATCGATCCTAATTCTGATGATGAAATTGAACGTCATTCTGACGATTCAGAACCATTCTCTGCATTAGCATTTAAAGTTATGACTGACCCTTACGTTGGTAAATTAACATTCTTCCGTGTATATTCTGGTACATTACAAGCTGGTTCGTACGTTCAAAACTCAACTAAAGGTAAGCGTGAGCGCGTAGGACGTATCCTACAAATGCATGCTAACTCTCGTGAAGAAATCTCACAAGTTTACGCTGGAGATATTGCTGCAGCTGTAGGCTTGAAAGATACAACAACTGGAGATACTTTGTGTGATGAAAAAGCTCTAGTAATTCTAGAGTCTATGGAATTCCCAGAACCAGTTATTTCTTTATCAGTTGAACCAAAATCTAAAGCTGACCAAGACAAAATGGGTGCTGCTCTTGTAAAATTAGCAGAAGAAGATCCAACATTCCGCGTTCATACAGACCAAGAAACTGGTCAAGTTATTATCGCAGGTATGGGTGAACTTCACCTTGATATCTTAGTTGACCGTATGCGTCGTGAATTTAAAGTAGAAGCTAACGTAGGTGCTCCTCAAGTATCTTATCGTGAAACTTTCCGCTCTTCAGCAAAAGTTGAAGGTAAATTCGTACGTCAATCTGGTGGACGTGGTCAATTCGGACACGTTTGGATTGAATTCTCTCCAAACGAAGAAGGAAAAGGCTTTGAATTTGAAAATGCTGTTGTCGGTGGGGTAGTTCCACGTGAATACATTCCAGCTGTTGAGGCAGGTCTTCGTGACTCACTTAACAATGGTGTACTTGCTGGATATCCATTAATCGATATTAAAGCAAAATTATACGACGGATCATATCATGATGTTGACTCGAATGAAATGGCCTTTAAAGTTGCTGCTTCTATGGCATTGAAAAATGCTGTATCTAAAGTAAACCCAGTAATTCTTGAGCCAATCATGAAAGTTGAAGTTGTTATTCCTGAAGAATATTTAGGAGACATCATGGGTGATATCACTTCTCGTCGTGGTCGCGTTGAAGGTATGGACGCTCGCGGAAATGCACAAGTTGTGCGTTCAATGGTTCCGCTTGCTGAAATGTTCGGATATGCAACGGCATTGCGTTCTAACACGCAAGGACGTGGAGTATTCTCAATGACATTTGATCATTATGAAGATGTTCCAAAATCAATTTCTGAAGAAATTATCAAAAAAAATAAAGGTGAATAATTGAATTTTCACCAAAACTAAAGTATAACTAACTTATAGTATATGAAAGACAAGGGGCTATTAGTCCCTTACTTTTATAATAAAAAATCATACAATTACTGAGGAGGACTTCTCTAATGGCTAAAGAAAAATTTGATCGCTCCAAAACACATGCTAACATTGGTACAATCGGACACGTTGACCATGGTAAAACAACTCTAACTGCTGCTATCGCAACAGTTCTTTCTAAAAAAATGGGTGGAACAGCTAAATCATATGCTGACATCGATAACGCTCCTGAAGAAAAAGAACGTGGAATCACTATCAATACTTCACACGTTGAGTATGAAACTGAAACTCGTCACTACGCACACGTTGACTGCCCAGGACATGCTGACTATGTTAAAAACATGATCACAGGTGCAGCACAAATGGACGGCGGGATCTTAGTAGTATCTGCTGCTGATGGCCCAATGCCACAAACTCGTGAGCATATCCTTCTTTCACGTCAAGTAGGTGTTCCATACCTAGTTGTATTCATGAACAAATGTGATATGGTTGATGACGAAGAATTACTTGAATTAGTTGAAATGGAAATTCGTGACCTTCTTTCTGAATACGACTTCCCAGGTGATGACCTTCCTGTAATTAAAGGTTCTGCTCTTAAAGCTCTTGAAGGAGAAGCAGATTGGGAAGAAAAAATTATTGAATTAATGGACGCTGTAGATAGCTATATCCCAACTCCAGAACGTCAAACTGACAAACCATTCATGATGCCAGTAGAGGATGTATTCTCAATCACTGGTCGTGGTACAGTTGCTACTGGACGTGTTGAGCGTGGACAAGTTAAAATTGGTGACGTTGTAGACATCATCGGTATTACTGAAGAAGCAAAATCAACTACTGTAACTGGTGTTGAAATGTTCCGTAAACTTCTTGACTATGCTGAAGCTGGAGACAACATTGGTGCACTTCTTCGTGGGGTTTCTCGTGAAGAGATCCAACGTGGGCAAGTATTAGCTAAACCAGGTTCAATCACTCCACACACAGACTTCAAAGCTGAAGTTTATGTTCTTTCAAAAGAAGAGGGTGGACGTCATACTCCATTCTTCTCAAACTACCGTCCTCAGTTCTACTTCCGTACAACTGACGTAACTGGTGTTTGTAACTTACCTGAAGGTGTAGAAATGGTTATGCCTGGAGATAACATCGAAATGACTGTATCTCTAATCTCACCAATCGCTCTTGAAGAAGGTACTAAATTCTCTATCCGTGAGGGTGGACGTACTGTAGGCGCTGGTGTAGTTGCTACTATCACTAAGTAATCTATAATTCTTTAATATAAAACCATCTCGTGACGACGAGATGGTTTTTTTTATACTTAAAATTGTGTACACTGTACGTAGGAGGTAATAAAATGCAAAAAATTATGCTAATTGAAGATGATATTTCGATATTTAATTTATTAAAAGAAAAGTTTCTTCTTTGGTCATTTGAAGTAATTGGGCCTAATGACTTTCAGCAAGTACTTCCTACATTTATAGAACAGAAACCACAGTTAGTAATTATAGATATACAGCTTCCGGCTTATGATGGCTTTCATTGGTGCCGAGAGATTCGGGTGCATTCAAAGGTGCCTATTATCTTTCTTTCGTCGAGAGATCATCCAATGGACATGATTATGGCGATGCAAATGGGGGCAGATGACTTCGTTCAAAAACCTTTTAATATGGAAGTCTTATTAGCGAAAGTTCAGGCACTCCTTCGTAGAACGTATGACTATACTGAAGAACAGTCAGATATTGTACAGTGGAACGGTGCTATTATAGATTACTCTAGAAGTAATATCTCCAAGGGAGATAAAGAGGTTGAACTTACTAAAAATGAGTTATTTATACTTAAAATTTTATACCAATTCGTAGATAAAATAGTTTCTAGAGATGATCTCATGAGAAAGTTATGGGATGATGAGAAATTTGTGAATGACAATACACTTTCTGTAAACGTTAATAGACTGCGGTTAAAATTGGAGCAAATTGGGTTAGAAGAAGTTATAATAACCAAAAAAGGATTGGGATATATGGCGGTAACAAAGGGTGAGCTATGAAGCTGTTTCTCTTATATATAAAAGAACGTACTCCATGGATTTTATTTTTTGTTTTTTTTCAGCTATGGATTAATATACTACTGACAATAGACGTTTCCTTTACAAATACCTCTTTATTGTATATGAATAGTATAAATTTATTTTTGTTTTTAATGTTCTTTTTGTGGAGATTTTATCAAGAAACAAGATTTATAAATAGTATTGTTAGTATAAGTGAGAAAGACTCTACATTTGATCAGGTTATTGCAAGATTACCAAAGGGACAATCCCTTTTCGATAAAATAATCATGGATGAGCTTCAAGAGCTTATTCTATTAGGGAAACAGGAGTTAAATGATTCTAAAACAGTTTTACTTGAAGAAAAGGACCAAGCACTTTCCTGGATACATGAGATGAAAACCCCACTAACTAGTATGAAACTTATGTTAGATAACGTGCAAGATTCAATGCTTAAAAAAAAATTAGAGGTAGAATGGCTCAGGTTACACATGCTTTTAGATCAACAGCTTTATAAAACACGCCTTCCTTTTATAGAAAAAGATAATGTGATAGAAGAAGTAAATCTAAAAAGTGTTATTTTCCAGGAAATAAAAGAATTAAAGCCTTGGTGTATGCAGCGTAATATAGGTTTTGAAACCAAAGATTTAGATGAAGATACCCTAACTGATCAAAAGTGGCTTTCATTTATAATACGGCAGATAATATCGAATGCAGTTAAATATAGTAAAGAAGGGCAAGAAATACAGATCTATACTAAAAAGGATGAGTTGGGTCACTTGATTCTTTCCATTCAAGATGAAGGTGTTGGGATATCTCAAGCGGACATGCCTAGAATTTTTGATAAAACTTTTACGGGTAGGGTGGGAAGAGAAAGTACTGCTTCCACTGGAATGGGACTATACCTAGCAAAGAATTCTGCCGAAAATCTAGGAATTACAATAAGTGTAGTTTCTGAGGTTGGTATTGGGTCTACCTTTTCATTACATTTCCCCTTACAAAATAAGATGCAACAAATACTAGGTAGGTGACAATAATGTCATCTACTTTCTTTGTTTGTCACCTTAAACAAACGATTTTCTATTAAATAGTGGGTAAAATGAGAGTAATAAAAGGTAGGAGGTAGACCATGATTATTTTACGAGGTCGAAAAATTAAAAAGGTGTTTGGAAAAAAGACAAATACTCAGGAAGTATTGAAGGATATTGATATAGAAGTACGAGAAGGGGAATTTGTTGGAATTATGGGACCTTCGGGCTCGGGTAAAACAACTCTTTTAAATGTGTTAGCATCTATTGATAAAGTTACAGAAGGTATGATAGAGATAAACAATTTTAATCTGCAAAAAATGAAGGAACAAAAACTTGCCCAGTTCCGCAGAGAACAACTTGGTTTTGTCTTCCAAGATTATAACTTGCTGGACACATTGACTGTCAAAGAAAATATATATCTCCCTTTATCAGTAGGAAAAGTTCCTAAAACTGTGGCAGAGAAGAAGATAAAGGATATCACAACTCTTTTAGGAATTGAGGATATATTGAACAAATATCCTAATGAGATATCTGGAGGACAAAAACAAAGAACGTCGGCTGCAAGAGCTCTTGTGGGTAATCCGTCTATCGTATTTGCTGATGAACCAACGGGGGCATTGGATTCTAAATCGGCTACTGCATTACTAAGTAACTTAGAAAAAATTAATAAAGAGAAAAAAGTGACAATTATGATGGTTACGCATGATCCTGTGGCTGCTAGTTTTTGCTCACGAGTACTATTTTTAAAAGACGGGCAAATATATTCGGAGCTCTATAAAGGTGAAAAGGATCGGAAGCAATTCTATCGTGAAATTATGAATACACAAAGTGTATTAAGTGGTGATGGCTATGACGCTTAATCAGTTAGTTCTAAGAAGTATGAGGAAAAATGCAAAAAATTATTATTTATATGTCTTCGCTTTAATATTTAGCGTTACATTGTATTATTCCTTTGTAACGTTACAGTATAATCCAGCAATAACTAAGGAAATTGGTAATGGTATGACTGCAACAATTTTAAAAGCGGCTTCTTATCTACTCCTATTCATTGTCATTTTCTTTGTTCTTTATGCTAATAAGTTATTTATGAATCGACGGAGCAAGGAAATCGGCTTATATCAGCTAGTAGGAATGCCAAAGGGGCTAGTGACCAGATTAATAGCAATTGAGAATATTATACTTTGGTTAGGTGCAATTATCCTCGGAGTATTTATGGGGTTTATTACATCGAGAATATTTGTAATGATTCTTTTGAAAATAATAGAAAAGGATGCGTTTGTAGAACTTTCTTTTTCTATAGAAGCTCTTCTAAGGACTGTAATTGTATTTCTATTATTACTAATGGTAGTGATTTTGCAAACAGCTATGAGGATAAGGAGAGTGTCACTCTTAAGCCTTATCACTACAACAGTAGTTGCAGACGAAAAGGTTAAAAAATTCAACGCTTTTCAAATGATCTTAGGGTTTATAGGGCTTGTTTTTATAGGATACGGCTACTATTTATCCACTACTCTATTAGATTTATTAGATGATCCAACACTGACGCCAGATAAGATGTTGATTCAACTGCTTTTAATACTAACCTTAACGATTGGTGGAACATATTTTGTGTTTCGTTTCTCGGTAGCGCTTATTCTTAATATGGTAAGGAAAAGTAAAAAAGGTTTAATGTCTGTTGCAGATGTTTTATCTTTGTCTACTATTATGCATCGCATGAAGTCCAGTGCAATGTCTCTTACGACTATTACGATTTTATCTGCTACAACACTTGGAATACTCACATTAGCTTATATCTCTTACTACTCTGCAGATGCGATGGCGCAGGATTCAGTGTCTTATGATTATGTAATGTACGAGGATACTGGTTTTGACTTAATAGATGAGTTTGACAAAGAAGGGATTCAATATACTAGACATGACCTAGATTTACTGGCGGTTCAAGCTGATGTCCGTCCACTTCTTTTGAAAGAATTTGCGCTAAAAAAAGATGTATCCACGCTACTGACAGTGCAAGTTGTAAGTCAGAAAGATATACAAAACAAGTTACCTAATCTTCAATTAAAGGAAGATGAGGGTTATATAGTAGGCTATGATAGTTTGAGTGCGGAGAATATAAGACTGGAATCAGAAAAACCAATTCAGTTTATCACTTCTACTGGAACGGATGAAATATTTATTACTGAGGTTACAGAAGAATCCTTGGTACCAAATTATCATAACTATAATTTTATTACGGTTATAGTATCTGATTTCTATTTCCAAAAATTACTTCATGATCCTCTAAATGAAAATCAAAAGATAGTAGGTATGGAGTTGAAGGAAGAGGATCAACTAAAAAAAGCGGAGGAAGTATTTGAAGAGAACAAAGTATCAGTAGAAATCCCTTACCCTAGTGGACTAGCAACAAAAACAGTTAGTGTAGAATCTCAAGAAATTTATCGTTTAGATATATTAAACTCATTTGGGCTGACAATTTTTATATCAGGATTCTTAGGTCTAGCATTTTTGATTGCGACTGGGAGTATATTATACTTTAAACAAATGTCCGAGGCTGATGAAGAAAAGGGCGCCTATACGATTTTGCGTAAGATGGGATTTACTACTAATGAAATTATGAAGGGGATTCGTCGGAAGCAGCTGTTTAACTTCGGCTTTCCGTTATTAATCGGTCTCTCACACAGTTATTTCGCAGTTAAAGCTGGATGGGTTTTCTTTGGTACGGAACTAGTAGCTCCCTTACTGATTACGATGAGTATATATATTATACTTTACTCAATATTTGCTATTCTATCTGCTGGCTATTATAGAAAAGTTGTAGAAAATGCATTTTAATAAAAAACCTGAGTCCATTTCTTTTGGATTTCAGGTTTTTTATAAATAGTACGAGGATAGACTATTGACATTTGAGTTGTAAAATTATAAACTTCTACGTATTAGTAATCTAGTGTGTGAAAGTGAGAGTGTTTTATATGAATGCTGTTTTAATTGCAGTAATAGTAATGTTAGTATTGAGTTTACTTCGTATCAATGTAGTGTTCTCATTAATTATAGGTGCTCTTGTAGGTGGGCTCACAGCAGGTCTATCCGTTGCAGAAACGATTGATGCATTTACGGGTGGGTTAGGTGCTGGAGCGACCATAGCGCTTAGTTATGCACTGTTAGGAGGCTTTGCAATTGCTATCTCTAAAACTGGTATTCCGGAGTTATTAGTGTTGGCAATTTTAAAGGTAGTGAAAACTAAGGGAGATTCAGATAAAACAGGATTTGTGAAAGCTTTAGTCTTTTTATTGCTATTGATGATGGCTGTGTTCTCTCAGAATTTGATCCCGATTCATATTGCTTTTATTCCATTGTTAGTACCACCTATCTTAAAAGTGTTGAACATGTTACAAGTAGACCGAAGATTGATTGCTTGTATTTTGGCGTTTGGTTTAATTACTCCATATATGTTTCTCCCGTACGGATTTGGTGCAATTTATCAAGAAATCGTTGCTACACAGATGGGCCTCTCCGGCCTAGAGATAGCATTAAATGATATTCCCAAGGCGATGGCTATTCCGGCTCTTGGAATGGTATTTGGGTTAGTAATGGCATTTGTATTATTTCGCAAACCTAGAAACTATAAACAAGAAGCAGTAAAAGTAAGCGAATTAAAAGTACAGGTGAAAAAAAGTAGCATTATCTTTACGGTGATTTCATTAATAGCAGCGTTAGTTGTTCAAGTAGCAACAAACTCTATGATTGCGGGAGCTCTTGCAGGTATTGTAGTCCTTTACGTCAGTGGTGCGTTAAAAAGGAAAGAGGCAGATGAACTTCTCACAGAAGGAATGCGTATGATGGCATTCGTTGGTTTCGTGATGATTACAGCCAATGGATTTGCGGCGGTCATTAATGCTACTGGGCATGTAGAAAGTCTAGTGGAAGCATCCTCAGGGCTATTAGGGGGTAATATTAGTGCAGCGGTGTTACTAATGTTGATCATAGGTTTGGTAGTGACGATGGGAATAGGTTCATCATTTGCAACTATACCTATTATCGCTGCTATCTTTGTACCGCTTGCAATGGAGCTTGGGTTAAGCCCAGTAGCGACAATCGCATTAATAGGTACTGCAGGTGCTTTAGGTGACGCAGGTTCACCTGCTTCCGACTCAACGCTTGGACCAACTGCAGGATTGAACGTTGATGGACAGCATAATCATATTTGGGATACATGTGTGCCAACATTTCTTTGTTATAATATTCCACTCGTTCTTTTCGGATGGATAGCGGTAGTGTTTGTTCTATAGTAATAAATAGAAGGAAGGGTATCTCTATTAAAGGGATATCCTTTTTAATTGAAATTGTTTTAGAGAAACAGTTGCAAATTGTAATAAAAGGAACTACGTATTCTAAAAATAACATTACTCATATCAGTTGCTATTTCAATCTAAATTTTATATACTAGACAACGGCTTAGAAAAACATAAGTATTATAGAAAAAGTAATGCGGTTATAACATTAAAAAGAATTTCGTAAAAACACTTGCGAAATCTTTTTTTATTGTATATAATGTTGAATGTTGGTCTTTGACTGCGATGAAGCGAGAGGTTACCGACACACCCGGCCGCTTTGCCATGGCGAGTGTACGGAAAATTTTCGTGGAGAATGTCTAGAAAATAGGCGAAAAGGAGGGAAAGTAATGGCAAAACAAAAAATTCGTATCCGTTTAAAAGCGTATGATCACAGAATTCTTGATCAATCTGCTGAGAAAATTGTGGAAACTGCTAAACGTTCAGGTGCAAGTGTATCGGGTCCGATTCCACTTCCGACTGAAAGATCTGTTTATACGATTCTTCGTGCTGTTCATAAGTATAAAGATTCTCGTGAGCAATTCGAAATGCGTACGCATAAACGTCTTATCGATATCGTTAACCCAACACCACAAACTGTTGATGCGTTAATGAAGCTTGATTTACCATCTGGCGTTGATATTGAAATCAAACTTTAATGGTAAAAAATAAAAAACACAAATTATTATAGGAGGTGTGACGAATGACCAAAGGAATCTTAGGTAGAAAAATCGGTATGACGCAAGTATTTGCTGAGAACGGTGACTTAATCCCTGTAACTGTTATTGAAGCTACTCCAAACGTAGTACTTCAAAAGAAAACAGCTGAAACAGACGGTTACGAAGCTATTCAGTTAGGTTTTGAAGACAAGCGCGAAAAGCTTTCTAATAAACCTGCGAAAGGGCACGTAGCTAAAGCAAGCACTGCTCCTAAGCGCTTCATCCGCGAATTCCGCGGCTTGGATACAGCTAATTACGAAGTTGGTCAAGAAGTCAAGGTAGAAAGTTTTACAGAAGGCGATGTAATTGATGTAACAGGTGTTACTAAAGGTAAAGGTTTCCAAGGTGTTATTAAACGCCACGGACAATCTCGTGGACCAATGGCCCATGGATCTCGTTACCACCGTCGTCCAGGTTCAATGGGGCCAGTTGCTCCGAACCGTGTATTCAAACAAAAGAAATTACCTGGTCAAATGGGTGGACATACAGTAACAATCCAAAACTTAGAAATCGTAAGAGTGGATGCTGAACGTAATCTACTATTAGTAAAAGGTAATGTTCCTGGTTCTCGTAAATCATTAGTAGTTGTAAAAGCTGCTATTAAATCGAAATAATTCTCTTAAGGAAGGAGGAAACAGGAATGGCAAAAGTATCATTATTCAATCAAGCAGGCTCTTCAGTTGGTGAAATCGAATTAAACGATAAAGTTTTCGGTATTGAACCAAATGAATCTGTTTTATTTGAAGCTATCATTTCTCAACGCGCTTCACTTCGTCAAGGTAATCACAAAGTGAAAAACCGTTCTGAAGTTGCTGGTGGTGGACGTAAACCATGGAAACAAAAAGGAACTGGACGTGCTCGTCAAGGTTCTATCCGCTCTCCACAATGGCGTGGTGGTGGTGTTGTTTTCGGACCGACTCCACGTAGTTACAGCTTTAAATTACCTAAAAAAGTACGTCGTTTAGCTCTTCTTTCAGCTCTTTCAACAAAAGCTCGTGAAGAAAGCATTGTAGTACTTGAAGGTTTAGCATTTGATGCACCAAAAACAAAAGAATTCGTGAAAGTGTTATCTAACCTTTCAATCGATAAAAAAGCGTTATTCGTAACTGCTGATTTAGATGAAACAGTAGCATTAGCTGCTCGTAACATCCCTGGAATCACAGTTGTGTCTGCAACAGGCATTAACGTTTTAGATTTAATCGGTCATAACAAACTTGTAATGACTAAAGCAGCAGTAGAAAAAGTAGAGGAGGTGCTTGGATAATGGAAGCACGTGATATTATTAAACGTCCGGTCATTACTGAGCGTTCTTCTGAAGTAATGGCAGATAAAAAGTACACTTTTGAAGTGGACACTCGCGCCAACAAAACTCAAGTTAAATACGCTGTTGAAGAAATCTTTGGAGTAGATGTTGAAAAAGTAAACATCATGAACTACAAAGGGAAATATAAACGCGTAGGTAAATTTGGTGGGTATACAAACAAACGTCGTAAAGCGATTGTTACGTTAACTCTAGAAAGCAAAGAAATCGAGTTATTCGAAATCTAATCCTTGTAAAAAGGAATTAATACTCAAGAAGGAGGGAATAACATGGCGATTAGAAAGTATAAACCAACGACAAACGGACGTCGTAACATGACTTCATTAGATTACGCTGAAATCACAACTGACAAGCCAGAGAAATCTCTACTTGCTCCTGTGAAACGTAAAGGCGGCCGTAACAATCAAGGTAAAATTACTGTTCGTCATCATGGTGGTGGACACAAACGTCAATACCGTATCATTGATTTCAAACGAAACAAAGATGGTATACCAGGACGCGTTGCTACTATTGAATATGATCCAAACCGATCTGCGAATATCGCATTAATTAATTATGCGGATGGGGAAAAACGTTACATCCTAGCTCCTAAAGGCTTAGAAGTGGGCATGACAATCGTGTCAGGACCAGAAGCTGATATTAAAGCTGGAAACGCTCTTCCATTACAAAACATCCCAATGGGTACTACTATCCATAACATCGAAATGAAACCTGGTAAAGGTGGTCAGTTAGTTCGTTCTGCTGGTACATCTGCTCAATTACTTGGTAAAGAAGGTAAGTACGTAATCGTACGTTTACAATCTGGTGAAGTTCGTTTAATCCTAGGTGTTTGCCGCGCTACAATCGGTGAAGTAGGAAACGAACAACATGAACTTGTGAACATTGGTAAAGCTGGTCGTAATCGTTGGTTAGGCAAACGCCCAACTGTACGTGGATCGGTAATGAACCCTAACGATCACCCACACGGTGGTGGTGAAGGTAAAACTCCAATCGGTCGTAAGTCACCTATGTCTCCATGGGGTAAACCAACTCTTGGATACAAAACTCGTAACAAGAAAAACAAATCCGACAAACTTATCATTCGTCGTCGTAAAAAATAAAGTGGTTTTACTACGGTTCACAGATAGAACCGTGGTGTCATCACGGAGGGAGGTTTCAGCATGGGTCGTAGCTTGAAAAAAGGACCTTTCGCAGACGATCATTTATTGAAAAAGGTCGATGCACAAAAGGACTCTGAGAAAAAACAAGTGATTAAGACTTGGTCTCGCCGTTCAACAATTTTCCCTACTTTTATCGGATTAACTATCGCAGTATATGACGGACGTAAACATGTTCCTGTATACGTGACTGAGGATATGGTAGGTCATAAACTAGGCGAGTTTGCACCAACACGCGCTTATAAAAGTCATGGTGCAGATGATAAGAAAACAAGACGCTAATTTGAGAGGAGGTCATTCAAATGTCACAAGCAAAAGCTATTGCTAAAACAGTGCGCATTGCCCCTCGTAAGGTAAGATTAGTCGTTGATTTAATCAGAGGTAAGCAAGTCGGTGAAGCAGTTGCGATTTTACAACTTACTCCAAAAGCAGCATCACCTGTTGTTGAGAAAGTATTGAAATCTGCTATTGCAAACGCTGAGCACAATTATGATTTAGATGTTAATAACCTAGTTGTTTCTGAAGTCTTCGTTGATGAAGGTCCAACATTAAAACGTTTCCGCCCACGTGCAATGGGACGTGCAAGTGCTATTAACAAACGTACTAGCCACATTACAATCGTGGTATCAGAGAAGAAGGAGGGATAATTCGTGGGTCAAAAAGTACATCCTATAGGATTACGAGTAGGCATCATTCGTGACTGGGAGTCAAAATGGTACGCTGGTAAAGACTATGCAACTCTACTACACGAAGACTTGAAAATCCGTAAGTACATCGAAACTCGTTTAAAAGAAGCTTCTGTTTCTACTGTAGAAATCGAACGCGCTGCAAAACGTGTTAACGTTACAATTCACACTGCTAAACCAGGTATGGTAATCGGTAAAGGTGGTACTGAAGTGGAAGCACTTCGTAAGCACTTGAACGATTTAACTGGTAAACGTGTACACATAAATATTGTTGAAATAAAAAGAGCTGACTTAGATGCTAAATTAGTAGCTGAAAGTATTGCACGCCAATTAGAAGGCCGCGTATCTTTCCGTCGTGCTCAAAAACAAGCAATTCAACGCACAATGCGTTCTGGCGCTAAAGGTATTAAAACTCAAGTATCTGGACGCTTAGGCGGCGCTGACATTGCGCGTGCTGAACATTACAGCGAAGGAACTGTACCACTTCATACATTACGTGCTGACATCGATTATGCACATGCTGAGGCTGACACAACTTATGGTAAGCTAGGCGTTAAAGTATGGATCTATCGTGGTGAAGTCCTTCCAGTTAAGAAGAACTCTGAGGAAGGAGGCAAATAATATGTTAATGCCTAAACGCGTTAAATATCGTCGTGAACACCGTGGGAAAATGCGTGGTGAAGCAAAAGGCGGCAAAGAAATAGCATTCGGTGAATTCGGTTTACAAGCAACTGAAGCAAGCTGGATCACAAGTCGTCAAATTGAGTCAGCTCGTATTGCAATGACACGTTACATGAAACGTGGCGGTAAAGTATGGATTAAAATATTCCCTCATAAACCATATACGAAAAAGCCTCTTGAGGTACGTATGGGTTCAGGTAAAGGTGCTCCTGAAGGATGGGTAGCAGTTGTAAAACCTGGGAAAATAATGTTTGAAATAGCTGGCGTTTCTGAAGAAGTTGCTCGTGAAGCATTACGTTTAGCATCACATAAGCTTCCGATTAAATGTAAAATAATCAAACGTCAAGAAATTGGTGGTGAATCTAATGAAAGCTAATGACATCCGTGAACTTACTACTGCAGAAATAGAACAAAAGGTAAAATCACTGAAAGAAGAGCTTTTCAACCTTCGCTTCCAATTGGCGACTGGTCAATTAGAAAACACAGCTCGTATTCGCGAAGTTCGTAAAGCTATCGCGCGTATGAAAACTGTGGTACGTGAAAGAGAAATCAGTGCAAACAACTGATAAAGGAGGTTTTCTGGCATGACTGAGCGTAATCAACGCAAAGTATACACTGGCCGTGTTGTATCAGATAAAATGGATAAAACAATTTCTGTTTTAATTGAAACTCATAAAAAACACAAGTTATACGGTAAACGTGTTAAATATTCTAAGAAATTTAAAGCTCATGATGAGCAAAACGAAGCCCAAATCGGAGATATCGTCCGTATCATGGAAACTCGTCCGCTATCAGCTACTAAACGCTTCCGCCTATTGGAAGTTGTAGAAAAAGCGGTTATTATCTAATAATAAGTTCGGAACTAATAAATTCCGAAGGGAGGTTACCTAAGTGATCCAACAAGAAACTCGTATGAAAGTTGCAGACAACTCAGGTGCACGTGAAGTTTTAACTATTAAAGTACTTGGTGGTACTGGACGTAAAACTGCTAATATCGGCGATATCGTCGTATGTACAGTTAAGAAAGCAACACCAGGTGGCGTTGTCAAGAAGGGTGACGTCGTTAAAGCTGTAATCGTTCGCACTAAGAGCGGCGTACGCCGTAAAGACGGAACATATATCAAATTTGATGAAAATGCTTGCGTTATTATCAAAGACGATAAAGGACCGCGTGGAACTCGTATTTTCGGACCAGTTGCTCGTGAATTACGCGACAGCAACTTCATGAAAATCGTATCTTTAGCTCCAGAAGTTCTTTAATTTACATGAAAGTGCCAATCAAGGAGGTGCGACAGAATGCATGTTAAAAAAGGCGACAAAGTAATGGTAATCTCAGGTAAAGACAAAGGTAAAACAGGTGTTGTTCTTACTGCTTTTCCTAAGAAAGACCGTGTGTTAGTTGAAGGTGTAAACATCATCAAAAAACATATGAAGCCAAACCAAGCTAATCCGCAAGGAGGAATTGTAAGCCACGAGGCTGCAATCCACGTATCGAATGTTATGTTAATCGACCCAAAAACTGGCGAGCCGACTCGCGTAGGTTCTAAAGTGGAAGATGGCAAGAAAGTTCGTGTTGCGAAAAAATCCGGTGAAATTATTAAATAAGTAAAGAGAAGGGAGGTACACACATGAACCGCCTAAAAGAAAAGTATCTTAAGGAAGTTTCTCCTGCTCTAATGAGCAAGTTTGAATATAACTCAGTAATGCAAGTACCTAAAGTTGATAAAATCGTTATCAATATGGGTGTTGGTGATGCTGTTTCTAATACAAAAGCTCTAGATGCTGCTGTAGAAGAATTACAAATCATTTCAGGTCAAAAACCTGTAGTTACGAAAGCTAAAAAATCGATCGCTGGTTTCCGTCTTCGTGAAGGTATGCCAATCGGTGCAAAAGTCACTCTACGTGGAGAACGTATGTATGACTTCTTGGATAAATTGATCGCTATTTCACTTCCACGTGTACGTGACTTCCGCGGTGTTTCTAAAAAAGCATTCGACGGTCGCGGTAACTACACTCTTGGAGTTAAAGAGCAATTAATCTTCCCTGAAATCGATTATGATAAAGTATCGAAAGTACGCGGTATGGACATCGTGATTGTAACAACTGCGAACTCTGACGAAGAAGCTCGTGAGTTATTAACACAATTCGGTATGCCATTCCAAAAGTAAAATAAGGGAGGCGAAAACGTGGCTAAAAAATCAATGGTCGTAAAACAACAACGTACGCCAAAGTTCAAAGTGCAAGAATACACACGCTGTGAGCGTTGTGGACGTCCACACTCTGTATATCGTAAATTCAAGCTTTGCCGTATTTGTTTCCGTGAACTTGCATACAAGGGACAAATTCCTGGCGTTAAAAAAGCAAGCTGGTAATCCCCTATAACTGGGAAGGAGGTAAATGTAATGACAATGTCAGATCCAATTGCAGATATGCTTACACGCATTCGTAATGCTAACATGGTTCGTCACGAGAAATTAGAAGTTCCTGCTTCAAACCTGAAAAAGGAAATCGCGGAGATTTTAAAACGCGAAGGTTTCATCCGTGATGTTGAATATGTAGAAGATAGCAAACAAGGTATTATCCGCATCTTCTTAAAATATGGTCAAAATGATGAGCGCGTTATCACTGGTTTGAAACGTATTTCAAAACCTGGTCTTCGCGTTTACGCTAAAACAAACGAAGTACCTAAAGTATTGAACGGTTTAGGAATTGCTTTAGTTTCTACTTCAAATGGTTTATTAACAGATAAAGAAGCTCGCGCTAAACAAGTTGGCGGAGAAATCGTAGCTTACGTTTGGTAATAATCAACAAACGAATGGAGGTGCAACAAAATGTCTCGAGTAGGTAAAAAACCAATAGAGGTTCCTGCAGAAGTTACTGTTACAGTTAACGCTGATAATACAGTAGTTGTAAAAGGACCAAAAGGTGAATTAACAAAATCTTTTAACCAAGATATTAAGATTGAGCAAGAAGGTACAGTAATAACATTAGTGCGTCCTTCAGATTCAAAAGAACACCGTACGATTCATGGAACAACTCGCGCTTTGCTAGCTAACATGATCACGGGTGTATCTGCTGGATTCGAACGTGGACTTGATTTAGTTGGGGTAGGTTACCGTGCACAATTACAAGGAACTAAACTTGTACTAAATGTAGGGTACTCACATCCAGTTGAGTTCACTCCTGAAGATGGACTAGTAGTTGAAGTTCCTTCTAATACAAAAGTTATCGTTCGCGGTATTGATAAAGAACGCGTTGGTGCTTTAGCATCTAACATTCGTCAAGTTCGTCCACCAGAGCCTTATAAAGGTAAAGGTATTCGTTATGAAGGCGAAGTTGTACGCCGCAAAGAAGGTAAAACAGGTAAATAATGCATTTCGCATTAGAAAGGAGTGACCACTGTGATTACGAAACAAGACAAAAATCAAGTTCGTAAGAAACGTCATGCACGTGTTCGTACAAAAATCACGGGTACTACTGAACGTCCACGTTTAAATGTATTCCGTTCTAATAAACATTTATACGCACAACTGATTGATGATACTCAAGGTGTTACAATCGCAAGTGCATCCACTATGGATAAAGATTTCAATGGAACAGCTGGAAATGTAGAAGCTGCTAAATTGATTGGTGAAACAATCGCAAAACGCGCTACAGAAAAAAACATCAAATCTGTTGTATTTGACCGTGGCGGTTACTTATATCATGGACGTGTTAAAGCGTTAGCTGAAGCTGCACGTGAAAACGGCTTAGAATTTTAAGAAGAAGGAGGGACATATTTCATGCGTGGTATTGACCCAAACAAACTTGAACTTGAAGAACGCGTAGTAACGATCAACCGTGTTGCTAAAGTTGTAAAAGGTGGACGTCGTTTCCGTTTTACTGCATTAGTAGTTGTCGGTGACAAAGATGGTCATGTAGGATTTGGTACTGGAAAAGCACAAGAAGTTCCAGACGCTATCCGTAAAGCAGTTGAAGACGCGAAGAAAAACTTAATAGAAGTACCTAGAGTTAAAGGAACTACTCCTCACCTAGTTGTAGGACACTTTGGTGCTGGATCTATTCTAGTTAAACCTGCAGCACCTGGTACAGGAGTAATTGCTGGTGGACCTGTTCGTGCGGTACTTGAATTGGCTGGTATTACAGATATTCTTTCTAAATCACTTGGATCTAACACACCAATCAACATGGTACGTGCTACAATCGAAGGTTTAACTCAATTAAAACGTGCTGAAGACGTTGCTAAATTACGTGGTAAATCAGTAGAAGAACTGTTAGGATAAGGGGGGGAAATTACAATGGCAACTAAATTAGAAATTACCCTTACTAGAAGCTTGATTGGTACTAAACCAGCTCAACGCAAAACAGTAGAAGCTCTTGGATTACGTAAAATGCATCAAACAGTTGAGCATCAAGACAATGCAGCTATCCGTGGGATGGTTGGCAAAGTAGCTCACTTAGTAACAACAAAAGAAATTTAAGGTTTATTTTAAGAATAAGGAGGTGCCACCATATGAAACTTCATGAGTTAAAACCATCAGAAGGATCTCGTTCATCGCGTAAGCGTATCGGACGCGGAATCGGTTCTGGAACTGGTAAAACATCAGGTAAAGGTCATAAAGGTCAAAACGCTCGTTCAGGCGGAGGCGTTCGTCCAGGATTTGAGGGCGGTCAAAACCCGTTATTCCGTCGTTTACCAAAACGTGGATTTACGAATATTAATCGTAAAGAATTCGCAATTGTGAACCTTGACACATTAAATCGTTTCGAAGAAGGCACAGAAGTTACACCTGCTTTATTAATCGAAACAGGTGTTGTGAGCAGCGAGAAATCTGGTATCAAGATTCTAGGTAATGGAACACTTGACAAGAAGTTAACTGTAAAAGCTCATAAATTCTCTGCATCAGCAAAAGAAGCAATTGAGAACGCTGGCGGATCAACAGAGGTGGTTTAATGTTTCAAACAATCTCCAACTTTATGCGTGTGAGAGATATTCGAAATAAAATCATTTTTACATTATTGATGTTAATCGTCTTCCGTATCGGTACATTTGTACCTGTACCTTTCGTCGATGCCGATGTGTTAAAACAAACAGACCAAATGGGTTTGATTGGTTTCCTTAATACATTTGGTGGTGGAGCCCTTGCTAACTTTTCTATTTTAGCTATGGGTATCATGCCTTACATCACTGCATCCATTATTGTACAATTACTACAAATGGATGTTGTTCCGAAGTTTACTGAGTGGGCTAAACAAGGTGAAGTCGGAAGACGTAAACTTGCACAATTCACTCGTTACTTCACAATTGTGTTAGCTTTTATTCAAGCGATTGCGATGTCATACGGTTTCAACCGTATGTATAGTGGTTCATTGATAAAAGATGATGGTATATTGACATACTTAGTTATTGCAGTTGTTTTGACAGCCGGGACTGCATTTTTAATGTGGTTAGGAGAGCAAATTACCGCTAAAGGTGTTGGGAATGGTATTTCTATCATTATCTTCGCTGGTATTGTTGCTGCCATTCCAAACGCAGTTAACCAAGTGTACGCACAGCAAATTGAAGGTGCAGGAGATGCGCTGTTTATCAATATTGTAATAGTACTTTTACTTTTATTAGCAATTGTCGCAGTAACAGTTGGAGTAATTTACGTTCAACAAGCGTTGCGTAAAATTCCAATTCAATACGCGAAACGTGTTTCTGGTGCAGCCCAAACTGGTGGTCAACAGACTCACTTGCCTTTAAAAGTTAATGCTGCGGGAGTAATTCCGGTAATCTTTGCCTCAGCGTTTCTTATGGCGCCACAGTCAATCGTATTATTTTTCGGTCAAAACAGTACTACCGAAGCTATTACGAGAGCATTAGATTATACACAACCTATTGGTATGACGATTTATATTGCTTTAATCATTGCATTTACTTACTTCTATGCGTTCATTCAAGTGAATCCAGAGAACGTAGCAGATAATTTGAAAAAGCAAGGTGCGTATATTCCAGGGATTCGTCCAGGGATCAATACACAAAATTATTTAACTAGCGTATTGTATCGATTAACTTTTGTTGGAGCTATATTCTTAGCTATCATTTCAATCATGCCGATGCTATTTGTGAAATATGCGGATCTTCCGCAGTCAGCACAAATTGGCGGAACAAGTTTGTTAATCGTGGTTGGGGTTGCACTCGAAACGATGAAACAGCTAGAATCCCAACTAGTTAAACGTCATTATAAAGGCTTTATGAAATAAGGTAGGTTTTTAGGGACATTGATGTTCCTAAAAATCGACTATATAGTCCTGGGGGGCATTTTCGTATGAATATCGTTTTAATGGGTTTACCTGGTGCTGGTAAAGGTACTCAGGCAGATAAAATTGTTGAGAAGTACGCAATCCCTCATATTTCTACAGGCGATATGTTTCGTGCAGCAATTAAAGATGGTACGGAACTAGGTTTGAAAGCAAAATCGTTTATGGATCAAGGTGCCTTGGTACCCGATGAAGTTACGATTGGTATTGTCCGCGAAAGATTAAGTAAACCAGACTGTGAAAAAGGATTCCTACTTGACGGTTTCCCTCGTACAGTTCCTCAAGCAGAAGCACTTGATGCTTTACTTTCGGAACTTGATAAATCTATCGAGCATGTGCTTAATATTCAAGTAGAACAAGAAGAATTGATTAAACGTCTAACAGGTCGACGCATTTGTAAAGAATGTGGAACTGCTTACCATTTGGTCTTTAATCCACCTGCTAAAGATGGAGTATGTGACAAAGATGGTGGCGAGCTTTATCAACGTGCTGACGATAATCCGGAAACGGTAACTAACCGTCTGGAAGTAAATATGAAGCAAACACAACCTTTGCTTGATTTTTATGAAGACAAAGGTGTTTTATCTAATATAGATGGACAGCAGGATATTAAAGTAGTATTCGCTGATCTTGATGCTCTGTTACAGGGCAGCCGCATATAATTGCCCGGTGCCTGTCGCAGACGACTGAATACCCGGGTAGTATGCAAAGAACGAAAATGTTTTTTTCGAGAGCTGCAAAAGCATATTGCGCCCGGTATACGTTCGGAGGAAAAGAAATGCATCAAAAGCGGGGACTCCCTTGTCCACGTGCATTTATAATACTTACGGGGTATAATGGGTTTCGTGGAAGCATCTGTGTAACGAACGGGTACTATGGAACTCATCCAACACATTCGTACGAACATGTTGACATGAGGGAGAGTCTACTCCGTGGATTGCTAAAAGCGAAACCTTACGAGTGTCTTTCGAACATCTCTCATGATTTCCAAACATATGCTTGAACGAATAGTTTCGTTCTACTAGAGGCTATACTAACAGCAAATTACGTTTGAGTTTTGATGAGAACCTGATTTGTATATAGAAGGGAGACAGGGTTGATGGCGAAAGATGATGTAATTGAAGTCGAAGGAACAGTTGTTGAGACTTTGCCAAACGCGATGTTTAAGGTAGAATTAGAAAACGGTCATACGATACTTGCGCATGTATCGGGTAAAATTCGTATGCATTTCATTCGTATTTTACCTGGAGATAAAGTCACAATTGAACTTTCTCCTTACGATTTAACTCGCGGTCGTATTACGTACCGTTTTAAATAATAATCTTTTGCACTCCGGACTACTAAGGAGGTTAGGTTAGATGAAAGTGAGACCATCTGTGAAACCGATCTGCGAAAAATGTAAGGTAATTCGCCGACGCGGTAAAGTAATGGTAATCTGTGAAAATCCTAAACACAAACAAAGACAAGGATAATAAGAAGGAGGTGCACGACACATATGGCACGTATTGCTGGTGTTGACATTCCACGCGACAAACGCGTTGTTATTGCATTAACATACATTTTCGGAATTGGTAAAACGACTTCTCAAAAAGTATTGGCGGAAGCTGGTATTTCAGAAGAGACACGTGTACGTGATCTTACAGAAGACGAACTAAACAAAATCCGTGAACAAATCGGTGTATACAAAGTAGAAGGTGACCTTCGTCGCGAAGTATCACTAAACATTAAACGTTTGATGGAAATCGGTTCATTCCGTGGTATCCGTCATCGTAGAGGCTTACCAGTACGCGGACAAAATACGAAGAACAATGCACGTACTCGTAAAGGTCCACGTAAAACAGTAGCTAACAAGAAAAAATAATCGGTAAAGGAGGTTTCTTCTTAACATGGCACGTAAACAACAAACACGTAAGCGTCGTGTGAAAAAGAATATCGAATCCGGTATTGCTCACATTCGCTCAACATTTAACAACACTATTGTGACTATCACAGACATGCAAGGAAATGCACTTTCTTGGTCAAGTGCTGGAGCTCTTGGATTTAGAGGTTCTCGTAAATCTACTCCATTTGCTGCACAAATGGCTGCAGAAACAGCTGCAAAGACTTCAATGGAACATGGTATCAAAACTTTAGAAGTAACTGTTAAAGGACCAGGTGCTGGTCGTGAAGCGGCAATCCGCGCACTTCAAGCTGCAGGTCTAGAAGTTACAGCAATTAAAGACGTAACACCAGTACCACATAATGGTTGCCGTCCACCAAAACGTCGTCGCGTTTAATAGGTGATACTCAACTTGTTTGAGAACATCATTTATTGTACAGACTGTGGTTGTATTAACAGCAATCAGTTAACGATCGAATTCATGATGGAAAGAACCTATACATTCGATGTTTTGAGGGAGGGTAAATTGGAATGATCGAAATCGAAAAACCAAAGATTGAAAGTGTAGAAATCAGCGAAAATACCAAGTTTGGTAAATTTGTTGTAGAACCGCTTGAACGTGGCTATGGAAATACTTTGGGAAATTCTTTACGACGCATCCTTCTGTCATCTTTACCAGGAGCTGCAGTTACTTCTATTCAAATTGATGGCGTTTTGCACGAGTTCTCAACTATTGAGGGCGTAGTGGAAGATGTAGCATCTATTATTATGAATGTGAAAAAACTAGCTTTAAAAATCTACTCTGACGAGGAAAAGGTCATTGAGATTGATGTTAAAGGTGAGGGAACGATTACAGCTGCTGACATTACACATGACAGTGACGTAGAAATTTTAAACCCTGAACTTTATATTGCTACAATCGGCAAAAATGGTCATTTCCGCATGCGTATGTACGCAGGTCGAGGCCGTGGCTACACTCCTGCTGTTCAAAACAAACGTGAGGATCTTCCTATCGGCGTAATCCCGATCGACTCTATTTATACTCCAGTTTCACGCGTGAATTTCCAAGTGGAAAATACTCGTGTTGGGCAATTGTCCAACTTCGATAAACTAACACTTGATGTGTGGACAGATGGCAGCACAGGTCCTAAAGAGGCGATTTCTCTTGGAGCAAAAATTCTAACAGAGCACTTGAATATCTTTGTAGGGATGACTGATGAGGCTCAGACTGCTGAAATCATGGTCGAAAAAGAAGAGGATCAAAAAGAAAAAGTTTTAGAGATGACTATTGAAGAACTTGATCTTTCTGTTCGTTCTTATAATTGCTTAAAACGCGCTGGTATTAATACAGTACTTGAGCTTGCAAGCAAATCAGAAGACGATATGATGAAAGTACGAAACCTTGGACGTAAGTCTTTAGAAGAAGTAAGAGCGAAGTTAGATGAGCTTGGTTTAGGATTACGTAAAGAAGACTAAACGGGTTTTGATATAGCGAGACTTGAATTATTCACCAAAGGAGGGAAACATCCATGGGTTACAGAAAACTTGGACGTACAAGTTCTCAACGTAAAGCGATGTTACGTGACTTAACAACTGACTTAATTATCAATGAGCGTATTCAAACTACTGAAGCACGTGCAAAAGAATTACGTTCTGTTGTTGAAAAAATGATCACTTTAGGTAAACGCGGAGATTTACACGCTCGTCGTCAAGCTGCGGCTTACATTCGTCGTGAGGTTGTTGCTTCTACTGATGAAGAAGGTAACGAATCTACAATCTATGCATTACAAAAGTTGTTTGATGATGTAGCACCACGCTATGCTGATCGTCAAGGCGGTTACACTCGTATTATGAAAGCTGGACCTCGTCGCGGAGACGGAGCACCAGTAGTAGTAATTGAGTTAGTTTAATTTAGTTTTTTAGGTGCTCACGCACCCAAAAAGTAAATTAAAGCCTCCGGCGGATGTCACAGATTTTAATTACGCTTGCGCAATTAAAGTTTGGACTCAAATACACCGGGGCGAATTTTATTTACAATTTAACAGGCGTTTTTACGTCTGCCAAATTGAAGAGGGTAATGGTGGTTTACTACCGCCCTCTTCTTTTTCAAACAGATTTATACGACATTATAAAAGCAGAGTGTTATGATGAGCGGGCTTATTGGGATTTTCGAATCCTCAACTAGTAGCGTCTCGTCTAGCTCTACGCACCTCATTTTCCTGATTGGTCTTGAGCAACCAATCTAGAAATAAGTTATAGAAGAGCGCATTTCTCAAAATGAGGTGCGCGCTTTTTTAATTTACCGTAAAATGATGTAAACTATTAGCACAGCTGAGTTGAGCAGAGGAGGTAAAGGATGAAACGCGAAATTATTTCTTTACAGGAAGTTACATTTACATATGCAGAAGAAGATACAGGTGTACGACCTGCTATACAGAATGTCTCATATACAATTAATGATGGTGAATGGGTAGCGATTGTAGGCCATAATGGTTCTGGCAAATCGACATTAGCACGATTAATGAACGGTCTTCTATTTCCTCAGACGGGAACGGTAAGGGTTTTTGGAGAACCGTTAAATGAACAAAATTTATGGGACACTCGGTCTAAAATGGGAATGGTTTTTCAAAATCCAGATAACCAATTTGTTGGAGCAACCGTGCAAGACGATGTTGCGTTTGCTTTAGAAAATAACGGAATCCCATTTGAGGAAATGGTAGAACGTGTACAAGCCTCCTTAGTAAAAGTGAAAATGAGTGACTTTATGAATAGTGAGCCACATCATCTATCTGGAGGACAAAAACAAAGGGTTGCTATAGCTGGAGCTATTGCACTTCAACCAAAGATTTTATTGTTAGATGAGGCAACTTCCATGTTAGATCCACAGGGGAGAGAAGAGGTACTTCAGACTGTGCACCAGCTGAGAAAAGAAACCGACTTAACGGTTATCTCTATTACACATGATTTAGAAGAAGCACTTCTTGCTGATCGTGTAATTGTTATGAATCAAGGGAAGAAGTATGCAGCAGGGTCACCACAAGAAATATTTGAACGAGGTCAAGAGTTAATCGATTTAGGATTAGATTTACCTTTTGCAATGAATATGTCTAGATTATTACGAGCACAAGGTGTGCAAATTGGAGCAGACCACATGTCAGAAGAAGAGTTGGTGAATGATTTATGGACATCTCACTTCAACAAGTAAGTTATGCTTATGCCAAAGATACTCCATTTGAAAAAAGAGCTTTATACGATGTAGATTTACTTATTCCTTCAGGTTCTTATCAAGCCATCATTGGTCATACAGGTTCTGGGAAGTCTACGGTGCTGCAGCACTTAAATGCATTGTTGAAGCCAACAGAAGGAGTTATTCGTATTGGTAGTACGGAAGTAGTTGCAGCTAAAAAGAACAAGAAATTACGAGAGATTAGACAAAAGGTAGGAATCGTTTTTCAATTCCCTGAGCATCAATTATTTGATGAAACGGTTTTAAAGGATATTATGTTTGGACCTATGAACTTTGGGGTGCCAGAAGAAGAAGCAAGACAACGTGCTATAGAATTAGTAAGGCTACTTGGTTTACCAGAAGAGGTTATGGAAAAGTCGCCGTTTGACCTGTCTGGAGGACAAATGCGAAGAGTTGCCATAGCGGGAGTCCTTGCAATGAATCCAGAAGTATTAGTTTTGGATGAACCAACAGCAGGGCTTGACCCAAGAGGGCGTAAGGAAATAATGGAGTTATTTTATCGACTCCATCAAGAAAAAGGTTTAACTACTGTACTCGTAACACATAGCATGGAAGACGCTGCTAGATATGCAGACCGAATTGCTATTATGCACAATGGACAATGTGTGCTGCAAGGGATACCCCAGGAGATATTCTCAGATGAGGATCGTTTAATGGATTATCGTCTAGAATTACCTCAATCTATTAAGTTTCAAAAGAAACTAGAAGAGATGATGGGAAAAAAATTGTCGACACTTTGTTTAACAGAAGAGACTTTAGCTGAAGAACTAGCACGCCTGATGAAAAAGGAGCGTGAAATTTAATGCTTGAAAAAATGATATTTGGGCGTTATATTCCAGGAGATTCTTTTATTCATCGTTTGGATGCTCGTGCCAAGCTTATATTTGTTTTCTTATTTATCATGGTTGTCTTTATTGCAAACAACTGGATTACGTATGGAATATTACTAGTGTTTACTTTTTTGATCATACGATTATCGAAAATTAGGCTTTATTTTTTGATAAACGGATTAAAACCTGTTGTGTTTTTGATTATATTTACGTTCTTATTGCATCTGATTTTTACTCGAGAAGGTTCAATTATTTTTGAATGGAAGTTTATTAAAATTTACGAGGAAGGGCTAAAGCAAGGGATATTCATATCTATACGCTTTACCGTACTCGTTGTTTTAACGTCTATTCTCACATTAACTACAACGCCTATTTCAATTACAGATGCATTAGAAACTTTATTGAACCCATTAAAAAAGTGGAAGCTACCTGTACATGAGTTGGCTCTTATGATGTCAATTTCGTTAAGATTTATACCAACTTTAATGGATGAGACAGATAAGATTATGAAAGCTCAAATGGCGAGAGGATCTGATATGACAACGGGTAGTATGAAGGAGAGAATGAATGCAATCGTTCCACTTCTAATACCTTTGTTTGTAAGCGCATTTAAACGTGCAGAGGATTTAGCAACTGCAATGGAAGTAAGAGGCTATAAAGGCGGCGAGGGACGTACTAGGTACAGAAAGCTAGAATGGGCTACGAGAGACACGTTAATCATCCTGTCGCTCGTCGTACTTGCTGCAATACTGGTTTACTTTAGAAAATGATTAAGAGGTGTTAACGTGAGACTTCGAGCGATTATTAGTTATGATGGCAGTCAGTTTTCTGGTTATCAGGTTCAACCGGGAAAACGAACTGTTCAATTGGAAATAGAACGTGTCCTAGAAACAATTCATAAAGGCGCCGTTGTTAAAATTGTTGCAAGTGGAAGAACAGATGCTGGCGTTCATGCAACAGGACAAGTTATTCACTTTGATAGCCCGTTAACATTTCCGTTAGATCGTTGGTGTACCGCTTTAAATGTTCAACTACCTGGAGATATTCGAATATTATCGGTAGAACAGGTATCTGATGATTTTCATGCCCGATACCATGCTATTGGAAAGACTTATCGTTATATTTGGTCACTTAGTGAAATACATAGTCCATTTGAGCGTGACTTTTCCGTACATGCTGACCGATACAAACCAGATATCGCATCGATGCAAGAAGCTGCTCAACATTTGTTGGGTACTCATGATTTTTCAAGTTTTTGTGCAGCTAAAACGAATGTAAATGATTTTGTGAGAACTATTTATTCTATTAACTTTGAAATGAAGAAAGAAACACAACAACTCCATATGGTTATTAGTGGAAGTGGCTTTTTATATAATATGGTGCGTATTATTGCAGGTACATTATGGGAAGTAGGTATTCGAAAAAAAAGTGTGGAAAGTCTTTCGGAAATCCTCTTGTCGTGTTCTCGAAAGGAAGCAGGGAAAACCGCTCCAGCACACGGTTTATACCTCGAAAAAGTAGCTTACGATGAATGAAACAACATCACCAGGTGTTTTACGGAAAATGCTTGACTAATTGTTACATTCGAGGTATGATGATGTATGGTATTTCTTAACCCCACAATATAAGCCCCGAAACTTATTGGTATGAGGATATAGAAAATTTTAGATCGATTATGATTGAATTAGGAGGACAAAATACATGCGTACAACATTCATGGCTAAAGGTCACGAAGTAGAACGTAAATGGTTAGTAGTAGACGCTGAAGGCCAAACTCTTGGTCGTCTAGCTTCAGAAGTTGCAGCTATTTTACGTGGTAAAAACAAACCAACATTCACACCGAACGTTGACACAGGTGATCATGTGATCATTCTTAATGCAGAAAAAATTCATTTAACTGGGAACAAGTTAAATGACAAAATTTACTACCGTCACACTCAATTCTCAGGTGGACTTAAACAACGTACAGCTTTAGAAATGCGTACTAAGTACCCAACGAAAATGCTTGAGTTAGCAATTAAAGGAATGCTTCCTAAAAACTCTTTAGGACGTCAAATGTTCAGCAAGCTTCACGTTTATACTGGAGCAGAACACCCACATGCAGCACAGAAACCAGAAGCATACGAGCTTCGCGGATAATAATTAAGAGGAGGACATTCACTTGGCACAAGTTCAATATATCGGCACTGGTCGCCGTAAAAGTTCAGTAGCACGTGTGCGTTTAGTACCGGGCGAAGGAAATATCGTTATCAACAAACGTGACGTAGCAGATTACGTACCATACGAAACTTTACGTGAAATCATTAAACAACCATTAGTAACTACTCAAACTTTAGGTAGCTACGATGTACACGTAAACGTTAATGGTGGTGGATTCACAGGACAAGCAGGAGCAATCCGTCATGGTATTGCACGTGCACTACTTACAGTAGATCCTGATTTCCGTCCAGCATTGAAATCAGCAGGATTCTTAACGCGTGATCCACGTATGAAAGAACGTAAAAAACCAGGACTTAAAGGCGCTCGTCGTGCACCTCAGTTCTCAAAACGTTAATATTAAATTATCAGTTCAAAGCATTTCTCGAGATTTCTCGGGGAGTGCTTTTTTTGTTTGGTCATGCGAGAAATATAGACGGTTGTCAAAATGTTTAAAAAGTAATTGTATGTCTATTTTGAGAGGTGTATATTTAGAAAATAATTATAAAGGAGGAGCGAAAATGGATCTTACCTCACAAAGATTAGTATTTCGTTTGTATGAGGCGAATGACTTTGACTTTTTATATTCAATGTTAAATGATTCGGAGATGATGAAGTACATAGGGAATGGCGATACGCGAAATACAGAAGAAGCACTTGCTTTTTTAGAAAGGATTCAGAGTCACTATAAGCAAAACGAAGAGTTTGGCTTAAAATTACTCGTTCGAAAAGAGGATGGGATTCCAATAGGACACGCTGGAATAATTCCTCAACAAATTGACGGAAAAGAAGAGCTAGAAATTGGTTATTGGATTGCAAAAGAATTCTGGGGTAATGGGTATGCAACAGAAGCAGCTAAAGCATTGCTTAATCGTGCAACCAATCAGTTAGGTATACATCGTCTAATCTCTCTTATTCAGACGGACAACACAAGATCTGGTCGTGTAGCCATCAAAAATGGTATGCAATTAGAAAAAGAAATAATTTTAAAAGGCAAGTCGGTTAGTTTGTATACATATAAAAGTCAGTAATGATTTATAAAGAAGAAGAGGGAATGTATGAGAAGTAAATTTAATGCTGTGACGGGCACGATACTTGTTAGTATTTTTATTGCGCGTTTTGGAACGTTTTTAGTTTTGCCTTATTTAACGCTATTTTTGCTCGAGGACTTTCATTATTCGGGCGTGCAAATTGGAACGATTATATCGACACTGGCTCTATCTAATTTAGTGATGAGTTTTTTTGTAGGACCATATATTGATAAGTATCCTAAGAACAAAGTCATAATGGTAGGACTCCTTGGATATTTAGTTTGCTATTTTTATTTCCCTTTCATCGATTATTATGCAGGGTTTTTAGGATTTGCTGTTTTGCTTGGTGCGAGTCAGGCAGTTGTGGAACCTACTTACCGTGTATTACTGAGTCTATATACAGAACCAGAAAATCGTCGATTAATATTTAATATCCGCTACTTTTTGATTAATATATCTGCTGCAGTTGCCCCGCTGATTTCTGTTTATTTCCAAAAGTATGGAATGGTAAATCTATTTTTTATTGTTGGACTTATTTTCTTATTAAACATATTAACATTTGTCTTTATATTTAATAAGTACCCTCTGAAACAGGAACCTATTAGTTTAACGAAGCCTTCAATATTTCATTCGTTTCATGTCTTTAAAAGGGATACAAGTTTTTCGATTTTTGTGTTGGCATTAATCTTTATTAGTTTTGGTTACAGTCAGTTTGACTCTACTTTTAGTCAACACATAGGGAAGTCTTTTGACCATGAACTAGCAATAAAATATTTCGCGTGGCTTATAACAACAAATGCTATTACCGTATTAGTCATTCAGTACTTTGTCTATAAGCTAGGAGAATTGATAAGCACGACTACTTCCTTAATGATTGGAAGTGGGTTATTGTCAATTGGATTATTTTTCTTTGGGCAGAGTGACTTAATATTGTGGTTAATGGTTGCTATGGTTATTTTTACAGCTGGAGAAGTATTAGTATTTACTATGGTTGATATTCATTTAGATGGAATGTGTGAGGATCATGAGAAGGGTACTTATTTTGCCCTTTCAGGTGTAAAGTCTGTCGGTCGAATAGCTGGTCCTAGTTTGGGTGGTTTTCTGTTGGATACGATGAGCGGTGGCGCAATGGTGTTCATCATCATTTCACTTATCACGTTATTAGCTATTCCATCGTTCTATTACAGTTCAAAAATACGTGGACAATTCTAATCATACTCTTTGTCCCTCATACGTATAATGAGTGAAAAAGGAGCGATGAACCTGAAAAAGTGGCTAATTATCTTTGTTTTGTTTTTGATATCCCTTCTTGCAGTTGTGTATGGAACAAAAGCTAGTGACATTGGTTTTTTCTTGCCTGAACCAATGAGTGGAGTGAAGATTGTCATTGATCCAGGGCATGGAGGGATTGATGGTGGAGCTAGTAGTGGCGATACAGTTGAACGAGATATTACGCTAGCTATGTCCCTAAAACTAGAGAAAAAGTTGAAGTCGCAGGGTGCAACAGTGGTCATGACACGAAGTAAGGAAGGTGATGCAATTGCAGAACATAGACCCGATGAGGATTTCCCTACTACGAGGGCTAGAAAGGTTGCCGACCTATTATTGCGTGAAGAAATTATGAATAACTCAGAGGCAGACTTAGTCATTAGCTTGCATGTGAATGCAGTTCCAGAGGAAAGATGGAGAGGGGCTCAAGTCTTTTATCATGCAGACGGACACGCAGGTGGAGAGTTATTAGCTAAATCTATACAAGGGTCCATTCGAGAAAAAATCGGAAACACAGAGCGGGAAGCACTGGCGATTAAACAGGTATATATATTGAAGAAAGCAAATGCACCTGCAGTATTAGTAGAAACAGGCTTTTTAAGTAATAATGAAGAGCGAGAATTATTGAAGTCTGAAAAGTACCAGAAGGAAATGGTAGAAGCTATATCTGAAGGTGTAATTGAATTTGTTGAGGATAATATTTACTAAGACAATGTAACGTATTGTAGACACTCTATTATGGTATACTATAAGGCGAATAGTTAAACTTAAGGGGAGTGTCTACAGATGATTAATGAGCAACAAGTTCGTACTTTGCTAGGAGCATTAAACGACCCATTTTTACATAGAACACTAGAAGAAACGAATGGGATTTCAGAAGTGTCTATTAAAGAAGAGAAAAATCATGTAAGTGTAAAGCTAGCTATAGCTAAAATAAATTCAGCAGAACAAATGCAACTACAAGGAAAAGTTGTAGAAGTCTTGAAAGAAGCAGGCGCTGCAACTGTAGGTATTCGTTTTGAAGAGCTACCAAAAGAAGTACTGGAGCAGTTTCGAGGGAAAACAAAAGAAAGTGACAACGAAAATCTTCTCTCTCCAACTAGTAAAGTGAAAATTATTTCTATAGCATCTGGAAAAGGCGGTGTTGGTAAATCTACTGTTTCAGTGAACCTAGCGGTTGCGCTTGCTCGTTTAGGTAAAAAAGTAGGGCTTGTAGATGCTGATATTTATGGGTTTAGTGTACCTGATATGATGGGCGTAAAAGACATTCCGCAGATTATAGAGGACCGTATTATTCCTGTAGAACGTAAAGGTGTCAAAGTAATCTCTATGGGCTTCTTTGTAGAGAACAATACACCAGTTGTATGGCGCGGACCAATGCTTGGAAAAGTACTAGACCAATTCTTCAAAGATGTTGAATGGGGAGAATTAGACTTTCTGCTCTTAGATTTACCACCAGGTACTGGAGATGTCGCTTTAGATATTCACCAAATGCTACCGACATCGAAAGAAATCGTAGTAACAACACCGCATCCAACAGCTGCATTTGTTGCAGCAAGAGCAGGTGCAATGGCACTTCAAACTGATCACGAAATTCTTGGAGTAATCGAAAATATGTCGTGGTATGAATCAAAATCCACAGGAGAAAAAGAATTTGTATTTGGTAAAGGTGGAGGACCGAAGCTTGCAGAGGAATTACGTACAGAATTACTAGGACAACTTCCATTAGGGCAGCCAGACTGGAATGACATCGATTTTGCTCCATCTGTTTATGAAGAAACACATAATACTGGAAAAATTTATTTAGATATTGCGCAAAAAGTTATAGAAAAAGCATAAGAAAGAGGCCGTTTCCAAAGAGGAGCGGCCTATTTTTCTTCTTCTTCTTTCTTCTTATCTTCCTCAGATGAACCAGCAGCTCCTCCTCCTTCAGATCCGCCCCCAGCTTTTTCAGTTTTACCCCCAGCTTCCTCCACTAATTTCTGCCACTTAGCTTGCAGTACCGGACTTTTGATAGTTTCTTCTACAACCTTTTGCATTTCTTTTCTCATATCGCTGGATTCCAATACTTTAGCTAATTCTTTTTTCATCTCAGCTGAACTAAAAAAGGTCTCTAAATCCTTTAAATAATTTGGATCCTTCATTAAGGCTTTCATTAATTCCTCTTGCTGCTTTACCATACTCTTTGCCATTGTCTCTGAAAACTTTGGATCTGAATAAACTTCCTTCCAAAAGTCCTCAGCTTCTTTTGAAAGCATTGTCTGTTCAACAGATGTCTTTACTTGTTCACTGTCTAATACTAGGAGTTCTTTGAATTGAGGATCTGACAATAATGTCCGAATTGCTTTTTTTCCATCCTCGGTTTGCAGAGCATCAATGAACATTTTCTTATTCTCCTCATAAGAAGGCTGAGTAGCAGGAGAACTACAACTAGCGAGAAGTCCAAGACTCAATAATAAAAGAGCAAAGTATTTCATATCCGTCACCGTCCTTTCGATTATTGTTCACATTTGGTTAGGAAATATGTATAGTCAGTAGGAAGAAATAGATTTTTCATAAAAGGCTTGTTACAATTTATACTTATAAAGGAAATAGAAAAGATGGAGGAAATCTTGCAGTGACTATTCGAAATTGGTTTAAATTCTTTCTAAATGCCTTGCTAATCGGTGGTTTAGTAACAGGTGTTTTTGGTTTATTTATACGTTGGGATGATGCTTTTTCACAATACTTTGAAGCAGGACAATGGGGAGAGTTCTTAGCTGCATTTGCGTTTATGGTAGTAATGGGCTTTACAATTAGTGTAATTGCTCAAATGGGTTACTTTGCCTATTTAACAATTCACCAAATGGGTGTAAATATTTTTAGGACCCTTACTCTGTGGAACTGGGTGCAGTTATTGATTATTGCATTTGTTATATTTGATTTAATTATGTTTCGTTTTAGACCAAATGCAGAAACAACCGGACAAATATGGTTATACGTTATCTTACTTACAGTATTAATCATTACCTCAGTAGTAGTGGCAATTGTTAAAGCGAATCTTACGAAAAAGCACGCACTTATATCTGCTTTATTTTTCATGATAGTTATCTCAACCTTAGAGTGGCTTCCGGTACTAATGGTACGAGCGGATAATGTAGATAGTTGGGTTACATTATTATTGTTCCCGATTTTAGCGGTTAATGCATATCAATTACTGGCGCTGCCAAAATATAACGCTAAGTCTGAGGTCGATCGTTTGAAGTTGGAAGAACGTAGAAAAAACAGAAGAGAAGCAGCATCTGCTAAGAACTAATAAAAGTTGCTCTGACTACTAGTCGGAGCAACTTTTAAATTTATAAGGATTATAATGAACTACTTACGTACTTACGGTGACTTTACCTGGTTTATGACTAATTTTTTATTCTGGATAAGTTTTTGTTTTTACTTTTAAACCGAAGATATTTTGTTCAATGGTAATAATTTTTTTTGACTTAACAAACTTTACCAGCTGTTGTATATCTATTCGTTCTTCTTGATGAAGGGGAACGGTAAGGATATCTCCTTTTTCAAGTGCAGGAACTTTATTGGACCAGTACTTACTAGAGCTGAGTAAATTTACTTCCTGTTCCCAAGCCTTTTTTTGCAATTCAATAGGAAACTCATAATCTATTGTTCTAAACCAAAGTGGTCTTTCTCCTATCGCTTGTTCAAATCTTTCAACTTCTTTTTCAAACAAAGTTGGATTTTCTATATAAGTTGCTCCACTTGTACCTAAAAGACTAATGGGTACGTTTTTTTCTTTCATGACTTTTATAATGTCCTCAGAGCGTTCGATCCATTCAATACTTATAAAGAAATGCGGATAAGGAGCTTGTAAGTCATTTACAAACTTTTCTATATCATCCTTTCCAAAAGTTAAATCAACCGTAATAGTATTCCCATATGATCCTTTCGAAATAACAGTAGGCTTTTCCGTAAGCTGAAATACAGGGAGCAGCGAGGATAGATTTTTTGGTACATTAAATAAAAACAATCCTAAGACAATCAATAAACCAACTAGTAAAGCTTTTGTTTTCAAAGAAACACACACCTTTTCAAATCGTTTTAATTAATTTTATGATTTAGTGTTGACATTAATGTTAAAAAGATGTTAAGATACAAAGGTCGCTGAAACAAGACGACAACTTAAACAATATGAACATTGAAAACTGAACATGCAAAACGTTAAGACATACAGCTTATCAGCTAACTTTGTTAGTCTGATAGCAAAACAATTTTGACATCATTTAATGATGATGCCAGCAAAACAAATGAGCTTTTAAACTAGTTCTATTCGCTGGATGACGAGACGTAGTGCAGTGCGAGGAAGCAATCGAGAGAGGGAAGGAACGTACTAACGTACGTGACTGACCGAACGAGTGAAGCTGACAAAGCAATGTGCTGCGTAACGTCATCCAGATCTTATGGAGAGTTTGATCCTGGCTCAGGACGAACGCTGGCGGCATGCCTAATACATGCAAGTCGAGCGAATGACGAAGAAGCTTGCTTCTTCTGATTTAGCGGCGGACGGGTGAGTAACACGTGGGCAACCTGCCCTGTAGATTGGGATAACTCCGGGAAACCGGGGCTAATACCGAATAATCCATTTCCTCACATGGGGAGATGTTAAAAGACGGCATCTCGCTGTCACTACAGGATGGGCCCGCGGCGCATTAGCTAGTTGGTGAGGTAACGGCTCACCAAGGCGACGATGCGTAGCCGACCTGAGAGGGTGATCGGCCACACTGGGACTGAGACACGGCCCAGACTCCTACGGGAGGCAGCAGTAGGGAATCTTCCACAATGGACGAAAGTCTGATGGAGCAATGCCGCGTGAGTGAAGAAGGTTTTCGGATCGTAAAACTCTGTTGTGAGGGAAGAACAAGTACGAGAGTAACTGCTCGTACCTTGACGGTACCTCATTAGAAAGCCACGGCTAACTACGTGCCAGCAGCCGCGGTAATACGTAGGTGGCAAGCGTTGTCCGGAATTATTGGGCGTAAAGCGCGCGCAGGCGGTCCTTTAAGTCTGATGTGAAATCCCACGGCTCAACCGTGGAAGGTCATTGGAAACTGGGGGACTTGAGTACAGAAGAGGAAAGCGGAATTCCAAGTGTAGCGGTGAAATGCGTAGAGATTTGGAGGAACACCAGTGGCGAAGGCGGCTTTCTGGTCTGTAACTGACGCTGAGGCGCGAAAGCGTGGGGAGCAAACAGGATTAGATACCCTGGTAGTCCACGCCGTAAACGATGAGTGCTAAGTGTTAGGGGGTTTCCGCCCCTTAGTGCTGCAGCTAACGCATTAAGCACTCCGCCTGGGGAGTACGGTCGCAAGACTGAAACTCAAAGGAATTGACGGGGGCCCGCACAAGCGGTGGAGCATGTGGTTTAATTCGAAGCAACGCGAAGAACCTTACCAGGTCTTGACATCCCGCTGACCGGCCTAGAGATAGGCTTTTCCCTTCGGGGACAGCGGTGACAGGTGGTGCATGGTTGTCGTCAGCTCGTGTCGTGAGATGTTGGGTTAAGTCCCGCAACGAGCGCAACCCTTGATCTTAGTTGCCAGCATTCAGTTGGGCACTCTAAGGTGACTGCCGGTGATAAACCGGAGGAAGGTGGGGATGACGTCAAATCATCATGCCCCTTATGACCTGGGCTACACACGTGCTACAATGGACGGTACAGAGGGTCGCAACCCCGCGAGGGTGAGCAAATCCCATAAAACCGTTCTCAGTTCGGATTGTAGGCTGCAACTCGCCTACATGAAGCCGGAATCGCTAGTAATCGTGGATCAGCATGCCACGGTGAATACGTTCCCGGGCCTTGTACACACCGCCCGTCACACCACGAGAGTTTGTAACACCCGAAGTCGGTGGGGTAACCCTTACGGGAGCCAGCCGCCGAAGGTGGGACAGATGATTGGGGTGAAGTCGTAACAAGGTAGCCGTATCGGAAGGTGCGGCTGGATCACCTCCTTTCTAAGGATAATATCGGAATACGAATCTTTATTCGTATCTTAACGTTTTGCAGTTCAGTTTTGAATGTTCATTTTATATGAAGATTCTATACTTGCTCCTGCGATTTTTCGTCGCAAAGTGAGCAAACCTTTGTTCTTTGAAAACTGGATAAAACGACATTGAAACAATAAACAACAAGAAATTCTGTTGTGATTATTTACATAATTACAACGTGTAAGACTTTTTAACTTTTAGGTTAAGTTAATAAGGGCGCACGGTGAATGCCTTGGCACTAGGAGTCGACGAAGGACGGCACTAACACCGATATGCTTCGGGGAGCTGTAAGTGAGCTTTGATCCGGAGATTTCCGAATGGGGAAACCCACTGTTCGTAATGGAGCAGTACATTTGCGTGAATACATAGCGCATCTGAGACACACCCAGGGAACTGAAACATCTAAGTACCTGGAGGAAGAGAAAGAAAAATCGATTCCCTGAGTAGCGGCGAGCGAAACGGGAATAGCCCAAACCAAGAGGCTTGCCTCTTGGGGTTGTAGGACACTCTACATAGAGTTACAAAGGAATGAGTTAGACGAAGCGATCTGGAAAGGTCCGCAGGATAGGGTAAAAGCCCCGTAGTCCAAAATTCATTCTCTCTTGAGTGTATCCTGAGTACGGCGGAACACGTGAAATTCCGTCGGAATCCGGGAGGACCATCTCCCAAGGCTAAATACTACCTAGTGACCGATAGTGAACCAGTACCGTGAGGGAAAGGTGAAAAGCACCCCGGAAGGGGAGTGAAATAGATCCTGAAACCGTGTGCCTACAAGTAGTTAGAGCCCGTTAATGGGTGATAGCGTGCCTTTTGTAGAATGAACCGGCGAGTTACGATTACATGCAAGGTTAAGTTGAGAAGACGGAGCCGCAGCGAAAGCGAGTCTGAATAGGGCGAATGAGTATGTGGTCGTAGACCCGAAACCAGGTGATCTACCCATGTCCAGGATGAAGGTAAGGTAACACTTACTGGAGGTCCGAACCCACGCACGTTGAAAAGTGCGGGGATGAGGTGTGGGTAGCGGAGAAATTCCAATCGAACCTGGAGATAGCTGGTTCTCTCCGAAATAGCTTTAGGGCTAGCCTCAAACGTTAGAATCTTGGAGGTAGAGCACTGTTTGGACTAGGGGCCCATCCCGGGTTACCGAATTCAGACAAACTCCGAATGCCAATGATTTATGTTTGGGAGTCAGACTGCGAGTGATAAGATCCGTAGTCAAGAGGGAAACAGCCCAGACCACCAGCTAAGGTCCCAAAGTATTTGTTAAGTGGAAAAGGATGTGGCGTTGCTTAGACAACCAGGATGTTGGCTTAGAAGCAGCCATCATTTAAAGAGTGCGTAATAGCTCACTGGTCGAGTGACGCTGCGCCGAAAATGTATCGGGGCTAAACAAATCACCGAAGCTGTGGATTGATACCTTTGGTATCAGTGGTAGGAGAGCGTTCTAAGGGCGTTGAAGTCAGACCGGAAGGACTGGTGGAGCGCTTAGAAGTGAGAATGCCGGTATGAGTAGCGAAAGACGGGTGAGAATCCCGTCCACCGTATGACTAAGGTTTCCTGAGGAAGGCTCGTCCGCTCAGGGTTAGTCGGGACCTAAGCCGAGGCCGATAGGCGTAGGCGATGGATAACAGGTTGATATTCCTGTACCACCAAACCACCGTTTGAGTAATGGGGGGACGCAGAAGGATAGGGTAAGCATGCTGTTGGTTATGCATGTCCAAGCAGTAAGGTGTGAATGTAGGCAAATCCGCATTCTATAACATTGAGCTGTGATGGCGAGGACGTATGTCCGGAGTTCCTGATTTCACACTGCCAAGAAAAGCCTCTAGCGAGGTGATAGGTGCCCGTACCGCAAACCGACACAGGTAGTCGAGGAGAGAATCCTAAGGTGAGCGAGAGAACTCTCGTTAAGGAACTCGGCAAAATGACCCCGTAACTTCGGGAGAAGGGGTGCTCTTTTGGGTGCATAGCCTAGAAGAGCCGCAGTGAATAGGCCCAGGCGACTGTTTAGCAAAAACACAGGTCTCTGCAAAACCGTAAGGTGAAGTATAGGGGCTGACGCCTGCCCGGTGCTGGAAGGTTAAGAGGAGTGCTTAGCGCAAGCGAAGGTGCGAATTGAAGCCCCAGTAAACGGCGGCCGTAACTATAACGGTCCTAAGGTAGCGAAATTCCTTGTCGGGTAAGTTCCGACCCGCACGAAAGGCGTAACGATCTGGGCACTGTCTCAACGAGAGACTCGGTGAAATTATAGTACCTGTGAAGATGCAGGTTACCCGCGACAGGACGGAAAGACCCCGTGGAGCTTTACTATAGCTTGATATTGAATTTTGGTGCAACTTGTACAGGATAGGCAGGAGCCTTAGAGCCCGGAGCGCCAGCTTCGGAGGAGGCGTCGGTGGGATACTGCCCTGGTTGTATTGAAATTCTAACCCATACCCGTAACCCGGGTAGGAGACAGTGTCAGGCGGGTAGTTTGACTGGGGCGGTCGCCTCCTAAAGTGTAACGGAGGCGCCCAAAGGTTCCCTCAGAATGGTTGGAAATCATTCGAAGAGTGTAAAGGCAGAAGGGAGCTTGACTGCGAGACCTACAAGTCGAGCAGGGTCGAAAGACGGGCTTAGTGATCCGGTGGTTCCGCATGGAAGGGCCATCGCTCAACGGATAAAAGCTACCCCGGGGATAACAGGCTTATCTCCCCCAAGAGTCCACATCGACGGGGAGGTTTGGCACCTCGATGTCGGCTCATCGCATCCTGGGGCTGTAGTCGGTCCCAAGGGTTGGGCTGTTCGCCCATTAAAGCGGTACGCGAGCTGGGTTCAGAACGTCGTGAGACAGTTCGGTCCCTATCCGTCGTGGGCGTAGGAAATTTGAGAGGAGCTGTCCTTAGTACGAGAGGACCGGGATGGACACACCGCTGGTGTACCAGTTGTTCTGCCAAGAGCATCGCTGGGTAGCTATGTGTGGACGGGATAAGTGCTGAAAGCATCTAAGCACGAAGCCCCCCTCAAGATGAGATTTCCCATTACGCAAGTAAGTAAGATCCCTCAAAGACGATGAGGTAGATAGGTTCGGGGTGGAAGCGTGGCGACACGTGCAGCTGACGAATACTAATCGATCGAGGACTTAACCAAATTTGTTTAACGTAACAATGTCGTTTATCCAGTTTTGAGTGAACAAACACTCTATATATGAGGGTTTCAAGACACGAGTAATTCGAGGAAACAATTGAGAGAAAGAAGGAACGTACTAACGTACGTGACTGACAGATCGAATGAAGTTGACAACGCAATGCGCCGTATATTGAAAGCCGAATGAGTCTAGTGATGATGGCGAAGAGGTCACACCCGTTCCCATACCGAACACGGAAGTTAAGCTCTTCAGCGCCGATGGTAGTTGGGGGTCTCCCCCTGTGAGAGTAGGACGTCGCTGGGCACCAAAGAAAAAGTCGTTACCGAGAAATTGGTAGCGGCTTTTTTTGTAAAAATAAATAAGCCGTAGGCAGTCTTTCTCTATAAAGAAGCATGCGAGAAAGTAGAGGGGCAAAGAGTTCAAGGAAGCAAACGAGAGAGACTCGGAGCGTATAACATACGCGAGAATTGAACGAGAGCGGCTGACGAAGAAATCTGCTGACCATCTGCTTTCGCAGCCCCGGACACGGAAGTAAAGCTCTTGCGCCGATGGTAGTTGGGGGTCTCCCCCTGTGAGAGTAGGACGTCGCTGGGCACCAAGAAAAAGTCGTTACCGAGAAATTGGTAGCGGCTTTTTTTGTATAAATAAATAAGCCGTAGGCAGTCTTTCTCTATAAAAAAGTATGCGAGAAAGTAGAGGGGCAAAGAGTTCGAGGAAGCAAACGAGAGAGACTCGGAGCGTATAACATACGCGAGAATTGAACGAGAGCGGCTGACGAAGAAATCTGCCGACCATCTGCTTTCGCAGCCCGAACACGGAAGTTAAGCTCTTGCGCCGATGGTAGTTGGGGGTCTCCCCCTGTGAGAGTAGGACGTCGCTGGGCACCAAGAAAAAGTCGTTACCGAGAAATTGGTAGCGGCTTTTTTTGTATAAATAAATAAGCCGTAGGCAGTCTTTCTCTATAAAAAAGTATGCGAGAAAGTAGAGGGGCAAAGAGTTCGAGGAAGCAAACGAGAGAGACTCGGAGCGTATAACATACGCGAGAATTGAACGAATGCGGCTGACGAAGAAATCTGCCGACTCATAGGTTTTATATAGAGTATTTATCATAATTACGCTATGATAAGATCGTTGTTAATCCCTAAACTGCTCACCAAGGCACTTATTTCTCATCACATTAGTAGAGTGCTTACATACATAAGAAAGAGTACAAAATTAAAAAGAATACTTTTTTTCAATTCTTCAAATACAGACTTGAATTTTTAAGAAGAGTTGCTATAATTATATTTGTACTTTAAATAGGTATACGTTCCGAAGTAGCTCAGTGGTAGAGCAATCGACTGTTAATCGATCGGTCGTAGGTTCGAGTCCTACCTTCGGAGCCATTTTTTTGTCTTTGCTTCCATAGCTCAGTAGGTAGAGTGCTTCCATGGTAAGGAAGAGGTCACCGGTTCAAATCCGGTTGGAAGCTTCACTACAAATTATTTAAGGAAAAAACTTGTCTTAATGTCAGATATATGATATTATAGTTCTTGTCTGGTTTTTACATAAATGAGGAATAGTTTCACTTGAATGAATAATAGTAGTTCGAGATGGAAAGCTATACTGTACCAGCATTCATAAAACCCAGGAGGATTAGCTCAGCTGGGAGAGCATCTGCCTTACAAGCAGAGGGTCGGCGGTTCGAGCCCGTCATCCTCCACCATTATATTTATACGTAGCTTTGGAGGGGTAGCGAAGTGGCTAAACGCGGCGGACTGTAAATCCGCTCCTTAGGGTTCGGCGGTTCGAATCCGCCCCCCTCCACCAGTTTATTGGGGTATAGCCAAGCGGTAAGGCAATGGATTTTGATTCCATCATGCCCTGGTTCGAATCCAGGTACCCCAGCCAATCGTTTTTAAATTTCAAATAGCATGGGGCCTTAGCTCAGCTGGGAGAGCGCCTGCCTTGCACGCAGGAGGTCAGCGGTTCGATCCCGCTAGGCTCCATAAATAGTATAGTTAAACTCTTTCAATCAAAAGTTGAAAGAGTTTTTTTGTATAAAAAATGCTTTTCAAAATAGAGTAGTTTCCTTTATGATGAAATAAAAAAGTGAGGTGTACGATTTGACTGAGACATTAATCTATGGGGATGTGACTTTACGCCCGCTTCTAGTTTCAGATTGTGAACTATTGTGGGAACTTTATGAACCAGGGATATTTGAATTTATGTTAAATAGGATTGAAAGCAAAGAACAGCTAGAAAAGTGGTTGTATGCTGGTATTCATCAAATGAATGTGGATAGCACTGCTTTGGCATTTGTAGTTGAAAATACAAACACAAAAGAAATTATGGGGACCACTCGTATTTATGCGATGGATCAGTCGAATAATAGTTGCGAGATAGGTTCTACTTTCTATGGAAAACAATATCAGCGTACACATGTAAATACAACCTGCAAGTATATGTTGTTAAAGTATTGCTTTGAGCAAATGGGTATGATTCGAGTTCAGTTTAAAACAGATGAATTAAATCTATCCTCTCAACGGGCAATCGAACGAATTGGCGGCGTAAAAGAGGGTATACTGCGTAATGAACGAATACGATCTAACGGGTCTGTTCGAAATGCGGTTGTATACTCTATTATTGAAAGTGAATGGTCGGAAGTGAAATACAAGCTTGTTCAATTAATGAATAAATATTCGTAATTATGCTTGGTTGAGCCAAACACCCTTTAGCATTTACAATGGGAGTAACAACTTAAGGGGGTATAAAATAATGAGTAAATTAAACATTTCAATTATAGGGGTTCCAATGGACCTGGGTCAAAATAGACGAGGCGTCGATATGGGACCAAGTGCAATACGATATGCGGGTGTAGTAGAAAGACTTCAAGAGCTTGGGCACTCCGTAGATGATGTTGGGGATATTGCGATTGGAAGAAGAGAGACATCTCAAAACACGAAATTACGTAATCTAGAAGAAGTAGTTGCAGCGAATACAATACTTGCTAATAGAGTTCATGATATTATTGGAGAAGGTAATTTTCCGATAGTACTTGGTGGTGATCATAGTATTGCTATAGGAACACTTGCAGGGTTAGCAGATCGTTATGACAACCTAGGAGTCATTTGGTATGATGCTCATGCCGATTTAAATACAGCTGAAACATCGCCTTCTGGAAATATCCATGGGATGCCACTTGCTGTAAGTATTGGCTTAGGTCATGAAGCGCTTGTGAATATTCGAGATTTTGCTCCGAAGATTAAACCAGAGAATGTCGTGATTATTGGTGCTCGTTCGGTTGATCCGGGAGAACGAGATCTTATTAAAGAAAAAGGGATTAAAGTATTCTCTATGCATGAAATTGACAAGCTTGGAATGTCGGAAGTAATGACTCAAACAATTCAGTATTTCAAGGATCGTAAAGTTGATGGGGTTCACCTTTCACTCGATTTAGATGGTTTAGATCCTTTATATACACCTGGGGTAGGAACTCCAGTAGCTGGAGGTATTACATACAGAGAAAGTCATTTAGCGATGGAAATGCTATATGCTTCAGAGATGGTTACTTCAGCTGAATTCGTAGAAGTAAATCCAATTCTCGATGAAAAAAATAAAACGGCTGATGTAGCGGTTGGATTAATGGGTTCACTATTAGGGGAAAGTCTTGTCTAAAAATTTTTTTTGTAATTAATAGTGCTCAAAATAGAAAGTTAAAACAAGTAAGGTATATCTTTGATAAGAAAAAGCGGACATCCAGTCTGCTTTTTTCTTTTTGAAAATCCACACAAAGATGGAAATGTTTGATAATATTAAGATATACAAAAAAAATGAAACCTGTTGATACCTTCATACGTATAGGTAAGACAGCCGCATGGAGCGGGGGCGAAATACACGATGGATGCGTTAGTGAACAAACGAATAAAACAGATATTAAAAGGCGATAAAGACGCATTCGCGGAGATTGTCGACCTGTATCAGCATAGGTTATATCAAGTATGTTATAGGATGCTTGGTAACCGTCACGAGGCAGAGGATATAGCTCAAGAGGCATTTGTCCGTGCTTTTATTAATATTCATACGTTTGATCAAAAAAGAAAATTTTCAACTTGGCTGTATAGAATTGCGACAAACTTATGTATTGATCGTATTCGGAAAAAGAAGCCGGACTACTATTTGGACGCTGAAGTAAGAGGTACAGAAGGTCTTGATATGTACTCACAAATAGCAACGTCTGATGAACTTCCTGAAGAAGAACTCATGAAGCTGGAACTACAGGACCGAATACAGTATGAAATTAGTAGACTTCCTGATAAGTATAGATCCGCTATCGTATTAAAATATATGGAAGAATTATCTCTGCAAGAAATAAGTGAGATATTAGATCTGCCACTTGGAACAGTTAAAACAAGAATTCATAGAGGACGAGAAGCGCTTAGAAAACAGCTAAGCAGACAGCCTCATATCTAAAATAGGAGGGAATCAAGATGAATGCATGTCCAGAACGAATTGTTCACTTTATGCACGAATATTTAGATGGTGAAATCAGCCGTGAACATGAGCTGGAACTTAAATCTCATTTGCAATCATGCGAAGCCTGTCAGGCACATATGCATGAGTTAAGTGATGTTGTTGCTTTCGTCAAAGGGGCTGCTCATATAGAAGCGCCAAATGATTTCAATCATTCTGTTATAGCTAGGTTACCGAAAGAAAAATCCCACGAAGGAGTAAGTAAATGGTTGCGACGTCATCCAGTACTTACAGCTGCTGCAATGTTCTTATTATTGATGAGTAGTGCACTTTTTACGAATTTTAATGATGAACAGCAGTTCTCCTTTACAAAACAAGAAAACGTTCTAGTAGAAGGAGAAACGGTTATTATACCTGAAGGACAAGTCGTTAAAGGTGATTTGGTTGTTCGAAACGGGGATGTTCAGATTGATGGAGAATTAGATGGAAACCTAACCATTATTAATGGTACTGCATATATGGCTTCAACCGCAAATATTACTGGCACTAGTGAGGAAATCAATGAAGCCTTTGACTGGCTATGGTACAAAATCAAAGATGGTGCAAAGGAAGTCGTTTCATTCTTTGAAAAAGATGAGACTAAATAACAGTAAGTCTATCCATATATATTTTGGGTAGACTTTTTTGATTCCAAAAGCGAGGGATTTTCGTAATTATGTTATACTTATCTAGAATGGATAAGTGATGAAAAGTGGGGGATGCCACATGTCGTTTATGGAGCAATTTACAGACCTAATGCCAGTAAACGTTATTGTAAATATTTTGGATGTCTTATTTGTATGGTTTGTTATTTACAAAGTTATTACCTTGATAAAAGGAACTAAAGCAGTTCAATTATTAAAAGGAATCTTTGTCATTGTCATTGCACGTGTTGTGACGGACTTTTTTGGCTTAAATACACTTGATTGGCTGTTGGATCGAGTAATTGAGTTTGGATTTTTAGCAATCATTATTATATTCCAGCCAGAAATAAGAAGAGCACTTGAGCAGATTGGTAGAGGTAAGTTATTCTCTAGAAGCACAATGCAATTGGAAGAAGAGCAAGGTCGCCTTATTACTGCGATGACGAAATCGATTAGTTATATGGCAAAAAGACGAATCGGAGCACTCATCTCCATAGAGAGAGAAACTGGTTTGACAGATTATATAGAAACGGGGATCCCGTTAAACTCCTATATTACATCAGAGCTTCTTATTAATATATTCATACCGAACACTCCACTACATGACGGAGCCGTTATTATAAAAAAAGATACCATTGCTTCAGCAGCCTCTTACTTACCTTTATCAGAAAGTCCTTTCATATCGAAAGAGCTAGGTACGAGGCATCGAGCTGCAATTGGCTTGAGTGAAGTGACGGATGCTATAACGATTGTTGTATCAGAAGAAACTGGTGCGATTAGTTTAACCTCCAATGGAGATTTACGAAGAGATTTATCGATAGCAGAATTTGAGTCCCATTTAACTCGCCTTTGGTTCCCGAAGGAGGAGCAGGTAACTTCTTCTAAATGGCTATGGAGGGGGAAACAAAATGGATAAGATGATGAACAATCCCTGGTTCTTGCGAATAATTGCATTAGTATTAGCAATTGCACTTTTTATAAGTGTGAGAAGTGAATTGGAAAGTGATAATACAAATGCAAGCAGCAAGGATGTTGATGTTATTCGTGATATACCTCTAGAGGTTTATTATGACGATGATAACCTAGTAGTTACCGGACCACCAAAGACAGTTAACGTCAACGTAGAGGGGCCAAGACAATTGGTGTTATCGGCAAAACTAATGAAAGACTTTAAAGTATTTGTAGATCTTAGAGATCTAACTATAGGTACTCATCGGGTCCCGATAGCTACGGAAAACTTCCCAGAAAATTTAAATGTTCGAACAGATCCGGTTTATGTCGATGTTGTAATTGAAGAACGTATTTCTCGAGAGTTTAGTGTAGAAACGGATATGAATGAAAGCCTATTAGCTGAAAATTATGTAGTGAAGTCATATGAGGTAAAACCACAAAAAGTAACAGTAACAGGAGCAAAAAGTGTTATTAATAGCATAGGTTATGTAAAAGCTACTATTTCAGGAGACCAAGGTATCAACAAGTCCTTTGAACAAGAAACGACTGTCAAAGTACTCGATCTTGACTTAAATAAGCTAGACGTCATCGTTGAACCAAATTCTGTTCAAGTAAGTGTAAAAATAGAAGAGTATAGTAAAGAGGTACCGATAGCTCTAGTGAAACAAGGTAAACCCAAAGAAGGGGTCACCGTAAATGGTCTAACTACAAAAACAGATGCAATTCGATTATATGGACCTAAATCAGTACTTGATAAAATAGATCAGCTAAATGTCGATGTAGATATAAGTAAAATGGAAAAATCTGGTAGCTTTAATATGAAATTAGCTTTACCAGAAGGAGTTACAAAAATATCAAAAGAGACAATAGAGATTACAGGAGACGTTACACTTGCTCCTGACTCTGAAACGGAAGAGGCAGATGAACAGGAAGAGCCAGTTTCCACAATTACAGAAAAGTCATTTGACCAAGTGCCGATTAATGTAAGAGGGTTGCCAGATAGGCTGGTAAGTAATTTTCAAAAACCATCAGACGGCATTGTCTCGGTTGTTGCTAAAGGAACAGCAGAGGCTTTAGACAAGGTTCAATTAAACAATTTTTCTGTATATGTAGAAGCAACTAATTCGGAGGTGGGAGAAAGTGTTCTTCCAATCCAAATAGAGGGTTCATCTGAAATAGAGTGGGAAACTTCTGAACAAGAAGCAGTCCTTACGGTTAAAGAAGCTTAATAGGTTGTACAACAGGTTTTTAAGGAGAGAAGAATAAATGGGAAAATATTTTGGTACAGATGGAGTTAGAGGCGTTGCAAACTCAGAGCTAACACCAGAACTTGCATTTAAATTAGGTAGAGTTGGTGGATTTATACTAACGAAGGAAGTAACAGAACGTCCGAAAGTATTGATTGGTCGGGATACTCGTATATCTGGTCACATGCTAGAGGGTGCACTTGTGGCTGGCCTTTTATCCGTAGGGGTTGAGGTAATGCGTCTAGGAGTTGTTAGTACACCTGCAGTAGCTTATTTAACTAGAGCAATGAGTGCAAGTGCTGGTGTGATGATTTCTGCCTCTCATAACCCTGTGGCAGATAACGGTATTAAATTCTTTGGCTCAGATGGATTTAAATTAACTGATGGACAAGAGGAAGAAATTGAGCAGCTATTAGATAGTGATATAGATGAATTACCACGTCCAACCGGAGCAGGTGTCGGAACGGTATCTGATTACTTCGAAGGTGGTCAAAAATACATTCAGTATTTGAAACAAACCATAGATGAAGAATTTGTAGGGATCCATGTAGCCCTGGACTGTGCAAATGGTTCAACATCGTCTCTTGGAACGCACGTATTTGCTGATTTAGATGCCGACTTATCTACAATGGGATCTTCACCAAATGGATTGAATATTAATGATGGCGTCGGTTCTACACATCCAGAAAACTTAGCGAAGTTTGTTCTAGAAAAAGGAGCAGATGTTGGGCTTGCTTTTGACGGAGATGGAGATCGTTTAATTGCGGTAGATGAAAAGGGACAAATTGTAGATGGTGACCAAATTATGTATATTTGTGCCAAACATCTTCATGCAAATGGACGTCTAAATAACGGGACAGTTGTTTCCACTGTAATGAGTAATATGGGCTTCTACAAAGCATTAGAAACACAAGATATGACGAGCGTAAAAACTGCTGTTGGAGATCGATACGTAGTAGAAGAGATGAAAAAGAATGGCTTTAACCTAGGCGGGGAGCAATCAGGACATATTGTTTTCCTTGATTATAATACAACGGGTGATGGTTTATTAAGTGGTTTACAGCTCGTGAATATTATGAAAATAACAGGTAAAAAACTTTCTGAGCTTGCTGCGGAAATGACTATCTATCCACAAAAGCTTATTAATGTACGAGTTACGGATAAGCACGCGGTAACGGAAAATGAGAAAGTGGCAACTATTATTAGTGAAGTAGAAAGTGAAATGGCTGGTAATGGTCGTGTCCTTGTACGTCCATCTGGTACAGAGCCGTTAGTTCGCGTAATGGTAGAAGCAGCAACCGAAGTGGAATGTGAAAACTATGTAAACCGAATCGTTGAAGTTGTAAAAGCTGAAATGGGTTTAGAAGAATAAGTTTAGAAAACCGACATATTTAGTATGTCGGTTTTTTTATGTAATCTGCTATCCCATCGAGTGGTTTTAGAACAACGGATCAAGGCAAAGGTGCCTTTAACTTCATTCTTTCAACGCTTTTCGATAACAGGATTTAGGTCAGTCCATGAAATACTATATCTAGAATTTACTTGTGTATTTCTAATGTTTACTAGAGCAAGTTTAGTGGAATAGTAAGAGAGAACAAACAATTAAGGAGTGAGGAAATGGCTAAAGTAGCAACATTAATCACAAATATGTTTGAAGACGTGGAATACACAGGTCCAGCACAGGCACTAAATGATGCAGGGCATGAGGTATTTGCTATTGAAAAAGAAGCAGGCAAAGAGGTAACAGGTAAAAACGGAGAAGCCACGGTGAAAATTGATTATGGCGTTGACGAAGTGAAACCTGAAGAATTTGACGCATTATTTATACCAGGAGGATTTTCACCGGATATTTTACGAGCAGATGATCGTTTTGTTCAATTTGCTAAGTATTTTATGGATGAGAAAAAACCAGTGTTTGCAATTTGTCACGGCCCACAATTACTCATCACTGCGAAAACATTAGATGGTCGAGACGCGACTGGATATAAATCGATTAAAGTAGACTTAGAAAATGCAGGGGTAAAATTCCATGATGAAGAAGTATTCGTTTGCCAAAACCAGTTGGTGACAAGTCGTACTCCAGATGATATTCCGGCGTTTAATAGAGAAATTGTTAAGCTATTAGGCTAGTTAAGCATCAGTCGGATAGCACATATATTAAAGTTAATCAAAATTTAAATGGATAAATTAAATAAGAGCATCTTCTAATTTTTAGAGGGTGTTCTTTTTTGAATTGCGAGAAAATTCATATATATTTTCTGAGTTTCTTTTATTATACTTAAGAAATCAAACCATACCTGTTAGGAAGGTATAAAAGGGAGTTATTATGGATTATTTACATCACCCGTTTCAAGGAAAACGTCATACGGTATTTGCGAAAAAGGGAATGGTTGCAACCTCCCAGCCTTTAGCAGCACAGGCGGGAATGGATATATTAAAAAAAGGCGGGAATGCAATTGATGCGGCAATTGCTACGGCAGCGGCACTTACTGTCGTAGAACCCACCTCTAACGGAATCGGTGGGGATGCTTTTGCGTTAGTATGGACAAAAGACAGGCTCTATGGGTTAAACGCTTCGGGTCCAGCACCACAATCTATCTCTATCGACGCGATAAGAGAAAAAGGGTATGACAAAATACCTGTTCACGGAGTTATTCCTGTGACCGTGCCAGGAGTTCCTGCTGCTTGGGCTGCATTGTCAGAAAGATTTGGGAAACTTTCACTTCAAGAAGTTTTAGAGCCTGCTATTCAGTATGCAGAGGAAGGGTATCCGTTAACTCCGATACTAGGAAAGTACTGGAAGCTTGCCTATAACAGATACAAAGCTACATTTACTTCAGAGGAATTTAATGCCTGGTTTGAAACCTTTGCACCCAATGATCGTGCTCCAGAAATAGGGGAGATGTGGAACTCACCAGATCACGCCCGTACTCTCCGAGCGATAGGAGAAACAAATGCTCGTGATTTTTATGAAGGTGAAATTGCAGAGAAAATCGATGAGTTTATGAGAAAGCATGGAGGTTATTTATGTAAAGATGATCTTCGTACATATAAGGTAGAATGGGTAAATCCTATTTCGGTCAATTATAAAGGTTATGATGTATGGGAAATCCCGCCGAATGGGCAAGGAATGATTGCATTAATGGCGCTCAATATATGCAAAAACTTGGCGGAACCAAAATGGCAAAGTATGGAGACACTTCATCATCAAATAGAAGCTATGAAGTTGGCTTTTACAGATGGTCAGGCATTTATAACAGATGTTGCTGAAATGCAGATTAGTGTAGAGCAGCTGTTATCAGAGGAGTACGCCAAAAATAGATCTAATGACATAAATGAAGAAGCAGCAAATCCAGAAATATATGACATCCCTAAAGGTGGGACTGTATATTTAGCTACTGCTGATGAAGAAGGTAATATGGTTTCTTATATCCAAAGTAATTATATGGGATTTGGTTCAGGAATAGTTATACCCAAAACAGGTATTGCCTTGCAAAATAGAGGACATGATTTTTCTTTAGAAGCGACTCACCCAAATGTGTTAAAACCAGGAAAAAGAACATTTAATACTATCATTCCAGGCTTCCTAAGCAAAAATGGTAAGGCAGTGGGTCCTTTTGGTGTAATGGGAGGATATATGCAGCCACAAGGACATTTCCAAATCGTGACGAATACAGTAGATTACCTGTTAAACCCACAAGCTGCACTAGATATGCCTCGGTGGCAGTGGATGAAGGGAAAAGTAGTTCATGTAGAACCGGAATTCCCAAGCTACCTTGTACAAAGTCTTATAGGTAAAGGGCATCAAATTCAAGTTGCTTCTGATGGTGGTAGCTTTGGTAGGGGGCAGATTATTTGGAGAAATGATGAAACAGGAGTTCTTCAAGGAGGAACCGAGTCTCGTACAGATGGATCAATTGCAGTTTGGTAAGTAATTTTGTCACTAGAGGGCTATTACTTTTGTAGTGGTCCTTTAAGTTGATTAAAACCCCCTGCACTCATTAAATTGACGAGCATACTATGAACATATATAATGTAGAAGTTGCCAATCTAGTATTGGTAGCCGCGTAGAAATGGAGGACAGGTAACGCGTAAAACACAGAAAACAATTATAGCGCCAGAGCTGAAGAAATTGGACGGAAAATCATCTTCAGCAGACGAGGTGGAGGTTATCGAAATTTCGGCGGATGCCTCCCGACCGTATTTGCCCGGTTGTTATTCTTTTTCATAAAACATTCGAGTGATCGGATGACAGGTGGAATAGAAGGCATTCTTAGCTTAATTGGCTACTACACCATGTGTAGGAAGCTTATTTTGACATGAATGTAAACGGAGGAATTTAGATTATGTGTGGAATTGTTGGTTATATTGGAGAAATTGATGCAAAGGAAATTTTATTAAAAGGGTTAGAAAAGTTAGAATACCGTGGCTATGATTCAGCAGGTATTGCAGTATTAAACGAAGATGGAGTAATGGTATTTAAAGAAAAAGGTCGCATTGCGGATTTACGTGACGTAGTAGATACAGAAGTAGGGGCGACTGTTGGAATTGGTCATACTCGCTGGGCAACTCATGGTGTACCAAACCATGAAAATGCTCATCCTCATCAAAGTACAACAAAACGTTTCACGTTAGTGCATAACGGAGTAATTGAGAACTACCATTTGATGAAGAAAGCTTATTTAGCAGACGTGGAAATGGCTTCTGAGACAGATACAGAAGTAATTGTACAGCTGATTGAGCGTTTCTCTAAAGACGGATTATCTACAATTGACGCACTTCGCAAAACATTGCATTTAATACATGGTTCTTATGCTCTTGCATTACTTGATAATGAAGACGAAGATACAATTTATGTAGCGAAAAACAAATCACCATTACTTGTAGGTGTTGGTGAAGGATTCAATGTTGTAGCTTCTGATGCAATGGCGATGCTTCAAGTAACAGAGCAATATGTTGAGCTTCATGACCAAGAAATCGTAATCGTAAGCAAGGATTCTGTAGAAATTCAAACATTGGAAGGCACAAAGGTTGAACGTGCTCCATACAAAGCAGAACTAGATATGAGCGATATTGAAAAGGGAACATACCCTCATTATATGTTAAAAGAAATCGATGAGCAGCCAGCTGTTATTCGTAAAATTATTCAAGCTTACCAAAATGAGCAAGGGGAACTTTCAATTGACCCTGCAATTTTGACAGCACTTCAGGATGCTGACCGTCTGTACATCATTGCAGCTGGAACAAGCTACCACGGTGGGCTAATTGGTAAAGAATACTTTGAAAAAATTGCTGGTATTCCTGTGGAAGTGCATATTTCTAGTGAATTTGGCTACAATATGCCATTACTATCAGAAAAACCAATTTTCATGTTCTTAACTCAATCAGGGGAAACTGCAGATAGCAGACAAGTTCTTGTGAAGATAAAAGAACTAGGATACCCAACAATTACGATGACAAACGTACCGGGTTCTACTCTTTCTCGTGAAGCAGATCACACACTTTTACTTCACGCAGGTCCAGAGATTGCTGTTGCTTCTACAAAAGCATATGTAGCACAGGTTGCGGTATTAATGGTAACTGCTTCCGTATTCGCACAATCTCAAGGAAAAACGCTAGACTTTGATGTTGTAAAAGAGCTAGGAATTGTAGCAAATGCTGTTCAAGCAATTGTAGATTCTAAGGAAGAGATGGAAGAAATCGCAAAAGAGTTTTTAGCAACTACTAGAAATGCCTTTTTTATTGGACGTAACGTAGACTTCTACGTAAGCCAAGAAGGTGCATTAAAACTTAAAGAAATTTCATATATTCAAGCAGAAGGATTTGCTGGAGGAGAACTAAAACACGGTACAATTGCTCTTATCGAAGAGGGTACACCAATTATTGCTTTAGCAACCCAACAAGCAGTAAGCCTGAATATCCGTGGTAATGTGAAAGAAGTAGTAGCACGTGGTGCTAATCCATGTATTATTGCAATGGAAGGCCATGAGGAAGAAGGAGATCGCTACGTACTTCCAAAAGTAAACGAGCTATTCGCTCCACTAGTAGCAGTAATCCCACTACAACTTATCAGTTATTACGCAGCCTTACACAGAGACTGCGACGTAGATAAGCCTAGAAACCTGGCGAAGTCAGTAACTGTGGAGTAGGTTAAAGGTTATATAACTTTAATTTTGTGAAAAAACAATAAAGATGTATCCTCGACAATAAAGATGTATCCTCGACAATAAAGATGTATCCTAAACAATAAAGATGTATCTGAGACAAAAAAGATGTATTCTAATTTTGAGATGATTGTAAAAATCGTATGCAAGAGATTATTTCTCTTCCATTGTACCTGCAAAATCGAGTTCTTCCTTAGCAAAATTAACTGTATTCTTGGTCAAATAAAATGTTCCCTAACACGAGCGAAAATCGGAATCACCATCCGATTTTCCTCGTGTTTTTTGTTGGATAAAAAGAGCGAGGAAAAAGCCTGGCGAGAAAGAACGTGGGGGAAAAGCGAGAAGAAAGACGTGAGAGAAAGCCTGATAAACCTTCTGTTTGAAAGGAAAGCGGGAGAAAAAAGAAGCGGGGGAAAGTGCGAGAAAAAGCATGAGAAAAGGCGTGGGGAAAAGCAAGAAAAAGCAGAATAACTCCAAATTTCAGGGAACAACTAATTTACCTGAAAATCATGAAATCTGACAAAAAATAGGATGAAAAAAGAGCGAATTAGGGAACAACTAATTCGCCTACAGAATATGGAAAGTCAGTCAGGGCAAGGGTTTGAAAGAGGGGGGAGAGAACGACTTCGTTTTTCGGGTACATAGAAGGGAAAGGTTTTAAGGGAGAAAAGGGATAAGGAAATAAAGATTTTATAGCCGTTTTCAATATTGAGAGATTAATTAAGAGCAATTTTAGAGACATTCAAAAGAGAATGTCACGTCATAACGGAGAATCTGGAACACTTTTATAAAGCGATACAAAGAGAAATCAATAATCCTATCATGAGAGAACGGTGAAAACATTACGACACTTAAGAAAATGTCGTCTCAGAACGGAGAAACTGGAACACTTGGACAAAGCGATACAGAGTGAAATTAATAAACTTATCATCTGAGAACGGTGAAAATATTACGTCATTTAAGAAAATGTCGCCTCATAACGGAGAATTTGGAACACTTGGACAAAGCGATACAGAGAGAAATCAATAAACCTGTCATGTGAGAACAGTGAAAATGGTACGACATTCAAGAAAGTGTCGCTTCATAACGGAGAATTTGGAACAGGTGGACAAATTGATAAAATGAGAAACCAATAAAAGTATAGGGAATTTATCCGTTTGATAAGTCGAGGGATTATGGAGAAGAGAAACGATTGCAAATTCTAATCTCCCCATGTATTGAGGAGGATTGGTTTGCATCATGTCTATCTAATAATTGATTTTCAAGTTGAAAAGAAATATGATTAATTCAAATAATGGATTCTTGAAAAGGTTGGGATTCCTATGGGAGATTTCCGAAACCACAACTCAATAAAAAACTTCTAACCACGCTTAGTCACCCGACTGAGCGTTTTTTATATGGTTTGTTTTCAAACACTATTGAAAGAAGGTGAGAGGAGTGAAGGTAAAGGTTCAAAATATAATTGTTGCAATCATTGGAGATTCACTAATGATTGCTCTTGCTTTAGCAGGCTCATATTTTATCAAGACTGTTTTAATTGACTGAATTTTTTAAGTAGGGTTTATGGAATTTAAAATTACGAATCTATTTATAACACACACATTTATGCTAACTCTTGAAGTAAACCAAGAGAAACTAAGTGAAATACAAGATGATATTAAAATGTTTCAAACTGTGAAATTTACAGAATGAATGGTAATGCAGTCTGGGAAACGATGTAGACTTCGATAGAAAATTCTTAAGAAAAATATCTAAAAATATCGAGTTTTTTATGGTGAACAAAATAAATATGCCTGGAGGCTGAATCATGAAAATTGAAAAGGAAATATCTAACGATTATACCCCTAAATATTTTGACCAAGCAGAGATTGAAACTGTCAATTGTGACATCAAAGAATGGCTGAGGACAGAAAATATGGTTTATAAGGGTTTTTTCGAAGAAGTTACCAGAGAAGAAGAATTTAAGGCAGTAAAAGAAGCTATGTCTGACGCAATGATTGAAAGATAACTTACAACTTATATAGTACATCCTGCTTTGAAGGCTTGTACAAATGTTATTTGCTTTAAATTAAAGTGATATACAAGGTAATAAAATAAAAAGTTGAAAAAGGATGAGTGAGATTGCGAAAAATAAAAGTCCGAACGAAGTATCAAAATCCAAATAGACGAGTAATGCAAGTTCCCATAGAGCTGATGGTGAACCAAACTTTAAAAGATGCTAATCAGAAGGTTCTACGCATCTTATCAAAAAGAGGCTTCTAACTTTAATTAGGAAGGAAGAGGGTAACTTATGAGTCAAAAAAGAAGAATTGTGAGGAAACCACGTTTTTCTATGCCGATTCCAACTATCAGCCCAAGACGTGTAAAAAGAAATAGGGATACGAAAGCATTGTTGAATTATCTGAAGAGCAGACGCAAAGTAGTCGTTATATTCTTATTCAAATGAACCTATATCATTAAAACTCATACCTTGTCTAACCATGCTTTATTAGAGTTATAGTTCTCTATCTTACTGCTTATCATATATGGTTCTTAAAATCAGGAATTCATTAAGAATGAATTTACAGGCGGTTCTGCTTGAAAAGCAGATATTTGAGGAGGAGAGAGTATGAAGACAGGGAGAGAAATGCCAAGAAATTTTGGAGAAAAGCTCAGGTTTTATAGGCATGAAAAAAAGTATTCACTTAAGGATGTGCAACGTATGACAGGTGTAGATGCGGGCTACATCAGCAAACTCGAAAACCTAAGTAGGAAATCACCTTCGTATCCTATCTTACGTAATTTAGCTTCTGCACTTGATGTATCAATTGCAGACTTAATCGATATTGATATACCAGAAGCACCTCTTAGAAGTATACAGGAAACCTTAATTTTTTCGGAATATCTAATTATGGGGAGATTGCCCACTTCATCTGAAAGGGAGGCTATGCTTTCTGTCATTCAAGCTATTCTTGACTCAGAATGGCAGGAGAATAGCAAACATACTGATACGATAAAAATAATTGAGAAGGTTGATAGGCTTTTAAGATTATTACGTTAATACAGGCAGAGAGAGGAGCGATTTATAGTTCTTCTCTCTGTTTTAATATGTAGAGGATTCATTGTGCATCTTAGAATTGAACGAAATGGTCAATAAAATGAATTTATGGAAGTTTAATGAGCTAACCAGATAGTGATTTATAACAAACAATATTGTACGGTAAGAGTGACAGATTGAGACTAATCTGTTGTTTTTTTTATCCTTTTTGTCAAAAAAGAAAAAGTTAAGTTTTGTGTTTTTTAAAACCCTTGAGAGCAGTGGTATCAAGGTTTTGGAAGGTGTGCAACTTTCGGAAAACATAAACCTATATAGCGTTAAAAAAATCCACAATAATTAACTTGAAATGTCAAAAGAATCCTGAAATGTCGAAGAGCTTATTCTCTAAAACCAAAACCAATTTTCAACTAACAGCCAAGCTGTTTTCAAAAGAACAAAACCCCATAACGAATTTGTTATCCAAGTTAACTTGTTATGATATATTCAGTACATTACCTGATAGTATACATAATTTTGAATGAAATTTATTATTAAGAGTTACCGCAAAAGTATGAACTTGTTCTGACTTTCCAAAATTCATAAAAACAAGGAGTGTTGCATTTGTTACGAGTTGAAGAGTATATATACAAGCGAAAAAAGGAAGACGAACTAAATGAGTTCGATAAGTCACTTAGAATGGAAAATACAAAAAAGGTGATTGACTATGTTTTTGAATACTTTAATCAGTATCTCACCGAAAACGCAATAGATGAGAGAACTGTGTTGCAAAACGAAAAAATTCAAAAGCTACAAAAGCAACTGGATATTTATGATGAAGACGTACAGAACTGGTTGCTAAATATTTATGAAACTCATGATAAACAAATCCACCGCTCTATCATAACTCTTTTGAAAAAAGAAGATACGTTTTTCCTTTATCATAGTGATAGTGATTTTCGAAGCTCTTCATATGATATTTACGCTAATCTGATAAAGAAAAATCCTTTTTTGAAAGACCAAACTGAGTCATTATTTCATTTCATCAAAGACCATCACAGAATTGTAAGTACAAAAGATGCAATTTCAAATTATCCATTTATCTCAAAAGAAATCAATGATTGGGTTGAAAGGTCTTGGGAATCTTATAAAGTGAATTTATGGGCGTTCGCTTCTGACTACGCTAATCGATTTTATAATGACCTATCCATGTGGCCAACGAAGCATAAAAAGAAAAGCAAAGAAGATTATCAAGAGTTTGACTATGATTGTAGACAGAAGTCAAATCTTTTTAACATTGATTCCTTATATACGAGAATCTCTGACAAGCCATTTATGAAAAGGAAAAAGCAGTTACTCGAAGTCATGCTAATGTATGTTTGGCTTCATTCAATATGGGGAGATGAGGACAATTATTGGGAGGAATATAGCACCAAAGTAATTAAGGTTGAAAGCTAAGTTGGTATTCCTGATATCAGTTGAGGAGTTTTGGGGATAGACTTAAATATAACGCCACAATAGTAACTACAATAGCGGCCCTGGTTGCCATTATAGGCAGTCTTTAGCAGTAGATAATTAAACCACACGGAAAGCATTGAGAAGCGTATTAAAGAGCTTATAAACGACATATGTGTGGTGGCAATTTTTTAAAGGTTATAAATATATAAGATGACTGTTTTACATAATATCATTGACCAATAAAAGTTAGAATGAATAACTTACTCCAATTGAACAAATTGTGGAGTAAGTTATTTATTTTTAACTTTGTCTAAACTTCGTTATTTTCTACGTATTGAATCCCTGCCCTCTCGTACCTTAAAAAAGGATTTATCCCATCCCAATCAACATCCATTTTAGTTGCGTGAAGTAGAGCATCCTCTTCAGTAGTGACAGTACATACATAATAATATTTACTTAAAACTTCTTGGACAAAATCAGGACTCATAGAGTTGTCTAACGTCTTTTCAGACAGTTGTTTTATGTAATAATTTTTCGGGACCATGTGCTCGAACTTTAAGTTACCAATAATCTTCTTCTCTTCAATAGCATTTATAGCTTTTATGCTAATAAAGTCAGACATGCTGTGTTTTCCTTTGTATAAGCCTGATTGGCGATAGTAGCTTTCTGTAAGATAGTAAAGGTCATCTCCAATTCCTTTAGAACTTAAATGATGTTTTCTTAACCTTACGTCAGAAATACTCTTTTTTAAAATTAAAACTTCATACATATTTGTTGATAGATGATTAATGAAGTCATGGCGATTAAATACACTTGTTTTATTCATTTGGAATCCTCCTGGTACAGCTTTTTAATCTTATAATTGAATAAATTAAGTATATTACTTGTCAAACGAAGGTACGATTATTTATTCATTTAGGAGTTAAGAAAAACTAAATTTAAGAACTTCATAACTTACTAATTAGAGTAATGCTTTATTTAGGAATATATTAATCTCTTAAATCTATAATATAAGACCATTCAAGAAAGAGAGGTGATATTAGAATATGGATTTAAAATTAAATGATAAGGATGTTTCAATCTTTGGTCTCACTATTCCACAAACTTTTCAAACCAGCCTGAGAAAACGTGGGAAATCAGCAGTTAATCATCGATATGAAGAAAAAACGAGTGAGTTACAAGTAAAATGTTCAACCTGTCAATTATGGCATTCTGTATATAAATTAAAAGGCGAAGCATGGGAAGGCATAAATCAATCTTACAGAGTTTGTAATGCTGGAAAACAAAATGCTTATTTTGATGCTTATTGCAATCATTGTTATAGCAAAAAGGATAAACATGATAATCAAACCACTGAGAATGATGGTAAAAGCGAGAATAAGGAACAAGAGCTGAAGAGTATATCTGATAAAAGTTATCTTCCATGGAGCGAAAAGATGGGCGGAAAACAATCATCAGTCTTTCTTTTTCCTGAACATGAAACTTACTTGAAGTTATATGGAGTTCTGCACAACAAGCGAAAAAACCAGATTATTAATGAAATCATTGCAAGATTCATGGAGGAAAACCCGATAAATATTTAAAAGACTGTCAAAATGACTAATTCTATTTTTGTATATTCATTAGAAGTGTCATAGTTCTAATATGAAATTTTATATCAAAACCCTATCATATTTGAATTGAAAGGAGGTAAATGCTTTGAAACGAATTGATAACGAAATTTATCTAAGTGTTAGGGAAGTTGCATATGAAGTAGACCGTTCTCCAGCTACTATGTTCAATCTCTTAAAGATAGATAAACTGATAAAAGAAGAAGGGAGAGAAGGATTTCTGCCCAATACGACAAGAATCAATAATATTCAACACTTTAAACTAAGCGATATAAAAGTCATTAAATCTGGAATTGCCAATCTGAAGAGAGGTGACTTGAAAGAATATCGCAAACACCTGACTTCTTATGAAAAGCTCAAGCGTCAGAACGAAGAATTGAAAGAAAAGTTGGTTATCTATGTAGAGCTGTCCAAGACATGAGGATAATTAACGGTCGCAAGTATATGACTACAGGAGATATAGGAGCATTCATTAATCGTAGTCAAAATTCAGTTGTGCGGTGGTGCAAGTACAGTGACCTATTGGAGGAGATGGGCGACAAGCGAATAATTCCAAAGCCATTACTTATAAATGGTCAGCGGTTGTTCACTTTAGAACAGGCAAGAATTATAAAAGAGTTTGCAGAATCAGAAAATAAGTATGGTTTGATGGCTGAATTCAATAGGAAGTCTCTTGGACAGCGTGGCAAAGATATTGAAAAGCGAATAAAAGCAAGAGAAAAGAAAAGAGCAGAAGTGAGCGAGCAAGAACAGTATTTCGAATTGGACAATGCATTATCGAAAGTGAATAGAAAAGCTGTCGATTATAAGGACAGATTCAAGAAATTGAAAAGAGATTCGTAATTTTTACGGGTCTTTTTATTTTATTAGAAACACAGAACCTTATTTTACTAATCCTGCAAATTAGTTACTTCCCCTTACGTGTTAGTATATTTTTGGTACAATGAAAATAGGACATTTCTATCATTTGGAGGGGATGAATATGAATACTCAGCAACAGCTAACCTTGGAAAAACTGTTTAAAATACATAACTTTCAACCAAACGAGGGGCAAAGAGAAGCAATATTATCATTAGAGGGTCCTCTCTTCCTAATGGCAGGTCCAGGTTCAGGGAAAACAAGGGTGCTTTTATGGAGAACAGTAAATGCAATTGTATTTCACAATGTGTTTCCTGAAAATATCTTTCTTTCGACATTTACTGAAAAGGCCGCAAAGCAACTGAAAGATGGTTTACAGACAATATTAGGCACAGTGACTAATCACACAGGAACACCTTATGATATTTCAAGAATGTACGTAGGTACTGTTCATTCACTTTGTCAGAAAATAATAGGTGATAGACGCTTTATTAAAAATCGTTCAAGGGTTAAGCCACCTATCCTTATGGATGAATTAGAGCAATACTATTTCATTAATTCTCGTTCATTTTGGAAGTTGACCGAAGAACTAATCCACGTGAAAGAAGACGAATGGCGAGCAGAGATGAAGAAATATTTTGGAAAGCGTTCAGAATCAAGGCACGATACAGCATTGTCAGTTATATCAATTTTTAATAGATTTTCAGAAGAAAACCTTTCGATAGAAAAAATAGCAGAACATGCAACGGAAAAGCAGGATGAAACATTACTTCAAATTGCAAAGCTATATGACTGGTATAAGAATAAACTTACTTCAGAAAATAAGGTGGATTTTTCACTTCTTCAACAACGAGCGTTAAAGCAACTTCTTGAAAGTGAACATGTTATATCAGAGTTTCAACACGTAGTAATAGATGAATTTCAGGATACAAATCGAATTCAAGAGCAACTATTCTTCCGATTAGCAAATGGAAAAAAGAATCTTTGTGTGGTTGGTGATGATGACCAGGCTTTGTACCGTTTTCGAGGAGCGACTGTAGAAAATTTTGTACAGTTTCCCCAACGGAGTAAGTTGTATTTGCTGACGTCTCCAAAAGAAATTAAGCTAAACGTCAATTACCGTTCAAAAAAGCAAATCGTTGCTACATATACCAACTTCATTGACAAGGTAAGCTGGGTGAGGGAGAACGGGGACGGCTATTATCGTCTTCACGACAAAGATATTCAGTCACATAACCAGGACAATGATATCTCTGTAATAACGACTACTCCTGCAAAGTCTGAAGATGTAGCAGAGGAAATTGCTCTTTTTGTAAAAAAGTTAATTGATGAAAAAAAGGTGGAAGACCCTAACCAGATAGCTATCCTGTTTCCAGCCTTGAAAAACAATCAGCATGTGAAGAGAATGAAGAAGGCTTTAGAGGGACAGGGGGTTAAAGTATATGCCCCACGAGCAGGTCGCTTTTTAGAGGTGGAAGAAGCTAAAGCGATATTAGGTATTTTTGCAGAGGTGATTGGGAGACCTGAAAGACAGGAGTATTCGGGAGCGTATAAGGAGTATCATGACTGGCTGGATAGTATTAAGGAAGAAGTGAAAGAATTAATTAGTAAAGATGAAAGACTCGATAAGTTTATTACTACAAAAAAAGTTGAACTACAAAAGTTCAAAGATGATTATATTCGGCTATTAAAGACGGTTAATGATAATGGATGGGAACTAACAGATAACTATGAACCACAAAAGCACAAACGAATCTTATCAACAACACCATTAATTTCTCAACAGACAGTTAGAGGATTGGGTTCTAATAGACTGGACAAAATTATTGAACAAAGGAATAAAGAGGGAAGACCATTCAGCTTACAATACATTCTGAATCGTGCAACGTCAGTAGATTGGAACATTTTAGACTTATTCTATCGGTTATGTGGTTTTCCTTACTTTTCACAAATGTTTAAGCTCGCTGAGGTCGGAAAAGACGAAGGTCCGATAAGTAATCTATCGATGATTTCAGAGTACCTTTCACGTTATATGGAACAGTCTTCATCAGTTATTACAGGTGCAAGATTAATTGAGGGTAGTCTTGCGAACGATTTCTTTGGAAGGTACATTTACGGACTGTTTAGGTTGGGTGAAACAGAGGTTGAAAATGAGGAAACACCTTTTCCAAAAGGAAGAGTATCTTTTTTGACAATTCACCAATCCAAAGGGTTAGAATTCCCTTATGTTATTCTTGGGAATCCAGGTAAGAAAAATCAAAAAGTACCGAGAGAAGAAGAGATTGTTAGACCGCTGACTGATGGGGATAATGAACCATTAGAACGTATTCCTGAGTTTGATACAATGAGATTGTTTTATGTAGCACTCTCAAGGGCTGAAGAAATGCTCGTTATTTGTCATTTGAAAGGACAGGGACAGAAAGTCGAACCTGCTTTCAAAGAATTGTTAGAAGAGATGAAATATCCTCTCATTCCTAACGTGACAGTTTCTGAAATGCCTACTGTACAAGTGAAAGAAGATGAGATACCGAAAGTTTATTCCTATACAAGTGACTATTTAATGTATTTAAAATGTCCTCGTAATTATATGGTGTTCAAGAAATATGGTTTCGTACCATCTCGTTCACAAACTATGCTATTTGGTTCTCTGGTCCACCAGACGATTGAAGATATTCATAATCACATCATTGCTTTAAGGGGTGAATCAAATGAATAATGAACAAATGCTGAACTTCATTGAAGAAGCATTTGAAGAAAACTACGAACTGTTAAGATTAGAAGGAGGACACTCGCTGTCGCCCCATGTAAAAAAACTCGCATTGGAGCAAGTGAAACACTATTGGAAAAAGCTCAGAAATCTGGCTGAAAACGTTTCTGATACAGAGGTGCGACTCACTTTGCCCCAACAAAAAACACCGTCTGGAAAGTCCTATACAATACAAGGGGTTGTAGATGTTGTTAAAGAAGACGACAAAGTAATCATGTACGACATCAAAACTCATGATGTAGACTTGGTAAGGTGCAATATAAAAGATTATGAGGGACAATTGAATGTATATGCTCATATCTGGCAAACTGTGAGGGGACAGCAATTAGATGGTACTTCTATCATTGCCATTGGTGAAACTAATGATTTGAAAAGGGCTAAGCATAGAGCATCTTTGAATAATAGTGAACAAATATTAGAAGATGCTATATCTGAATGGAATCCAGAAGTGCCAATTGTGATAGAAAGAGAACGGGTAGATTCGTATTTAGAGTCTTTTGGAGAAGTTGTGGATAGGATTGAAGCATTTGAATTTAGTCCACCCTCTGTTGAAAAACTTAATTCAAAGGTTCAAGATAACAAAACGTTTGCAGTTCATGTTTGTCGAAACTGTGATGTGCGTTTTTCGTGTGAACCATTTAAGGAATATGCTTTTTCTTCAAGAAGAACGCAAACTGATTTTATAACATTTTATGATGATTATGGTTCAGAACATGAAAAAGTTGAAATAATAGAGTCGAATTTAGAGGAAGAGGTGTAAAGATTGTCAATTGAAGAATTGAAAAGACCTGAACGAATTGATGAAGATAGAATTGAGAAATTAAAAGAGTTGTTTCCAGAGGCATTTAGTGATGGATATGTGAACATTGAAATTTTAAAAGAAGAAATTGAAGTGTTAAATGATGACTTTATTGACGAAAATAAAGATGAATTTTATGGACTGAACTGGGTTGGAAAAAGAGAAGCAAGAAAGTTGGCTTCTGTGCCTTTTCAAGGGACATTGGTTCAAGAAAATAATGAAGGAATGAACGAAGAGAATGCTAACAATGTATTTATTGAAGGTGATAATTTAGAAGTTTTGCGTATGATGCAGAAAAGCTATGCAAGCAAAATAAAAATGATTTATATTGACCCTCCTTACAATACAGGAAATGATTTTATTTATCCTGATAACTATAAAGAGCCTGTTGAAACCTATTTACAGTTTACTGGGCAAGCTGATGAAAGCGGATTATTAACAAGTAATCCAAAAGCAAGCGGAAGATATCATGCGAATTGGTTAAATATGATGTATCCAAGACTGAAACTGGCAAAAAATCTTTTGCAGAAAAATGGTCTTATCTTTATAAGTATTGATGAAAATGAACAGGCTAACCTTAAACTACTTTTAGATGAAATATTTGGAGAAGAAAATTATGTGGATACAATAATATGGAAAAAAAGATATGGAGGCGGAGCTAAGGAAAAATATTTAGTCACTGTTCATGAGTATATAATTATATATGCAAGGAACATCAACTATCTCCCTGAGTTATTTGTGCCACTATCTGAAGAAGATATAAAGAGATATTACAAAAGTAAAGATAGCAACTATGAAATTAGAGGAGCTTATCGTACACATCCACTTGAAGCAACAAAAAGTGTGGGAGAAAGAAAAAACCTAATTTACTCTATACCTGGGCCTAATGGGGAAGAAATTTGGCCAGAAAAACAATGGTGGTGGGATAAGGAAAGAGTAATAACAGCTTTAGAAAATGGTGAATTAGAATATGTAAAGACAAAAAAAGGAACATATACGGTTCACACTAAACAGTATCTTAAAGATGAAAATGGCGTAATTAGAAAAACAAAAGCACAATCATTGATTGACGATATCTATACTCAACATGGGACAAAAGAAATTGAACGTCTTTTCGGAGACTCAACAGTATTTACTTTTCCTAAACCGACCGAATTAATAAAGAGATTGATAAACATAGCTGATGTTAAAGACGGGGAAATAGTATTAGACTTCTTTGCTGGTTCAGGTTCGACTGGTCATGCAGTGTGGTCTTCTAATAGTGAGGATGGTAAAGATAAGAAATTCATATTGGTACAATTACCTGAACAAGTTAACAAAAACGGATATGATACCATTGCGGATGTAACAAAAGAAAGGTTAAAACTTGCGATAACTGAATTAAAAAGAGAACAAGGCAAAAAAATTGATGACCTTGATATGGCATTTAAAGTTTTTAAATTGAAAAAATCAAACATAAAAAAGTGGGATAATTATTCGGGAGAAGACGTTGACTTGCTTTCTCAAAATATAGATTTATTTAACAGTAGTCCATTCATAAGCGAAGCAAGTGTCAGGGATATTGTATTAGAAATAATGTTAACACAGGGATTTCCGTTTAACAGTACGATAACTTTAAAAAATCAAAATTCCAACGAACTTTGGATTGTAATGCATGAAGATATTCCTTTTGCACTAATTGTATGTTTAGATGAAAAATTAAAGTTTGAGACAGCTAAATATCTATCTTCAAGTTTTGGAAATAGTGCATTTATTTGTCTGGATAACGCATTATCTAACGAAGAAAAGATAATATTGAGTGAATCAATGAATGTCAAAACCATTTAGGAGGTGGACTAATTGGCTAAAAAACTTACCTTACAATATAACGCAGACCAACAGTTCCAATTAGATGCTATTTCCAGCGTAGTTGATTTGTTTGAAAGTATACCATACCAAGAACAAGCTGATTTCCCAGTTGGAACAATGAACGATGTCACACCTAACTTTCCTAAGAATGAAATTTTAGATGAAATTTTATTATTTGAAAATCTCCAAAAAATTCAGGAGAAAAATAGCGAGGAAAGTCGTGGTAGTGAGTTAGATATTTCAGATGACCTATATGTAGATGATGGAATGGGTATGGAAGTGACGGGGAATGACTCTGTGCGTGTTCCTCACTTTACAGTGGAGATGGAAACTGGTACTGGTAAGACCTATGTGTATATTCGGACAATGTATGAATTAAAAAAACGTTTGGGGTTCACAAAATTTATTGTTGTTGTTCCGAGTGTTGCTATTTATCAAGGAGTAGTCAAGTCTCTAAAAACAATGAGAAATCACTTTCGCCAATTATATGATAATCAAGATGTTGCAGTTGTAGAATATGATAGTACGAAATTGGGTGAGTTGAATACATTCTCAAATAGTAATGATTTAACAGTGATGGTAATGACTATAGATTCGTTTAATAAGGCAAGTAATAATATTTATAAACATACAGAAAAACTTCAAGGTGAATGGAAACCTTATGAATATATACAAGCTACAAGACCAATTGTCATTCTGGATGAAGCTCAAAATTTTGAAACAAGCAAGGCAAAAGAAGCGATACGGACATTGAAGCCTTTGTTTGTTTTAAGGTATTCCGCAACACATCGAGAAACGCCTAATTTAATTTACCGCCTGACACCAATTGATGCCTTTAGAAACAATTTGGTTAAACAGATTGAAGTGATTGGAGTTTCTGAATTAGGCAATCTGAACGAAAAGGTACTCCGACTACTGGAAGTAAGAAGAAATCCCATTTCTGCTGTATTAAAAGCCTTAGTTTTAGAAAAAGGTCAATTGGTAGAAAGAGATATTGTCTTAAAGCAAGGAGATGATTTACACAGCAAGACAAAGAATCCTGATTATGAGCATTTCAGAGTTGAAGATATCCGATATGGTCGAAATGAAGAAGAACAATTAATTACTTTTGAGAACGGGATTACATTATCAGCGAGTGATTCTATGCTTTCTAAGGAAAGTATCTTCAGAGCACAGATTGAAAGAACTATAAGTGTACATATGCAACGTCAACAAACCCTGAAAGCTCAAGGAATCAAAGTTTTGTCTTTATTTTTTATTGATAGGGTAAAGAATTTCACAGCTCCTGACGGTCTAATAAAAAAGATTTTTGATGAGAGCTTTGAGCAAATAAAAAATCATTACGAAGAATTTAAAAACTTGTCACCTGATGAAGTCCGACAAGGTTACTTTGCTAAGCCAAAGGTTGACTCTTCCGATGATGAGGCTGTAGATACTGAGGGGAAAAATAATAAACAGCGTGAAATGGAAAAACGGGCTTTTGAACTCATAATGAAAGATAAAGAACAATTGTTAAGTTTTGAAGAACCAGTTTCATTCATTTTCGCTCACTCTGCTTTAAAAGAGGGTTGGGATAACCCGAACGTGTTTCAGATTTGTACGCTTAATCAGACAAATTCCTCTATGAAAAAACGCCAGGAAATTGGACGTGGTTTACGACTATCCGTTAATCAAGAAGGGAAGAGAGCAGAAAATCATGACATTAATATTTTGACTGTCATAGCGAATGAACAATATGAATCATTCGTTTCTCGATTACAGCAAGAATACATTGAGGATGGTGTTAGTGCTCCTCCTGCACCAAGGACACCTGAACCAAGCAAAGTAAATAGAAGAGATGATATCTATAACTCAGAAGAATTTAAAGAGTTTTGGAAAAAACTTAACAAAAAAATGAGTTATAAAGTTTCTGTAGAGACCGAGAAGTTAATTGAACAGTGTGTTGAAAGGCTTCATAATGCTAAATTCCCTTCCCCTCTAATAGAAGTTACCAGAGGTCGTTTTATCATGTGTGATTATAAAATTTCTCTTACTGCGGTAGAAGGCGATAATGCAAAAATTAAAATAGAAATGGATGACTCAAGGGGTGAGAAAAACCAATACGAGCTTGTAGTGTCGGTTAATGATGAATTAAAGAAAAAAACAAAGGATGAGAGATTACGTGGATTTAAGGTTCTACGTATAGGAGAGCTGTATGGAGAGCCATATGTAAAGTTTGCAAATGAAATTACAGTCAAGAAGATTGAACCTTTTAAATTTCAAACCGAAAAAGCAGAAAAGCCTAAAAAACAAATTGAACAGACTGAGAAAACTACTTATCCGATTCCCGATTTTATTTCTCGAACTGCCAATGAAACTAATTTAACGAAAAAAACAATAGTTGAGATTTTTAAGCGACTAACTACAGAGCAAAAAGAAAAAATCTTCTATAATCCAGAAGGATGGATTTCAACTTTTCTTAATGAAATTCGCATTACATTAAGTGACCATATCGTAAGAAACATTGAGTTTGAAATTGATGATAACACAGAAGTGTATGAATTAGATACACTCTTCCCAAATATGGTTAAACAGCCTCAAAGGGAACTGATTGAAGCTGGAATAGCTGGGCTATATGACAAAGTACAAATAGACTCTGATGTTGAGCGAGACTTTATTGAAAATCTTATCAAACCAGATGTTGAGAAAAACAATACGATTTTGTACTTTAAGTTTCCTCCAAAGTTCAAAATCATGCTACCGAAAATAATAGGAAACTATAACCCCGATTGGGCGATAGTTAGAAGGTATGAGGGTAAGTTAAAGCTCGAATTAATAAGGGAAACGAAAGGGAATGTAAACCTTGAAGACCTTCGTTTTCCACAAGAAAAGAGAAAAATTCAATGTGCAATGAAATATTTTGATAAAATTGGAGTGAACTATAGAGTTGTAACTTCATCCAGCTACGATTGGATGGATGTGAAAGAAGCTAAACAATTGAGCTTGAATGATTAATATTAAAAAAAGAGTTATATCTTAAAGAGCTGGCCATATTAGTTTGGTCAGCTCTTTCTAAATTATAAAAAGGACGTGAGTCAGTGAAAAAGACACAACTTTATTTTTGGAAGCCATTGATGGAAAGTTATAAAAAGGAATTATCTATGGTTACAGATTATTATAACCGTACAAAGCCTGTGTTTGGTGACAGTGAAAAAGAAGCCACTGAATATGCTAATCATATTTATGAAGCCTTTCCCGCCAACGAAGACACAGACCCAGCTATGGTAGCTGAATTTGCTTTTGAAGAAGGGCTTAGACAGTATGAAGTTTTGGAAGTCATGAAGAGGAATCATTTGCTGATGACGATTTCTATGCTGTGTCAAATATGGGAACAGCAGTTGATTAAATTTACAATGTCAGAGTTAAATAACTTTTTGGAATTCAGAAATAATGCATTGTCATTCAATGATGCAAAAAAAGTATTTGAAACACACGGTCTCAAAGTTGAAGAGAGGGTCTCATGGAACAATATAAGAGAAATGAGAATGCTGGTTAATACAATTAAACATGGTGAAGGCGGTTCTGCAAGAAGGCTTAGAGCGGTTAGACCAGACTTCTTTGAACATGAACATGATGACTTAAAAGGAACAGATACACTGGAACTTGCAGGTTCTGTATTGTTAGATTCCTATTCACTAAATGTAAAAGAGGATGACTTTGCAAAGTATGTAACATCAACAGAAGCATTCTGGGAGGGCATGCCAGAACGAGCATTTTCAGATACAGATTCGATAATAAATGCATTTAAAAAGAAACAGTCAGATAGTGGTTAAGTATCTGATTGTTTCTTTGCATTTTATAAAAAGGTTTGGAACATGCTGACTAACTGTTGCCCAACCGTATTTAACCCATCTACTCCAGTCCCTAATTTTCCAGCATACTCAATTTTTTCTATAGCATGTTTGACCAAAGAACGTTTCGGTTTTTCGGATATAACTTCTGCAACAGCAACCTCAATAATTTCTTTTGTATCCTCTTTGTCTTCTTTATCGATATCCAATGCTTCAATCAGTTTATAAAAATCTTCGGCTAATTCTTTAAGGTTCTGGGCTTCAGCATAGTGATTATTTTGAGTTGCATTAACAGTGCCTTGTCCCTGAGCAATGGCTACTTGTCCGCCAGTTACACTGATATTAATTCTACCGTCATCCCCCATGTCTAACCAGACTCCTTTCAAATAAACTTCAATATGGCTTACAAGTAAATGAACAACTCTATCATTAAATGAATCAACCATATCTTGAAATTTTCTGCTCGAACCATACCAATAACAAATAGTAATATACTCATTGCAATGTTGACTGCAATACTTTAATAGCTGGTAGATAAAAGAAATTTCATATTCTTTATCAGGCTCTATGGGATATCCTTCACGCATCGTTCTTTCTTTTGTGATTTTTTCCATATCAAAAATTTTGGTATTGTGTGTTTCAATGAATTCCCAAATAAGAGGGTTTGTTTCTATAAAACCAAGAAACCTTCTTAAGTTACTCATGCCATCATCCATGTTGGTTTTTAATAATCTGCTGGCTATTCTGCGGAATTCAGCAGACATAATCTGAAATTCTTTTTTTTCAATTAATATTTCCATTGGTTTCTCCTCCGCAAAATGGGCAATATAGGGTGTCGTCAATGATTGAGAGCTTTACATCTTTTTCACAGCAAGGCACATTGTAAGTTTCCATGTTATCTGACTCCACAATCAATTTTGGTGAGTTCATCTTGAGTTTAGGACTTGTTTTTACTTTTAAAAATCTATTCTTTTTAAAAGACTTCTCTATGTTTTTTTGGAATCCATTTAGCATTTCAAACATATGGTTTTCAGCAAGACGCATCGCTTTTTCAATAACTTCATCTGTTAAGAATTGATTTGGTTCTGCTACAAGACCACAATAAGGACAAAAAGTTTCATAAACCGAATCATCCATTGCATCAGTACCAGTTAACTTAAAGTTGGAGTTACAAAACGGACATTGCAAAGTAACAAAGCCATCATCGTCAAGAGGGATAGAGAAAGATATATTTGTATCTGTCATTTATAATCACTCCAATATTCAGAACTATTTCATAATTATACCACGTATTATTAGTTGAAATCAGATGTGTAAACACCATGCTATTCTGTGTTTCAAGGTAACTTAATTAGTATGGAAGGTATTAGGTGTGCTTTAAGATTTTTGGTAAGACGCAGTCAGACACTTAAGCCATATTTTTATTGTTCGATTCATTTTATACTTCTTCTACATAACAGAATATGAAGGAGGAAGTATAGTTTGATTAGTACAGCAAGAAAAGAAATATTTAAGGATTTAAGACAGCAAATTTTTGATAAATCAAAGTGGAAGAGAGACCACTTCTCTGTGTATAACTATGAAGCAGGTTTAGGAAAGTCGATGTATGCACAAGAGTTAATGGCGGAATCTTCCGAACGCATACTATACGTTCAGCGATTTTCTAAAAATAATGCTCTGGAGGTAACTGTAAACAGAATTAATAAAATAGCAGGAGAAAATGTTGCAGTCGCTTATACAGGCGAAGATACCAGGAAAAAAAGGATAAGGAAGAAGAAATTAGAGGCACGTGTACTTTGTATTACTCACAAGATGTATATCCAGATTTGTCGTGGAAATCATCAAGACTTACTATCGAATCGCAAAATATTAATTATTGATGAGTATCCAGACTTGATAGAACAAATAAAAATAGGTAAGAAAGAAATTGGACAGCTTTTTATTGATATTTTTCATTATGGCAATACGGATGGACTTGCATTGCGACTGCGAGAGTTATTACACAAGTATTCCCACGATTCTGAAATGATTCTAAAAAAAGAAATGAAATTTGTAGATTTTAGTGACTTGGCATTCCGAAAGTATGCGGAAACTATTAATCAAATAATAGATGAAGTTGTACAAAAGGGAAAAGGCGAAGACTACGAGTTGTTATTTAAGTTTCAGCAACTTTTAAAAAAAGGAGCATATTTCTACCATGGCTCATTTCATACCATAGATTCAACAATTAAGTTCTCAATGCTCGAATGCAATATCATCTTGGATGCCAACGGAGGGTTTGATTATAGATATAATCTCTCAAAAAAATTCAAAGTAATCCATCAAGAAAAGTATTTGGACTATTCACAAGCTGAATTATATCATTATGAGCTAAATACAAGTAAAAGAAGTATCCTTTCTTACTTGAATCTCACAGAGACAATATTAAAAAAAATCAATTTTAGTGAATGCAAAGGGATATTATTTGTTACTGAGAAAGAACAAGTGGAAAATGTCAAAATGGAAATTGAGGGTTATTTCGATGAGAATTTTGAGGATATCCAAACAAGATTATCCGTTAATCTTTCAGTTGGATACTTTGGGGCTTTAACAGGAATTAACGATTTTCGATTATATGACAAAGTAGTAATCTTGAAGACTCCGAACTTCAATTACGAAACATATGTGATGAACAACTTCATATATAATTCTTTTGAGGGTATCCCAAACGAAAATATTCCCATTTTCGAGAATAAGGCAGTTGAAACGATTCGCCTTTCAACAGTGGCTGGCGAAATCTATCAAGCAATAAGAAGGATTGCGAGAGATTCACCAGGTGAAGCACAAATTCATATTGTTAATGATAATCAGGAAATCATAAATACTATTTTAGAGCAAATGCCATGTATACAATATTCAAAACATCAAATTCATGTACTAAAGAGCAAAAATGACAGGGAACGTCAACAAGAACATCATTCAAAGAAGAAGTTAAACGAAAAGAGACTGGAGGAAGCTAAAAAGCTAATCATTGAAGCCCAGCAGTCTGGCAAGTTGTTTATAAAGAAAAAAGATATAAGAAGCATGTTAGGCATTAATCAATCGCCGAACTTCACATTGCTTTTAAATGAACTTTCTTCGTTCCTACATGATAAAAAGGTTATAAATGAAGGCCAAAAGTTGATTTTTAGATAAAACAATTATTGGATGTGAAATTATAAATAGGGTATTAATTAAAACACAAGTGCACTCCTCAAGCACTTGTGTCTTTTATTGTTCTATATAGTTAGTGTATCAACAAGATGTTATTTAGCACGTTAGTTCGAGTGGGAAAATAGAATAATAAAGATTTTCATTTGCAACTTTGAACATTTCCATAAAGCAATTGCAGTTGCCAAATTTGCTGAAAACAGACAATGTTCTTGTCCAAAACACTTCTTAAAAAAACACTACTATACATAAAGCCAAATGGATAACTGCAAAAACACCTTAATCTGCAATTGCGGAAGAGCTTTTATCCATTTGCTTTGAGATTCATGTTGTTTTTCCTTACAATTTTGTACAGTTCAGGTAAAGTGGGTTATTAAATTTAAGTAATGAAAAAACCCCGCTTAAGATATCCCTCGTATTGAAAATGTCACTTGGCAAATAAATAATCCTTGTGAAGATTTATATTGAACCCTTGTTTTGACACTTCGGGAAAAGTTTCTTGACGACTGCAGAGTGGAATTTTAATGATACAACTGACTATCTAATAAATTATGATGAAACCTCGCAAAAAGTTATATAAATTGAAAAACACTTCTATATATAAGGAATGAAATATAATATAACTTTTTGGATTAGAATTCATTCATAACTTGAAACCATATCTTTTTTCAAACTAACGAGCAAAATAACTTTTGTAGTTAAATCAATAGAACGAATTAGACATGGTAAGTTTAGAAGCCAATCAAATTGTGAGAACATTTCCTTTCATTCAATAGAAAAAATAGTCGGCTGACCAAACATCTCTAAGTAGTTATCGATTTTCATAGTTGAGTATATATTATTTTTAATGAAATAAGCCACGATGCAATCAAATTCACTGAGCTCATCTATAAGCGAGAATTCAGCTTTTCTTAATAGTGTTTCAGTTTCTTCAATATTTAATCTCAGCCCTATAGCAAGGCAGATTAATTTTTGTTTGGTTGGTCTGCACTTATTATTTATCAATTTATGTTTGTACTGCCTTGAAACTCCCACTTTATCCATCCGTCTTGAAATATCAGGGTAGTCTCGTTCTTTATTTTCAATTAGTATATTTACAAATTCTCCGAGAGTCTGGGATTTACTTTTTAACTCCGTAACTTTGATGTTTAATGCTCTTTCTATTTCTCTATCGCCAAGTACATGCCCCATTACAGATGACGGGTAACCATCAAATAAAACGATTTCTTTCGGTATATTCAATGATTGAACTATATTGTAGATTTCATTATTAACGATAAAATCCCTTATGTCTTCCCTTGTAGTATCTGAAAATTTATTCAACAACTACTCCTCCTGAATTTTTAAAATGTAGCCTGGCAGGCGACACCTCAAATATTTTGACTATATACAATAGAATCATAGAGTAACGCAATAGGAACTACAAGATATCATTTTGATTTTGCGAGGCTTTAAATAAATAAATGGAGGAATTATTATGCAATCTAAAATTGAAGTACAACAACTTGGGAATGTGGATGGACATTTTAATACGGAAGAGGCTTGGGCAATTGTAAACGCAATAAATGGACCGATTGGGATTTCTGAACGACCAGAAAAACAAGAACTGATACAAATAGTAGTAAATTATTTTAATCGAACAAGAAAGAAAAATACTCTTCAGGTAGATGAGAAAGATTTAATGAATAAATTAAATGTTTTGTCAGATGTTCAGATAGAAGATATGGCATTTAAAGCTATGCGGTTTTTAGAGATTGATTGTAATGAAGAACTGAATCATGAAAGTGAAGAGGTATTGAAAATCATCTTTAAAGTAACAGACCTTGGAGAAGACTATGCTCACAATCATTTTAATGATGCATACTCAGAAATTGATGAGGGATGGTTGGAAGTCGCATCAGAAAAAATTCGACACATTAGAACTTTGTTGGGATTGAGATATAACCTTCTTGTGACGATTATTGCAACAGATGGAGGGTTTGATTTATACGTGAATTGTGATTCTTGCTTCACCTTACATCATCTGCAATTTTATTCTATAGAAGAATTAATTGAGATAGATGTTGCAAGTGAAGCTCAGTATTTGGTCGCTTTAGAAGGAGATAGTGATTCGGAGGAATGGTTAACGCAATAAAAATTCAATTAATATTGAAGCGAAGCCTTTACGTGGCAGTCCAAACTTCTATGGTGGACTGCCCATGATTAATCAAACAGAAATAGATTGGAGGAGTATCGTGGATATTATAGATGCACTGAGATTAACGGATGTAGACGAAAATAATTATTCAAGCCAGTTGAAATGTATCGAAGGAGAAAGTGATACTAACGAATTTGATGATAATTACGAATAGACATTTAGTAACCTTGTGCTGAGTAAAAAGCAAGATATGGATATTGAAATTCCAACTATTCAGAACGCTATTTTAGCTGGGGAAATATTAGAAACCTTATATTATGTTTCAGTAAACATGAGTTCTTCAGCAGATATTTATCTATCTATTTTTGAACAACTAACTGAAATAGAAGGTTACAAAGAATGTGTCAACTTGAATACGGAGGGAGTTATATTCGATGTAGAAAGCGATGCAGAGAATTTTTCTCGGTTTATGGACTGCGTTGAATGGATTTGTTGATGAATAATTTGAATGATATTAATTTGAGTGTTCCTATGAAAGGAGTTAATGGCAAATAAGCATACAGGGAATTAGAGATGAAGTTTTCCGTATTGAGCAAATATTATTTCAACATTCATTTCAAAAATTAGATGTAGCGGAGTTAGAACTTTTACTAAAAGCGATATCGTATTTAAGAGAAATGTTTACGGAGGTAAGGTTTGACCATTATACGATTTCAGAGCTTGAGGATATTCGATTCAGGTTAGTTGAATTAAGTTACAGCATTAAAATCTATCTGAGCGAGAGCATGGAAAAGAGTGCAGATATGGAAATCGAAAGTCTATTGAATCTTTACAAAATCGTCTAACAACAAAATAAAGGAGGCAGTTTTACTTGAGAAACCCGAAAGAACTGGAGGTTACGAAAAGGATTAGAAAACTATCGAAAGAGATTTACACCTTGTCTATGACATTTCCGAAACATGAACTATACGAGTTGGGTTCTCAACTGCGAAGAGCCATGGATAGTTCTTACTTAAATTTGTTCGAGGGGAACACGTCTATTTACCCTAAAACATATATTAAACATTTGGATTCATCCATCAACAGTCTCAGTGAAATTTCAGGAATTTTTGATTTGATACTTGATAGGGGATATATCACCAGCTCACAGTATGGCGAATTGGAAAAGGAATGCAAAGAAATTCAATATGTTTTACGGGCTATATTGAACAAGACAAATTATAGGGCAAGCAATAAAGATGTTAAAGTGTTTTAATGCTTGAGAAATCGTGAGCAATCACTATAATTAAGTTAGAGAATTAATCAATAGCACAAATTTCTTTAGGCGAAATGCTCTGTTTGTAAAAAAAAACAGAGCATTTCGCCTTTAGTCATTTGTGCTTCTTTTTTTGACTAAAGGAGGAAAACCAAATGAAAGAAATAAAGTTTAAGAATTTTAGAATTTACGAGGAAAGAAATTTTGATTTAAAGCCTAAAGCCTGTTTTGTTTTTGAAATTGAAAAAATTAAAAATGATGTTGAAGAACTATCACAAAAATTTTCACCAGGTATGCTGGTAGAGTTGCCCGCTGTAGAAGAGGGGATGAATAAATTATTTGAATGGAATGCCGAATACTTTCACAACTTCACATACTCACATATCTACTTTCAAATCAAAAGCTGGAATGAGTTCGATTTTCAAAGTAAGACTATGACTTTAAGTGGGTCACTTACAAAAGAAATGCTAAATGAAGTGGGGTATGAAAGTTTATTTGAGTTAAGTCAAAAGAATTTAAACCTGTGTGTTGTCCTTGTAAACAAAAGAGATGGAGAAAGTCAAAGGGTTGCATATTTGCACACAATATATTTTTGGGACCAATTGAATGAATAAACGATTTAGAAGTACCCGTCTATGTGTTCTATAAAAATAATTAGGTCAATACATTTAAACCTCTGCAGGAACAAGCAAGTGAGAATAGCGTTTGTTTCCAAATAGTATAAAAAACAGAGTAAATAGAGAAAGGTTATGCCAACTCAAACATTACTGGTGAAGTAAAAAAACAGAAGAACTATCTATAACACCTGACAGTTCTTTATTTTTTAGGGTTTTCCGTAAGACATTATGAATAATACTTGACGACAAGTTGGGTAGGGGGATAAAGATGGAAGTTTACGGATACGTCAGAATTAGTACAAAGTCTCAGATAGAAGGGTACGGTATTCAAACACAAGAAGCGGCTATTAAAGAATATTGCCTAAAAAACAATTGTAATTTGATAGAGGTTTTTAAAGACGAAGGGATATCTGGTTCAGACTTTAATAGAGATGGATTGACTGAAATGCTGAGTAATCTTAAAGGCGGTCAAAAAATCCTTGTACTCAATACATCAAGACTTTGGCGAAGCGATGCAGTGAAGGTTCTTGTACAACGAGAGTTAATTAAGAAAAGCTCGGATGTCCTTAGTGTTGAACAACCGACATATTCCATTTATAGCAAAGACCCTAATGATTTTCTTATAAATGGACTAATGGAGTTATTGGACCAGTTCGAGAGGATGTCCATTACCTTAAAACTCAGTGCAGGCAGAAGAACAAAAGCGAAGCTGGGAAGCAAGGCATGTGGAAATGCTCCAATCGGTTACAGGTGGAATGAACATGCGGAAATTGTATTAGATGAAAAGCAAGCAGAAGTCGTTGCACTTATTTTTAAGAAATATTTAGAGATAGGTAGTCTTGAAAAACTTAAACGCTATTTGAAAATCGCACAAATAAAAACTAATCGTGGAAATGATTTTAGTAAGCAGGCCTTGGCAGAAATTCTTAAAAATGATTTTTACAAGGGTGTTCTCCGACACAGTGATTTAGTTATTGCAGGCAATCATCCGCCAATCGTAAACAAGATTGTCTTTGGAAAAGTGCAAGCATTGCTAAAAAGGAATAGAAGAGGGCGTGTTGAGCATGAGCAGAGAGTGGAATGAAGAGAAATTGCAAAGATATATGAAAGAAGGACGAGGGCAAGGAGAATATGAAGAATACAAAGGATTTATTCAAATTCACGATTTCGGAAGTCTCGGTAGGAGTGCTCGAATAAAGAGTTGGAAGACGAACCGAATTCTCCATTTGCTTTCTGATATTGAGACAAGGTTTTTTTACCTGACTGAATTCGATGACTCTATTCTTCAGGTGAAGGAGCATTTCCCTCTATACGATTTTGAAGACGTTGTTGGAGAACAAGAGGATATTGATATAAGAAAGTTTAAAGACAACCAATCGGGTTTTCCATACATCTTAACAGCTACCTTCCTGATAACAGTAAGAGGGCGGGATGGTCGCACATTTGAAGTAGCAAGGAGTGTGAAAGCATCACACGAGCTTGAGAAGAAAGCAAGAATTGAAAGGTTCGAGTTAATCAGAAGATATTTTGATAAAAAAGGAATTGATTGGGGTTTGGTCACTCAAAAGGAAATACCGCTTATAAAGGCAAAAAACATTGAATGGGTACACCCTGCAAAATTTCTTACTGAAACAACTGACTTTACCGAAAGTGATGTTGGGTATCTCCAAAGTATCCTTATGGAATCATTCAGTGGAAATACTCGTGCAATTCGTGACATTACAAGTGTGTTTGATAATCAGCTAAATCTTGAGGCTGGTTCAGGATTATTAATATTTAAGCACTTGTTAGCTACGAAACAAATCAAAATTGATATGCATAAAAAAATTGACTTAAATGAGTCAGCAAAAATTTTAGAAATAGTGGAGACAGAGAGAGGTGAGTCGAAAAATGCTATTAACCGTTAATATGCTGATTGGATATAATCAAGACTCTGACAAATTCACGATAAATAGAATTCTTTGGATTAGTAGCGATTATACGACATTGTTTTCAATAGACATATTTAAGAATAAAAGCACTCCAATCCATGTAGAAGTTCAAGAAATCGAATCTGGTCTTCAATCCAACCAGTTGTTTCTTGTTCACAAGGACCCATATCAAACCTTTAGAACAGACGATGAAATAAGCTACAAAGAACGAACTGTGCAGGAAAGAGGATGGGAAGTAATTCAAGCAATTGCTGATAAAGACAATGAACCCAGTATATTTGATGCGGAGAAACGTGCTGAGCTTATAAAAAAAGCAAGTAGTCAATTCAATATAAGTAGTAAAACGGTATATAAGTATTTAAGACGATATTGGCAGAGGGGGAAAAATAAAAACGCTCTTTTACCTGATTATCAAAACATAGGGAAAGCCAATGATAAACAAACGCCTGGTAAAAAGAGAGGAAGACCGAAAAAGTATAAAAATATCGTTGGTGAAGGCGTAAATGTAAATGAGGAGACTAAACGTATTTTTCACATCGCCATAAACAAATTTTATTACTCGAATGTTGGGAACTCATTAAAAACTGCCTATGAATTAATGAGGAAAGAATTTTATGTAAATGACGAAACGACCTTATTGAAAGCGTCTGAAGAAGTTCCGACATTTGGTCAATTCAAATACTTCTTTTACAAAGAAAGAAATCGAAAAAAAGAAATTTACTCAAGAGAAGGTTCAAAACAATACTTACAGAATCATCGCCCTTTATTGGGGAATTCAACGAGTGAAACTACTGGTCCAGGATTTTATGAAATAGATGCCACGATTGGCGATATCTACTTAGTTTCAAGGTATAACAGAAAATGGATAATTGGTCGCCCTGTTGTCTACATGTGTATAGACAGATTTTCTCGTATGGTAGTAGGTCTATACGTGGGATTAGAGGGACCATCTTGGAACGGGGCTATGAATGCTCTGGCAAATGCTATGACCAACAAAGTCGAATATTGCAGACAATATGATATTGAAATTAGTGAGGGGCAATGGCCTGTACATCACTTATGCGATACTCTCATGGCAGACAGAGGTGAGTTGGAAGGTAAACTTTCAGAATCTCTCATAAGCTCATTACATATAAAGGTTCTCAATTCAAGCCCATACAGAGCAGATGCGAAAGGAATTGTAGAGAGAAACTTTCGAGTGATTAATGATAAAATCATCAAACCTTTCCTTCCAGGAGCGGTAAGCCCACATGCAGTAAGAGGAGATAAAAATTATCGGCTTGACGGAGTTTTAGATATTTTTCAGTTCACGCAGATAATGATTAAATCATGTCTCCATCATAATAACAGCTGGATAAACCAGTATAAGCGTGAAGAAACTATGATTGAAGATGATATTGAACCTATTCCTATAAAACTATGGAATTGGGGGATAAAAAACAGAGCTGGTCTTTTACGGTCTGTTTCTGAAGATATAGTGAAGTTAAATTTAATGCCTAAAAAAAGAGCAGTTATTTCTGAGCGAGGCATCAGGTTAGACGGACTACTATATACTTCGGAAAGTGCACTAAAAGAAAGGCTGTTTGAAAAAGCAAGAATAAGTGGGAGTTGGAAAGTAGACGTTTCATATGATCCTCGAAATATCAATCATATTTATATTAGAAAAGACAATGGGAAAAGTTTTGAAAAGTGCTATTTACTTGATGGTCAAGATGCTCACAAAAATAAATCTGTTGAAGAACTGGTGTACTTACAGGAGTATGAAAAGCTACAGAAACTACAAAAAGAAGACGAGCAGTTGCAATCAAAAATGGATTTAGTTTCGGAGATAAAAGACATAGTTCAACAAGCAAAAGAGCTAACGAAAGAACATCAGGATGGTTATGAAAGTAAGAATCGAAAATTAAAAGGTATTCGTAAGAATAGACAGATAGAGAAGATATTGAACAGAGAAAATGAAGCATTTGAGTTGGATAAAGATATTACGAAGCAAAAGGGACAAGTTGTTTCTATCGATAGTGTTAATCGTCAAACTTCAGAGGAAGAAGTGGAAGAAGTGGAAGAATATAAGAATGAGCTGGCTTTGCTGAAGAAAAAGCAAAAGGAGAATTCGTATGGCAAATCAGAATAAATTATTGATTCCAAACGGTACTGAAGCAGTATTTGCTGAGTACACTGACCAGGAAGTAGAAGAGTATAAAGGGAATCCGTTTATTGAAGCACTTCCCCCGATTTTCTCAAAAGAACAAGCAATTGATAAATTGGCTCACTATCCAACATTCGATAGAGCGGAGCGAAACTTAGACAGCCATATAAGACTGCATCTCATTCAGCGGTTATTCCAATATTACCAACCGACTTTCCATACGCTTGATTTAGAATCCAGGGTTTCCAGAATGATTCGTATGGGCTATGTTCATCGAAATCCTCTCAAACCTGAATTCATTAACGTTTTAAAAGGAAATTATCAATATATTAAAAACGGAATTGTTGATATGTCGGAAAGTATAAGTAATAAAAACACCTCCTCTGCAATGACGATATTAGGTCCTTCAGGTTTAGGTAAGTCGAGAATGATTAATGTTATCCTCTCAACTATGCCTCAAGTTGTTGTTCATTCTCGATATAAAAATAGTGACTTTAACATGTATCAATTAACGTGGCTCAAAATAGATTGCTCATTTGACGGAAATATTAAAGGTATTTGTATTGATGCATTTAGAAGCATAGATAGTAAGCTGGGAACAAATTATTACAAAAAGTTTGGTTCTGCACGACAGCCGATTGCATCTATGCAACCTGCCTTAGCTCAGATGTTACAGGTTCATGGTGTTGGTCTTCTTGTAATAGACGAAGTGCAATCGTTGAGTGTAGCAAAATCAGGAGGGGCTGAAAAAGTGATGAATTTTTTTCATTACTTGGCGAACGTGGGCATTCCCATCCTGCTAATTGGAACACCAAAAGCACTTCCTTATCTGAGGGGAGACTTCCGACAAGCAAGACGAGGCAGTAGTCAAGGCGACCTCATAATGAAAAGAATGGAAAAGGACTTAAATTGGGATTTAATTATTGAAGGTATGTGGGATTATCAGTGGGTGCGGAAACCTACCCTTCTTACTGAAGAGCTGAATGAATCACTGTACCTGCAATCAGGTGGTATAACAGACATAGCTATTAAACTCTTTTTTATGACACAGGTCAGGGCTATTTCAAGTGGTAAAGAAGAATTAACACCTGCGTTGATTAACAAAGTTGCAAAAGAGAATTTGCAACTAATACAACCAATGATTAAAGCAATAAACAGTGGAGATATTAAAGCTATTTCTCGTTATGAAGACATTACACCAATTGATATAGAAGGTTTTATAAGTCAGGAATCCAATTCTGTGGCTATGACCCAAAAGATTAAAGAGCTTCAGCAAGCAAAGAAGAAGCAGGAGAAAGGTTGGAAGGAGAATATCAGAGAACAAGCCATTCTAAATTTAATTGAGCTGGATGTTGAGCCGAGAAAAGCAAAAAAGTTTGTTGAATCAGTAATTATACAATACGGACAGGGTTTGGATGTAAAAGAAATCGTAAAAGAATCGTTTAAACTATCAATCATAGAGGAAGATAACCCTCCGCCAAGCAAAAAGTCTAAGAAAATAGAGTTGCAAAACAAACATGATTTAAGAGTAATTGTCTCCGAAGGAAAAACAGTGGGCTTATCTGCACACGAAGTATTGAAGGAAAAGGGAATCATAAAGGTAATTGAAGATGACTCCTTTAGCGTAGGTTAAATCAATGGTTGCATTCTTTCCTACCACATATCCTGATGGTGAATTACTCTATTCAGTTTTGGCTCGGTATCATGTAAGAAGCGGAAATATTAGTCCTAAAGCAACCATTGAAGAGTTGTTTGGTTCTCGCTCAGTCACAGCAGTTGTTGACTTACCAGCCAATATAAATTCTTTAATCGATAATCTGCCCATTGGAAGTGCGAATACTGATGAGAAATTAATCTATGAGAATACTTTATATCCTTTCTATAGTGCTTTTCTTTCTCCAGAACGAGCTGAAATCGTAATGAACTCAATGAAGAAAAATGACGGTGGAAGGATTCATAACCGTATGGGAATAATGGCAAGTTCCATTACGGATAATAGATATTTGCGTTGGTGTAGTGAATGTGCGAAGGAATCTGAAACAGCATACGGAGAATTGTATTGGAAACGAAGTCATCAAGTTCCTGGGGTTGTTATTTGCTCAAAGCACAGGACATTTTTGAATGATAGTACAGTGCAGTTCAATCATTTCAATAAACATGAATTCATTCCAGCTTCTTTAGATAGTTGTGTGACTAATTCCGATTACAAGGTCTTTTCTTCATTAGAGAGGCTTGTATCAGCTGGTTTTGAAAATAAGTATTACCAGCTTGTAGAAAATGTAGAGAAATTGCTGAACAATCAATATCCGAAGCAATTACCTGGCTGGTACTTATCAAGATATTTAAACCGTTTAAAAGAGATGGGTTTAGCAAATGTAAGTGGTAGAGTGAATCAACAGGAACTTAAGAGAGCATTCATAACTTATTATGGAGAATCGCTTTTAGAATTAGTGCAATCACCTGTTACAGATAGTGATAGTTCGTGGCTAAGTATGATGGTGAGAAAACCACGTAAAACTTTTCATCCTATTAGACATCTGTTAATGATTCAGTTTTTAGGGATTACGTTGGAAGAGCTTTGGGGTGAAGAGCATGAGTATCTTCCTTTTGGGAAAGCTCCTTTTCTATGTCTAAATGCAGGAGCAGACCATTATTTGAAACCAGTAATATCTAAAATGGATATACGCTACGATAGCAAGGTAAAGCGACCAGTTGGAACATTTAGCTGTTCTTGTGGATTTATTTACGCAAGAAGTGGTCCCGATAATAGCGAGACAGATAAGTACAAGATTGGCAGAGTGAAAAAGTTTGGAGAAGTGTGGGAGGCTAAATTGGCAGAGCTTCTTCAAATGAAATTAAGTCAGAGGGAAATTGCAAGAAGATTAAAGGTAGACGTAAACACAATTATAAAATATGGGCAAAAAGCAAGTGAAGAAAAAATCGAATTTGAAAACGTTGAAACTCAAAATCTTAATGAGAGTTTTCGCAATAATTGGCTGACCTTGCAAAATGAGTATCCCAACAGTAGCAAAACGGAGCTGAGAAAAATAAACAATCGTCTTTATACCTGGCTATATCGAAACGACAAAGAGTGGCTCAACTCGAACTCACCTAAACAGAAACAGTTATCTATTATTAATAAACGAGTCGATTGGAGTAAAAGAGACGAGGAGATACATGAAGTTGTTAAAGGTGTTGTTGATTCAACTATGCAGTCTGCTGAAAGACCCGAACGAATTACTATTGGGCTGGTGGGAAAGAAAGTTGGTAAATCAGCTTTACTTGAAAAGCACTTAAAAAAGCTCCCTTTGACGTATGCATACTTAAGTTCCAAAGTTGAGACGGTACAGGACTTTCAAAAAAGAAGAATAAAATGGGCAATTGAAACGAGCGAGGCGGAGGATATAGTTTGGTGGAAAGTCGCTAAAAGAGCAGGGATAGGAGAGAATAGTATGAGAGTGAACGACTTAAAAGAATACTATTTAGACCTACTAAAAGAGTAGATTTTTTCAATAGGTTTACCTACTTTTCGTATAATTCGGATTATTCAATTGTTTAGACAAACTTATAGATGTATAATGATGGAAAAGAGGGAGGCGATGGAATGAGCAATGAAAACTTGTTAATTGAAGTTGAGATTGAAGAAAAAAGTAACGATAAACCAAGAACAGTAGTAGTTGGTGAGTCTATTAAATTCCGAGCAAATATTAAAGATGATAGTTCAGGAGTGAAAACTGTTTCAATTTCATTTAAAAACCCTTCAAACAGTAGAACGCAACATGTACCACTGTCGCAAAAAAGTCCTTCTAAAATATGGGAAGGAACGTATAAAATACAATCAACTGATGAAGCGGGTAAATATGACGAATTCTTTATTAATGTAACTGATAATGCAGGAAATAAGATTTATGGATGGGATGTTCTAAATCATTTTAAAGACAAAATGATATTTTTTGTTGAAAACAGCCAAGGAGGAGACATAAATCCCCCGACTTTAATAAGTGCAAAGATTAATCCAGCCACAGTGACAGTCGGTGAATCTTTGGCATTCACTTTAAGTGCAGGAGATGATTTATCTGGAGTAAAAAGCATTGCGATAAGTTTCAAGAACCCGTCAGGTAGCAAAACAGAACATGTACCATTAAGATTTGACGAAAGTTCAAATAATTGGACAGGGACCTATAAGGTGTTAGCAACTGATGAAGGCGGTGAGTATAAAGACTTATTTATCAGTCTTAGCGACAATGCAGGTAATCGAACCTATGGATGGAATCTCGCTGAAGAATTCAGAAATGATATTATTTTCAACATTGAAAATAGTGAAGGGGGAGATATAAATCCTCCAAAATTAAAAGATGCAGAGGTGTCTCCGAAATCAGTACAAGTTGGTGAGACATTAACTTTTATTTTAAATGCAGAAGACGATTTGTCGGGAGTAAAAAGTATATCTTTAAGTTTTAAAAACCCTTCAAATACTCGAACAGAACACGTTCCTCTTCAATTCGATACAGGTATTGGTAAGTGGAAAGGAATTCATACAGTATCCTCAACGGATGAAGGTGGCGAATATAAAGAGTTTTTCATCACTTTAGGTGATAAAGCTGGAAACCGAACTTACGGCTGGAATCTGGCCGATGAATTTGGAGAAGTAATGAATTTTGTTATCAAAAATAGTTCTGGTGATATTACAGCACCAGAAATAAAAAATGTAAATACTCAAACAAATAATAAAGGCAAAAAACCTTAACCGATTTTAAACAGTATGATTTTTACCACCTTGTAGTATTGAAGGTGGTTTTATTTTGACGCATTTAAGGAGGAGGTGAGACACGTGAAATTTGATATATTAATTGTTTTTTCTATTATTATGGTGATTGGTGCAGTTTTCACGGTGAAAAACTTTAAATCAAAACAGAAAGAACAAGGAGTGTCAATTATACTGTTCACTTCTGGTCTCTCACTTGTTGTGAGCTCGTTTGGTAATGTTTGGACTAACATAAATAAACTCTTTGCAATATTAAATCTAAGTGAATCTGCCAAAGATGCAATCGAGATTAATTCCGCATTTTCACAGACTCAATGGGTACAACTTATCGTAGGGATACTATTGATGATAGTTGGAGGATATCTACTATATTTTGCGAAGAACAAAATATTTATTTTAAATATTAATGCATACTATGATAAGAGAATGGAATCGAATAACCAAGACGTAGGGCTGTCCACATTTGAATTTAAAGAAAGAGAAATTGACTTAGTTAGAATTTATAAAAAAGGTGTAACAAGAAGCTCTATTAAAGAAGTTGTGGGAATTATAGAAGAAAAAACGAATTCATTTAAAGTGGAGAGTAAACATTTTAAAAGAGGATACACGGGAATCGCACCTATACCTTTCGTAATGTTGGTGGGAACATTTTTGCAACGTGAAAAAATTAATGAGTATTTTGAATTCGATAAAATTGAGACCGAAAAATTCTATAAATTAAAGAAGGGAAAGAAATATTCTACATTACAGATGAACAAGCCTCTTAATGAAATAAACACAAATTCTGATGAATTTGTGATAGCAGTTTCACTTACTAAAAGAATTACTCAGGGACAAATGAAGCAATTTAAAAATGCAGAGAAGGTTGAACTATATATAAATAATCCAAAAGATAATGTAATTAGGGACAAGGCTCAACTATTGGAATACGCCCAAAAGATTGCAGAGGTTATAGAAGAAATATCTGCTTCGACTTGTTGTAAAAAAGTGCACCTCCTCATTTCATCTCAGAGTAGTTTGGCATTAGAGGTTGGGAAGAGAATTGACAACCAAAGAATGGCTGAAATAACTTGTTACTTCTTTGATATAAAACAACACGATTCTAATTATCCATGGGGGATTATCATGAACGGTGAAAATAAAGGTAAATTAATAGAGCAATAAAGGAGTGGGGGACTTGTACAACGTTGAGAGCAAACTGAAGACATTTTATAACAAACACGTAGTTCTTCCAAAAGGAGAAAAAACGCATTTATTTCAACTTAAAAACCTTAATGTAAATAGATTGAAGGAAGGAATCAAAGAGTATAACTCTGAGAAAGATACAAACTATAAGATAGTTGAAACGATTACACAGGGCAGTGTAGCAATGTCAACTGTAGTACAAAATGAGAGCAGTGACTATGATATTGATGTTGCAATAGTGTTTGATAAAGATGAACTTCCAGAAGGAACAACAGCAACAAAAAACATGGTAGCGAATGCTTTAAAGAAAAAATGTAAACAATTTAATGTTGAACCTGAAGCCAAAACTAATTGTGTGAGAATATCTTATGAAGAAGGATATCATGTCGATTTTGCTGTTTATCGTAGAACAAAGAACTTTCTTGGGGATTATGAATATGAACACTGTGGTAGTGAATGGAGAAAAAGAGACCCAAAGGCAATTACAAAGTGGTTTATTGAATCAAATAGGGAAAAGGAATACAAGTTACGTATTGTAGTTAGATTGCTGAAAATGTTCTGTAAATCCAGAGACGAATGGGTTATGCCAGGAGGATTAGTTCAGTCAGTTTTGATGGAAGAACGTTTTGAAAAAGAGGATAGAATTGATAAGATGTTCTATCAAACGATTAAATCGGTTCGTGACAGGTTGGTCTATAATAAGGAAGTTTATAATCCTGCTGATGCAAGTCAAAGTCTGAAGCTGATAAAGAAAGATGATGATAGGCTTCAAAGACTTCAAGATAGGCTCACCACTTATATAAATAAACTGGATGTACTGTTTGAGGAAGTTTGTACTGATAAACAGGCAATAGGAGCATGGAATGATTTTTTCAATCATAGCTACTGGCAAGAACAGTACGATAATGCTAAAGAGGAAAGAACAATGGCAAAATATGCTTTTTCAAAATCGGATGAAGAGATTATCTATAATGAGAGTGAAGAATTTATTCAATATCTCTTTCCAGTAGAGAAGAAATATCAATTAGCTTTAGAGTGTCATGTGGAGCAAGATGGTTTTAGAATAGACACTTTAATGAATATGTTGAGGCAAGGGAAGTGGCTATCACCACAAAAAACATTGAATTTCTTCATCAGTACAAATACTACTCCGAAACCGTATGATATTTATTGGAAAGTTAAGAATCGAGGAGACGAAGCTAAAAGAAGAAACCTTGTACGAGGTCAAATAGTAAAAATTAACTCAGTAACTCATACTGAGGCTACTCAATTTAAAGGAGAGCACTTCGTAGAATGTTTTATAGTTAAAAACGGTGTCTGTGTGGCAAGAGCAAAAATTGATGTGCCTAATTCTTATCAATAATAGTTCACATCATTAGTAAATGTCTTATCCCCTTTTAAATCCCTTGTTACTTCAGCCTGCCGTCTATGTACCAGAAAATAAACTGTATCCTTAGTCAAATAAAACACTCCCACACACGAGTAAAATCAGAATCACCATCCGATTTTACTCGTATTTTGTTGAAGTAAAAGAGTTAACAAGAGAACAATTTAGTTTTTCGGATATAGTAGAATCCAATTTGCAATAGTTAAATGTCAAAGCAAGGATTATGAATTAAGATGGTTGAAAGTTGTCGAGAAAGCTGTTAATCAAGAAGAATCGATTGAAGAATTGAGGGGGGATTTTTAAATAGTCATAATGCCAATGATTAATTATATGAAGAAAACATTTTTCATTATTAGAAAGATGTTTAGTATTATTCTTGACCCCGTACTATAGTACGGGGTTTATACTTTGTTTGGAGGTGAATTGTTTGAGCTATCGTATTAGTGGTTTTGCAGATAGATGTGATGTAAATAAGGAAACAATTAGATATTATGAAAAAAAGAAGTTATTACAAGAACCTTCTCGAACAAATTCAGGTTATCGGATATATTCAGAGGATGATGTTAAGCGTGTAGGGTTTATTAAACGAATGCAAGAGCTGGGTTTTTCTTTGAATGAAATTTATAAATTACTTGGGGTTGTTGATAAAGATGAAATTCGATGCCAAGACATGTTTGAATTTGTATCAAAAAAAGAAGAAGAAGTTAAAAAACAAATAGAAGATTTAAAGCGGATTGAACGTATGTTGAAAGATTTAAAGAAAAGATGTCCAGATGAAAAAGAATTACATGAATGTCCTATTATTGAAGCGTTGATTGAGGACTAATAAGAAGGAGATTTTTATGAAACATAAAAAGAGCTTTATTACAGGAGTGGTAGGTATATTTGTTGTTCTACTATGTTGTGCTACACCGATATTAGTTATTTTATTAAGTGCTATTGGATTAGGGGCGATAACTGGCTATTTAGATTACATTCTAATTCCAATTTTAGCAATTTTTCTTGCCTTAACATTCTACTCTTATGACAAGTTAAATAAATCCAGTTCTAAGAATGATTCTTGTTGCTCTTAATATATAGGTGGTGAAATAGTGGTGAAAGAGAAAGTTTCACAAGTAGCAACGTTATTCTCTGGATTTGTGATGGCAGGTTGTTGTTTAGGACCCTTCATTTTGATTCCTTTTGGTTTAACAGGCTTTGCTGGAGGATTGGCTATTTATGCAACGAAATATCAAACGATGTTAATAACAGTTACATTGGTTTTATTGGCATACTCATTTTATTTGATTTATGGGCGAAAGTGTAAAAAGAGAAGCTCTATTATTGGATTATGGATTACAACGGTTTTGGTTTTAGGGATGCTTGTTTATACGCTAATGGCTGAAGGATACCTATAAGAACTGGGTATTTGGTTATACGTTAAACAGCAACAGCAAGATTTTATATCGTTTCTGCTTGTTTTTGTGTAGAAATGAGAAAGATGTAAAAACTGTTAGTGATATTTTTAGTTCATTTATGGTAACAGCTTTTGTAGGGTTTCGAGGCTGAGATTTAAAAGAGTAGATGGTTAAAAGGCTATTAAAAAATTAAAATAAAAGGATTAAGGAGGATAAAACACATGAAAAAATATCGGATACAAATTGAGGGAATGACTTGTAAAGGATGTGAGGAGCATGTGGCTGTTGCACTTGAAAATATAGGAGCAAAAAACATTAAAGCTAATTTTAGTCGTGGTGAAGCTCTATTTGAATTACCTGATGATAAAGAGGTTGAAATTGCCAAAAGAGCTATCAATGAAGCAAAATATCAACCTGGTGAAATAAAAGATGTGGATTTAGGTAATGAAGGTGATTATGACCTGCTTATTATCGGTTCTGGTGGAGCAGCCTTTTCTGCCGCCATTAAAGCAATAGAATATGGGGCAAAAGTTGGGATGATTGAGCGTGGAACGGTTGGGGGAACATGCGTAAATATTGGTTGTGTTCCTTCAAAAACCCTTTTACGAGCTGGGGAAATCAATCATTTAGCAAAAACAAATCCATTTATTGGGTTACAAACATCTGCTGGAGAAGTGGAATTAGCACCGTTAGTAAAGCAAAAGAATGAATTGGTTAGTGAACTCCGCAATCAAAAATATGTTAATTTAATTGTTGAATATGGATTTGATTTAATTGAGGGTGAAGCAAAATTTGTTGATGAAGGTACAGTTGTGGTTAATGGAAAAATACTTTCTGCAAAACGCTTTTTAATCGCAACGGGTGCTTCTCCATCTTTACCACCGATTGCAGGACTTGAAGAAGTAGATTATTTAACAAGTACAACGCTACTTGAATTAAAAAAAATTCCAAAACGCTTAACGGTAATTGGTTCAGGGTATATTGGAATGGAACTTGGGCAACTTTTTCATCATTTAGGTTCGGAAGTTACACTTATGCAAAGAAGTGAGCGTCTATTAAAAGAATATGACCCTGAGATTTCTGAAGCAGTGGAAAGAGCTTTAACAGAACAGGGTATAAACCTAATAAAAGGGGCAACTTTTGAGCGTGTGGAACAAGAAGGAGAAATAAAAAAGGTTTATGTAACGGTTGAAGGAAAACGAAAAATAATTGAATCAGAGCAACTCCTTGTTGCAACAGGTAGAAAACCAAATACAGATTCTCTAAATTTAAGTGTAGCAGGTGTTGAAGTGGGAAACCACAAAGAAATAAAAATAAATGAATATGCTCAAACAAGTAATGAAAAGATTTATTCTGCTGGGGATGTAACACTTGGACCACAATTTGTGTATGTAGCGGCCTATGAAGGTGGAATTGTAGCTGATAATGCAATTGGTGGGTTAAATAAAAAATTGGATTTATCGGTTGTACCAGGTGTTACATTTACAAATCCTTCGATTGCAACCGTTGGTTTAACAGAAGAACAAGCAAAAGAAAAAGGATATGATGTCAAAACATCTGTATTACCTTTAGAAGCTGTTCCAAGAGCAATTGTAAATCGTGAAACCACAGGGGTATTCAAAATAGTGGCAGATGCGAAAACATTAAAGATATTAGGAGTTCATGTTGTATCTGAAAATGCAGGGGATGTAATTTATGCAGGGACATTAGCAGTAAAATTTGGTTTAACTGTAGAAGATTTAAAGGAAAGTCTCGCACCATACTTAACTATGGCAGAAGGGTTAAAGTTGGCTTCTCTTACGTTTGATAAAGACGTTTCAAAATTATCTTGTTGTGCAGGATAATCTATTTTATACAAATAAATTACCCTGCTCCTTGTAAGTCCTATCACCTGCATTCTATGTACCTGCAAAATCGAGTTCTTCCTTAGCAAAATTAACTGTATTCTTGGTCAAATAAAATGTTCCCTAACACGAGCGAAAATCGGAATCACCATCCGATTTTCCTCGTGTTTTTTGTTGGATAAAAAGAGCGAGGAAAAAGCCTGGCGAGAAAGAACGTGGGGGAAAAGCGAGAAGAAAGACGTGAGAGAAAGCCTGATAAACCTTCTGTTTGAAAGGAAAGCGGGAGAAAAAAGAAGCGGGGGAAAGTGCGAGAAAAAGCATGAGAAAAGGCGTGGGGAAAAGCAAGAAAAAGCAGAATAACTCCAAATTTCAGGGAACAACTAATTTACCTGAAAATCATGAAATCTGACAAAAAATAGGATGAAAAAAGAGCGAATTAGGGAACAACTAATTCGCCTACAGAATATGGAAAGTCAGTCAGGGCAAGGGTTTGAAAGAGGGGGGAGAGAACGACTTCGTTTTTCGGGTACATCCATACGATTTTTTTTTTTAGAAAACTAAAGTTTCAATAAATAAAGGAGGTTCATACATGATAGGTTATTTTCCATGTCCATATAAAGACGAAACTATATATAGTATAGCTGCAAGATACGCTAATCATACGGGGGCTCTATCGAAAAATGCTGTTTTACTAGAATTGTTTGATATACAAAAGCCTATGTTAAATGAAGAATATCTATCTAAGATAGATATTCTTGTATCTAAAATCAATCATTTTTCGAATGAATATACTTTGCATTACTTTTTAAGTAAACACTCTTCATCGCCATTATATACCCCTTTCATAAACAATAAAATTCACAACACTGCTGTTGCGTTAGAATTTCATTTGAAAAGTAAAAAAAAATATAAATGGGATGTTCCTTCAAAGGATTATTTATATTATTGTAGCAAGTGTGTGCAGCAAAGTATAGATAGGTATGGTGAAAGCTATTGGAATAGAGTTTTTCAAGTGCCAGGGGTGATGGTTTGTAGTAAACACGCTAGGTTTTTAGATATATCTCAGATAAATATTGTTAAAAATCCTATAAATAAATTTATTCTGCCGATTGAAGATGTAAATAAGTTGGAGGGAAATGACAATACAATCATTGAACAACTAATTGAAATAACATCAAATATTGAATATTTCTTTAATAATGAAGTAAAGAAATTTAACTTCAAACAACTATATGAGAAATATTTTGAATTTATTAAGATAGCAGGAATTGCAACACCGAAATCAACTCTTAAGTCGAGACTAGGGGAGTTAATAATTTCGAAATTTAATGAAGAAACTTTAAATATTCTTAACTCTAATCCACGAAATAACAAATGGTTATCATATTTAAGTATAGAAAGGATAAAGCATATTCACCCTGTTAGACATGTATTACTTATGATGACTTTAAGTGAGTCTGTCGAGAGTTTTATTAATACTTCGCCGCAGTATCTACCTTTCGGAAGTGGTCCATGGGTGTGCATGAATCCGTTGTCCGACCATTACTTAGATAAAACTATATCTGAGATTGAAGTTATTTTTAATGATTTTTCTGGGAAGTTTAGAGCTGATTTTATTTGTAGTTGTGGATTCACTTATACGTTAAATACTGGAGAGAGTAATCCTCTTAGTATAAACAAGTTCTCTAGTAGGGTTAAAAAGAAAGGAATTGTTTGGGAAAGAGAGTTCGATAAATTAGTAAACGACGGTATAACGGTTAAGGAATTAGCTAAAAAAATAAAACAAAGCAAAAATACGGTACAAAATATTATTAAAAAAGGACATAGATATCTTGAGAACGAAAAGAGAGAGAAACAAAAACAATTAAACGTCAAAAGAAAGAAACAAGAAAAAGAGGATAGAGAGAAATGGGTTGAAATTTTTAAAGATCACCCTAACTACTCACGGACAGAATTGCATGATATGTATGGGAATCTTTATAAAAGGCTATTAGTAAGAGATAAAGAGTGGTTAGAAAAGAACACCCCAGTTTCCAAAAGGGGAAGATCAAAATATAGCGACGAAATTTACCAAAAAGAAGATTTACTGAAACTTGAAGAAGCTAGACATATATTCAATAATTGGTCTACTTATGAACAACAAGCGGGAAATATAATAAAAATTACCAGAAACACTTTCTATAAAAGATTAAGAACGGATTTGCGTAATAAAGACAATTATCCACTGACAGATAGTTTTATTAGTTCAATTCTAGAAACTGTTTCCGATTATCAGATTCGGTTAATACATCAATGTATGGAAAGACACTATCAGAATGTAGAGGTGAAAAAATATGAATTAATAGCCCTAACAGGTATCAGAGCTAAAATTCTACCTGAAATACATACTTACATAGAAAAAATTATAAGGGAACACAACGAAATATAAAGTGTTCAATCAAAAAAAGGTGGTTTTCATTAAGTGTCAAAGCGTAAAAATAATTGGTCTGAAGAGAAAAAAGAACGCTACATAAAGGAAGGAAGGGGACAGGGAGAGTTAGGAGACTATATTCCTTGGTTGAAAATACAGAATGTTCCTTCAGATGGAAATGTTACACGATTAATAGGTTGGAAAACCAAAAGACAGCATGAATTTTTATCAAATTTAGAGAGAGACTATTTTCTTTTATTAGAATGGGCAGATGACGTAGTAGATATTAGGGAACAGTTTCCTTTGAAGGATACAGTAACTTTTAAAATTGCTGAAGAAAAAGGGATTGCTCATTCAATAGACAGGACCACAAAAGCCCCTATAGTAATGACAACCGACTTCTTGATTACTATCATAAAAAATCAACAAAAAGAATATCTAGCTCGTACAGTAAAGCCGAGTGGTCATCTTGAGGATAATAGGGTAATTGAAAAATTTGAAATAGAAAGAGAGTATTGGAAAAAAAACGAAATAGATTGGGGAATTGTAACCGAAAGAGAAATATCTAGTGAACTTACGGACAATATTTTATGGATTCATAAGTTTTACTATTTAGATGATCAGGAAGATATTGATAGCGCTAGTTTATTCTTAAGTATTTTACTCTCTAAAAAGGATAAGAATGAAAAAGTAATAGAAATATGTAATAAATTTGACGACGATTATTACTTAGGTGCGGGGGCATCACTGAACTATATTAAGCATTTTCTAGCCAGGAAGTATATCTTAGTGGATATGAACAAAAAAATAAACGTAAGAAGTTTATACATAAATGAATTAAATTTTAACATTAGTGAGGAGGATAAAGATGATTACATTAGCAGTTAATGAATTAATAAGTGATATAACTAGTGACAAAGTTTATCGTTTGCTCTGGATAGATGATGGAAACTTTATTACATATGTAATAGACATAGAGGAGGCAAAAGCTCTTCCATTTCTTTTAAGAATAAAAGATATAAGTCAAGGATTATTAGAAGGTACCTACGTTAAATTAAATAAATCAAACATTAAGTCAAATTCTTTTGATGATTTGTCTGAGGGGCATTTAAAAATTAGAGATAAATCTTGGGGAATTATAAAAGATTTGGTGCAGGATGAGCCGTCAATTTATAAGAAGAAAGAACGTAGTGAGCATATAAATAAACTTGTGAATTCGAAATTATGTACAAACAAAACTGCATACAGATACTTAAGAAAGTACTGGCAAAATGGTATGACTATAAATAGTTTGTTACCCGACTATGAGAATTCAGGAGCGAAAGGAAAGGATAAAAAAAGTGGTGCAATTAAAAAGGGGAGACCTAGAACAACTAATAGTGTCGGAATAAATATCACTGATGAAACGAGAGTAATCTTTAATAAAGCAATTAAAAAGCATTACTTCACGAGCAAAAAGAACTCCTTGTCTCATACATATAAGATGATGATTAAAGAATATTTCGCAGACAATATCCGTTACGAAAATGGGGTTAAGCATATTGTTATTCTTGATGAAAATAGCATTCCTACCTTACGTCAATTTAGTTATTGGTTTAAAAAAGAATATGATATTAAGCAAGTATTAATTAACCGTGAGGGAGAGAAGAAGTTTGAAAGAGATTATAGACCAGTTTTAGGTTCATCGACTTATGAAACGATGGGACCAGGCTCCCGTTATCAAATAGATGCAACGATAGGGAATGTATATCTTATTTCTAGCTATAATTCAGATTGGATAATTGGTAGACCAATAATTTACTTTGTTGTTGATGTATTTACACATATGATTACAGGAATGTATATCGGGCTTGAAGGACCTTCATGGGCGGGAATGATGATGGCAATTGCAAATGCCACAATGGATAAACAAGAGTTTTGTGAGAAGTATGGAGTTCCTATTTCAAATGAAATGTGGCCAGCTGCACATTTACCGGAAATCATTGTTGGGGATCGTGGGGAACTAGAGGGTTACAATGTGAATAGCTTGATTGAAGGATTAAATATTTCTATTGAAAATAATCCTTCATTTAGGCCGGATTGGAAAGGAATTGTTGAAAAACTCTTCGATACTTCACAAGAGAAGATAAAGCCGTTTTTACCAGGATACATACAACCTGATTTTGGTGAACGAGGTGCGGAAGACTACCGTTTAGAAGCTAAATTAACTCTTGAACAATATACGAAAATTATTATAAACTTCGTCTTACATTATAACAAAAATTACTATATGAAAAATTATTTAAGAGATCCCGATATGATAATAGATAATGTTAGACCAACTCCCAATGAGCTTTGGAAATGGGGGATAAAGAATAAGGCTGGCAAGCTACGTAAGGCTGAATTAGATACAGTTAAATTTTACTTAATGCCGAAGGCGAAGGCAACTGTAACTGCAGAAGGTATAAAATTTAAAGGAATGTTATACAGCTGTGAAATAGCGATAAAAGAACTTTGGTTTACTCATGCTAGAAAAGAAGGAAGATGGAAAGTAGATATTTCATACGATCCTCGAAACATGAGTACTATTTATCTTCATACAAAGGATAAGGAACTATTTGAAGATTGTTATCTTTTAGAGCACCAAGAACGATTCCAAAATAAAATATTTGAAGAAATTGAACAGTTATTAGGTACGGAGAGTAAGAATTTTAAAAATGAAAATCAATACCTGCTCCAGGAGGAAATTAATTTCTTTAGTAACATTGAGGCAGTTGTAAAGGAATCATTGGAAGATGCTAAACATACACAGACCAGTCAAATAAGTAAAACAAAAAAAATAAAAAATATTCAAGGGAATAGAAAGCTTGAAAAAGGGTTACAAAGAAAGAAAGAAGCATTTCAAATGGGGGAAGAAAAAGATATAAAAGAAGTATGATTATAGATTTCAATACTGAATTTAGTGAAGGGAGAGTCCAAACGCCTTCAATTAAAGATCTTTTTAACAAAAGGAGGGGGAGAAAAAATGATCAAACAACCTAAAACAATTAAATTAGAAAATGGAAGAGAGGTATTATTAGCAGAGTATCAGAAAGGGGAATTAACTGACTACAAGGGAAATCCGCTTATTGAGGTACTCCCCCCTATTTTGTCATTTGACGAGTCTTTTAATCAACTGTGTTATCTACCAGAATATCATCCAAATGAGAAAAATTTATCAATTCATCTGCGCTATCATGCACTATTACGTTTAACGCGTTTTTTTCAACCCGTAAATCAGACATTGAAATTAGAAGTACGTTTTTCACGATTTATTAGAGATGGGTATGTATATAGGAACCCACTACAAAAGCAACACGTTCAAACTCTTAATGAATTGCATAATAAATTAGTTAATAACGAAGAAATAGGATTACCACCTAATATAAGGAATTCAGCATCAAGCTTCACTTTAATTGGATTTTCAGGGATAGGGAAAACATCAGCTATTGAAAGAATATTATCTTTATATCCTCAAGTTATTTTACATCAACACCCCTTAAACTTTATTCAAGTTGTATGGATAAAGCTGAATTGTCCATTTGATGGTTCTTTGAAAACATTATGCATGGATTTCTTTCAAAAAATAGATTTACAAATTGGTACTAACTATTACGAGAAGTATGGTAAGCCCTCAAACTCAGTAAGTTCTATGGTCACAAGAATGGGACAAATTTCACGATTACATTGCGTGGGTGCTCTAATTATTGATGAAATTCAACACTTGTTATCCGCAAAAGGTGTCGCATCTGAAATGATGATGAACTTTTTTGTAACACTAGTGAATGAAATTGGGATACCTGTAATGTTTATAGGAACAATGAAGGCACGAGCACTGCTACAAAAGGATTTTAGACAGGCACGCAGAAGCAGTGGTCAAGGAGATATGGTCTGGCAACAAATGAAAAATGATGAGGATTGGGATGTACTAATCACTAGCATGTGGGATTATCAATGGACGAAAGAGTATAAGGAATTGAATAAAGAAATCATAGACACTTTTTATGAAGAAAGTCAGGGCATAATAGACATTGCAGTGAAATTATATTTTCTTGCACAGACTAGAGCAATAGAAACTGGCGTTGAAAAAGTAACTCCTCAACTCATTAGAAAAGTTTTTAAGGAAGATTTAAAACTTGTTCACCCAATGATAAATGCTCTTAAATCAGGTGATGCAGCAGCAATAGCCAAGTATGAGGATATTCTTCCCATGGATTTGGAAGAATATATTCTAAATAGAACGCCTATTATTGACATTAAAGCCCAAATGCAAGCAAAAAAAGAAAAAATTGCACAAGATCGATTAAAAACAGATATAACAAAATTAGAAAAGCTTATAATATCTTTAATAAATTTAGACGTCAATGAGAAGGTTGCTGAAAATGCAGCAAAATATATATTAAAAAAGTCACCTGATTTAACTATCACGCAATTAATGACGGAAGCACTAATATATATTGAAGAAAAGAAACAAAATGGACGGAATATAAAAAGTAACTCGAGTAAAAATAATTTGAAATTAATTATAGATACGGGAAGAAAGAACAAAAAGTCAGCCTATGAAGCTTTAAATGATGAAGGTTACATCAAAAGTGGTTTGTCAGAATTCATAATTAAAGGAGTATAATATTTGATAGCTTTTTTTCCTTCTATTTATAAAGATGAATTACTAAGTAACGTTTTAGCAAGATATCATAATCGTTCTGGAAATATAACTTTAAAAAGTACCACAGAAGAGTTATTTGGAAAAAACAAAGCACTTATTATTCCAGATTTCCCTACTGATTTACAAGAGTTGTATGATAACATTCGTTATTTTAGTGAAATGAATGTAGATGATTGGATTAATAAACATACTTTATACCACTATTACACAAATTTTAATACGAAGAAAACCAAACAAATTATTAGGGAAATAATGTTAATAAGCAAAGGGAAAAACTTATTGCATTATATAACTGGACAAATGGCGAGTACTGTAAAAGAACCTGTTTATTATCGCTTTTGCCCTAGGTGTTTGAGTAAAGACATGGAAGGCCATGGAGAAACTTATTGGCGTACTTATCAGCAACTACCAAGTGTATATGTCTGTTTAGAACATAACACGATTCTGGAAGATAGTTCAGTGTTATTTAGGCAAGAGAATTCATTTATAAAACGTCCACCTGTTCATAAAGATATGATTAGTAGAGATAATATCCAATATGATTTTTCTAAAATTAACAAACATTTATTATATATTTTTTCCAAGGAGAGTTATAAATTAACGATAACAGACTACAATTTTGACCAAATAAATCTTTTGGAGATATATCACTATTTATTACAAGAAAAAGGGTATATGAAATCTCCAAAAAGTATCGATCAGAAACGGTTAGTGGAAGATTTCATTGGGATGTTTGGGGTGGATTTTTTAAATTTAATGCAATCATTACCAAGTGAAAATAATAATGATTGCTGGCTAAAATCGATTACGAGGAAACATAGAAAAACATTTCATCCAGTAAGACATTTATTATTTATACATTTTTTAGATGAGTCTATTGATACAATTCATCAATATGCTAATAAGTCTTATAATCCCTTTGGTGAAAAACCGTATATATGTTTAAATCCGGCAGCACAACACTATCTAAAGCCCGTTATTACAAATCTAAAGATTACAAGCTGTTACGACACAAAGAGACCTGTAGGGACTTTCTATTGTTCCTGTGGGTTTGTGTATTCACGAAGGGGTCCTGATAAAAACCCAGAGGATAAAGAAAAAGTGGGGAGAATAAAGGAACTGGGAGGCATCTGGAATAATAAACTAATACATTTAGTACAAGTCGAGAAGTTAAGTTATAGAGCTTGTGCCAAAATATTGAAAGTAGATACAAAAACTATAATTAAATATGCTCTTAAGGCTCAACAAGAAAATGTAAAAGAGAATAAGGTAGATTATTCACAGCATGATTTTAAGGTTCTGTGGCTAGACTTAGTACTTCAAAATCCAACCTTCTCAAAAACTGAGCTAAGAAAGAAGAATCCTTCCCTTTATATGAAACTATACAGGGCTGATAAAGAGTGGTTAAATCAACATTCACCCATTTCTTTACGAAAAAAAAGCATAAATAAAAGAGTAGATTGGTCTGAAAGAGATGTTGAAACTTTAAAGGTTGTTAAGAATGCATGGAAGGAATTAAGTAGTCGAGATAAGCCTGTACGAATAACACTGACTAGTATTGCAAAGGCAATAAATCAGAAATCTCTTTTGGAACAGAAAGGAGATAAGTTACCATTAACAATAGACTTTATTAACACTGTTACGGAATCGGTTTTAGACTTCCAAAAGAAACGTATTAAATGGTCGGTAGATCAGTTAAAAGATGAGGAACTGGCTAATTGGAAAATAATGCGTAAGGCAGGAATTAGAGACTACTTTTATCAAGAATTAGTGGGAGATATAAATAGTTATTTATAGTTTAAGGATTCTTATTAATATAAAAAAACCATTTCATAAAATTCGAAATGGTTTTTTTATTTTTGGGCTATGTTAAAGGCTAGGGTTGATTTTTCGTGAGGTGGTTTTGTTTTGTTTGTGAAATGTTACACTTAAACTAACGAAGTGGTTTAGTTTAAGAAGGAATTCACATTTAGGGGATAAAACAGTGGAAAAAAATTGACGGTTCTATATATATTAGTGTCATTTTAAATTTAAATAATAATTACAAAAATATTGAACTGTGAAGGCATAACAAGTTGATTACCATTAACAAAACGTTTTTTTTTAATAATACTATCTTTAATGTCTATTGAAAGTTGTGGTTTGGCTGACGATGGTAAGATTTGAATATTTAAAATAATTTATCTACTTCTATTGTCTTTCCATTTTCACTGCTTATATTTACTTTGCTGAAGAAGTTTAGATACCCCTGTTTTTTCCCATTCTTCAACTGTCTCATAAGCTTTTTCTGGGGAATATCCTTTACCAACTAGAACCCCCATTAGAATGAATTCTTGCAGAATATGAGTAGCATTGATTCCTTTTTTAACATCTTCTAGTCCTTCATTTACCAAAAACTCCGTAAATCGTACCCATTCATCTGGAGTCTTACCAGAAACAATTTTATTTCCATTGCTATAACCTTTACCTTCTGTAGCTATTGCATCTGCCTTCGTAGGATGAACAGTACCAAATGGGTGGTTAGGTGGAGCATATATCGAGTAAAGCTTCAATGGAATATTACCTGTATTTGTTAGATTATGCCATATCCCAGCAGGTATAATGATTGCGGAATCATCACCTACATTTCTTGTGATGCTCAAATTCTCTTTACACATACCCATTTGAGTAATACCTTGCCCTTGCTCAATACGTATAAATTGATCAACATCAGGATGCATTTCTAGGCCTATATCTTCTCCGGGATTTAAGCTCATTAATGTTACCTGTAAATAATTCCCAGTCCATAAGGCAGTACGAAAAGTATTGTTTTGTTTTGAAGCTTCATTAATATTAATGACAAACGGGTTTGGACCGTAATCTTTTAACATCTTATTATTATATCCATTGAGATCGTGATGAAGTGCATATTGATTTGCATGTAAGTGCTCATAAGGATTTGCCCAGTAATTTGTATGTCCATTATTATAATAATTCATTGGCACATTGACATAATAATAAGGGGATAGATTTGGATAACCATCGGTAAAATAATACAATTTCTTCAATCCCTTCATAGATTAATCAGATTATCATATGCATCTATTTTGAAAACGTTCTTTTTCTTATCTCATAAATAAAAAGCTGGATACAAAAGTGCTTGCCGAATTGTTGGTTCATCTAACAAGGGCACATTTAAAAGTCTGTGAGTGCATAATGACTCGATGAATTCTATCTACAAGGAGGTGATTATTAAGTTGGGACTGAAGGGTTGGGAAAATTCATATGTCCCTTTTTATTTTAGATATTATAAAATAAGTTATATCAACCACTTGACTTTATACCCCAGTAGGTATAAAGTGGGGATTGTAAGCCAATTGGTTTTCATTAGTTTTTTCATTTAATTGCTTTCGTAGTCTTTGTTTTATGGGTATAAACGATATGTAAGGATTAGGAACATTCCTTGAAAACATAATTAGTCTAAATGAAACGAGATTTAAAATTTTGGATATTAGGACGTATAATATCTATGATGATATGATTAAAAATATTCCTTATTCGTATTTGGGACTTAATAATGATGAGATTCCATTGTCTAATATTCATGTGATTGTTCAGATAAGCTAGAATTGAGCCTTAGAATACGTTTCTCGTTGGGAAAAGGAATTAATATAAGAGTTACCAGATATTAAAATGATTGTAATGAATGGAGGGACAAAGATGGAGTACGATAAAAGTGTTATTAATCGCTTAAAAAGAATCGAAGGGCAGTTAAAAGGCGTTCTTGGGATGATGGAACAAGGTAAAGACTGCCGGGATATAGTCACTCAATTATCTGCCGCTCGCAATGCAATAGATCGGACAATGGGCGTTATCGTAAGTACAAATCTGGAACAATGTGTAAGAATAAATGTTGAAAAAGGTGAAAGCACTAACGATTTGGTTAAAGAAGCTGTTGAACTGTTGATTAAAAGCAGATAGGAGATGTTCTTGACCATCCAAATTTGGATGGTTGACGAACTTTACTTTTTAAGATATATTATACCTGCCGGGGTATTAGTTGGGTGGCAACATATTTTTTGGGTTTAATTATACCCCTACTGGTATAAAAAATAAGGAGTGAAAATATGACTGAAAAGAAAAAGACTACGATAATTTTATTTAGTGGAGATTACGATAAAGCGATGGCAGCTTATATCATTGCGAATGGGGCTGCAGCTTATGATCATGAAGTGACCGTTTTCCACACTTTCTGGGGATTGAATGCATTGCGTAAAGATGAACCGTTGACTTTGAAAAAAGGCTTCCTTGAAAAAATGTTTGGCAAATTGATGCCAAGAGGGGCAGATAATATGGGATTGTCCAATATGAATTTTGCAGGTATGGGTCCTAAAATGATCAAACATGTCATGAAAAAGCATAACGCGATGACACTACCAAGTTTAATTGAAATGGCACAGGAACAAGATGTAAAACTGATCGCATGTACCATGACGATGGATTTATTAGGATTACAAGAACAAGAGTTACTGGACGGCATTGAATACGCCGGTGTTGCAGCATATCTGGCTGACGCAGAAGATGGCAACGTTAACTTGTTTATTTAACACTAACTAAGCAATTTCAAGATAGAAAGGTGTTTTTCTGACGATGATGGGTATATTAATAAATGTCATATTAATTGGTGCTGTTGCTTTCTTTCTATATAAACGGCTAGTCCCGGCAAAAGGAATTCGTAATATTAGTACTTCAGAATTGAATACCGAGTTGAAAAACAAGGAGAAACAGTTTATTGATGTCCGAACTCCTAGTGAGTTTAAAGCGAATCACATCAAAGAGTTTAAAAATATTCCATTATATGATCTAACGAAAAAAGCAAGTGAACTATCTAAAGATAAAGAAGTGTTCTTGATTTGCCAAAGTGGAATGAGAAGTAGCAATGCCAGTAAAGTACTAAAAAAGATGGGATTCAAGAATATCACCAATGTAAAAGGTGGAATGAGCGCTTGGCGCTAATTAAAGGAGGAAGCTTAGTCATGAACCAAATTTTACCGATTGAAGTAGAGGCATTATTAAAGGAAAAGGCACCATTGAACATCATTGATGTTCGTGAAACTGATGAAGTCCAAGCAGGAAAAATCCCAACAGCTATCCATATACCTCTTGGTTTAGTGGAATTTAAAATGCAGGATTTGGATAAATCAAAAGAATACATCATGGTTTGTCGCTCAGGAGGTAGAAGCTCTAAGGCAGCTTCTCTACTTGAAGAGCATGGCTATAAAGTAACCAACATGACTGGCGGAATGCTAGAGTGGAATGGACCAACCGAATAATTTTTTTAGGTTTTTATATACCCCTAACAGTATTTTAAATAAGGAGGAATACACACAATGATCAAATCAGATTCAGTATTAGATGCAAAAGGTTTAGCTTGTCCAATGCCGATTGTGAAAACCAAAAAAGCCATAAACGGATTGGATTCTGGAGAAGTATTGGAAATTCAAGCGACGGATAAAGGCTCTACAGCCGACTTGAAAGCATGGGCACAAAGTACAGGACATCAATACCTTGGAACAGTTGAAGAAGGGACAGTCTTAAAACACTACCTTCGTAAATCAAGTGAAGAAGAAACAAACGAGAAAAAGCATCCAAACGTCATGAAAAATGAAGAGTTGCAACAAAAATTAGAAGTAAACCAAGAAACAGTGGTACTGGATGTACGTGAGTCAGCGGAATATGCATTTAGCCATATTCCAAACGCAAAATCTATTCCTCTTGGTGAATTGGATAATTACATGACTGAATTAGATAAGGATGCAGAAATCCATGTGGTTTGCCGTACGGGTAATCGAAGTGATCTTGCGGCACAAAAACTCACCGCTGCAGGTTTTAAACAAGTCATCAATGTCGTACCTGGTATGAGTGAATGGACTGGACCAACAGGGAAATCAGTAAATTAATTTAAATCAACCCGAAAATGGAGGAATAAAAATGACGAACAAAAGAGTAGCAATTATTGCAAGTAACGGTGGATTATTTGATGCATACAAAGTATTTAACATTGCCACAGCGGCAGCGGCAACAGACCAAGAAGTTGCGATTTTCTTTACATTCGAAGGGTTGAACTTGATCCATAAAGAAGCTAATCAACAACTTCAAATGCCTGAAGGAAAAGAACATTTTGCGGAAGGATTTGCGAAAGCCAACGTGCCGTCTATCCCTGAGTTGTTGGCAATGGCACAAGAAATGGATGTGAAATTCATTGGTTGTCAAATGACGATGGATGTTATGGGACTTGAAAAAGAAGATTTTGTTGACGGAATTGAAGTTGGCGGTGCTGTAACTTTCCTGGAGTTTGCAAAAGATGCAGATGTGACTCTAACATTTTAAATTAATTAATCAAACTATAGGAGGTATTAGTAATGTCAGTAAATGTAATGACAGCTAAAGAAGTTGCCAAAAAAGTAATCAATAAAGAAGAACTGTTTATTTTGGATGTTCGTAACGAAAGTGATTTTAATGATTGGAAAATAGAAGGACAGAATATTGACATCCTAAATATTCCCTACTTCGATTTACTCGAAGGTGTAGAAGAAATTCTGGACTCGATCCCTTCAAATAAAGAGGTACTGGTAGTATGTGCAAAAGAAGGTTCATCGATTTACGTGGCTGAAATGCTATCAGAGGTAGGGCTTTCTGTTTCCTATCTAAAAGGTGGAATGAAAGCATGGAGTGAACACCTGGAACCTGTAAAAATAGGTGATTTGACGAATGGAGGAGAGATTTACCAATTCGTGCGCCTTGGAAAAGGATGTTTGTCTTACATGGTTGTTTCGGATGGTGAAGCAGCTGTCATCGACTCCACAAGAAAACCGGATATCTACCTTGATTTTGCAGCAAGTCTTGATGTGAAAATCACCCATGTTTTTGATACGCACTTACACGCTGACCATATTTCAGGTGGAAGACAAATCGCAGAAAGCACAAATGCAACGTACTGGTTGCCACCAAAAGATGCTGAGGAAGTTACATTTGATTACTCACCTTTGGAAGGCGGTAATGTAGTGACCATCGGGAATACGGATATAAATATTCATGCCCTATATTCACCTGGGCACACCATTGGTTCCACTTCATTTGTGGTTGATGAAAGATACCTGCTTTCCGGGGATATTCTTTTCATTGATTCTATTGGTAGACCGGACCTTGCAGGTTTGGCTGAGGATTGGGTAGGAGATTTAAGAGAAACTCTATATAACCGATACAGAGAACTTTCAGAAGAGTTGATCGTACTGCCTGCTCATTTCATGATCATTGAGGAATTGAATGAGGACGGCAGTGTGGCAAAACCGTTAGGTACTTTATTTGCGGAAAATCATGGTTTAAACATGGAGGATGAGGCAGAATTCAGACAAATGGTTACCGGAAACTTGCCTCCACAGCCTAACTCATATCAAGAAATCCGTGAGACCAATATGGGAAAAATCACACCGGATGATGACAAGCAACGTGAGATGGAAATTGGACCAAACCGTTGTGCAGTACGATAATTAAAATACTAAATGAAAAAATAAGTATACAGGAGAGATGACAGAATGAATGCAGATAAATTATTAGATGCAAAGGGGCTAGCTTGTCCAATGCCAATCGTTAAGACAAAAAAATCGATGAATGACATGGAAACGGGGCAAGTTCTGGAAATCCATGCAACAGATAAAGGGGCACAAGCAGATTTAGCAGCTTGGTCAAGATCAGGCGGACACGAACTGGTACAATCCACTGAAGAAAACGGTGTATTTAAATTTTGGATTAAAAAAGGTTGAGAAAGAATAGGGAACCGACTGTAGGTTCCCTTCTTTTATAGGAGGTACTAAAATGGATTTAATGTTTGTCATTACCATCTTTTTGATTGGATTTATAGGTTCATACATTTCTGGAATGCTTGGAATCGGCGGATCGATCATTAAATATCCAATGCTTTTGTTCATTCCTCCACTGTTCGGGTTGGCAGCATTCAGTGCACATGAGGTGTCAGGCATAAGTGCGGTGCAAGTGCTGTTCGCATCCATAGGTGGTGTATGGGCATACCGTAAAGGCGGATATTTGAATAAGACGCTGATACTATACATGGGAGTTAGTGTATTGATCGGCAGTGTGATTGGCAGTTTCGGATCCCAGTCCATGTCGGAAAACGGCATTAATATTGTCTACGGCGTCCTGGCTTTAATAGCCGCAGTTATGATGTTCATTCCGAAGAAAGGTATAGATGAAATTCCTTTGGATCAAGTAAGATTCAATAAGTGGATTGCGGCAATTCTGGCTTTTATCGTTGGAGTTGGGTCTGGGATTGTAGGCGCAGCTGGCGGGTTCTTATTGGTGCCGATCATGTTGGTCGTCTTGAAAATCCCTACCAGAGTGACCATTGCCTCTTCACTTGCAATAACTTTCATTTCATCCATTGGTGCGACGGTCGGAAAAGTATCGACGGGACAGGTGGATTACTTCCCTGCGTTGATTATGGTAATCGCAAGTTTAATAGCTGCCCCACTTGGTGCGATAGCGGGGAAAAAAATAAATACCAAAATCCTTCAGGTCATTTTGGCATTATTGATATTAGCAACAGCAATAAAAATTTGGATGGATATCTTATTTTAAAACTTGAATATTAATTATCATAATAAAACATCCGTAACTAATTCCTAATTACGGGTGTTTTATTATAGGTCTACATATAAAACATTGGAAAATCAATGACTCGAATATGCTCTTCTTAATCAAACATTAACAAACACTATACATAATGGATGGTAAAGGAGTGTTGTTATATGAACGACATTGGGATATTATTTGCTATTGTAGGAGGGATGCTGTCTTTTTTCTCTCCATGTGTTTTTCCTCTATTACCTGCATACATCACCCATTTAACTGGTGGCAAGATAGAAAACTCTAAAATGCAAGTCAATCGTACAACTTTATACATGAGGTCCATAGGGTTTATTATTGGATTTAGCATGGTCTTTGTTGCACTTGGTGCTTCTGCTAGCTTTTTAGGGAATCTGTTGATGAATTATCGAACACTCATTATGCAGCTTGCCGGAATCCTAATTATTGTATTCGGCTTGCAGATGGCAGGATTGCTAAATTTCAAATTTTTAATGAAGGATACAAGAATTCAATCGGAACATAAGCCTAAAAGTGTCTTCAGTTCTATTTTGCTCGGAATGGCTTTCGCTACTGGTTGGTCCCCTTGTGTAGGTCTTGCTCTTTCATCCATCCTCTTACTAGCAAGCTCTTCTGACACATTATCTCAAGGGGTATTCTTGTTAGGTGCCTACTCTCTCGGAATGGCGATCCCTTTTTTCGTCATATCCATCGTAATTTCTTATTCATTAAAAACAATGAAAAAAATCAATAAATATCTATCAAAGTTAGCATTCATTAATGGGGTAATTATGATCTTTTTAGGATTTCTAGTATTAAGCGGACAAATGCAGAAAATCAGTGCATGGTTGTCGGCCTTTACTTTATTTCAATTGTAGAAAAGGTGAAAAACTTGAATCAAACTAATCTTATTGGAAAATCTGTATTGATCGTGGAAGATGATCCAAAAATCCGTAATCTCATTAAGATCTATTTAAAAAAGGAAGGTTATGAGGTCATCGAGGCTGATAATGGAGCTGAAGCAAAGGAAAAAATTCAAGAATTTGATCCATGTATTTTGATACTTGACCTAATGTTACCTCTAATCAGTGGAGAAGATATTTGTAGATGGGTACGTGAAGAGTTGAAAAATATGATGCCCATTATCATGCTTACGGCAAAAGCTACTGAAAAAAGTAAGATAGAAGGCTTCAATTTAGGGGCTGATGACTATGTTGTCAAGCCTTTCAGCCCTGCTGAATTAATGGTTAGAATTGAAGCTGTTTTAAGAAGAACGGCAAGCCGTTGTGGAAAGCTTAGTTTTACAGGGTTTACGATTAAACCGGCAAAAGGTGAAGCATGGATTAATGGTGAACAGCTTGAATTAACCCACTTCGAATTTAAGCTGTTACATACTTTTATGCAACATCCGAGTCAGGTTTTATCTAGGGAACAGATACTTAATATGATTTATGAAAATAATGAAAAAATTGTGTCTGATCGGACTATTGACGTTCATATCAAGCATTTGAGGGGAAAGATAGGTGAAAAGACAACCAAGGATTATATTCAGACTGTGAGGGGAATGGGGTATAAATTTGTGGGTATTTAGAAAATTATCCAACCTATTGTCAAAGCTGATTGCGCTCAATAGCATAGTTATCCTACTCGTCATTCTTCTTGCGGCATTATCTGTGACGGATTATGCCTGTTATTTGGTCAATTCGCAACAAGTCACTGGTAAGGAACTTGTTAAAACGCTGAATGGATTTTTGTGGAAAGTAAGCATTCTGGCATTTATTATTGCAGGGTTGTTTCATTATTTTACAGTGAAAAAAATTGTTGATCCCATTAAGCATTTAACAATCGTGGCTAAAGAAATCAAAGAAGGTAAAACACCTTCTAGAATTGAAAGTTCAGCTACAGGAGAAATAAAAGTACTGATTGAAAATTTCAATTTAATGTCAGAAACACTCTCTTCCGTTCAAGAACAAAAGGAAGAAATGCTGAAGGATATTGCACATGAACTTCGGACACCATTGACTAATATAAACGGATATCTGGAAGCACTACAAAACAAAGTAATTGATGGAAATTCTAAATTATTTGGTTCGCTTTTGGAAGAATCCCGCCGAATCACAAGAATTGTTGAGCTGATAACAGAATTGAATTCTTGGAATAACGGAATATATTTCTTGGAAAAACAGTTTGATCTAGTGAAAATAAATAAAGTATTGTCTGAGTCATTAACAGCCTTTCAATTAAAACTACAAAATCAAATTACGGACATACGCTTCCACGTTGAGGATGCTGTGGTACTTGGCAACAGAGATGGTCTTATGCAGGTTTTTACCAACATACTTCAAAACATTTTGGATTACAATACCGGAACCTTCTTGAAGATTAATGGTGAGATAAAAAACAATCTATATATTATTACTTTCACTCATAGTGGTCAATTTATTGATCCAAATAAAAAGGCCATGATCTTTGAACGTTTTTACCGTCTTGAAGAATCCAGAAGTACTAAGTCCGAGGGTGCCGGACTCGGGCTTGCCATTAGCCAAAGCATTATTACCGCACATAACGGTTCCATCGGTCTAGATACAGATGGCACTCACCATACTTTTTGGATTGACTTTCCTTTACACCCGTTGACTCAATAATATAGAAGTATGTTTGTCTTAATCAATTCTTAACAAACAGTGTTCATAATCAATTTGAAAGGGGTACATCTCAGAATGATATTTACAATTGAAAATGAAAAAATAGTCGGTGAATTAGGTTTTGGTTCACTACCAATTTCTCCTAACGAAATAATTGGTTATCGTCCGTATGAACTTTTTGCCGCTTCCTTAATCGGATGCAGTGGAACTTTGCTAAGAAATATTTTGAAAAAGAAAAGGATTGAACACAAAAGGATTGATATGGACGTTTCATCCGTCAGAAATCCGAATCATGCAAATAGAATAGAACAATTTTCCATCACTGCCTATATACAATCAGACCAACAGTTAAGCAAACAAAATGCAATAAAATTAGCTGATTTAGTCGTCAAGAATTGTGGAATGATTCAATCCGTTACTAATTCGATGGAGCTTAATTTCACTATCAAGTCGTACAAAATCAAGGGAGGTGGCCGTTGACCTATTTTCATATAGGGAGCATTAATGTACCTGCGGTCTGGCTTGCGGTCTTTGTAGCGCTGGGACTCAGCTCTATCTTGAGTAGAGGTATAGTAGGCAATAAAATCGGAGAATGGTATTGGAATGGAGCCTCTCTCTATTTTCTTGTATGGAAAATCAGTTATATCCTATTTAACTTTGAACTGTTTATGGAAACACCACTCTCCCTTATCTTTTTTAATGGAGGAACAAAAGGACATTTCCTAGCTTTGGCGATTCTTTCCGTTTATCTACTTTTTATTGCATATAAGAAACACCCCCACATTAATGAGGGGGCACCTCAAATAATTCTGCTTTACTTTTTCAACTATGAAGTCGTAATAAATCTACTAGAAAAAAATATTACTGAAACCATTGTTCATTTCATTGTGTTGGCTGGATATTTAGTCATTCTAGTTATGCTGAAAAAGAGAAGGATAGAATTTTTCAATCAAATTTTATTATTGCTGATAGTGATGGAGTTGTTGATATTGAGCATTTTTCAATCCATTTTTGAGAGGGAACCATTTACTTTCTTATGGATGGGTATTATCACACTCTTAATTTCAAGAAAAATTGAAGGAGGCTAACGATTGAATAAAAACCTTTTATCCATCGCGATCATTTTATTGGCAGTCGCCATTGTATTCGTGAATTTATGGGAATCTAAAAACAAAGATGTAGCTAGTGAAAAGGTTGTGAGTACATCATCTGAGAATGTTGAATTGTCGGATTCATCTGAAATAGAGATAGGAAAGGCTGCGCCAGACTTTGAATTAGTCTCATTAAAGGGTGAGTCAGTCAAGCTTTCCGATTATAAAGGAAAGAAAGTTATTTTAAATTTTTGGGCTACTTGGTGCCCGCCATGTAAAGCTGAGATGCCACATATGCAAAAATTTTATGAGGAAAATAAACAAGATGGTATTGAGATTTTGGCTGTGAATTTAACTGATATGGATAGTGGAATAGATTCCATTGAGTCCTTCGTTAAAGATTATGGTCTTACCTTCAAAATTCCCCTAGATCAACAAGGAGATATCGGTCGCCAATATCAAGCTTTCACCATTCCTACCAGCTATTTGATTGACTCAAATGGTATTATCTCAAATAAAATTGTCGGTCCAATGGACAATGAGATGATGAAGAGCTTAACAGAGGAAATGGAATAATTAGATTGGAAGGGACATCAAAGTTGAATAGAATAAAACGCCTCCTGGATTATAAACTGAACCCCGAATAGTGGCCACTTTAAAGAAAGTGCTCTTTCGGGGTTTTTTCTATGGAAAAAGCTCGTTATACTAAATCCTAATATATAGGAACGGGAGTTACACTTATGAGTAAAATCTATTTTAAATGAACATCAGCGACAACTGTTAGAAGCCAATCCTAATGTTGCTTCAGTATCTGATCGAGCGATTCAATATACACCTGAGTTTAAAAAGATAGCAGTAGACCAGAATTTAGCAGGTAAAGGTCCTTCTCAAATCTTTATATATAGAAAGTGGAACCGTTGGAGAAGAACCTTCAATCAATATGGTGAAGATGTTTTTTTGAGGAGCGTCGAGGTAAAGGAAATACAGGACGACCGAATAAAAAAATCTATCACCCGATAAAAAACTGGAAAAAGCAAAAGCTCGTATCCGTTATTTAGAAGCGGAAATCGAACTACTAAAAAAGCTGGAGGAACTTGAAAGGCAGGCGAAGAAACGCTAGTAGCTGCACATGAAAAATACGAAATTATCAATGAAGTAATTCGCAAATATCAACTAATAAATAGCTCTCTGAATTATGTGCAGTTGCGAATGTTAGTCGCAGCGGTTATCATGCATAGATTCAGAACACTGAAAAACATGCATTACGAGCGTATTATGAATACGAAGATTATCTCTTTTTAAAATTGCATCTACGATGCTTTCAAAGGGGAAATTGGCTACCGTGGGCTTTATATGGAGGTGTGTGCGTTACTTGAAACACCAATGAATCCAAAGAAAATCCGTCGTCTAATGCGAAAATACAATTTCTTTGCGAAAGTACATTGGCCAAACCCATATAGAAATATTGCAAAAGCTACTCAAGAACATAAGACATTACCAAATGTTTTAAATCGCGAATATACACTAGATGAGCCTGGAAAAGTATTCTTAACCGATATTACCTATTAACAAATGAATATGAAGCAATCTATGTCTCGAAGAGACAACTGTATCGATAATGCGCCAATGGAGTCCTTCTTTGGACACATGAAAGATGAGATGGAATATAAATGAAGACAATGCAATCTAAAACAGATGACTCCGGTAGAATACCGAAGCCATCTGTTAGCTGTTTAAATAGCGGGTTGCTGTTATTATACTGTCCAAAATTTAGGGCGCAGTTCATATAACTGAAACGGTGTTGTTTATATTTGGATATTTGAGATTTTTGCTCAGAGTATTCATGATAACTAAAGAGGATGTTATTTTATAAAAATTGAAAGAGGAAGAATTTCTTTATTATTTACTAATCGTTCATTATATTCAAGCCATTTTTCTTTTTCTCGCTCTAATGCTCGATTTTGCCATTCAAACCAAATATATAAACATTCACTACAATGACTTTCTACACCACTATTATTGTTCATATCTCTACAAGTAAATAAGGATCTTTTACGACAACTGTAGCAATAAATTACTTTATCATCATTTTTTTTTAGCGTAAATATCTCTCCCTCCAGTATACAACATTTATTGTCTATTTATTGTCAACTTATTCTTGAACCAGATAATTTTATTAAATAAATTGAAGTTTAATAATTATTAGAGGTAGTGGCTAATGTTCCTGTTTATTTTGTAATAAATTTCAACAGTATTTTCGAGAGAGTCCATGAAACGTTGCCTTTAGGAAGGTAATCTTTAACTTGTCAGAAAAAAGGAAAGAGTTTTTCTTTTATAAATATCTTCAGACTCCAAAATATTACAGTTTTATGTTATATTAATTCTAATTGTATGGGGGTGTAATAATGGAATTTAAAATTGATATACCTACTGATAGCGAGGGTTATTATTCTCTTCAATGTTCACATTGTAAGGAGAGATTTAAAGCTTCAGCAGGAGATATTGATGCTGAAGATACATTAGAGTTATTTTGTCCTTCTTGTGGGTTAGTTGGTGACAGTTCAAGCTTTTTACCGAAGGATGTTATTGGACACGCCGAAACACTTGCAATGAATTTTCTGGAGCAAGAAATTTATAAGTCTTTCAAAAAGACGAGTAGAAAAGTGAAAGGATCTGGAATAACTTTTAACGTTAAGAAACCAAAAGAAGAATCACCTAAATTATTAACGGAAAATGAAGATTTGGAGCAAATTGAATTACATTGTTGCGACAAAACAATTAAAGTCAATCTGGACCAAAAAGTATCAAATGTTTACTGTCCGTTTTGTGGGGTGAATTAATGAATAAAGAAGTTCAACTTTCAGAAAAAGAATACAAGAAGTTATCACTCAATTTTAGAAAAGTTGCTAGTAGATATTTGAATTCTGAAATTGATGATGCAAAAGATAATTTAAATAGATTTCTGATTTTTATAGAAGAATGTCCAACTATCAAAAAATATATTCTAGATAATAACACTGTTAAATTTGATATTGGTGATACTTTGGGGAAGAGAGGATATCATGACAATATAAAGTTACCTATACGCATATCAGAAGAAATTGCTTTCATCTTTCAATTACTTAACTATATATCAGAAAAAAATGTGAGTTACCATGGAATTACCGTAGGTTACGGTAGAAAGATTCAAGAGTCATGTGATAACTTTCATAATCAAGTTGTGAAACCCCTTGTTGACCACATAGTATCTTATTTGGGAGAGATGGCGATAGATATGGGTTTAGATAGAAAAACAAGCACTCAATTCAATATAGGAGATTTTAAAGGACAGCTCAACCATGCTGAAGGACAAGCTTCAATTAGTGCCAATCAAACTTACATTGATACAAAAGTTGAGGAATTAAAGGACATTGCACAAAAGTTCGCCCAAGCTTTAATTGATGATACATCTATTCCTGAATTATATAAAGAGGACACGGTGGAGTTAATTGAGGCTGCAGTTCAAGAAGTAGAGTCGGTAAAGCCTAAAAAAGTAATTGTTAGAACAGCAATGGATAAAGTAAGAACTGTTAATGAATTTGCAGGTGCTGGTAATACATTGTTCACTTTAGGAGGGCAATTACTCCATGCATTTCAGGGGCTAATAGTGTAGGTACCCATCTACTGATTATTTTTCTTGGAAACAAAATAAAGCTTTAAGGTATTCACGGATGAAAGGATGAAAGTATTACTATCTAAATATCTTAGTGTTGCGGAAGCAGTCGGCGTTTGAATATGTACAAGAAAAGGTGAAACAGAGTTATCTGAATACAAACAGTCATTATTAAAGCAACATAATTAGGACTTCTTAACAAATCTTTTCAATTTTACAAAATGGTAATTATTGTTTAATTAGGATACAACATTATTGTTGCAAATAAACATTTTCATAAATCAAGATATTGTTTTTTAGGATACAACTTTATTGTCCAAACTAAACTTTGACTAGCCTAATAATGACACTTAGAGCATAAGTTAGGATACAACATTATTGTATTTTCACAAATTTGTATAGAACAAATAAAGTTGGAAATGAGATTAAAAATAAAAAGATTTGGCGTAATTATGAAGTATATAACAGAAAGACGACAAACTTTAATAATATAATTTAACCCCAGGGAGAGTTATCCCTAGGGTTTTTTTATTGCGTAAATAACTGCATCAATGAAACAGGAGGAGCGCTTTTGTTTTCCTGCCTTACTCAATTATCTATATCCCTTATTAGTAAACAAACGAGGTTTCGCAATGACACAAATTAAGTGATTCTCTCAAGATAAATTATTGACTTCGAAAGCTACACGTATCCCAGATTCAATTGCACCCTGTATCCAACCGTGTGGGAGTGTAGTGTGTGCACCTGCAAAGTGAACACGACCCTCTGGTGTGGAAAGGTATGGAAAAAGTTCTGTTTCCTGTTCTGGCTTGAACATAGTGAATGCTCCCCCTGAAAATGGATTTTGCCCCCAACTATAGGATGCTCCCGTAATAAATTCATCATAAACTTGTCGACCATGGATGGTAGCCAAGTTCTGTAAGGCCTGCTGAATTCGTTTCTCTTCACTCAAACTTTCCCATGGGAGTGAATCATCTTCCCAAGTATAGCTAGCTAAAATTACTCCAGTCTCGTTTTTATCGATATCATGGCTAGGATAATAACTAAATCGAATGGGCAAATCAGTTGCGGTTTGCCCACCTTGGATTCCTTGTTTCTCCCAAAATTTACTTTTAAACTGAAGACCTATTTTTGTGGAAGTGGAATAATGGAGTTCACGAATAGCTTTCCACTTATTATGCGAGAATGAATTATGGGGGATAACTTCAACAAATTGCAGAATCGAGAATGGAATGGTCAATATGGCTATATCGCATGTTGTTTCGAACGATTGTTTCGATTCTGTATGCTCCGAATATATAGTAACTTGGTTTTGGTGCTGAATAATTTTGGTCATCTGTTGATTAAAAATGATATTTCCCTCTAATTGTGGCAGAAATGAATTTGGGAGTTGATCGTTGCCTCCGGTAATTTCATAATACCGAGTAATTGGGTTTAAAAGAATTATAAACTCACGTAATATATCTAGAAATGCAAGCTCTGCTAAGCCCTCGATAGAAAGAAGTACCTTAATCATTTCGATGGCACCAGGCGATAAAGTCACGCCATTAGGGTTATATCTTAGAAATGCATCCATTGAATATTTATCATATTCCTTTATGACCCATTTCCAATTTTCCGTTGGATCTATATTGATAAAATCAATCACAGGTTGAATGACTGATTGTATCAACTCCAAAGCTGTTTTGCCTTTTTCATTAGGTGCGACAGGGTAGTCTAGTATATCTGGGTTTTGTTCATACAAGTATTGACGTGTTATAATTCCGTTCACGTAAATCAAGTCGTTAGGTGTACTGTTTATAAATGGATTTATTGGTAAATTGAATTTTTTTATGTACGCTAACGTTAAATTGTGAGTCGATGGAATGCGCATCGCCCCAGCTTCCATATATTGACCGTTAATAAAAGGGAAGCGTTTCGTGTATATTCGTCCCCCCACTCTTTCAGAAGCTTCAATTATGGTTACACTATGTCCGGCTTCCTCTAATAGCGAGGCAGCAACTAACCCTGACATACCTGCGCCGACAATAAGTATTCTCTTTGAGTTTTGTTTTTTACTTAATCCGTGGTGAATCATTGAAACCATTTGGTCGGGGGTTACATGAGAAAACATGGGTGTCATACTCTTTCACCTTTCACCTTAGACTTAAAATAACCCTCAAATTTTTAAGTGTTACAATTTAGTCTATTCTTCCAAATAAATATCTATGAAAATAATCTTATAAATATGGAAATTATTTAACACATTCAAAATATATCAGATTTAAGTGTTGACAATAAATTAAGTAGAATATAATGTGTATATATGAACATATCATCATATATTGGTTTTATATATTAAACGGAGGGATTATAATGGCGGATAATCATGAGCATACAAACGGTGCAAATAAAAAGGTATTACTGATTTCATTTTTCATCATTACAATCTATATGATTGTAGAAGCAATAGGCGGGTATTTGACAAACAGCTTGGCCCTTCTTTCGGATGCAGGACACATGCTAAGCGATGCCGTATCACTTGGGATAGCCCTGCTAGCATTTACATTTAGTGAAAGGGCAGCAAACGCAAGTAAAACTTATGGCTATAAGCGATTCGAAATATTAGCAGCAGTCTTAAACGGTGTAACACTAATATTGATTGCACTATTTATCTTTTATGAGGCAATTGAGCGGTTCGCGAATCCCCCTGTGGTTGCCACAAGTGGAATGCTTATTATTAGTAGTATTGGGTTAGGGGTAAACATCCTTGTAGCTTGGATAATGATGCGAGGCAGTGATACGCAAGACAATCTAAATATGCGTGGGGCATTTCTTCACGTGATCAGTGATATGCTAGGCTCAGTTGGTGCAATTATTGCAGCCTTGTTAATCATATTCTTTGACTGGGGATGGGCCGATCCATTAGCTAGTGTTATTGTCGCTGTGTTAGTTTTAAGAAGTGGTTACTCTGTAACAAAAGCATCACTCCACGTCTTGATGGAGGGAACACCTCAAAATGTTAATATAGACGAAATCGTTAAAACAATAGAAATGGAAAAAGAAATTTTAAGTGTTCATGACTTACACATTTGGTCTATTACAAGTGGTTTGAACGCACTTTCCTGCCATGTGGTGGTTGAAGAACAAATGACTATTGCAGAAAGCGAAAAGCTACTTCATAAAATCGAACATAATTTAGAACATAAAAATATTCAACATGTGACCATTCAACTTGAAACTGCAGCTCATAAACACGATAACTCTATTTTATGTACGGTAAAAGCAAAGGCACCAGATGCACATGCACACCACAATCATTAACATAATACTAAAACTTAAAAGAGAGGGTGCATTAATATGGAGAAAGAAGTACAAACTAACACACATGAATTAGATGAAGAAACTCTTTTTGTCGTATCCCAGACGTTTAAAGCGTTAGGTGATCCAACACGTATCCGTATTTTAAATTTGCTATGCTGTGAGGAGTATTCTGTTAATGATATTGCAGAGGCACTAAATTTAGGTCAGTCCACAGTTTCTCACCAGCTCCGCTTTTTGAAAAACTTGCGTTTAGTTAAGTTTCGTCGTGAAGGAACAACGTTGTATTATTCAAGTGATGATGACCATATTATGAATCTGTTGCACCAGGCAATTGATCATGCAAAACATTAAACAGAAAGATAAAAGGACTTAAGATTATTAGGTCCTTTTTTGATGAATAAGGATATGCAAAATAGTGCAGTGTAGAATTTTTATAAACAATAAAGCATTATACTTTACATACCCCCTATAGGTACTGTATTATATAAATAAGAAATAGGAGGTTGATGAGTTGGACAATTTAATAGAAGAGAATGCAAATACATCTGATCAATCTTGTAGAAAAAGTCATCATCCTGAGCATGTAAAAAAGGACTTAACGAATCGCTTAAATCGTATTGAAGGTCAAATTCGTGGAATAAAAGGGATGGTAGACAAAGACGTCTATTGTGATGATATTATCACGCAACTCTCTGCAACTCAGTCAGCTCTGAATAGTGTAGCCAAAGTACTTTTACAAGGGCATTTAAAAGGCTGTGTAGTGGATAGACTAGCAGAAGGTGACGATGAAGTACTGGATGAATTGCTTATTACGATTCAAAAATTAATGAAAAAATAAGAGGAGGAATTTAAAATGGTCAACCAAGTAACATTAAACGTACAAGGAATGTCATGTGGTCATTGTGTTAGTTCTGTAGAAGGCAGTGTAGGAAAGTTAGATGGAGTAAATGAAGTGAAGGTCGATTTAGAATCAGGAAAAGTGGACGTTTCATTTGACGAGGATAAAGTATCGCTAGATGTTATTAAAGAAACAATTGATGATCAAGGATACGATGTAAACTAGTTATGGAGGAGTGCTATGTAAGGCACTCTCTATCTCTCGTGAATTTATACCCCCTGGTAGTATTTTGGGGTGGGTGAAAACAAGATGTATAGTGAAATATACCCAGTGACAGCTCTAGCGTTTAGTTCTATATCGGTTTTACTGATTGCATTACGTTTTTAAAAGAGCAGAAAAAACTTGAGGAGGATGACGATGAAGAAAATAGTAATAGGAATTGTTACCTTGGTTACAGCATTCACGTTGACGGCATGTGGTAGTGATGAAAAAGAAACTAGCACACATGAAAACATGGAAATGGATCATTCTGGCATGAATCACTCTAGCACAGGTGAAGTTCCGGAAGATTTGAAAGTAGCCGATAATCCTACTTACAAAGTCGGAAGCCAAGTTATTCTTGAAACAGACCATATGGAAGGTATGAAGGGGGCAGAGGCAACGATAACGGGTGCATATGAAACAACTGCCTATGTCATTTCCTACATGCCAACATCTGGTGGAGAAAGAGTGGAAAATCATAAATGGGTCATTCAAGAAGAAATTAAAGAAGCTGGGGATAATAGTTTAGAACCAGGAACCAAAGTTACCATTGAAGCAGATCATATGCCTGGATTGGAAGGTGCTACTGCTGAAATTGAATCGGCAGAACCTACGACGGTATATATGGTCGATTACACTCCAACCTCAGGTGGAGAAGTAGTCAAAAACCATAAATGGGTGACGGAAAGTGAACTATCTGCCAAATAAGAGATAAACCTTAAGAATTTAAAGAGCTTATTCCATAAAGGATAAGCTCTTTAAATTTATTTTAAAAAATCTCAACTATTTTATTGAGTATACCAGTAATATCGAGAAAAACGAGGATAATTACTAGTGGAATAATGTATTTCATTATAAAAAGCCAAATATTAAATGCAGTAGCACCTAAACGAGAATGCTGTAATAATTCCTCCCGTAAAGTACTTTTTTCTATCTTATGCGAAACAAAAATAGAGATTAAAAGTACGCCTAACGGCATTAGTATATTACTAACTAAATAATCGGCAGAGTCAAAGAGGCTCTTCGAGAAAATAAGAATATCAGCAAAAATACTATAGGATAATGCCGAAGGGACTCCTACTAAAAATATTAAAATTCCAATCATATAAGCATATTTTGTTCGCTTTTCTGCTTTTTCTTTGACTATAGATGCCACAATTATTTCTAACATAGAAAAGGCTGAAGTTAATGTGGCAAATAAAAATAATGCTAAAAAACCTATTAAGAAAACTTCACCAAAAACAATTTGATCAAACACAGCAGGCAATACAACAAATAGTAATCCTGGTCCTTCAGCAGGTTCTAAGCCTAGGGAAAAGACAGCAGGGAAAATTGCTAAACCTGCTAACAAAGCAATCACTAAATTCATTGAAACGATTGAAATAGCTGGTTGTATTAAACTTTCTTTTTTGGAAAGATAGGAACTGTAAGTAACCATAACGGACACACCGACACTTAAAGAGAAAAAAGCTTGGCCCATCGCAAATAGGACACTTTCAGATGTAATATTCGAGAAATCCGGTGCTAAAAAGAATTTCACACCTTCCATAGCGTTATCTAGCGTTAGGGAGCGGATAATTAGAACGATAAATAGTCCGAATAAGGCGGGCATTAGAATTTTATTTACTTTTTCAATTCCATTTTGAATCCCTTTAGCCACCACTAAAACTGTTATAGCCAAGAACACAAATTGGGCAACAAGAACCAACAGAGGATTCCCAATTGTTAGGTTAAAGACAGACCCATAATCTGCACCCTCACTAATTATTTCACCAAACAGACCCTTTGCAATATATATAACAATCCATCCACCAATTACACTGTAAAAAGATAATAAAAGAAAACAGGTGAATACCCCTAATCTCCCAATCCAATGCCAGTTACTATTAGGAGCAAGGCTACGATATGCACTAATAGCTTCTTTTTGCGTACTTCTACCAATAACAAACTCCGCTAATAATAAAGGAAAGCCCATAAACAAAGAAAATAAAATAAATAGAAGAAAGAATGCACCTCCTCCACTTATACCAGTAACGTAAGGAAGCTTCCAAATTGCTCCTACCCCGATAGCTGATCCTGCAGCAGATAAAATAAAACCAATCTTTGATGACCATTGCTCTGTTGTTTGCAAACTAACCAATCCAATCTATTTTTATTATGTCTTCTAATTAATTGTTAAAAGACAAAAAAAGCCACGTCTCTATCTTTTACGATAGGGACGTGGCTGTTCACGCGGTACCACCCTAATTGGAAACAAGTCTATGTTTCCCACTTGGTAAAATAACGGTTTAATCCGTTTTTATACTATGTTCTTTAAAATATAGTATAAAAAAAGCTCCAAGAATGAAATTCACCTAATCTTTGTATCAGTTTTCACCAACCACTGATTCTCTTCTAACAGGGAGACCGGCTTAATAATGTTCTTTTCTTCGCTTGTTTAATATAAATAATATTAAACGAAATTATAGTATGATAACACCAATAGGTCAACCTTTTATTTAGTAGTAAACTCTTTGCCAACGGATTATTACTCGGCAATCGCTTCGTACCACTACATTCAGAGTCACTTTCCAAGTTTCTAAGCTTTTCTGAAAAAAATTTAGAAATGTATCTTAACTAAGGATCACGTCCAGAAATTTTCATTTGCAACATTGAACGAAAAGCTTGTTACAAATTCTCAAATCCAAATGAGAGTAGCTTGTATGTCTCGCGAAAACGAGCGTCATCACTTTTAGTACCCATTACTACTGAAATAAGTCGGTTGTCTCCTTGCTTTGCTGTTCCTGCAAAGCAATATCCGGCAGTTTCTGTGTACCCAGTTTTTAATCCATCTACCAGATTAAAATATAGGTCTTGATTTTCAGGATATAGCATAGAATTTGAATTCTTTAAGTTTGTACTATCGTATGCTAATTCATATTCAAGCAAATTTGTTGTGTCCACTACTTCAGGGAAATCACTTAATAACTGATAGGCTAATATTGCAACGTCCTCTGCTGTCATTATGTTCTCAGAGCCGTCTGTATTTACTAATCCAGTTGAGTTTACAAAGTTAGTTTTGGAAGAAAGACCAATTTCTTTTGCCTTTTTATTCATTAGTTCTGCAAATCTTTTCTCAGTGCCTGCTATATGCTCTGCTAAAGCTCTTGTAGCATTATTTGCTGAGGAAATAACCATTGCGCTATATAAATCACGAACAGTTAGAGAGTCATTGTCTTTAACATAAATTTTCACCGCTTGTGGATCCATATTATTAGCACTGTGTGAAATTTCAACCAGATCATCCCATTTAATATTTCCATTTTGAATTTGCTCCTGAACTATATATTCTGTCATTAATTTAGACATACTTGCAACAGGGAAGGCACTGTTTGCATCTTGTTTCAGTAATATTTCTCCCGAAGAAGCATCCATTAATATTGCTGCTTGTCCTTTTATGTTAGGTGCTTTTAATGATGAATCTATGAAGGTTGTTGAGGGTCCGGAAACCTCTATTATCTCGCTCATGAAACTTTGAACTTGACTGCTCTGACTAAACTTATAAATCCCTATATAGCACACCGACAAAATGATTAAGGTAATAAAAAAATTAACTTTCCTTTTTATCTTTCTGCGTTTCATCTTCTTTCCTCCGTTTCTTCTCCTTAATATTCATTAACATAACCATATTGTAGCTATTTGATATTAAAAAAAAGGAAAGAAAAGCTAAAAAATTTCTTAAGATTAATGAGAAATTAGTTTTTAGAAAGTATCTATGTTTATAATATAAGAAGAATTTTGGAATAGGTGGTGATGTCTTGTGGCAGAGGCTATTTTAATAATAGATGACGATAAAGATATTACGAAATTGCTACGAATTTATTTAGAGGCGGAACATTACGAGGTTCATTTAGCCCATGATGGTGAAGAAGGATTAAATATGCTTAAAAGGCATTCAGTAGATTTAATAATTCTAGATGTGATGATGCCAAAAAAGGACGGTATTTTAGTTTGTCGTGAAATTCGACAAGATAACCAGACTGTTCCAATTTTAATGTTAAGCGCAAAGGCAGAGGACATGGATAAAATATATGGGCTCACTACAGGTGCGGATGATTACCTTATTAAACCTTTTAATCCTTTGGAGCTTATAGCTCGAGTGAAAGCTTTGTTAAGACGAACTGGATATTTAAAAAGCAACTCTCCTAAGGAAGGTTTGATCTATGGTCCTTTAGTAATAAATAAACAGAATCATACTGTAAATATTGATGATACCCCATTAAAATTGACCTCAATTGAATTCGATATATTATGCCTACTCTGCAGTAAGCCTGGCCGTGTTTTTAGTTCTGAAGATATCTTTCAATTGGTATGGAATGAACAGGAAATCTATTCAAGTAAAACGGTAATGGTACATATAAGTAACTTAAGAGCAAAACTAGACAGAGTGTTAAAAGGAGAAAAAATGATTGTAACTGTTTGGGGAGTTGGTTATAAAATTGACTATTAAGTCTGTGTTAAGTGAATTGGTTTTTTTCTCGAGGTGGCGCATTGTTACTGGGATTATTCTATCTGTTATTTTGTCGGCAATTTCTTTATTTATAATTAAAAATGCAGTGGTAGGCTATGTTAATACCTCAGTTGTTGGTAGCGGATTGGTTACCGAATTCGTTACTTTAGTTGGTAAGAGAAGGGTTGAAAATATTCTTTATTCACCCTGGCCTTTCCTTTTTGAACAGTTAAGTTTTTTAATAGTATTTAGTTTCTATTTTAGCTTATTTTACCTACATGAAAAAAGAAGGCAGTTTTTTATATCCTTCGATCAGCTAGTTACAGAAACCAAAAAGTATGTAAGTAGTCCAGAAATTGGGTTCAGTCCTGGCTACCGGGATGAAAGATTGTTACAACTAACAGAAAGTATAAATATGATTATAAGTAAAATGGATACACTGAGACAGGAAGAACGGAATGCTCAGAGAACAAAAAACGATCTTATTACGAATGTCTCTCACGATCTGCGTACTCCTCTGACTTCTATCATTGGTTACCTGTCACTTATTACGGAAGATAAATATAGAGATGAAGTAGAGCTAAGGTACTACATTGATATTGTCTATGAGAAGTCAACATTATTGCATAGGCTAATTCATGATTTATTTGAATATACGAGAGTGCAAAATCATCAGCTTAAAGTAAATAAGGAACCTTTAAATATAAAGGAAATGCTTGGACAACTTGTTGAACATTATCGTATTGAGTTAGAGCAGATGCAGTATGTTTGTAATGAGAAGTATAGTTCTGAACCACTTATAACCAAAGCCGATGGTAATCTTCTTATTCGTGTTTTTGAGAACCTACTATCGAACGCTTTAAAATATGGGATAAGGAAAAAACAAATTGATATATCTGCTACTCAAAGAAATAATGACATCTTAGTAGAAGTGATAAGTTACGGGAATCCGATCCCTGCTATGGACTTACCTCATATATTCGAAAGGTTTTATCAGGTAGATAAATCACGCGGCGTGCATACTGAAAGCTCAGGATTAGGACTTGCTATTGCTAAAAGTATTGTGGAATTACATGAGGGAGAAATACAGGTAAAGAGCGACGAGGAAAAAACAGTCTTTTCCGTTTATCTGAAGCAGTTTACTAGTGTGGACAAATGAAGTATCCCTTTGGTTTAATTGTTTCATCAACTTCCTTAGAGGATGGGAAAATCGGTTATAACTAGATTTTTTAAGTGAAATGAAGTTAAGGCCCATTTGTATGTACAAATACAAATGGGCCTTTTAAGTACATATTAAGTTATTACTCGCTAGACTTTGTGTTTGAGTATTTTAACGTATTCACTATCTTTTTGCATATTTCTTACCATAAGTCATATAACGCCACATTTTCTCCAATGGCCCCATAGAAAAGAATTTGAACCAGACTATACTAAAGACTATCTGAATAGCATAGATTAAGATTGCAATATAGACAATATCCTTTGGTGAAACGACATCCAGACCAATAAGTGAAATGATAATTGTTCCTATAATGCTTTGAGCAATATAATTTGTAAAAGCCATTTGGCCGACAAATGAGATTGGTTTCAGAAATTTTAAGACATGTTTTTTTTCTAACAATAAAAATAATGTTGATAAGTAAAACAAGGTCGTTGGTATTGTCCCAAAAGCAATAAGTAAATCTACATTTTTGTCTCCGCTTTGAAAAGCATTCCAAATCGACAGAGAGAAAGGAATGAACAAAAGAAAGGTTCCAGCTTGCATCCATCGAATCTGTTTGGACAAACTTTGTATCTGTACAAGCCACCCTGCTTTAGCTGTTAAAAAACCAGCCAAAAACATAATGAATATTAGTATTAAATCGTTAGAAAAGAATTCTAAGATTGGTAAGAGCAGTTTCGTAGGCAAGAAAATCATTAATACTAGAGAAACTAAGTGGATAGTTGTCATTCCAACAAGCCACTTTTTGATGGTAGAAACTCTAGCGCGATAAAAAGGGATTAAAAACAACCCAACAATCGAGTATACATGTAGAATTGTTCCCCAAAATATGATTGAATGTATGATCCCAAGAAGTAAGAGAGTTAATAAACGTCTTACCATTCGTAATCTAGGTTTGTCACCCCGTTTTTCCGCTCTTGAAGCAAAAATAAATAGACCTGCACCAAATAGGAAAGAAAAAATGGAAAAGAATTTCTTCTCCACTATGATTGCAATTAGTTGGTGGATAACTCCATTAACACCACTATAATCTGGTAGTGGTTGTCCTTCTATAATAATTTTATATGCTGCAACATTTATCAGTAGTATACCAAATAGGGCAATTCCACGAATAATGTCTAATGAAATAATTCTTTCTTTTTTTGAAATGGACGGATTCATTATAATTCTCCTTTAAGTTTTATATTACTTTGCTTAAAGGTTAGTATAATTATCGAACCTTACGTTATATTAATAGCAACCTTACAGCAACCTTAAAACTTTTAGGGCTGTGGTAGTGCTGATGAACACCACTTATTATAAGCCATCCGTATTTTTATCAATGGGTGCTTGGGTCATCTATTTTAAAGAATAAGAAAGTATATAAAATGTACCATGAACTCTGGGTTCTTGGTACATTTTAAGAATGAATAATCCTGTGATTTTCTTACATGTGGACGCTTTACGCGGGCGTTGCCTAAGGCTGATCCCGCTGGAGTCGCCACATTCCACGATTAATCAATTATAGCGTAGTACAACAATTTAAATTTTGACAAAGTATATCGCTTAGATGATAAAATTGATCCAATTTTAGAAAGTGATTATATTCTTAGTAATCGCCTATGAATTAGAAGTGCTATTATTTAAAGATAGATGAAGGAAGTGAATTTTATTTGTGCTAGTCCATTTCAACACGACTTATCCAAATATACTCTAAATTATTTAGCGTGAATTCAACTATCTGTTTACTATAAGTGGACTTAGTTGATTGGAGCGCAGAGCGGCGACTCCAGTGGGAACAGCGCGAGCCTGGACTGAGCGTGCGAAGGAAGCGGCTGAAGCCGTGCCCACGGAAAGCGTCAGCCCGGAGCAGAAATCAATGGCATATCTAAGTCTCTGTTTTTAAAGGACCGGGATTGGGTAAAGGAAAACTTCGTTTCTATTTCGATGAAGCATATGATTAATACTCAACCAGAAAAAATAATGTAAAACCCGATTTCTAGTTAATAGAAGTCGGGTTTTTTCGGATTTAAGCTTGCTGTAAGGTTGGCATAAATTTGCTGTAAGGATGAGCATTTATAGTATACATATCGACAAAATTGAAGAGGTGAAAAAATGGAATCGTTATTAAAAGTAGAAAATGTGAAAAAAATATATGGTAAATCCAATGCAGCATACACCGCATTAGAAAATATATCATTCGATATTCAAGAGGGAGAGTTTGTAGGGATTATGGGTCCTTCTGGAGCGGGGAAGTCAACTCTGCTGAATATGTTGGCAACAATTGATTCTCCGACTGAAGGAAAGATATATATGAACAATACGAGTATCCACGATATGAAAGAAGATGCGTTAGCTGATTTCAGACGTGATAATCTCGGTTTTATATTCCAGGATTACAATTTGTTAGACTCTCTTACTGTGAAGGAAAATATATTATTGCCTCTGGCAATTGCGAAAGTTCCAGCAAAAAAAATTAATAGCTTAGTGACTAGTATTGCTAAAGTTTTTGGTATTGAAGACTTACTAGATAAATATCCATACCAAATTTCTGGAGGTCAAAAACAAAGAACTGCAGCTGCAAGAGCACTTGTGACGGAGCCTGTAATGATTTTAGCAGACGAGCCAACAGGTGCACTGGATTCAAAATCAGCGACAGATCTATTAGAAAGCTTAAGTAAACTAAATGAAAATAATAATTCTACTATCATGATGGTGACACATGATGCATATGCAGCAAGCTTCTGTCGTCGTATTATTTTCATCAAGGATGGTACGCTTTCAACAGAAATTTACCGTCGAGATAAAACACGGAAAGCATTCTTCCAAGAAATTTTGGATGTCCTTGCAACAATTGGGGGTGGGGTAGATGACGTTATTTAGTCTAGCGAGAAAAAACATTGCACGAAACTTTTCCCAATATTTTTTATATATCGCATCTATGGTTTTCAGTATTGTTATCTACTTTACATTTGTGACATTAAAATATAGCGATACGATTGCAGAAAAAACAGCTTCCTCGCAAAAATTGGATTCACTGATGAGCGGTGCAGCAGTCATTCTCCTACTCTTCGTTGCCGTATTTATAGCCTATTCGAACTCGTTCTTTATGAAGAAACGAAAAAAAGAAGTGGCATTGTATGCATTGCTAGGCGTTCGTAATCGTCAGATTGGCTTTATGCTCTTTTTTGAAAATTTATTATTAGGCTTGGTTTCATTAGTAGTTGGTGTTGTACTTGGGTTTCTTTGTTCAAAAGGATTTATGACGATTTTGATCCATTTAATGGGTTATGATGTCATCGCACCATTTACATTTTCGGAACAGGCAGCTTTGAATACCACTGTTGTGTTTCTAGCAGTTTTCTTTGTAACATCATTCCAAGGCTATCGTTTAATCTATCAGTTTAAACTCATCGATTTATTCCATGCATCGAAAAAAGGAGAAGTGGCTCGGAAGCCTTCTATGACTATAGCTATTCTTGGAGTTTTATTAATTTCGATTGGTTATTGGTTGGCACTACAAGATATGTTTACTTCAAAAGTCTGGGAAGCAGTTGGCTTTTTAATGATAGCATTAATCATTTTAATGACAGTTATTGTCGGTACTTTTCTATTGTTCCATAGCGTGACTGGTTTTGTATTAACGATGATAAAGAAAAATGAAAAATGGTTGTGGAAAGGACTTCATTTAATGACGATTTCCCAACTGTTATATCGTATCCGAGGAAATGCTCGTACACTGACGATTATTGCGGTGCTCAGTGCTACAACTGTAACAGCTGGTGGAGCAGTATATGGTCTATACTACAACATAAACGATCAGGTTATAACCTCTGATCCAAATACTTTTATGTATGAGCAAACAGATGAAAAACTCGATCAACAAGTCAGCAATGTGTTGCTAGATGTAAACTACGATGAAAATATCGAAGCGTTGTCTGTAGCCTTTCATACTGAACAATTAAACTCAGCATTCAATAACGCAGATAAGAGGATCTATACGATTATCAATGAAAAAACATATAACAAATTAGCAGCGATTCAAAAAAGGGAAAAACTACATGTTAATAACGAAAATGCCGTTATTTTAGACATTGGATACGACGAAAGGTTCTCACCTAAATACGAAGGAAAAACTGTCTCAACTGAGAACAACACTATTCTCACATTCCAAAGCTTTAAAACACAATCAGTATTAAACTCTGGTACGGCAGGGATTACAGTGGTAGTTTCAAATGATCAATTTAAAGCGTTACAAAAAGAAGGAGAAGCACTAAAATACCGAGTCATCGGTATTGATCAAGCTTCTATAGATTTATCTAAAAAGATTGCAAAATATTTACCTGAAGAAGCACAATTTTCAAGTGCCCCTCAGGACTTCCAAACAGGTATTGAAAGTGTAGGTTCCTTGCTCTTTATCGGGAGTTTCCTTGGTCTAGTATTTTTAGCGGCAACAGGAAGTATCATTTACTTTAAAGTTTTAACAGAAGCTGGGGAAGATAAGTCCCAATACAATATGCTTCATAAAATGGGAGTAAGTCCAAAGGAAATGCGTAAATCCATTGCATCTCAAGTGTTTGTCATCTTCTTTGTGCCACTAGCAGTAGGATTATTGCACAGTGCAATTGCTTTAAAAGCTTTCTCTAGTCTACTAATGATGGATTTAGTAAAACCGGTAGTAATCTGGATGATTGCTTATACAGTTATCTATGGACTGTATTATATCTTAACAGTAGCTTCTTACAATCGAATTATCACACAAAATAATAGAACAGAAGGATGATAGAGATGAAAAGATTTCTAATAGTAGTGGGTATTTTGTTTGCACTAGGAATAGTAGGGGTTTTTGCTATTACAAAAATAGATTTTAACCGTATAAATGCAAGCAATTATTATTTGCAAATTACAGAAGATGGCATACCACATGAGAACAAACTGGATGATGGTTCTGTTATGACTTCCTATTCTTATAAACTAGACGCTACAAATGAGGATGGTAAAACAATTTCGCTTGAATTCACGGCACATAAAAGTCTTCGCAAAGATGCCTACCTAAAAATGTACGTAAAAAAGGATGATCAAGTATCGTCATATGATGAAGTGAAACTGGAAGAAATACCGAAAAAAGCACAAAAACAATTAGAATAGAAAAAAGGGCTGTCTCCGATAACAAAGTGGAGAACAGTCCTTTTTTCTATAAAAGTATTGTTATAGTTGTTCCTTTGTTTTCTGAGCTTTTCAAGTCTACTGTTCCGTTATGGGCTAAGATGATATCTCGTGCAATCGCCATTCCTAATCCAGTTCCATGTGTACTAGTAGTATTTGTACCTCGATAGTAGCGTTCGAAAACTTGATCCATATCTTTAGAAGAGATTCCTCTACCATTATCAGCGATGGTAATTTGTGTATGGAATGCTGAGGCTGTGGATATGTTATTAGATTTTTGCTCTTGTCCACAATGTGGATAAACTTTATCAATTTGGATTCTTACAAAGACTTTTTCATTGTTATGCACAAGTGCATTGTTGATAAAGTTAACTATTGCTCGTTTCAGTAGTTTTTTATCCACTTTATGCACTGCTTTGTCCACATTAGCAACAAATTCTACATTTCGATTTCCGAACTGGGGATCATTTAACAGATTGATTGTCATTTCACGTATCAATCCAATAATATCCACGTCTTCCAGTAACAATGGTAGTTTTTTATTGCGCAAGCGCATCGTTAAGTTTAAATCATCTATTAGATCACTCATGTATTTGGACTGTCTATTTATAATAGATGTATATTCATGCAATTCTTCTTCTGTTAAATCCTTGGCACTATCTTGCATCAATTCTGCATATCCATGAATAGAGGCGAGTGGTGTCTTCATATCGTGCGAAACATTGCTGATCCATTCTTCACGCATTTGGTCAAGTTGATTACGTTCTTTCTCATATTGATCAAGCTTTAACGAGAGTTCATTCATATTGCGAAAAACATCTTCATACACACCATGTGGTATAGGCATTTTTTTAAAGCGTCTTTCACGTAGCTGGTGGATTCCATCTATTAAAATGTGAAGGGGACCTGTTAATCTTTTTCCGAATATAAATCCAACTATTAATGCAATGAAAATATCGACTGTTAGAATTAGTAAGAGTACGATATTAATGTTTTTAAGAACTTGTCCGTAATCATAGGTAAATACATATCGGTCAATTTTTTGATTTTTAATTCCTATTAAATAAGTAAAGTGATGGGCCTCTCCTATAAAAACTGTAGTCTTTCCATCTACTTCTTGATATTTATACGTTTGAACAACTTCAATTGGAGAATACTCTTTTTGTAAATTCTCAGGAGTATAAAAAGCTGCTACTTGGTCACCATTATTATTCAAAAATTGTATCCAAGCATTCAGTTCTCTTAGTTTTTCTAAACCTTTTTCATTGACCGTTGGTTTGTCGTGTTGCAGTGCTATATATTGTGAAAAATTTCTGCTAAAGTTTTCAGCAGACCCTTCGTCTGTTTCAAAATTACTCATTGATTTATAGATGAGTAAGGATAAAAGTATAATTGTATTCACAACCCCTACAATCACAACAATTGTAACAACGGATCCCAAAAAGCGCCGTGTCAATTTCCACTTCATTTTCCTTCACCTCTTGGTATGTAATTTATAGCCAAGCCCTTTAACGGTTAATATAAAGGAAGGATTGGAAGGCTCTACTTCAATTTTTTCGCGTAATCGACGAATATGTACCATTACCGTATTATCAGAACCAAAAAAGTTATCATCCCACACATGTTCAAATAAGGTTTCCTTACTTAGAATCTGATTCGGATGATGCATAAAACAGCTCATAAGTCCGATTTCTTTTGCAGTTAGCTCAATTGTTTTTCCATCTTTCTGCAATTCTGTTTCACTTGCACTGAGCTCAAAAGGCCCAACTTGCAAACTTTTCGGAGTCACATTTTCCTCTGAAAAACCAGCCCGCCTTAGCTGAGCCTTCACCCGATATGCCACTTCTTTGGGACTAAATGGCTTGGTAATATAATCATCACCACCAATCGCTAGCCCTAAAAGCTTATCAATTTCCTCATCCCTCGCAGACATAAATAAAATCGGTACATTGGAAACTTCACGAATTTGCTTGCATAAGTCGTAGCCTTCTCCATCTGGTAGCATAATATCTAACAATACAAGTGCTGGATTAAACTTCTGAAACTTTTCCCATCCATCTGCAACCGATCCTGCTGTTACAACATTCGTAATGCTTTCTTTGTATAAAACTTTCTCAAGGAGACGTGCCAAGTCTTCCTCATCGTCAATGATTAAAATCCACTGCTTACTATCCACGTTTTCACCTCCGAAACAATAATCTTTATCTACAGTATAACAATGTTCCTTATATTCGAAACCGTTTTGAATAGCTTGGCCACTCACCACCTTGAATTTGTTTTATCATCCACTTACTTATTTGTTAAGATAAACTGATTGATAATGGCCGATTTGGTTGCCAATTCATTTCAATTCCCCTCATTAAAATTTGGATAGATATTTGACCATCGAATTGGACCTTTTCATTATTTATATCATAGGTATGATAGAGAAGAAAGGAGTTGAAATGATGGAACCGATCATTCATGGTGTCCTGTTGGCATTTGGGCTTATACTTCCTCTAGGTGTACAAAATGTATTTGTCTTTACGCAAGGTGTCACTCAGCCAAGTTTGTTTAGAGCGCTTCCTGCAGTGGTAACCGCAGCAATTTGTGACACAGTGCTAATCGTACTCGCCATTTTAGGATTATCAATAATCGTTTTACAATTTGCGTGGTTAAGGATTATTTTGTTAGTTGCAGGAATACTATTTCTTTTATATATGGGAAAAGTGATTTGGTCTTCGAAATCAATGAACACATTAGGAAAAGAAGCATTACCTCTGAAGAAGCAAATTGTATTTGCACTTTCCGTGTCCATCCTAAATCCACATGCATTATTAGATACAATCGGTGTAATTGGGACAAGTGCTGTAAAGTATAGTGGACAACAACTACTTTTCTTCACAATTGCTTGTGTCTTTATATCTTGGATTTGGTTTTTGGGCTTGGCAGTTTTGGGTGCAACATTGAAAAAAATAAACATACGCAGCCAACTATTCGTTTTATTTAATAAATGTTCTGCAATTTTTATATGGGGAACAGCTATTTATTTACTGATAAGCCTGTTACCGGCGTAACTTTCCGATTATTGATTATGATATGAAAGAGTTCTAGCGTTAAAAGAAATATATGACAAGCGTTTATCGGAATATAAACTGGTGCAAATGAATTCTTTCTATGAAAATATAAATACAAAACACAAAAAAGTTTTCGAGTATAATATTCGAAAGCCTTTTCCTATATTATTGATTTTAACTTATGTCTAATCCTGATTCTCTACTATTAAAGCCTCTAAAATATTTGTTTACAAGACTAAGAGTTGGGAGTATTATTACTTTCAGTTTCATATTTCAAAATCGCTTAATCCATCTGGAACGGGGGAACCATTATTCGTGGCTACTTAAGCCGCGTGGGGTGAATCCTACGATTGTAGGGGGGGCTACTCTTTGCCCTAATCCGACAGCTAACTCCGTAAGCGTTGTGAGAGAGGAATTGGAGCTAGTGAGAATGATTCTATGCCCACTAGGCTATTACCTATGCCTTGTGGGTTTTTTGTTGTTTCATTGAAATGACTAGCTAATTTTGATTTTCAGCTTTTTAAAGAAATAGTTTTTTTCAAATTTAGTGCTAGGAGGTGTTCATATGCGAATAAGCAATAAGAAAAGAAGAACCGTTTCTCCACCTATTGTTATTGCTGGCAGTTTTTTATCTCTAATATTTGTGGGAACCATTTTGTTGAAATTACCTGTAGCGACCACAACCCACATATCTTGGATTGATGCATTATTTGTGGTTACCTCAGCAACCACGGTGACAGGACTTAGTGTATTTGACCCTGGTACAACATTGACTGTATTTGGGGAAGTTGTATTAATGATTCTTATTCAATGTGGTGGCATTGGTTTAATGACATTTGCTGTGGCTATTCTTATACTCTTAAAGAAGAAGATAGGTATTCAAAGCCGTATTTATATACAAGAGTCATTCAATCAAAACTCAGTAGGCGGTATTATAAAGCTAGTAAAGCTAATCTTATCATTTGTTTTATCGGTTCAACTTTTTGCAGCAACAGTTTTGACCATACACTGGATACCGACTTTTGGTTTTAACGATGCACTATATTTAAGTGTCTTTCATGTAATTTCTGCATTTAATAATGCTGGTTTTGCTTTATTCCCTGATAACCTGATTGGTTTTGCAAATGACCCTATTGTGAATATCGTATTATCGTTACTATTTATAATAGGTGGAATCGGATTTACCGTAGTAGTTGATATTCAACAAACAAAGTCATTTAGGCAATGGTCCCTTCACACGAAAATGATGGTTGTCGGAACTATACTTATCAATGTTATAGCTATCGCTTTCGTTTTCGTGTTGGAATATAATAATCAAGCAACAATTGGGGCTATGCCATTACAAGATAAATTAATGGTGTCCTACTTTCAAGGAGTGACCCCTCGTACTGCTGGATTCAATACATTAAATTATGGTGATATGGAGGATCCCACAATCCTTTTAACGATGGTTCTAATGTTTATAGGTGCGGGTAGTGCATCGACAGCATCTGGGATTAAGCTAACTACATTTATTGTAATAGTTTTAGCTACAGTATCTTTTTTGCGCAAACGTAGTGAACCAGAGTTATTTGGAAGATCTATCCGTCTGGAGACAGTAATAAGGTCTCTAGCAATATCAACGATTGGTTTATTCATAGTCTTTTTCTTTATATTTCTATTAACTATTACGGAAAAGATACCTTTTTTACCTTTGGCATTTGAAGTTGTATCAGCTTTTGGGACTGTTGGATTATCAATGGGTATAACTGCACAAATTAGTGACATAGGTGAAGTGCTATTGTGTATGGTAATGTTTATCGGACGAATTGGTCCTTTAACTTTGTTTTTCATACTTATGAAGCCGAAGAATGTTCATTATCGTTACCCGTATGATCAAGTATTTACAGGATAGTATCGAATAAATATCTGAAAAGAACCTTCAGCTTAGAGGGCTCTTTTCAGGGGATTATTATTTAATCTCTTCTTTACTTTTCAAGAAAGCATAGCCAGTTATAGAAGTAATGCAGATGATTGCTCCAATGACAAAGTACATAGTACGAATAGCTAAAAACTGAACACTGATTGTGGCAAATAGAATTCCAAGTGGAAGCATAAGACGCATAATTAATAGACGTACCGATGTAACTTTACCCATGAATTGATTTGGAATTCGTTGCTGAATTAGTGTAATGTTATAAATATTAAAAATAGCAATAACAATGCCTGCAATGGCCTCTGTCACAAGGGCTAGGAGATACCATGGAGTAAAAGCTAGCGATAAATAAGTACAGCCACCGATAAAAAGGGTGCTAAATAAAACTCCGAGTCCATTTAACGGCTTCAGTCTAGAGCTTAGTAAAGCCCCAATTGTATAACCAATTGGAAAGCCTGCCATAAAGAATCCATAAGATACAATAGGTTGGTCTAACACCGTTGTAATATAAGGCAGTGTTGTCACAATCGTTACCCCGACACCAAATTGAACAAAGCCGAAGAAAACACCCAACCAAACAATTAATGGCTGCTCAAAATAGGAATTCAATCCTTCCTTAAACTCCTCAATCCAAGGTTTTCGTAACTCATGCTTTAAATTCTTTTCATGTAGCTGTGCCAAGTTATATGTACTTAATAAAAATGCTATTGATATAATCACTAACATCCAGGTTACTGTTATAAAGTCTACTAAGACACCTGCACTGATTGGTCCCATTACTGCCATCACTTGACGAACGCTTTCAAGAGATGCATTTGCTTTTCCTAGAAATTCTTTCTCGACAATCGTCGGTAGAATGGATTGGTTGGCAGGGGTGAATATAGGCATTACTAGCCCAACAATAACTTGAACCAAATAAATGAGTGAAACAGAGAACCAATCGGAGAACAAAGTAATCGCTAACAGAAAAGCAAGGATAGCTCGGATTAATTGGCACCAAATCATCGTATACTTACGACTCCATCGATCAATATATGGTCCGATAAACAGCTGCATAAAAAAAGATGGTATGTAATAGATTAACCACACTAGTCCGAGTGCAGTTGCAGAGCCAGTATGTTCATAGATCAGTATAGAATTGCAAAAGGTAAAAAACGCACCACCAAGTTCAGAGGTGGCACTACTGAACCAAATAGAACGAAAGCTTTTGTTTAACTTCACATAATCACATCCTTATCTCTTGCTATCTTCTACAACGACTGTCTTTTTTCCTTTCCACGTTGGGTTATAAATGATATATAATGGCGGTATTGGCACAGTGAAATGGATGTGGAAAAATGCAAAAGAATATTCTGCTCGTAGAAGATGACAAAGAAATTAGTGAACTAGTAGCTAGTCATTTAAAACAGGAAAATTTTAGAGTACTGACTGCATTTAATGGGGAGGAAGCTTTAGTTATATTTAGAAACAAAGAGCCTGATTTAATTTTGCTAGATTTGATGCTACCAAGATTAAGTGGGATGGAGGTATTAAAGGAAGTAAGAGCAACAAGTATGATTCCTATATTAATCATTTCGGCAAAAGGTAACGAAATGGACAAAGCATTAGGCCTTGGATTTGGAGCAGATGATTATATTAGCAAGCCTTTTTCTATGATTGAACTAACTGCTAGGGTGCAAGCTGCTATTCGTAGGGCTACACAATACACTTCAGGAAATAATCAGACCACTTCACAAACATTAAACTACCTAGAGCTTACGCTGGACTTAAATACTTTTTCTGCAGAGGTTAAAGGGCGGCATATTCAACTAACATCCAAAGAGTTCCATATATTGAAGCTATTTATGAGTAATCCAAGTAGAGTGTTCACGAAGGAGCAGATTTACCATTTAATTTGGGAGGATGATTATTATGGTAATGAAAACGTCATTAATGTTCATATTAGGCGACTTCGAGAAAAGGTTGAAGAAAATCCTTCTACTCCGAAATATATCCAAACGATATGGGGTATTGGATACAAACTGGGAGAGAAATAGATGATTCCTATTTTAATTTTTATTATTATTTTTCTTCTAATACTAAATGGTCTTCAATACTTTTTAAGAGTTAAGATGAATAAAAACCTTAAGGAAATACACACAAGGTTATCAGATATTATCATAAATGAGTCAGCAGAAAAGGTGTTATTACAAACTGACCAAGAGGCTGTTCAGCTTGTACTTAACCAGATTAATCGTTTCTTAAGTTATAACCAAAAAGTAAAAGCCGATTATGTAAAAGCAAAAGACAGCTCCAGTAAAATGCTATCAAATATGTCTCATGATCTGAAGACACCGCTCACGGTAATTTTGGGCTACGTAGAAAAATTAAACTTGAATGATAATATGACTGAAGATGAACGAAAAGAGGTAAGCGACCGACTCTACCAAAAAACAAAAGATGTCATTAATTTGCTGAACCAATTTTTCGACCTTGTAAAAATAGATGCAGATGATTATGCAATTCCATTAAAGCAGGTGGCAATCAATGAAGTCTGTCGGAAAACAGTGTTGGAGTTTTACGAATTATTAAAATCCAAAGGTATTCAAGTAGAGATAGTTATTCCTGAACAACCACTTTATATTCTTGGAAACGAAGAGGCTCTGAGTCGAATATTTAACAATCTCATTTCGAACTCAATTCGATATGGAAGTGATGGCGGTATGTTCGGCGTGACGGTTCGTGAGGAAGAAGAGTTTGTTGCCGTTGACATTTGGGATAATGGTAAAGGAATTGAAACGATACATCAAGATCGTATATTTGAAAGGTTATATACATTAGATGATGCTAGAAACCCTGAATTTCAAGGGAGTGGTTTAGGCTTAAGTATTACAAAACGGTTAACCGAGTCGATGAAAGGATCGATTCATTTAAGCAGTAAGCCATACGAAAAAACAGTATTTAGCTGCATTTTCAAACGATTAATATATTAAAGCTTGGAAGGGATGTCCTACTGGAACGACCTTCTTTTTTTGCATACTTATAGAACTATATAAATTCTTAAGAAATTTGTAAGGAATAATACAGAAAAAAGATACCTTTGCCGATTATGATAAATATATAAGAACGGGAGGGATTAAGGTGGATTACGTAATTCAGACTAGTGGATTAACGAAAAAGCTAAAAGGAAAAACAATAATTTCTGATATAAATTTGCATGTAAAAAAGGGGGAAATTTATGGGTTTTTAGGGCGAAATGGAACAGGTAAAACAACGATTATGAAAATGTTGACTGGAATAACAACTCCTACTAGTGGGGAAGTATTATTGTTTAATCAAAAGTTGACAGAAGAAACGAAAACAGTTTTAAAGCGTGTGGGGAGCGTTATAGAATATCCAATCTTCTATGAGCATTTAACAGCGATAGAAAATATGAAATTGCATGGAGAATACTTAGGGTTTTATGATGAGAAAGAGATTAATGACGCTTTAGATATGGTACAGCTGAAAGATACCGAAGACAAAACCGTCAAGGACTTTTCACTGGGGATGAAGCAACGATTAGGAATTGCGAGAGCTATCGTCATGAAACCAGAACTAATTATTCTCGATGAGCCGACAAATGGTCTAGATCCAATCGGTATTAAGGATATACGAAACTTAATCTTAATGTTAAATAGAGAGTATGGAATAACTTTTTTACTTTCCAGTCATATTCTTGGAGAAATGGAACAGGTTGTCGATAGGGTAGGAGTCATTAATAATGGTAAATTGTTGAACGAAGTTACTTTAGCAGATATTCGTAAGAAACGAACGGAGTATATAGAACTGATGACCCCGAATATGGAAAAAGCACTCTATTTACTCGAAAGTAATTTCCAAATTTCCAATTTCAAAATGGTTACTAATAATCGAATTCGTATATATGACTTAACCCATTCACAAAAGACTATTTCCAAAATGTTAATACTTCATGATGTGGAAATTGAAGAAATACAAAAACACACGAGTTCTTTGGAAGACTACTTTTACGAGCAGGTAAATGGGGGTGGCAAACTTGATTAAACTTATTCTCTTAGAAGGAAAAAAGTTGAAGCGACATATAATAATTGGAGAAGTGATAATCTACTGGATTGCCCTCATGTTTTTACCGTTACTCTTTATAAAACAAGTTAGTGCAGATTTTGGTAATAGCTTTACAACAGTAATGGAGCTTAATAAGGCAATTCAAACAGGGCTAATTCTCTTCGGGGCTTCTCTTATAAATCAGGTGTTTATTGATGAATATAAAAATAAAACCATCTCTCTTGCATACAGTTATCCTATCAATAGAAAACAACTCTTTACAGCAAAAATTCTCTTTATAGCTCTTCTTGTTTTCCTCGTTACAATTATTTCCTATACACTGACAGCGGTTTCTACTTATTTAATTGACCAAGTACACCCTTTTATTATGGGAGAATTTAATCCAGATGATATACTTCTCTATTTCAAGGACATGATAATTCGATCTTTTCAGATTACAGTTATTAGTTTTATACCTCTCTATTTCCTAGGTATATGGAAAAGACTCACTATTCCAACTGTACTTTGTGCAATATTAATCATGCAATTACTTAACTTCGCTCCGATGCTTAATCTGAATCTCGACCTTTTAATAGTATTACTTTTCTTATTAGGAGGACTTAGCATAATTCTCTCGATTTTCAAGGTGAAGAAGGTAGGGGAAATTTAAGTGCGTCGAAGTATGGGAAAAGAATAATACAATATGGAAAAGTGGCTTTCTACTTTGAAAATAGTAGGAAGTCTCTTTTCATATAGCAGCAGGTCTATCCAAAGCTTACTGAAATCGATTGAAACAGGTTTCGTTTAAAGAACCGGGTATTATTTTACTTACCTGGTTTTTCTTATTTTTAATTTGGGAAATCGTTAAGTTGCAAAATTGTAATGTAAACGTCATCTAAAGAGAAGGCTAAAGATAAGGTTACCTCCTATAATAAAGTCAATAGCAAGGAAGAGTAAAAATGAAAAGGAGCTAATCAAAAATGAAAAAATTACTAATTATATTTCTAACTACTCTTATAGCTGCGTCAATATTAACGGGGTGTAATATGTTTGCAAAAGCAAATGGAGTAATTCTCTATGGGGAAGAACAACAAATCATCGATTCTTTGGAGCGAGAGAAGGATGATTTAGCAAAGGAAGATCAGTACAAGATTAAGGTTATGGAAAATGATGGGCAACAAATCATCGTCCTAACAGATGAAACAGTACAAGCCCTTGTAAAGAAAAAGTTAATAAAAGAAATAACAAATCAAGAGAAAGGGAAAACAAAAGCAATTTCATCTCTTCCGAAAGTAGCTGAAGGCGAGGGAATACTTTTTGCAAAGAAAGAGCCAGCAGCACTTAACTTAGAAGGCAAGGATTTAAATGTAGAATATGAGGGGAATTTGATTATTGGAGAGGGAAGAGCCTATGGCGACATGTTTCTAATCGTAAATGATGCTGATTTCGATTCGATAAAAGGAACAGAAAAATTGATGGCTTTACTTGAGTATGATAAAGATCCAAGTGCAGACGGATTAGATTATGATGTAGAAAAGACACAACTTGTCAGAATTCAAGAATAAGTTAAGTAGGGACTGTCCATATACATGGGCAGTCCTTTTTTAAAAAGATAAGAAATTGTATAAAAATGTTCTGTGAACACTGGATTCGTAGGGCTTTAAAGAACGAATATTCTTGTGATTTACGCTTATGTGGACGCTTTCCGTGGGCGAGCCGAGCCCGAGCCTTCTCGTATGCTACGCTACCTGTGGGATCTTGACTTTTTCGCTTCTCCAGCTTGAGTCGCAGAAAGTAAAATTTCGTTGTACTAGCGTCCAGTTCAATATTACTGATTTCAAGTACACGATAAAATAGTAAGTACTATTGACTTCAATTATATCCGTTTACTTCAAGCGTACATGGTTGATTGGAGCGTATGTAGGAGACTCCAGTGAGAACAGCGCGAGCAAAAGACCCAGGATGGATCGAAGCGAAGGAAGCGTCCGCCCTTCGCTACAATCAACAGTATATCTATGTTTCTGTTGAGAGAGGACTGAGCATCTTTTCTTATTGGATATTTGCGATAAAAAAGGAAATACCTACCTAAATGTAGTATATATACTAATAACCATGAAGGGGGAGTTACAGATGTATCATTATTTTGAAGGGCTCGTTATTAGGGAAGGAACCATGGGTATTCCTGCTGAAAGCGTAGAAGAACTTTTTAAAGATGCCGGATGGAGTAATCATACGCCAGATTGGCAGAAAGAAAAATTTACGCTTATATTTGAAAACTCCACATGGGCATATACTGTTTGGGATGATGAAAAAATGATTGGGATGGTAAGAGTCATTTCCGATCAGATAATGGCAGCAAACATTATGGACTTAGTAGTGCATTCAGATTATCAAGGGAAAGGTATTGGCCGAAAGCTTGTGGAATTATGTGTTCAAAAGTTGCCTCATGGAGATTGGTTTGCCCATACATCAGCAAATAATTTTAGTTTTTATGAGAAATGTGGCTTTGAGGTAAAGGATTTAAGCCAACAAGGAACCTGTAGTTATTATGGGTATATACAGGCTAGAAAAGATGGACATAGATAATATAAGGAGTATAGACGAAGGAGTTTTTCTATATGAAGTATATAAATTCAAGTGTTACTGGATTCAAAGGTATGAAGATACCATATACGATGCATGGGAGAACGGACTGCGCAAAGGATTTAGTAATCTTTTTTCCAGGTTCAAATTATACGGTAAATAGCCCTATATTTCACTTTTTAGGTGAAATGATATTTAAACAGTCTGTACATATTTTAGAAGTCAATTTTCCATACAAGGATGAATTTTATGATGATTTAAGTCAGGAAGATTTATACAAAGCGGTCATAACGGATGCAAAAACGGTGATAGATAAGGTTCTTGAATCTCACTCCTATGAAAACTATATATTTATCGGCAAATCAATTGGAACAATAGCAATGAGCTCTGAGTTAAATCGAAAAATTTTTAAACGTGCGAAGGGAGTATGGTTAACGCCACTAATAAATAGAACCGAAATATTAAATGTGATAAGTGAAACCTCAAATAAAGGATTATGCATACTTGGAGATAAAGATAAAATTTATTCTGAGAAAAGATGGGGCATAATAGAGAAGAATCAGCATATTACAGCGAGACTAATACCAAATGCAAATCACAGACTAGAAGATGATGAAGATTTTTATAAATCCTTTGATATATTAAAAAGTATCATAACTGATATAGAAGACTTTTTATTAAGGGAAGTGATAAGTAATGAGTGAACGGTGGGAAACTAAAAAGAAAATTAGGAAGAACCGTAGAAAATATAGTGATCGATACACATTTGGTGACTTTATGTTTGAGGTTTTCTTTTGGATACCAGAATTGCTTTTCCTTCCTTTCCGTATGATTTTCTGGTTAGTTAGAGGAGTAGGAAGATTGATATGGAATCTGTTTGATGGTATATAATAGGGTTTAAAGTAAGGAGTGATGTATATGTGGAATTATATGGCCTTTGAAGAGTTAAGTCCTTTGGAGTTACAACGTATTTATAAAGAGAGAGTGGCTGTTTTTGTAGTGGAGCAGAATTGCCCATATCCAGAAGTAGACGATTTGGACCTAATAAGCGCACATATTTTTAAAGAGGAAAATAATGAATTATGTGCATACATGCGTGTGTTTCCAGAAGAGGATAATATCCATATTGGGAGAGTACTAGTGGCCGGGAATTATCGTAAATCTGGATTAGGGAGAGAGCTTGTAGCGAGGGGACTGGAATATATAGAAACAATTTATCCAGGAATGCCTATCTATGCACAGGCTCAAGCGCATTTGGAAGAATTTTATCGATCCTTTGGTTTTGAAACAGTGTCGGAAGTATATTTAGAAGATAATATTCCGCATATTGATATGATAATCCCGGCTAGAGAAATAGAATAGCAATTCTACATAAGTAAAACGGCTCCTTTCTAATTAGGGGCCGTTTTTATAAGGAAAATCTCAAATCGCAATTTGCAGTTCGAGAATCGCAACTCCACAACCCTAAATCGCAACATCGCACCCTCAAATAGCAAGTTCCGAGTCGAGAATCGCAAGCTAACCTGCTTATAGTTGTCCTTTTTTCGTTTTATGAAGAGTATGTGCTGTACCCCATTCGTGCATGGCTACCAAAATGGGTTCTAAGCTTTCTCCATACTCACTAATGGAATATTCTACTTTCGGCGGAACCTGAGCATAGACATTACGCGTAATGATATCTTCTTCCTCTAACTCTCGCAGCTGTTTTGTTAGCATTTTTTGAGTGATGCCAGGTACTCTACGTTTTAAATCACTGAATCTTTTTGTACCTTCTTGTAAAAGGATTAATAAAATAATTGGTTTCCATTTTCCGACTAGAATACCTAAAGCATCGTCCACTTTGCAAAGCTCTGGTTGCATATCCATATCCACAGTATAGTCTCCTCACAGTTAGTATCATTATGTATACTATACCACTTTTTTGTGCGTACTTACGGAAAGAGAATTTCAATACTATACTGCTATATGAGAAGTAATGATTTTATAGAATCTATTTATACAGAAGGGTGAGGTTAATGGAAAAATACCGTATTGATCAAAGAAAAGGTTTAGAATTTGGGTTATATACATTAGGAGATCATATGCCGAATCCTCATACAGGAGAACGTATTACTGCAACGCAGCGCCTACATGAAATTATTGAATTGGCAAAGCTAGCAGAACAGGCTGGAATAGATTTCTTCAGTGTTGGGGAAAGTCATCAGGAATATTTTGCAACACAAGCCCACACAGTTGTTTTAGCTGCAATTGCACAAGCAACTAGTACAATAAAAATTGCGAGTTCATCATCAATTATAAGTACGTCAGATCCAGTGCGAGTCTATGAAGACTTTGCAACAATAGATTTGCTGTCCAAGGGACGAGCAGAGATCGTAGCTGGACGTGCATCTAGAATAGGGCTTTTTGAGTTGTTAGGATACGATGTTCGATATTACGAGGAGCTATACGAAGAAAAGTTCGATTTATTACTAATGATTAACCAAGAAAATGTCGTCAATTGGAATGGACAATTCCGTGCACCACTAAAAGATGCAAGCGTCATACCACGTCCGCAGGGAGGCTCTTTACCTATTTGGCGTGCAGTAGGTGGGCATCCTGCAAGTGCGATTAAGGCAGGGAATGCTGGTGTACCAATGTTCTTAGCTACTTTAGGGGGACCTGTCTCCTCTTTTAAACGCTCCATTGAAGCATATAGAGATGCGGCTAAAAGGAGTGGCTTTGATCCTTCTAAACTTCCAGTTGCTACAGCGGGTTTCTTTTACGCAGCGGAAACGACGCAACAGGCACAAAACGAATACTATCCTTATATCAATGAAGGAATGAAATTATCGAATGGCAGTGGTTATCCAAAAGATGCATTTGCTTTAGGGGCAGATCCGCACAATGTCATGAATATCGGAAGTCCACAGCAAATTATCGAAAAAATTCTATATCAGCATGAAGTATTTGGTCATCAAAGATATATTGGACAAATGGATTTTGGAGGCGTACCTTTCGATAAACTTATGAAGAATATTGAACTCATCGGCAATGAAATTTTACCTGCTATTAAAAAATATACAGCTAAATAGTATTTATTGAATAGTAAAAAAATATATGGTAAAATGAAATTCACTTTAAAGAACGGGAGGTTTTCCTTTTGACAGCATCTATGAGACTTAGAATCCAAGCTTTGAACCGTTAATTGAATAGGATCAAGGGCTCTGCACTAGTGTGGAGTAAATGGGATTAGTCTGTCTTTTTGGGAAAACTTTATTTTACGTTTATCAAAAAAGAGGGGAAATCTGCCCTCTTTTTTGTTGTCTAAAAATAGTTATATACTTAATCTTTTTCGACTCGAGCAAAAAAGACCTTACCATTTACTTTTCAAGCAGAAATATTTAAGAAAAGGTCGTGAAGAAGATGAATACAGAGTTTGAAAATTGGAAAAGGAATATTATTATCTTTTTAAGCAGTCAAACGATATCGCTATTTGGTTCGTCGTTGGTCCAATACGCGATTATGTGGCATGTAACACTTACTACTAAATCTGGAATGATGATGACACTGTTTATATTATGTGGATTCATTCCTACCTTTATTTTATCTCCATTTGCTGGAGTTTGGGCAGATCGCTACAATCGAAAGATGCTCATAATTTTATCTGATGGCCTAATTGCTACAGCAACTCTCGTAATGGCAATTGTCTTTTTAATGGGATACGATGCTATTTGGCTCCTGTTTGCTATGGCGGCTGTTCGAGCTATAGGAACCGGTATTCAAGGACCAGCCGTGGGGGCTATTTTGCCACAAATTGTTCCAGAGGATAAACTTACGAAGGTAAGCGGAACTAACGGAAGTATACAGGCGATTATAATGTTTGTGTCGCCTATGGTGAGTGCAGCATTGCTGACGATGACTACGTTAGAAATAATTTTCTTTGTAGATGTTGTCACTGCAGCTATAGCAATCGCAACTTTGCTCGTGTTTTTGAAAATTCCAGCACATGCGAAGGCATCTATGCAACAAACGACTAGCTATCTTGCTGATTTTAAAGAAGGTTTATCATATATAAATAACCATGCATTTTTAAAGAAATTCTTTTTGTTTTTTGCGTTATTTTTCATTCTGATGGCACCAGCTGCATTTTTAACTCCACTACAAGTGACACGTAGCTTTGGGGATGATGTATGGCGATTAACTGCCATTGAAATTGCCTTTTCTATTGGTATGATGGCAGGGGGAGCTATTATTGCATCTTGGGGTGGCTTTGCCAACAAAGTGCATACGATGACACTCGCCAGTGTTGTCATGGGAGTTTGTACGATTGCCTTAGGTGTGATGCCGATCTTTTGGGCTTACTTACTTTTCATGGGGCTATTCGGAGTATCCATGCCAGTGTTCAATACACCAACTACAGTACTAATTCAGGAACGTGTTGAAGGTGATTACCTTGGGAGAATATTTGGTGTGTTTGGGATGATAGCTACTTCTATGATGCCGATTGGGATGCTCATCTTCGGACCCATGGCAGATATCGTGAGAGTAGAATGGATATTACTAGGCACAGGAATACTTATGTTGATACTGGGACTGTTATTAGGGAGAAATAAAGTACTATTAAAGGCAGGAGAACCTGTTGTGGTCCAAGAGTCAGTCGATTTAAATAATTAAAAATTATAAACACCTTGAGACGGTTAGTAAATCTTTTCAAGGTGTTTTAATGATGGATATTATTTAATTTCGTCGGCTAATGCTTGAAGCTTTTCTTTACTTTTTATTTTGTAGCCCATTTTTGTTTTTTCTATAATTCCTGCGTCGGCTAATTGGGCGAATGTATGAAGTAAATGGCGGTATGATACACCAAAATAATCGCTAATTTCCGTATGCTTTTCCTTATAGATGTCGTGGTGTGAGGACAAAAGTATAAATTCTGCTAGTTTGTTTTCAAGTGGATATGCTTGATGTTTAGTATATTTGGCAGAGTGTACCGTTGATTTATTGCTCAAAAATATACATAAATACTTTAGGAAGTGTGCATCTGCTAATAACTTTTCTTTACATTTTTCTATAGCAATACCAATACAAATGGACCTTGAGCTAGTTTGAATGCTTTTGGAATATTTTTCTTCATTTAACAGTTCAATTTCTCCCATAAATATAGGTGGAGTTAAAAAGTTTATCAACGAGACCTTTCCGTTTTTGTGGGTTACATAGAGTTTTGCTTTGCCTTCCACCATATAAAAGAGATATTCAGGTTCTGCTCCTTCTTGAATGATAAAATCACCTTTATCGAATTCAAAAACTTCTATGTAGGGAGAAATATCAAAGGAGAAAAATGATTGAATGGTATTGTGTTCAATATAATATAATTGCTGTTGTCCTTCTATTCTTTTCAAAATTACTCATCCTCCTTTGATAAATAATATGAGATATCTCCTATTATTATAATTTGACTCATGCTATCATTCAATCTAGCAATTGGAGGGATCAGAAGATGATAAATAATCAACGATGGCTTTCACAGAGCTTCTTTGTCTTCTTTTTTACATGGGGAATCTTTTTACCATACTGGACTGGCTGGTTAGTGCAAGCTAAGAATTTAACTGTAGCTGATGCAAGTATGATTATGGCATTTGGATTAGTAGCACGTGCGGTAGCGACAATGTTTGTATTTCCACTTATGTCAAAATATATGAGCAATAAAAAAATAATTATTACTTTTACTATGTTAGCCTTATGTGCAGCTGTTTTCTATATACCAGCTACTTCTAGAGTTTCTTTATTACTAATCACGATATTATTTAGTTTAGTGTATCCGACATTGATGCCAGCAATCGAAAGTGGAGCTTCATCACTTGTCCAACAAGGAAAGGTACATTACGGTAAAAGTCGTTCTTATGGATCGATTGGGTTTGTTATTGCGGTTCTTATAATAAGTATGTTAACGGGCTTTTGGGGAGAGCAGGCGATTCTATGGAGTATGATTATAGGCTTAATATTACTATTGATCAAACAGTTCATGCCGACTCCAGGACCATTGCTTACAAAGCCCTCTATAGAAGATAGAAGGCAAAAACTATCTATGAAGGAATTGTGGAAAGTAAAAACATTTCCGGTTGTTCTCATTGTAGTATTTTTACTTCAAGGTGCGCACGCGGCTTACTATAATTATGGATATATATATTTGCAGGAGTTAGATGTTAATGCTTTCTATATTGGTATGATTATTAATATAGCAGTTATTTTTGAGATTTTGTATTTCATGAAGGCAGATAACTTTTTGACTAAATGGCGTCCATCCTCCTTATTTTTATTGGCGGGAGCTGGGTCTACACTTCGTTGGGTATTAATCTTTTTATTTCCTAATGTAGGTATATTTATTATTTCACAAGCGTTGCATGCCTTGTCTTTCGGGATGGCTCATATTGCTTTTATTCGTTATTTAACGATTTCTTTGCCAAAAGAGCAAATTCCAAATGCACAGGGTATATATTCGGGATTGGCATTAAGCTTAAGCACAGCAATATTAACTTTTGTTGGGGGCTATCTATATGAAATTCAGCCAGGATTAGCTTTTCTTGGGATGATTATTTGTACTGTTCCAGCAATTATTCTTATACTAATATCACGTAAAAATTTAAGATATTAAGCGTAATGAATTGTGAAAAGTTCGTGACAATCATGGAATAATTATTCGCTTCGAATTCAAAATAATTGAAAGTAGCATAATATATCTGTTATCATAACCAATGTAATAACAACATTGGAGGAATTAATCGTGAATATTTTAGTAGTTAAAGCAAATAACCGTCCTTCTGCAGAAGGTATTTCTAGCAGAATGTATGATACATTTATGGGAAATTTAGAAGGTGCAAACGTAACAACTTATGATGTGTTTGCAGAAGACATGCCTTTTATCGGACAAGATCTTTTTAATGCATTTGGTAAATTATCAGAGGGTTTAGAGTTAACAGATTTAGAAGCTCGTTTAATCGCTGCTAAACAAAAAGCAATGGACGCGGTAACTGCTGCTGACGTAGTAGTATTTGCATTCCCGTTATGGAATTTAACAATTCCAGCACCGTTGCAAGTGTTTATCGACTATATTTATCAAGCTGGCTTCTCTTTCAAATATGACGAGAATGGTCAAGCAGTTCAATTATTGACTGACAAAAAAGCAGTTATCTTAAATGCTCGTGGCGGTATTTATTCTTCACCAGAAGCAGCACCAATGGAAATGGCGGTAAACTACATGAAAAATGTATTAGGTGGCGTTTTTGGTATGCAAATCGTGGATGAAGTAGTAATCGAAGGGCATAATGCTATGCCCGCACAAGCAGATGCAATCGTAGCAGAAGGCTTAGAAAAAGTTAAAGCCGCTGCTGCCAAACTATCTAAACAACTAGTATAACTATTATTAATAGACGTTCATGGAGTCTTTTACGAGACTTTATGAACGTTTTTTTTTTGCCCTAAGAATCTAGCTACTCTATGTTACGTTTATATTATTTGAATCAAGGGAATCACTTTGTTAAACAATACATAAAGGAGAGGTTAGTTTTTATGGGAAAAACAGTTGCTGAAGTAATATTGGATCAGTTGTCTTACTATGGAGTTAAGCGTATTTATGGTGTCACGGGAGATACAATCATTGGATTATTAGATGCATTAGCTAAGCAGGATAAGATTCAATTTATTGCAGTGAAACATGAATCAGTTGCAGCCTTTATGGCTTCTGCAGAGGCAAAGCTGACAGGAAAGCTTGCTGTTTGTACATCAACAATGGGACCGGGAGCAACAAACCTTCTTAATGGCTTAGGGGATGCCTATGCAGATAAGGCCCCAGTACTAGCGTTAACAGGTCAAGCGCCTTTAAATAAAATTGGAACCGACTTCCAACAATATGTAGATCAGCAAGAACTCTTCAAACCATTTGCTACTTATTCGGCTAATTTAGCAAGTGAAGATGCAATTGTAGAATTACTACAAAAAGCTACTCAAATTTCTTTGCAACAACGAGCGGTTACTCATTTGTCTATACCTAAGGATTTATTTGAAAAAGAAACGCAGGTGGAGGCTCGACCACTTCCAAAAGTAATTGAGGGAGCAGAGACATTCCAAAGTGAGGATTTGACAGAAGTGGCATCCCTGATGAAAACGGCAAAGTCCCCAATGATTTTAGCTGGCGCAGGTGCTTGGAAAGCCAATGAGGCAGTAATTAGCTTATCCAAGTTATGGGGAGCAGGCATTATTACAAGCTTCGGTGGGAAAGGACTTTTTGAGGAAACAACTCCGTATCTTCTCCAAGGAATTGGTGAAGGAGGAAATCCTCATGCCTCAGAAGCTTTTAAAGAGGCAGATGTTGTACTTCTTGCAGGTGTCTCCTGGTGGCCAGAAGGCTATGTTCCAGAGAAAGCTAGGATTATTCAGATTGATACACATATAGAAAGTGCTTCAAGTGGTATTCCTGTAGAAATAGCTATTAAAGGTAAAACAGAGCAAGTTATTCCACTTCTTCAAAAAGCTATTACTGGATATGAACCGAATACCGAATGGCTTAATCGTATCGAACAAATAAAAACAAAATGGGCAAATGAAAACGAACAAGAAGGGGAAATCACCGACTATCCTCTACATCCTTCGCGTATTGTTCGAGCTATAGAGCGGTCAGTTGCAGAAGACGCCATACTAACAATAGACACTGGAGATGTGACAGTCTGGATGAATCGTAATTTCCGCCAAAGCAAGCAAACTATCCTGTTTTCTGGTTATTGGCGTTCAATGGGCTTTGGATTACCTGCAGCAATCGCAGCGAAAATGGAGAAGCCAGATAAACAGGTCGTTGCTATCGTAGGAGACGGTGGTCTCGAAATGACACTTGCAGACTTGTTAACGGCGACGCGTTACAACTTAGATATTACAGTTATTGTGTTTAATAATGGTGCTTTGCAGATGGAAAGCGATAAAATACAAGCAGCAGGATTAAAGGAAGAAGGGACCGACCTAACGAATCCTGACTTTGTAAAAGTAGCAGAAGCTTGCAGTTGGACAGCTTTTGGAGTCAAAGAAGAGGGAGAGTTAGAATCTGCTATCCAGAACGCAATTAGAACAGCAGGACCAAGTTTAGTGAATGTATTAACTGCGCAAGCATTCTTTCCGGAAACGGAATAAAAAGTATTGGATTAGATTGATATGCATACAGATTAATAAATATTTTCCATATAAAAAGCGATATCTCCATTAAACATTTAATGGAGATATCGCTTTATCCCTCGAGTTACTTTAGGTTTTCGGGCCACGCGATGCGGGTCAGTCGATGTGACACTAAGTCACGAATTTAGACTGACTTACCCTCTGTAAGGTACGCCTTTAACTGAACCTTTCCATTGTATATCGATCGGTACTTCTAATTTTTGAATTAAAACATTGGAAATACATATGAGATTAAGAACCAAAGGACACCAAAGAATATTATTAAGTATGCGGCATATTTGATGAAAGTGGCACCAACCATTCCAGAATCTGTTCTTTCTTCGCGGCGCACTTCTACGCGTTTCTCTTCTTCCATTTTAGTTCACTCCTGCCGTTATAGTCTTATAGTTTAGGTACCCATAGGAAGAATATAGTAAACATCTAGACACCTACTAGGGCCAGTAAGTGGTTGAATGGAGGCAAGCAATGCATTAGAATGGAGATTAATAGTGAATGGAGGAATAATAATATTATGGAAGCTTTACCAAATTGTCCGAAATGTAATTCAGAGTATACATATGAAGATGGAAGTAACTTTGTTTGTCCGGAATGTGCACACGAATGGTCGCAACAGTCAGTAGGCGATAGTAATGAGGAACAACAAATTGTAAAAGACTCTAATGGAAATGTCTTAAATGACGGGGATGCAGTAACGGTTATTAAAGACTTAAAGGTAAAGGGTAGTTCCTCTACATTGAAACAAGGTACGAAGGTAAAAAGTATCCGCTTAGTAGAAGGAGATCATAACATCGACTGTAAAATTGATGGGTTCGGTGCGATGAAACTAAAATCGGAATTTGTGAAAAAGATATAACTAAAGAATTGAGGGTGTAATATATGATTAAAACGACACTTGGACAATTAAGGATTGCCGGCATTTTAGATGGTATTTCCCTAGTAATCCTCCTATTTATAGCGATGCCATTAAAGTATTGGATGGATATACCAATGGCGGTTACAATAGCTGGCTCAGTACATGGTTTTATCTTTGTGTCGTATGTGCTTGTTATTTTATATGCACAAATTCGATTAAGATGGAATATTATTTGGTCTATGTTAGCTTTGGCAGTAGCATTTATTCCTTTTGGAAACTTTTTTTATGACTGGCAATTAAAAAAGATGGAAACGCGGTTCCAAAACTAAAAATATTCATGTCTGTAAGTCAAGAGATTCTAGTATTTTGAAGAATAAAATCTATCTAATAATCCTGCTGAACTACATTATAGAAGGGTGCTTTCCACAGGGTAAGCGGTGAGCCTACAAATCACTGTGAAAGTCTTACTACGGAACGAAAGATAAGAGCGCAACTCCGTGTGGCAACGGCTGCGACTTACATCTTGTTGGTCAGCGCTGTACCCTTCTCATGCCAACTTCAGATAACAAATTGAATAATTAAATGTACTAAGAGAAGTATTTCTTGGCTCATTTTCTACCTATCTCTTCTACTAAAGAACAAGTTAATTGAATAACACTTTAGTTTTTGAACTCCATAAAGTGACTTGAATTTAGATAAAGTTTTCCTTTTGAGAATCCAATAGAAGAATAAAATTCATCAGCCTGTTCGGAATCAGTGTGAAGCACCAAAATTTTATAATAACCTTTTGCTTCGTCAATTATCCTTTTTAACAATAGACTCCCTATACCAATTCTCCTATACTCTTTGCTGACATAAAATCTTCTCAGTCTGCCAATATGTGGTTCATTAGAAAATGGGTCTTTATTTAATCCACCAATAGCAACAAGTATATCTTCTTCGTTAAATACACCAAATAAACCTTCTCCAAAATGGTTAAAAGTATTCCTACCATTTTTATAATCTATTATTAATCTTTCTACAAAACGAAAGCCTTCACCTTTGCTTTGATTTACTAAACTATCCAAATCAACATTCAATAGATTATATATATGTTTTACCTCATATTTCATATAATTCCTCACTAATAGCGCAATTCCTGTTCAACTATTTTGTTCTCATGCTTTTTTCTATTATCAGCTGTTTTACTTTTACCCAATCATCATCGGTAATTGAGTATATAACTGCATTTCTAATATATCCGTTTTCAAGAATTCTTTCTTTCCTTAAGATACCTTCTTTAGTAGCTCCTAAGCGTTTGATAGCTTTTTGAGAACGGATATTTCTCTCATCTGTCTTAAATTGTACTCTTATCATCTTTAATTCCTCGAAACAATATTTGAGTAGTAGGTACTTACACTCCAAATTGACAAAAGTCCCTAAAAAGTTACCTGCATACCAAGTTGCTCCTATTTCACATGACTTCTGACTTAGGTTGATATCATAAATACTTGTACTTCCTATAATTTCATTTGTTTCTTTTAAAACAACCACAAACGGTAATGCTGTCATTTGATTGCGAAGTAGAATTTTTTTTGACACATGTTTTTCCATTTCAGTTTCCGAATTAATTGCACCAAACATATAAGTCCAAACTTCAGGGTAGCTAATAGAAAATAAATATTTTGCATTCTCTTGTTGTAAAGGCCTGAGTATGATGCTTTCACTCTCTAAGACAGGTGGTTCAGCAAACAATAACTGACTCAAATAGGTTCCCTCCTTCATAGAACATAATTTCACTAAAATAGTCTCCTTTATACTTTTATTTCAACAAATGTTATAACGATTCCTTCTTCAAAAAGGCACCTTATTTCATGAATCGTGTAAAAGTAAGTGAAACACGGTTATAACAATAATATGATTAAAATATCAATTAGGATTTTGAACTGCTGCTAGTTTTTATTGTGTTACAAAACTACGTTAAATTTTTCAATTAATATGCTAGATAGTTAGTTGTATTGATCATCGGATTATTTGTATATTGTTGAGGCAAAAGTTCATGGAGTTCATGCAATATGTCCAGATGATCATGTACTACTGAAAAGAGTTAGACTAACTAAAATTTTGGGTAAGTAAAAAAGCCCCATTAAAATAGAGCTCTCTCTTCTCATCACACTTATTAAGGAGTTAAAAACTTAAACAGCTAAATAAATGGAAGTTAATTATTGCTGTTTTTTTCTCCCCATTCACATAACTGTTCCAAAACAGGTAATAGAGTAGTTGCTTTATGTGTGAGACTGTACTCAACTTTAGGAGGGATTTGAGGATACTCCTTCCGTAAAACCATCCCGTCTGCTTCCAACTCTTTAAGTTGTGAACTTAACGTTTTAAAGGTAATAGCTCCTATTATTCTTTTCATTTCATTAAAACGAACAGGTTGTTTTTCTGCTAGTAGGTAGAGGATGAGCATTTTCCATTTACCACCAATCACTGATAATGTATATCCAAAAGGCGTTTCCTGGATATTCCCCTTTTCTTTATAATCAGCCATACTCATGTTGACACTATCCTTTCTGACAGTAGCTACCAAAAATGTGCGTACTATTTATTTGTTTCTGTTCATTCTATACTTAATTTACTTTAAAATAAAGGAGAGAAAAAGTAATGGCTAATGTTAAAACCTACAACCACAATCTTTGGGATCATGGAATTACCCAAGGATACAGCGTCAACGACACTATTTACATTTCAGGACAATTTTCCCACAATCAGGAGGGGGTGTTCGTAGGCGAAGGTGACATAGAAGCACAGGCACGACAAACCCTTGAAAATCTCGACCGTGTACTGGAGGGATTTGGTGTAACGAAGTCAAACATTGCATATGTTGAACTCTATCTAACAAATCCTCAAGAGCATTTCGAGCAAGTCATTGGACTGTTTAAGGAATATATAGGAGAGCATCGTCCAGCCGGCAGCTGTATCGGCGTGACTTACTTGGCGTTCCCAGAGCAACTGATTGAGGTAAGAGCTGTCGCGCACACCGATTAAGTAAACTAAATCTTACATTAAAGGTAGCAACTTGATTGAACCGAACACCGAATAGTGTACACTTGTAGAAAAGTGGATCTATTCGGTGTTTTTGTATTTCTATTGTGCTAAGTTATTATTAAAAAATATTTAAACACCGATTATAATCATGGAACAGAACCCTCTCCCATTTCCAACTAAACTGTGGGCGTTAGTGAAATCAGGATAAGACCCGTAGTCATTTTGTATTTCTAATAAACTAAGCAAAACAGTTATACTTGGTACAAATATTTTGTTTAGAAAGGATGAGTATAAAAATGGAAATTAATAATTTAATTAGAATTAAGACAAGGTCGGATTTAAGAGTTTGGTTTGAGGAAAATTCAAAAACAGAATTTTTTTGTTGGGTAATAGTAAGTATGAATGAACAATCAGAAGTCATCCAGTATTTAGATGCAGTTGAAGAAGCACTATGTTTTGGATGGATTGATGGCATAAAGAAGAAAATATCAGATACTGAACTAGCCCAAAGGCTTTCCCCAAGAAAGCAAAAAAGTAATTGGACACAATTAAATTTAGAAAGGGTAAGGAGATTAGATAAATTAGGCTGGATGAAAGAAGAAGGACTGAGAATTCTCCCTGATATGAGACTTGAATCTTTTACTATAGATAAAGATATTGAAACTCGTTTGAAAGAAGATGACCAGTTATATGAGAACTTCATTAATTTTCCTGAACTATACAGGAGGATTAGAATTGATACAATACAAAGCAATAGAAATGAACCTGAAGTCTTTAATAAAAGATTGGATAAGTTTATTGAAAATACTAGAGAAAATAAAATGTACGGTCAATGGAATGACAATGGTCGCTTGATCAATTATTGAGGAAAGGATAGGAAAAGAGAATTGAAGTTAGAGCGTTTGATATCAATTGTATTTAAGCTATTACATAATGAAGTTTTGTCCGCATCTAGTTTAGCTAATGAATTTCAAGTATCATCGCGGACAATTTACAGAGACATCGAAGCTATTTGTGCGGCTGGAATACCAGTTGTTTCATACCAAGGTACTAACGGTGGATTCGGTATAATAGAAGGTTATAAATTTGATAAAAGCTTAATTGGTTCTTATGACGTATTGAATCTTATAACAGTGTTAAGTAGTTTGTTAAGTATTTTTGAAGACAAGGAAGTTGAACAAACGATAGATAGATTAAAACTATTAGATACAAATAGCAGCAATAAGACTTTATTGGTTGACTTGGAAAGCAATAGGACAGAACCAAACTCATTAATAGATCTAAGGAATGCTATAAATGATCAAAGGGTGATCAGGTTTGATTATGTAAGTAATAAAAATGAACTTACATCACGACAATTAGAACCTATTCACCTTCACTATAAGTTTCGTAACTGGTATTTATATGGCTATTGCAGAGAACGTCATAATTATAGAGAATTCAGAGTATCGCGTATGATGAGTATAACTCTAACAAAAGAAAACTTTCTACAAAATCATGAAATTAAAGATGAATTGTCTTATTCAAATAATAATATAGATGGGTTTGAAGATGTAGTAATCTGGGTAAATCCTAACTCCTTAGCAGAAGTATTAGACCAATTCCAGAATTCCTCAAAAGTCATTAACGGGGATGGAAGTATGACATTTACATTTTCTGTTTATAAACCTCTACATGCTGGGTGGCTTAAATCTATTCTTTTAAGCTTTGGAAGTGGAGCTAAAATTATAAAACCTGTGGAACTGCAATCAATTATAATAGATGAGGCAAAAAAATTAATAAAAGTTTATCAAGATGTATGACAAGCTGCTGTCATATATCTTTTTTTATAATAAACAAGTACCAAGTTTAAAACAAAAAAGGAGTAGAGGTTAAATGCATCATGCAAACAATATGTATAATTACCATATTTGGGCTAATAAGGTGTTACTAGAAAGAGTAAAAGAATTACCAAGCAATGTCCTATATGAAGAGGTTAGCAGTTCCTATCCAAATATTGCTCAAACTTTTAGTCACATCTATGTGGTAGACGTTATGTGGTTACAAGTGCTTAAAGGGTTTGACATGAAAGAAGCATTAGAAGCTTCTATAGCTTTATTAGAAAAGACTAATCTATTTTCTGTAGATGAATTTGTAGAGTCATTTGAAGAACTGGCATCTCAGTATGAAAAATGGATGAATAGTCAAAAAGATTTGGAACAAAAAATTAATTTGAATAATCCATGGTCAGGTGCTAGAGAAACTGCTTACTCAGAAATTTTGTTTCATGTTACTAATCATGGTACTTATCACCGAGGTAACATAACAACTATGTTAAGACAACAGGGGTACGCTTCTACAATGAATGACTTGTCTTTATATTGGTATCAGAGTTAGGTCAACTAGCCCTATAGTTTAACAAGCTAAATACAAAAAAGTCGGTTCCTTATCGTACAGGAATACGACTTTTTCAGCTTAAACTTCCCTTAATGTACAAAATTTACGAAATGTTCGGCACTCCAGTTAGATGTCTCATATATATATGGTCATTTAGCAATAAAAGTCCCTCGTTACTTAAAAATATAATCATAATTGATATTCAATCAACCAACAATCCTGATATACTCCTTCGTGTAACTCGTTCTTAGGAAGTATTTTAACTTTTTTAAAACCACATTTCTGATAGCATTTTATAGCCCTTGCATTTCTTATTTGAGGGTCCATAATTACTCGGTCAGCCTTTTTATGTTCGATTAAAAATTTAACCATTGATGTAACAAGGAATGTTCCAATCCCTCTATTCCAATACTCTACTTCACCTATAAATTGATCTGTACCATAAATATTTTCGTCAAAATATCCATATTCTTTTTTCGTTTCATCATCCAAAAGATAGAATTGAATATATCCTATTTCGTTACCATCAAATTCTACAATGCATTTAAATTCATCATCTTCGGAATCATAAAAGACTTTATTAACTTTATCTAAATCAAAAGGATTGTCTCTGCCTTCATAAAATTCAAGAACTGACGGGTTCGAAAGCCATCTTGCTAACAGGTAATTATCCTTTTTTTCTAATTTACGAACTTTTAAATTCCCATTTTGAAACAACAAAATAATCCCCACTCTCAATTTAAAAGTCTTTTTAAATTAATTCGTTTTCCTTCAATGAGTTTTATACTATCCTGAAAGCTCTAGGGATTGCTCTTAGTTATTCACTAATTCTGCTAGATACTCTCCAGCCACAAGCATTCTAGAGCCGTACCAAAACATTTCACCATCGACTAATATTATTTCTGTATTTGGGAGAAATGCTTGAAACTCAGCTAAATGCTTTTGTTGAAATGGGAATGGTTCAGAGGCAAGAAAAAGTTTATCCAGATTGGCATTTGTAAGCTGTTCATTTGTTACTGTAGGATATCTCGATTCTTCATTTGTAAAAGGATTTTCAAAGCCCATTACTTGTAGTACGTCATTTATGTAAGTTGTACCACCAACGACCATATAAGGTTTTCGCCAAATAACATATGCAGCTTTACCGTTCTCTCTACTTTTTATAGACTGAAAAGATTTTTGACAGGCTGTTAGGAGAAGTTTTGCAGTCATTGTAGTTGCTGTAACTTCACCTAATGTAGTAATAAATCTATAAGCATTCTGTATGGATTTTACCTCTAACACAAAAACAGGTGCTATTTTTTCAAGTTCCAGTACTATTTCTTCTGTATTTTCCTCTTTTTCAGCAAAAATAAGATCCGGTTGAATCTTTTTGACTTTCTCAAAATTGATCTCTTTCGTTCCTCCAACAATCTGCACCTGGTCAACTATCCCTTTAGGGAATATACAATATTTCGTCCGGCCAACAATTTCCTTTTCTAACCCTAATGAGAAAAGTGTTTCGGTAATAGCAGGGCATATGGAAATAATACGTTTAGGCGACTCAGGGAGAACTACTTTTCTACCAAGGTGATCTGTTAATTCGTATGTCATTGTGTTCCTCCTTTTACTATTCCTCTAAGTAATTAGTTCGTTGAAAGTAAAGAGTTCTCCTTTACATTTCAATAAGATAATATATACAAAAAGAAAACCAAGGCATTCCACTGGAAGCCCTCGGTTTTCATGCTCATTTACTTACTTTTTCTCCCTATACTCATTCAATTTCTTTTGTCCCTCTGTTTTTCTCTCTTCAAAAGCTTTTGTATTAATCATTGTTTTCCCTAAAGTAAGTAGCGTTATAAACATAACTCCTGTACCTACAACCAGATAGAGCATTGTAAATATTTTACCTAAACTGGTAACAGGTGATAAGTTTGTATTTACGCCAGTTGGGATTAAACTCACAACACAAAAGTAAATGGCATCTATGACACCCCACCCTTCTTTTTTCGTGTAGAAGAGCGTACCAGATAGAATGATAAGAAATAACGTAGTAAAGAGAGACAAGAACATAGGATTTTTAAAAGCTTTAACAAAAGCTTCTAGAAATCTTTTTACGGTTAAAATAAAGGACAACATACTGATTTCACCTACATATTAGATTATTATTTAAGTAGTATATCAATAAATGTTCCACTCTACTTATAATAAGTGTGAGGATTCCTTATTATATTGTACTAACCGACACAATTTGGATTAATTGTTGTTTGTGAAGCTTTCCCATTCTTCTCGTAATATCCCCATACGAATCGAATCGTAGTATTTCCCGTTATAGATACGTACCTTTCGAATACGGGCTTCCATTGTCATACCTAATTTTTCACCAACTCGAATCATACGATGATTACCTGACCAAGTTGTATAGCCAACGCGAACAAGTGGCAGTGTTGTAAATAGGTGATTCATCCAAAGGCTTAATGCACGGGTCCCTAAACCTTTCCCCCAACTACCTGCTTCGTGAAATCCAATGCCCATTTCCAACCACTTAGAAGGCTCATGCTCCCAATAATAAGAAACAATTCCTCTTAACACACCATCTACTTCAATTCCCCAGAAATTTTCTCGATTAATATATGATTCAGCCTTTTCCATAAAGGTATCATATGGGACAGATGTATATTCATAATATGGGGCATCCCATTTTTTCCATTCTGGCTTTTCATCTTTGCACATTAATTCCCATAGTCTAGTTAAATCCTCATTCTTAATAGGTCTGATAACTAATTCATTGTCTAGGTACAATATTATTCCTCTTTTCATCCTAAAGTATTGTATAGGTTTATTGGATTGAAAAGAAAAAGTGTATTAATCTTTACTTCTCAATCACCTGTAGAACATTTTTCATCTTAATCACTCCTCTATAGTTATTATATAAAGTATATATAATAGTTCCGAAAATTCATATATTTAACAGGAATAAAAGTAGAAATGGCGAATTAACAATAGAGGTGAAAAGATGGTTGAAAAGAAAATATACTTAGTCAGACATTGTAAGGCGACAGGGCAAGATCCTATTGCAGAGTTAACGAATGAAGGAAGAGAGGAGGCTTTAAAGCTTGTTCCTATATTAGAAAAATGTCATATAGATCATATTATTTCTAGTCCATATCAAAGAGCTTTGCAAACAATTAAACCCTTTTCAGAAAGTATAGGAATTCCTATTATAATAGATGACAATTTACAAGAACGAGTGTTGAGTGCGGATCCTATGGAGGATTGGTTAGAGCATCTGGAAAGAACCTTTGTAGAAAGAGATTTAACATTTTCAGGTGGAGAATCAAGTAATCAGGCATTAAAGCGCATACAAAAGGTCATGGACAAGGTTTTCGAAAATGACCAAATGCATCATGTAGGCATCATTTCTCATGGGAATATTTTATCCCTGCTCATTAATCACTATGTTCCGACATTCGGATTTGCTGGGTGGCAACAGATGAAAAATCCAGATGTTTTCGTACTAGAGCAAGATAATGGCATAGTACATATAAACAGGGTTGAACAATAAAAAATCCTGTGTATACAACAACAGGATTTAAGGCTTAGTTATGATAATTCTTTCGTGCTAGGTGGAATTCGGTTACTGCTCATTTGTCGTTCTTGTTCCTGCTCGGCGATAATGTCGTTATCTTCAGCATTGTCTCGTGTAACTTTTTGTGTAAGGATGGCTCCAACTGCAACCAATATCATAACTGCAATATAATATCCTTTTTCATTTAGCTGTAAGTTATCAGCATTATAGAGACCAATACAGAACATGAAAACCCCGGCAATTAACGTAAAATACGCCAATACCGTAAAAGCCATCGTATTACGTCTGCGGTACCTTTTTTGATTCATGACAAACTCCCCTTTAAACTCGTTTTAATAGCTATTGTATGTATTATATTTTAGCAGAAATGAATAATGATGTGAAATATTCTGAAGTATAAGATAATAGTAGAGTGGGAGGGTGATTATGTATTTACATTCAAAAAAATGGTTCATGTTCTTATCTTACTGGTTATATTTTTGCTCGTTTCATGTAGTAACCAAACACCCCTTATTATTGAAGAGGTTGACAGTATTACCGTCCAATGTATGGGTACAGAAGAATTGTTGGAGATAACTGATGAAAAAATGCTGAAGAAAATTATAAAGGAAATAAATAATAGTAGAAGAGAAGGTGCAGAGGAAATGGAGTTTCCAGAAGGTCACGATGTCTCACTTATAACGACCTTAGATGAAAAGTACAATATATCATTATATGAGGGTGGGAAGACGTTATTAGAAGGTTTTTATATTCACTCCAATATTCCGGATTTTTGCGACAAGTAAGGGTGAGGAAATTATGGTTCATAAATGTGATTTAACTATTAGAGTTATGAATGAAAACGATTATCCTTATATGACTAAATGGCTAAATGATGATTTGGTCTTAAAATATTATGGTCCAAGGCTAACATTTGAACAAGTCGTTACTAAATATGGCCCCAGATTTAACAGTGAGCATTACGTGACGGCTTGCATATTGGAATATAAAAGTGCACCAATTGGTTATATACAATATTATGAAATCCCAAAAGATCAACTAAAGATATACGGATATCCTTTGGAAAAGTCTATCTATGGAATTGACCAATTTATCGGAGAAACTGGACTGTGGGGCAAGGGGATAGGGACCCAGATGATTAGTACTTTGTTAGAGTACTTAAGTTCAAAGTTCGATGTATCTATGGTGGTTCTGGATGTCAAAGACACTAACCAACGGGCTATAAATTGTTATAAAAAATGTGGGTTTCAAATTGTTAAGAATTTAAAAGATAATCACCTTTTAATGGAAAGGGTGATATTTTGAAAATAGAAGATTTTTAAATAGTGAACTCGTTTTGTTACAGTTATTCAACGAGTTTGAAGGGTACGAAAAGGAGATGAATCACTGATCGATTCGACACAAAGAGCATTAAATTTTGTTAAAAGTCACGGGGGATTAGAATGAAATTAAGCATACTCGAGCAGGCAGAAATAAAAACATTAACTTCCAGATTAAATGCCATACAATCAATCCCCGGTAACCCAATGGGGGTCCATCAATTAGTTAAGGACACAACTCATGCTTTTGCTGTTAAACATATTCCAGGTCCAGCTTTTAATACCGTTCGAGGATTGAATGAACAGGTACTTTCACATATAGAAGAGATCTTTGGCTTCTATGAGAATCTTTCAATAAATTTTCGAGTCGAGATTGCTCCTACGAACAGTTCAGAAAAGTTATTAAGAAAACTAGCTGAACTGGGGTTTTATCAATCTGGCTTTCATGCATCTTTTATAGGAGAAGTAAAAGGCTTTAAGAGTCAGAGTATGCCATCCTCTCTAGATATTCGACCTCTAGGTAAAAATGATTTTGATTTATTTGCTTCAATTTACGTGGCTGCATTCGGACTACCTGCTTTTATTCAAGAGGGGATTAAACAAAACAATGAAATTCTATTTGAAGTTCCAGGTTGGGAATTTTACATTGCTTACAAGCAAGATGTTCCGGTAGGAGTTGCGGTTTTAAATGTGCAAGAAGAGATTGCGACTTTGGCGGCATCTGCAACTTTACCTGGTTATCGTAATATGGGAGTACATTCTGCATTGCTTAAAAAACGTGTTGAAATTGCAATTGAAAAAGGAGCAAGGTACATAACTAGTGAGGCTACATATGGAAGTGGAAGTCATCGAAATATGGAAAGAGCAGGACTTAAACTTGCCTATACAAAAGCGATATGGACCAAACTTTAAGGGGAGACATGTTTTTACGAAGGGAGTTCTATGTTATACAAGTTAAACAAGTTGGATGAGATAAAGGTGGAAGTAATATGAAAAGTATTTTAGCATTTGAGGCACCTGAAGAAGCGGCTAAATATGATATTATCACAAAAGAATTGATGGCAAAACTAAAGGGATATCAGCATGTATTGGAAGAACATTATCAATTGACCGCTATTCCTAAAGGAGTACTTTGGACGACGGGGGAACTGGCGACTACTACCTTCTCGTCAATACCAATACCAGCATTCACGAGAGAAGATTTCATTTATATGTCCCCAATTCTAAAGGAGTGGCAAAACTTGTTGGTCTCCCAATTGGATGGTAAGGTAATACCCCATATTCAAAGTTTTTATGAGAACTTTAGTACTGACCAGTTATTTGTCATTCTGGCCCATGAACTAACGCATCATATTGATTTGTTCGTAGATGAATTTGAGGATGAACGACATGATAGTATTTGGTTTGAAGAAGGAATGTGCTTTTATTTGCCTAGAAAGTATTGTTTAACAGACGAACAATTTGAAGAAGTAACTGCTATTGAACTTGAGTTATTGACCACTTTTACAGAAGAATATGGTGATAATGACTTGAATGATTTCGGTTCGATGTCTTACCAGGGTTCACTTTCTAGTATTATGTTTGATTATTGGAGAAGTTATTTAAAAGTTAAATCACTGGTTGAAAAGGTGAATGGGGATGTCCATATAGTATTTGAGCTATATAACAAGTGGCATGAGCAAGGAAGGTATATTTCATTAGTCCAGTATTTCGGAAATAATTTAAAATAAATAAAAAGAGGTGTTGTTATGAAACAAGCATTATTAATCATTGACGCGCAACAGGAATTAATAGAAGGGAATGACCAGGAAGGTAGTGTATTTCTAAAAGAACAGTTAATAGAAAACATCAATTTAGTAATTAAAAAAGCAATTGAGTCAGATGCTATTATCGTTTTTGTAAGAGATACAGATGTGGCAGAAGGAAAAGGAGAAGGCTTCCAAGTCCACAGAGGTATTACTATACCTACAGACGCAAAGACATTCGATAAAGCTGCAACAAATTCATTTTATGGAACTGGATTAAGAGAATATTTAGAAGAACAGAAGGTTCAACATGTAGTAATTATGGGCTGCAAAACGGAGCACTGCATAGATACAGCAGTACGAACTGCAACCGTTTCACAATTAGATGTCACGTTAGTTGGAGATGGACATTCAACAACAGGTTCAGCAGTTCTTACGGCAGAACAAATTATTAATCATCACAATAAAGTACTACATGGTCATTATAATGTAGATAATTTTTCAATGGTAAGAAATGCAGCGGAAGATCTATTTGACCCATTACATGATACGCATCGATAAGTGGTAGGTTTAAAAAAATTTTTTATGACCGTATCTTTTTAGTCCATATTTCCGTTTATATTAGTGAAAGACAAATTTGAAGGAGGGGTAAACATGCGGCCGCTTGTTGAAAAAACTCCGTTTGAATTGAATGAGGAATTTGAGATGGCTATTAAGCCTTTTATGCATAGTTTAAGGAAGTATTGTTTATCCCTGACGCGTACAAAGTGGGATGGAGAAGACTTAATGCAGGAGACGATAGAAAAAGCATATATAAGTTGGATGAAAATGCCGAAGGAAATGGCAAAGTCCTATTTGTTTCGTATTGCCTCCAATGCCTGGATCGATAAGCATCGTAAACGTAAAATAGAAGAAAATTTGCATCAAGATATGTCCAATTATAATTATCAAGAAGGAATTTCAGCAGAACTTTTCCCAAGAATCTATGCGTTATTACATGAACTGTCCGCAAAGCAAAGGGTGGTGGTATTACTGGTCATGGGATTTGGCTACTCCTCAAAAGAAACGGCAAATTTGCTTTCGGTCAGTGAGGGTTCTATCAAAGCTGCTCTAAACAGGGCTAGGAAAAATGCTAAGCAAAAATCCTACGAATCCTTCCGATATGATGTTGAAGACGAAACAGCTATGTCTTATTTACACGCGTGGAGCAGTGGAGATCCGAATGCCGTTATTCGTGTTTATCAGAACGATCATCAACAACCATATATGCAAAGTGGAAAAATAGAACTCGCTTCCTCAAGTCACTCTATCGTCCATTCATACGTACAGGGCAATTCTTCTTATATGCTAATTTCGTTCCTCAAGAAAAATGGCGAAGTGCTAATTGTTCCGTTCTATCAATTAGAAGTAGCTAGGTTATTATCTCAGCTTACTTTTTGGAAAGAAGAGGGTCTTTTAGCTATAGCGTAGAAAGGGGAAAGAAAATGTCTAACCTTATTCCATATGTTGTAGAACAAACAGGACATGGCGAGCGATCATATGATATATATTCGAGATTATTGAAAGATCGTATTATTTTCCTTGGCTCGGAAATCAATGACGTTGTTGCTAATAATATCGTGGCGCAACTATTGTTTTTAGAAGCAGATGATCCGGAGAAGGATATTTCTTTGTACATCAATAGTCCAGGAGGCTCAGTAAGTTCTGGATTTGCAATTTATGATACAATGCAGATCATTAAACCAGATGTACGTACGATTTGTACGGGAATGGCTGCTTCATTTGGTGCGACGATATTAGTTGCGGGTGCAAAAGGAAAACGTTTTGCTTTACCGAACAGTGAGATTATGATTCATCAACCTCTTGGCGGGGCACAAGGTCAGGCAAGTGATATTGAAATCAGTGCTAGACGTATTCTGTTGATGAAAGATAGAATTAACCAAATCTTTTCAGACCGAACAGGTCAGTCCATTGAAAAAATAGCAAAAGACTCTGACCGTGATTATTTTATGACAGCTGAAGAAGCGATGAGTTATGGCATTATTGATCAAATCGTATAACGATATAAAACTCCTCACCTTATTTGGTGAGGAGTTTTATTAACTTAGAGCAGTTAATACCACAGCAATACCATTAAAGACGCCATGTATAATCATGCCAGGATATATGGATCCAGTTTTTTCATAAGTCCATGAAAATATAACACCCGTAAGAAAATTGACTGGCAATGTATTATAGGTAGGAATATGAACAAGCATGAAAACGGAAGAACTAAGTAATATCCCAGCTGGCACTCCCCACTTAACTCTAAACCATCTATAAAGAAAGCCGCGATAGAAAATCTCCTCATAAATAGGAGAAATGATAGCAGCTGATACGAAAGCGATGAGAAATGACAAAATTCCCATATTGCTTTGTAGGCTTTGTGTCTTTGTATTTTCTGAAGTCCCCCCAAGGAGTTCCATTAATATAACTATTATTACACTAGTTCCTATTAAAAAAACTGTCCAAGTTATAATAGACTTCCAATAGGACGTTTGGAATGAGTTGAAGCCGACAGCTCGCCATGAAAGGTTATATGGTCTCAAGGCGATGACATACACTCCTCCTGTGAAAAGAATAGACATTACGAGTCCTGTTAATGTGCCTGAATAAAGGCTATCCTCCAAAAATACAAACAAAACATCCTGTAATAGGTTCTCGATAACTATAGGAACAAATAAAAAAGTTATCAATAACAGCAGTATAAGTTCTCTCCAAGACCAAAACATTGTTTTGAACGAAAATTCTTTCATTTTGTAATTCCTCCAATAACGAAATATGTTATTTTTAGAATAAGTGGTGACGTAACGTTACCTGCAAGACATTTTATATGGAGGGGATGAATATTGGTTCACTACACTACCGGAGAGGTATCAAAAAAACTTCATATCTCTGTCCGTACTATTCGTTATTACGATCAAATCAATTTATTTAAACCAACAATGATTCATGAAAGTGGTAAAAGGCTTTATTCGGAAGAGGATCTCTTATCGCTTGAAAAGATAACCTTGTTAAAAGCGGCTTCGCTTCCGCTAAAGGATATACAGCAGATCGTGGAAAGAGTCTCTATTGCAGACATACTTAAAATGCACCGAGAACGACTCAATGTAGATATGCAGCAATTACAAAAATCTATTGAGCATACAAACACCTTACTTAACATAGTCCAGCTCGAAGGGATGCTAAAGTGGGAAGAATTAGTACCGCTTTTCCAACAACATCAAAAGTATAGTAAGGAAGATGTATGGAAGGAAATATTTACCGAAGAGGAAAGAGCAACCTTAACAGCTAGTCTGCCAAAATTAGAACAGGATGCAGATAACACAGTGAAATGGATCAATCTTATAAAACGAATCGAACTATGTTTGGCTGAAGGGAAACCACCAAATTCTCCAGAAGGAAAAATTATTGCGGAAGATATCCGTATTTTATCCAGTATTACATTCGCAAATGAAGACTTAGCTGATAAATTCTGGGAAGTTCGGAAATCTGAAGATACATCCGAAGCGTTAGGTCTCTATCCCGTTAGTCAGGAAATAATTGAGTTTATAGAAGAAGCGGTGGAAGGGATAGCTAGTGTGCAACAATAAGGCGATAGATAAGTGCTAGCTATTCAAAATCGATAATAACTAATTCTCTAAATGCTCCTCGTCACTCAGAGGATAAAACTAAAAATAAGATAAAAGAAGTGATATGTATATAGGTATAAGGAAACGCACACAAGTATTTGTGTGTGTTTTTTTATTTTAACTTAAGTAATTAGTCTCAATCGTTAAGGTATTTTGAAGAAAAAAAGTGCTTATATGTAACTTTATGCCTCTAAAATAAGTCGCAAGGAAAGAATTTATGACTTTGTTTGTAGAAAAAGTAGAGGTTATGAAGAATCCGTTACCCGCAAATTTAGCGAAAGTATAATTATGTTAATCTTCTGTCACTAACTGATTAACTGTTAAGGAGAAGTGGAGGTAAAAATAAACTATATAACTATAAGGAGGTTATTATTTCTAAAATAATAGTTATAAAAGAATGGGCATATGGATAGAATGGTTGGGGCGAGTGAAAGGGGTGTAAACAATGAAAAAAGTTATAGGAACTATCTTGATATTTCTTGTTCTACTAGGATCCAGCACCATTTATGCCAGTGGTTTGCCACAAATTTCCCTTTCCAAATGGTATGGTCAATCATTTCAAGAGGAGAGTGAGGCATTTGAAGTTGTAACATCAAAAAGTATTAAAGAGATTCTAATGGAAATGAAATTATTTCTAACGACAACAAATGAAAAACTTGATGTTGATGTTTCAACTTTTTTAGACACTCAGGTAGAGGCAACAAACTCCAATTTGGAGGGATTTTCAAATGAAACTAAAAGAAGTCTTGCTGAATCAATAAAAGATTTGGAAAAGGTTAGCTTTGATGAGTATATGGACGAAGACGAAGAACTCATAAAAGAAGAGCTCGAACAAGAGGTTGAAGGACTATTAGCAGATGTGTTAAGCAAATAAACACTAATCTAAAAACTACAGTGCCAAGGGAGATTTTTCATTGAAAAAAACAGTTAAACGTAAACTAATCGCAGGAGCAGTGGTAGTAGGCCTAATATCGACTACAGGAGTTGCATTTGGAGCAACGGATGCTGGCGCAGGTTTAAAAGGTTGGTATGACTCACAATTTAAAAAGGCGAATACTGAGGTAGCTATTGAATCGGCAAAACATACTACCCAAAAATTGCTCGAATTTAATAATGAAGCAAAAGAATTAAAAACAGGTGCTACTGAAAGTATTAATGGGACAAGGGATACTGAAACAGAAGCTGCAAAAAGTTCCATTCATCAAGAAAGTAGAGATTATATAAATTCAGTTAATAATAAAAAAGCTGAAATTCAAAATAACATCGACAATCAATTTAAGAAAATTGAGGATGATGCGAATAAGGCAATATTAGCAGCTAGCAAATTAACTTATAGTTTAGCTGAATTGGATTTAAAAACACAAACAAGTAAGGAAGGCAAAGCTGCTCTTGCGTTTTTAAATACAGAAATTGAAAAAGAAACCAACAAAGCACTTAGTGACTTGGAGTGGGAGATTCGTACAACAAAGGGTTTCTTACAGGATTTGCTAAATAAAAAGAGTAGTGCCTCAATCGAATCCATCAATAAAACAGTGGACAATGAGATTGCTAGACTACTCGACTTAATTGCGAAGAAAACTGGAGAATTAGTAACTGCTCAACAGACTGCAATTTCGTCAAAAGCTGCAGAATTAGAAGCAGCTGCTAAATTAAAGTTAGAAGAACGAGTAAATGCATTAATTAATGAAAAATAAAATAAACATATTTGATAATTGTAAGATGGACTAATTCATACAAAATTATAAAATCAAAGGGAGATAGTTAATATGATGAAAACAGTTAAAGGGAAAGTAATCGCAGGAACAGTAGCAGTAACACTTTTTGCAGGGGCGGGGGCAGCATTTGGAGCATCTGATGCTGGCTTAAACTTAAAAAATTGGTATAAAGCTCAATTTACTAGTTCTTCGAATGAAGTAAATAAACAAGTAGCGGAATATGCGGGAAGTAAAGTAGAAGAAATTACAACAGAATATAACACTATTAAATCAGATGCTGGAGATAGTATTAATGAAAAAGGAGAATTTGTCGCAGGCGTAGCAAGTGATATTATCGATGAACGTAGTCGTGAGCATATCGATTCTATTAAAGATGAAAAAGCTCATATTGAAACCTACCTAGCAGGTCAATTTGATTCGCTTTCAACTTTTACACAAGGTTTAATAAATGAGGCAGGTAAAGAGGCATTAAAGTATGCAGACAAAGATTTAACTAAATATACTGGAGATACTGGAAAAGCGGCTGTTGAAAAAGTAAATACAGACGTTAAAGCGGCGACTGCAGTGGCGGTGAAAGATTTAAAGGATACAATCGATTGGGCAAAATCCGATCTTCAAGCGAAACTTGATAAAGAAAGAGATTTAACAGTAGTGGAAATCAAAGCCATGATTGATGCAAAAATTGTTGAACTACGTGGGGAAATTACGAAGAAAACAAATGCATTAGTTAAAGAGCAAGAAAGAATTATCACATTGGCAGCTAAAGGTTTACAAATAGCTGGATTAAAAGAACTTGATGATTTAGTAAGTGGCATGAACAATTAATTAAAATTAATAAGGACCTCTTACTTTAGAGGTTCTTATTCTTCTAATTGGAGGAATATAAATGCTAAGTAGAATTGAGAAATACAAAAAGAAAAGACAAATTAAAAAAGCGACAATAATTATTGCTTTACTAATTATACTTTTGGGACTCTCAGGTGGTGTAAAAACTGCTTTAGCAGATCAAGATATTCAAAGTTTACTGAACAATTGGTTTAACAACAAGAAGGTGGAATCCGTTCAGGAAATTGAAGGGGCGGTCTCATCAGAAAGAGATCGTTTAATGCAGGATCTTGAGGTGGAACTACAAAGAGAAATGCAAGCTGCTGAAAATCAGCTGAATAGCTTTACAGCAACTCAAAAACAAACTCGTATTGCGGCGTTACAAGAATATGCTAACAACATAAAAGCAGGAATGACCATTGATAATAGTGAACAACAAGCTGCAATTATGAAAAACATAGATATTATTTTAGAGAATGCAAAAGCACAGCTGGATGGTCAACAAGCTCAGTTGAATTTAGTGGCAATTCCAAATCCTGAGGCAAATCCTATACCTAATCCAGTAGTGGTTCCAGAAACAATCCCTGCCCCTGAATTAGAAACATCACCAACACCTGATACAGAAGTGATTTCCGAAATAGAAAAAGCTCCTGAAAAGGAAGTTAAGGCCTCATCCCCATCAGTAAAAGAAGAACCTGTTGGGATTCCTCCTGTCGAGGTAGATATTTACTCGGTTACAGATTGGTTTGTTCTGCCGAATACTTCGAATGTACAGATAGAAGAACTGACAATCACAGATGACGTATTTTCTATTAATTCCTCTTTTTCGGATATTTTGATGAACTCCCAGTCTCGAGGAATCTTGAATAGTATTTTACCAGGTTTAGAAAAACACCCGCAGTTTAAACTAATTCAATATAAAACAATTGAAGAGATGTCGCGTGTTGCACCAGGGCATTTTACAGAATCAATTTTATATCTATTAAATAAATCATTAAGCACAGTAAAAAAATAAAAAATACCAGGTAACTCAACAACTAACATTGTTGAATTACCTGGTATTTACTTTTTTCGGGGTAAAAATATTTACTTTATGGAGTAAATAAATTGATTTTTAGAGTAATTTAAATTACTATTAAAAGTAATAAGGAGGGGTATTATGGAAGATATAAGATTGAATGTTGCTTTACTAAGAAGAAAGGTTCCCAATTTGACGACCGCGGCGAAATCAATAGGGATTAGACCTGCGACCGTTTCGAATTTATGTACTGGGAAGATTGATTTGGGAAAGGCGGAGATAAGGACCCTTGTAGGTCTAGCTTCTTTGGCAAATTGTAAGGTAGATGATCTAATCATACGGGGGGAGAAGTTGGATATGATTGAAACAAAAATCAAAGCACTCGATTTTTTTGCTCCATTAGTAAAAGAGGGAACAACTGGTTTAGTTGCAAGACCTGGAATGGGGCAGTTAGTTATTCTTGCGGAACTTTTGCACAGATTTAAAGACGGTGATTATACGACGATATTTTTATTGCCCAAAACACGACAAGAAGAACTTGAAACAGAGGGTATTACTGAGTTAGCGAATTATTTAACTGAATCCACCGAAGAGACATTTTTGAAGTTATCCGAAATTTCTGGGGATATCCTGTTAATAACAGATAATAGTTATGTGGTGTCGGGACAGTTATTAGATCTGCAAGAAAAAATGATCAAAGAAGGAATTAAAAATGTCACCACAATACTATTAGACCTTTCTGGGGAAGTGGTCGATGAGGATATTCCTTTTGGACCTTTAGAAACAGTGTGGCAATTGGATGCTGACCTTGCAGCACGTCACCTTTATCCTGCAGTTCAACCAATTATTTCTACTTCTTCACTTGTGGAAGGAGTGGACGTAGATCAACGTCACTTTAATTTAAGACAAAGAGCACAGAAATTACTTAGACGTTATAAAGAGCTGCGTTCGTTAGTTGTTGTGCATGGTTTAGATAAAATTAGAAGTAATGAATTAGATACTTACGAACGTGGAGAACGACTAGAAGCGTATTTTACACAACCCTTTTATGTTGCAGAGTCCTTTACAGGTCAAGTTGGGCACGAAGTTTCCCTGTCTCAAACATTGCAAGATGTCGAATATATTCTAGATGGTAAGGCTGATGAACAATCAGTAGATAACCTGAAATATATTGGAAGTTTGGTATAAGCTATATCGAAGAAAAGCAACTGAAGCTATTTCGGTTGCTTTTTTATTTAGTATTTTTGTTGACTATTATTATTTCTATATCCCTACCCTTCTGTTTAAATCCTTTCTGAAAAGGAGAAACTTAGTTAAAAAAGGGTGTTAAACATGACAACTTCTGTAAAAACCTCTTCCATTCATAAAAAAAATCCAAATAAAAGAGTATATGCCAAACAGAATATGTGGACAGGTATTTTGTTTGGACTGGGAATTGTAGCATTTATAGATGAAGTAGTTTTTCATCAGCTTCTTCATTGGCACCATTTTTACGATAAATCTACTACGGATATTGGACTAGTGTCTGATGGGCTTTTTCATGCATTTAGCTTCATAGCTACGATAGGAGCATCCTTTTTACTTGCAGATCTTCATAGGCGGCATGCTTTTTGGTTAAAGAGATGGGTAGGGGGAATCCTTCTAGGTGCAGGTGTTTTTCAACTGTACGATGGAATTATTCAACATAAGTGGATGGGTTTACATCAGATTCGATATGGGGTAGATATCCTACCTTATGATTTAGTATGGAATATTTTAGCTGCTTTAATGATTATTTTAGGGTTTATTTTAATATATCAGACAAGCCATGAAAGGAAGGTCTGAGTATAAGTGCATACTCACGAACAGTATTCAGCGACTAGTCTCCAGTTTTTTTTAGCAATTCCTTTTATACTGTTATTTGTTTTTTATATTGTGGCGGTAGGTCTATCCAATCGAAAGAAAAAACCATGGTCAGTGTTCCGGTTAGTAGCATGGAGCTTTGGAGTACTGTGTGCATTGCTCGCAACAATTGGTCCAATTGCAGATTTAGGACACATGAATTTTTCTGTTCATATGATTGGTCATGTATTACTTGGCATGTTGGCGCCGCTTTTAATGGCGTTAGGTGCTCCGATAAAGCTCCTGCTGCGAACGATTAGTGTATATACAGCACGAAAACTAACTACAATCTTACGACGCAATATTTTTCTTCATTTCGTTCAACATCCTATTATTGCTTCTTTACTAAATATTGGTGGCTTATGGGTTCTTTACACAACTGACTTGTTTCTAATGATGCACGAAAATATGCTTCTTTATGTAATTATTCATGTACATATTTTTCTAGCTGGATATGTATTTGCAGTTTCAATTATTTACGTTGATCTGGTGATTATAAGAAAAAGTTATTTATATCGTACGGTCGTCTTTCTTTTTGCATTAGCTGGTCATTCCGTCTTAGCTAAATATATTTATGCGAATCCGCCAAGTGGAGTTCCAATAGATCAAGCGGAATTCGGTAGCATGATTATGTACTACGGTGGGGATACTGTGGAGATAGGGCTAATTTCAATACTGTTTTATCAGTGGTACAAAAAAAGTCGCCCTATACTCAATAATGGAAAGGATGGGTTTGCTATAAGTACTAAAAAATTTACAGTTGCAGGAACAGATATTGAGGAAGTTAAAAGATTAAATGCAAATGCAGGCATGAGTTATCGTGAAATAAATGAGTGGTTTGCAAAAAAACAATCTAAGGCTGGCACAGTAACTAAAAAAAGATAAATCGAGAGGGGTCAAAATAATGTATATGAAAGCTTTATTTATGAAATTTCTCATGATAACTGCGGTGCTATGGGTTGTTTTAAGCCTTATTTATGATGTGTCTTTTACTGACGTAGTTATTACTAGTGTGGTTCTTACAGCAGTAGGATATGTAGGAGATGTCTTTATATTACCTAAAATAGGAAATGTATGGGCAGCTATAAGTGATTTTGTTATTGCTTATGCAATTATTTACTTCCTTGGTTCCTATATTTATGAGCAACCACTAGCCTTAGGGACAGCGGCTTTTATATCTGCGCTGATATTAATGGTAGGAGAACTCTTGTTACATCGATATATGCATACAAATATCTTCGAACCGAGGAAATCGAATCCCAATGAGAAAGTGGGATATTACAACCGAACGAATTTACAGACTGAATTTGCAGAAGAAGTGGAGATTGAATCTTTGTCCAAAGAATTAAAAGGAAAAAATTCAAAGAAGTAATAATTTATAAACAATGAGGTATATATATCAGTCTTTAGACCATTCTAATATGGTCAAGGAGGTGAGCAGTCATGGGAAACAATAATAATCGCAATAATAACAACAACAATAACCGTAATAACAATAACCAAAATAATCCAGCTGAGTTCGGTGAGGATTTCAACTTTGACAATTTAAACGAGCAAAACCAAAACGAACAAAACAGAAACAATAACAACCAAAACCAACGTAATAACAATCGCAACAACAATAACAACAATAACAACAATAACAACCTTAAGTAATAATTGCTTCTAATACAGTTATTCCTAAAGTTAACTTTAGGAATGACTGTATTTTTGGTTTATGAATATCGCCAGTGAGGTAAATAAGAATAATAACCAAAAGTGGGTGGATAAAATGGAGAGTTTAGTAATACAACCTTTGGATGTTACGGATGCGTACATGACTTATCTATTCCCATTTTCTTTTCGAGAGAAAGATCGTCAAAAGTTAATGGAGCAGCTAGAAAAGCACCAGTTCACCTTTTTTACTTTAGAAAAAGAAGAACTACAAGACAAATATTATGGAGATGAAATAAAAATCTCTCATGAGGAATTGGAACAGTTCTTTTTGCCATTCATTGAAGATAAACTATTCCCTCCTAATACCAATAATAGGGGATTTTTGCGTTACTCTAAAGTAGTTGAAGATTATTTTACATATGAATTGAATGATAACAAATTCAATTTTATCATTAATAGTGTGGACATTATTTTATGTCCTTTTGGTATTGGTATAATCACCATACGTGCTGCAATGAATCAGGATCAGGAGACATTAACAAGAATATTGGATCATATTAGCCACTTTCGCGTGCTAGAGCCTAAGCTTTCATTTGATAAAGGATCTAAAATTCACTATAAAAGTAAAGTATTCCAAACTACAAATGAGCTCGTTTTTGACTATTTATGTCAGCCTCTAAAGCCATTTATCATCCACGACGAAAAGCTAGCAGGTTATTATGGCAGTCTCCCTTATTTTGAAGATGAGCGAATGCATACATCTGTATTTTTAGTTGGGGCAAATAATACTGAAATTACAGTAGACCAGTTGTTCCGTCTGGCGCATTTGGATGGGATGGATATAGAAGGGAATGAGTTTATCTCTAGCTCGAATTCCAATTATGTGAAGCGATATGTGAGCGACCGAATTCATGATCGTTGGGCACCGAATACATATGTAATTGCTTCAGAACACACCCAATCAACTATTTCCAATAAGAAAAAAGAAAGTTTAAAGCAAGAGATTTCCCAGTTTATGAGTGTGCATTATTATAATTTAATGCTGCATTATTACTATAAGATTATGCTATTAAAGGTTTCCTTTGAGCATAGTGAGGTTAGTTGGGCTAAGGATAAAAGATATGTGGAGGAGTTAATAGAACTTATATCAAAATTCTACTCACGTTATTACTTTGAAGAGGTTTCTGCTAGATCTGAAGGAAAAGAGCTAACGCAACAGTTACGTAAAGTATTCCGTTTACAGAATCTTTTCAATGAAGTAAAACAAACTGTAGATGACTTGTACCGTGCTCAAGACAATCAATCGGACAAACGAAATAATTCCCTGTTATTTATGTTAACTATTTTTACAGTAGTTTCCGGTATTTATGGGATGAACCTAGTCATTGAGGATTGGAAGGGAAAAACGGACTGGGCAAAAATTCCAGGGTATTCCTTTTTTGAGTGGATAGCGCTTATTACTTCGTTAACTGGAATTAGCCTAGCTATCGCCTTAGTAGGTTACACAGGTGGCAAAGGTATTTACAATAGGTATAGAAAATGGAAAAGAGACAGGTCCTAAAACTTCTTATCAATGGATAAGGAGTTTTTTCTATTTCCTATTTTCAGCAATATCCAGTATATTAAGATTAGTTTATAAGTATAGAAAAGTATTAGAATGGGGTAAAAAAGTGAATCAAACAAATACATCTAAATCAATTGTGTTACCATTAATCATTTCCATTGTAGCAATTTCTTTTGCAGCCATTTTTGTTAAATGGTCACATGCACCCGCTACTATATTAAGTATGTATCGAATGATTTTAGCCACTCTATTGTTACTACCAGTCGTTTGGTTTAAAAGAGCGGAGTTTAAAAAACTAACAAATAAAGAATGGCTACTACTTTTCGTTGCAGGTATGTTCTTAGCTTTACATTTTGCCCTATGGTTCGGATCTTTAAAACTGACAACAGTTGCTAGTTCAACTATCATTCTTGCACTGCAACCTATTATCGCATTGATCGGTGGTGTCATTATATTTAAAGAAAGAACGACTAAATCTGCACTTATGACCATGGGTATTGCAGTGATAGGAGCAGTGATGGTCGGATGGGGAGATTTTGGCTTAAGTAGAAATGCTATTCTTGGGGATATACTTTCTTTTCTAAGCGTTATTGCTGTTGTCGGGTATTTATTAATTGGGCAAAAAGCAGTAAAAAAGGTTTCGCATTGGATTTATAGTTTTGTTGTTTTTGGATTCGCTGCTATCGCGCTTGTTGTCTATAACATGCTGACAGGCGTTACAATGGGAGGTTATGATTTAAAAGAATGGGGAATTTTTGTATTGTTAGCAGTTGTACCAACAATATCTCATTTGATAAATAATTGGCTAATGAATTATGTAACTGCAACAACTATATCTATGAGTATTTTAGGTGAGCCTGTGGGGGCAACTATTCTTGCTGCTATTTTCCTAGGAGAACGGCTAGTAGGCTGGCAAATTGTTGGTGGTATTCTTGTGCTCGTTGGTGTATTTTTGTTTATCCTGCAGCAGATGAATCGATATCCTACAAGTAAAATACAAAAAACTAGACAATCTTAGAGAGTCTAGTTTTTTTGCATTAATTTAGCTTGATCTCTATTTCAGGATGTTTAGTCTAATTCAAATTGCTATTTATTTTAAAAAGCCACCTTCTATTAATAGCTCTTTAATTTCTTGTTTGGTCATTAGTTTTTGTTTTGTATCTATTAGAATAGCAGGCACGGTTGAATTTTGGTTTGTAGAGTTTGAGGAAGAGATCTTTATCAAATCTTTGTTGAATACGGTAGCCATTGGTATTTCATTTTCCGCGATTAGTACCTCGTGGGTCTTTTCTCCAGCTCGAGCTCCGATTTCTATGATGTGGACATCTTTTTTGTGAAAGTACTCAATTAGTACTTCCGCCAAGTCGAGTATATTACAGGCGTTCATATGCATGACAAAAATCTCTCCTCCATTTCCTAACTCTGTAGCCTGAAGAAGAGTTTTGATTGCCTGTTGAGGCGTGACAAAATATCGTGTCATTTTTTTATCAGTAATGCGAATTTGATTTTCTTCTTCTAATTGTTTAATGAAAATTGGTAGTACACTACCGCTACTTCCAAGCACATTCCCTCCTCGAATGCATAAGAACCTTGTGGGCGAGCCCAATTCGTTTGCACAAAGAATCAGCTTTTCTCCAAGTGCCTTTGTCATGCCATACGTATTAGCTGGGTCTGCTGCTTTATCTGTAGAAACGTAAATTACTTTTTTTACTTGGTTCTTTATGGAAGCTTCAATTACATTCTGCGTTCCAACTATATTCGTTTTAATAGATTCTAGAGGATTCTCCTCGCAGACAGGTACATGTTTAAGTGCGGCTAAGTGAAACACATAATCTACCCCAACACAGGCTGCGGAAAGAGCATTTTCATCTCGTATATCCCCTATATTAAATTGTAGTCTTGTATCTTCAAAATTTCTTCGCATCATGACTTGTCTATTTTCATTTCTTGAAAAGATAATAATTTTCCTAGGGTCAAGAAGAAGAAGTTGTTTGATTAATTCAATTCCCCATGAGCCTGTCCCCCCGGTTATCAATATTGTTGCATTGGTAAACACTATTTTTCCTCCCTAATAATTGATTGGTTTTTTTTAGAGACATTCGGTACATTCGGTCACGTACGCAAACGAATCCCACTTAACACCTCCCTCCATAAGTCATGATTTCCTTCCCATTTATCTTTATTTGGAAACTCAATCGAACAAATTTTTTCTAAAGGCCAACTTTTTTCTACAATTCCTTGAACATACGTATGGTTAATGAGTAAAACACTGAAATCATGTTTTACCAATCTAGAAAGGACATCTTGTAAAACTGCTGCATCTTCGAGCGTTCCTTCTGTTCGGACAAATAGTATTCGTTTGGCGTTATCCATTTCTGAAAGAAAGCGTTGTATTCTTCTTTCGTATTTCTCCATGACTTCCGCGTAACCACCTAAATAAGTTAGTGTATTTTTTTCTCCATCAAAATCATGGTTGGAAACAAGATTATAGCCATCATCTGAAACGCAGATAAATGTATCAGCATATCCGATAACTCGTAGATTGTCATATTCGAGGAAATCCATAAAACGATTTTCTAAAAGCTCATTTACCTTTGATAGTTCGACACTAGCCATCCAGTCTAGTACCCCTGAATATGGTCTCAAGTTGTGTTTTTTCAGTTGGATAGATGCTAAGCAAAGATCTCCTAGACTAAATATGGCATCATATTCTCCTTTAAGTTGACTTAAATCCATTTATTTCACCCCCTTCAATCTTCAGCTTCAAGGCGTCATGTACACCTTATTTAATAGTTAATGCGATTTATTAAAAGGGAGCAGGGGCTAGTTTCCTATAAGTAGAAAATATTTATATAGAGAGAAAGATAACCTTGAAGTTTTTTAGAATATCTTACTAGTCGATTGAAAGAACAAAGGCGATGTAGAGCTTTTATTCAAATAAAAAAAGACAGGTTGCCCTGTCTATTCTGATACAATCTCTGGATGGAAGTTGACTGTCTCCATAATAATGGGAGTTCCTTTGGGAATCTCGGAATCCTCTGGAAGAGAGATGAGTAAGGAACCTATTCCGTCCTCTCCAGCGGTATAAGAAAAGTTTTCATCCATCTGCAGTACCCCGTTAATATATACATTAAAATAGCTATTGTTTAAATTCAGGGCTGGTAACGATTGTGCCGTTTCACCTTGATCATCTAAAAAACTTGAAGCGTTGATCTTGTGAGTGGTAACTTCTGTTATTGTTTCTGGCACCTCATGAAAGTAGCGAGCGACAGTGGGTGAAGTTGAAATAGTTTGTTTTGGCGATATAGCTAGTTTAACAATTTTTAAAGCCAAGTACGTTCCTCCTTTTCATTTCTCTTCAACATATGACTCAGAGTGAGTAGGAGGTATGGGCAGATGAGCATTTCTTGAAAAACGGGAAGAATGACCTATGTATACACATTTTTGATTTTAAATGGATACACTAACTTTATCCCGCATTACGGGCAGTGAGGCTTCTGTCTAATGTAACAAAGATTAAGTAGGAGACAACTGCATGCAAATGCCCTGCCTTAGTAGAAAATAGACGAAAACGCAACGTCGTGTGGACTCGTCTATATGACTCGTTACCTGCGAGCCTCGGGCTAACATGACGTTGGTCGCTAAGTCATTCCATAGTACTATTGTCAATCAGTGGAGGATGAAGAAATCCTAACTGATTGAAATTTTACTTTATTTCAGTTGGTAGGAGGAGGGAAGTAATGAAAAACCAACCGTACGTCCCGCGGAAAGCGACTGCACATTTTTCGCAGCCTTTAATCATTCCGATAATGGTAAACAGACCAGAGTCCAAAGTAATTAGTCATAAAGAGGTTATTACAACTGAATTTTTTGTGTTATCCGATGGTATCAAGAAAGTATATACAGAGAAAGACGCTATTGCTGATTATGGAATTCAACGAATTATGAATCCAGTAAGTGTTTCCTATATGAATCTTTTTATTAACGGGATTTTACAACCAAAAGTTAATTATCAAGTAACCGAAGGAATACTCATTCTATTGACAGAGGATGTACCTGAAAAGGGGTGTCCGATTATTCTTCAAATGATTCGAATTTAATCGCCCACACATTATGGAGTTAATAGAAATATGTATAGAACATGCGGTTAAAACGGGGAGATGTATAATTTGAAAATCTTGCTAGCCACATATTGGTCTATTCCTCATTTGGGTGGGGTTTGGAACTATATGGTTCAATTGAAAAAGAAGTTAGAGCAGCTTGGGCATGAAGTCCATATGCTTGGATATGATGAAGACAATTTGAATATCCATATGATTGGTTCAGATAAAAAGGTGCCAAGAGACAAGTTGCTACCTTTACTTCAAGCCAAAATTAACAAAGATAATTATCCTGAAATTTATGAAAACAAATTAGTTGAATACACAGAGTTCCAACGATATATTTTTGAATTAGGAACAGCTTACTTTGGCTTAGAAGATTATGATTTGATACACACACAGGATGTTATTTCAACAGCCTGTATCGATCGAATTCGTCCCAAGCATGTTCCGTTAGTTGCTACTTTACACGGTTCTGTCGCGCATGAAATCCATCATCAATTAACGACTATTCATAAAACACCTAATTCTTACATTGCCAGAGCGTATTACGATGATCTAGAACAACTTGGAGCGGGTACAGCAGAAAAAACTATCGTAGCGAACAATTGGTTGAGAAACATATTAATCGACGAATTCAAAGTGGCAGAGGAACAGATACGAGTACTCCATTATGGTTTTGACACAGAAAGCTTTATAAAACAAATGAAAGTAAAAACACTTATTACACCACCCAAAAATAAAAAAGTAATCATCTATACTGGAAGGCTTACTGACCTAAAAGGAATTAAATATTTGTTAGATGCTTTAGGAAAACTAAAAAAGGAACGTCAAGATTGGGTTTGCTGGATAGTTGGGTCGGGCGATGGAGAATCTAAACTTCGAGTTAAAAGCAAAGTGCTTGGGCTAGATGATTACGTGCAGTTTTTAGGAAAACGTGAAGATGTTCCAGCTTTATTGGGGAAGGCTGATATTTATGTACTGCCTACGTTGTTAGAAAATCAGCCATTGTCATTAATCGAAGCGCAAATTGCAGGTAAAGCAACTATTGTTAGTGAAGTTGGAGGTTTACCAGAAATGGTGCAGCATAAGGTAACGGGTATATTGACACCTCCAGGGGATTCTAATACTTTATTTGAAAACTTAAATTTACTTCTAAGTGATGAACAGCTACGAAAGAAACTGGGAACGAATGCGAAAAAGTGGGGTATGACGCACTGGTCAATCGATCAAGGGATAAAAAGTTTGCTGGAAGTTTATAATGAGGTTGTTTCAATGAGGAAGAATGGTGACCAAGATGTCTCGAATAATCCAATACATTAAACTTTTTTTTCTAGCATTATTCTATAAATGTAAGACCTGGTGGGAGGGCATTTGGAGTTCTAAGGAATTCAATACAATTTCAGAAAAACCAAAAGAAGATACTATCGTGTCTTCGGAGAATTACAAGTCGAGATTTGCTAATGAGGGAATAAATTCAGAAGTAGCAATAGTTAAAGAGATTTGGAATCAAATAGATAGTTCGCTTCCGGAGGGTGTAAAGTATCCTAATAACTCCACTATCAACCTCTTTAAGCCAATGAAATCAGATTACTACAATTTGTTGTTTCCTTACTCACCAACTACTCCAAATTTATTTGTGGATCGTTCAATATGGACAGATATTCTGAGTCATTTGCCAGAGGGGTACGAGATTCCTCCAAATGTAACAATAAAATTAATGAAGCCGATGAGTAGTGAATATTACGAGAATATTTTCACTTCCTCAAAAGCAAATACGAAAGTGTTTGTAGATAATCGTGTTTGGGAAGAAATTATGAAGAATTTACCTAACACATATATGATTCCTAACTTTCAAACAAATATAAGTGTGTGGACTAAAAGACAGAACATGGCTTCCCCAATAATTATGAAACACCAATTTAGTAAAATTTCATAAAAATATATCCTTAGATGAATGATTCTTATAAGATTCATTCATTTTTTTAGTATATTGGGATTCTGCTAATACCAGCATTAGGTAGTGCTGGACTTTCATTTTTATAAGGCGCATGTCCCCATTTTTCTATTCAACTTGCATATATTATGGAAAAGATAAAAGGAGATTGGATATGAAAGTAATAGTTTCAGGGGGGGCGGGCTTCATAGGCTCTCATCTTGTTGATGCACTTATAGACAGAGGTATTGAGGTTTATATTATAGATAATTTGGTTTCTGGACAGAAGGAAAATGTCAATCCACAAGCACAATTATATATCGTCGATATATGTAGCGAGGAAGCAAGTAAAATCATTATGAATATCCGGCCAGATGCATTTTATCACTTAGCTGCACAAGCGGATGTTGGAAAATCTGTACAATATCCCAAGTATGATGGGGACGTAAATATTATTGGAACACTAAATATGCTGGAGGCTTGTCGCAAAGCAAATGTTGGGAAATTTATATTTGCAAGTACCTCGGCTGTATATGGGAATTTAAACAATGAATTACTTTCGGAAGATGAGATCACAGTTCCTGCTTCTTTTTATGGACTGTCCAAGTTAACTGCAGAGTCTTACATAAGGCTTTTCTATGAGCTTTATAGACAATCATATACAATTTTAAGGTACGCCAATGTATATGGTCCAAGGCAACTTCCTAAAGGAGAAGGTGGAGTTGTGTCTGTATTTTTCGATCGACTTCGAAAAGGTGGTCATATCAATGTGCATGGCGATGGAAAGCAAACGAGGGATTTTATATACGTCAAGGACATTGTTACTGCCAATATTGCAGCGTTGGAGAATGGTGACCAAGAAACGATCCAAGTAAGTACATCACAAAGGACTTCTATCAATGAAATACTATCTTATTTAACAGACATTCACGGAATTTCCATTCTAAGAGAATTTACTGCACCAAGAGAAGGGGATATTAAGCATAGCTGCTTATGCAATAAAAAAGCTACTAATCTTTTAAGCTGGAAGCCACTCTATACAATTGAAGATGGATTAAAAGAAACATATGAGTTTCACCAACATGACATGACTAGCGCATATATAGAGAGTGAGCAAATGGGATGACTAAGCAAAAATTAATAATAACAGGTGCAACAGGTTTTACAGGTATTCATGCATGTCGTTATTTCCAGCAAGCAGGCTACGAAGTAATTGGCGTTTCCAGACAACAATCCAAAATAGAAAACAATCAAGTCCATTTCGAGTCATGTGACTTAACCAATAAAGAAGAATTAACAGATCTGATACAAAGGAATAAACCAGACAGAGTGCTTCATTTGGCTGGTCAAAATCATGTGCCCTCTTCCTGGTCAAATCCAATTGCCTCATTAGAAACAAATACAATATCGACTGCCTATTTACTGGAAGCTATTCGCCAGCAAACTCCAAACTGTAAAGTCCTAGTCGTTGGGTCAGCACTTCAATTTGATGTAAATGACATTACAACCCTGGATCACCCATATAGCTTGAGTAAAACCCTACAAGTATTGGTAGCACAATCATGGGAATTATTATATGAAATGAATATTGTTATTGCTAAGCCTTCGAATTTAATAGGTCCAGGAAAATCCAACGGTGTTTGCTCCATTTTAGCTAGAAAGGTAGCAGAAATGGAATTCCTCGGAGCAGAAAAAGTACTTACGGTGAATAATTTATTGGCACAACGGGATTTTCTCGATGTCCGTGACGCAGTTTGCGGATATGAAATTCTATTTCAAAAGGGTCAATCAGGTAGTATGCATGATATGAATTCGGGATTGCCTAGATATTTAAAAGAAATTACTAGTAGTTTACAGGCTATTTCGAGCATTGATTTCACTGTAGAGTCTGTAGAAGACAAATTAGAAGAGAAAATAAGTAAACTTCCTTCAGATCTCTTATTAGAAAATATGCCAGCTTTAATCCCATTTGAAAAATCTATAGAGGATATTCTAAATTATCAGCGTAGTTTACTGCGATAGGTGGTAGAATCTAAAAGTGAAGCTATTTCGTTAGCGTTGCTCATGAACTTAACTGGTTCATGAGCTTTTCATTGTCTTTTATTATCCAAAAAGGAAATTGTATTGTTATGCTATTTCCTGTTATGGGGCATAGAAGTTTTTGAGGTTTGACCAAATTTAATTGGACAAAAGCGATTAACCCAAAAGGAAGCCAATAAGAAATTGTTTCCCGGGAAATAATAAAGTCGAGTTATGTTATATTTTTTACAGGAGGGATGAACGTGGCTAACTATACATACGAACAGCCTATTGATATTGAGGAGACTCCGAAAACCTCTGTTTACAATGAAAACGGAGAAATCGTGTATATATTTCAACGATATTATTCCAATGGTTTAAAGAAGCGATTAGATAAAATAATGGATTACCGTTACTTTCTTTGGTATAACGTTTACGATACAAATGGTGAATTAAAATGTATGTGTAAAAAAGTATCTCGCAAAGGAAAAGTTTATTTTGAAGCATTTGACTATAACGAACAGAAGAAATACATAGTTGCGTATGATAAGTGGAAAGAGCTAGTGCCAGACTTATTAATTACAGATGGTAATTTGCAGATTAAATTAGATAAAGAAATAGAAGGTTGGTCTAAATTTTTCTATAATGACAATGAAATCGCAAGGTGGAAAGCGAGTCTCGACAAGGTTTTTAAAATTCAACTTGAAGTGAATGACAATACTCCTGTAAATAACGCAGCATTCTTTATCGCAATTAGTCAGTGTGCTTTGTTTATAGGTTCCTAAAATAAATGTGTGTGAAGTTTTCAAGTCGAAAACTCCATGCATTTTTTATTATATAAATGCATATTATTTTACATCGTACGCGATGTAGTTTACTGTAATGAATATATCGTAGACGATTAAAATAGAAGGAGGATGTAATATGAGAACATTATACGAAACAACTATTGTAAACACAGGTGGTCGACAAGGTGAGGTACATTCACTAGATAATATATTTTATTTGGATATTGCTAAACCACAAGCATTAGGTGGAGAAGCAACTACTGCATCAAACCCAGAACAGCTTTTTGCTGCAGGCTATAGTTCATGCTTTAATAGTGCTTTAGAGCTAGTGCTCGAACATGATAAAGTAAAAGTAGAAAAGAGTGAAGTTACTGCAACTATTTCATTAATCACCGATAACGAAAACGGTGGCGTGAAGTTAGCTGCTAAGCTAGAGGTTGAAATTTTTGGCTTAGACGATGAGCTAAAAGAAAAATATGTAAAAAAAGCGCATGACTATTGCCCGTATTCTAAAGCAGTAAAAAACTCCATTGATGTAGAAATAATCGTATTATAAATAAATCTTTTAGGTGTGATTTTTTTGAACAAACCTTCCAAATTGGAACAACAGCTATGCTTCGAGGTATACAAAGCATCTAGTAATTTTTCCAAACTATATGCCCAAACTTTAGAACCATTTCATTTAACATTCTCGCAATATCTAGTACTTCTCACGCTATGGGAACAGAATAACTTGTTAGTAAAGGATATCGGAAATCAATTAGGGCTTGGGATTGGAACATTGAATCCTATTATCAACCGTATGATCAGTAATGGATGGCTTAACAAACAGCAGTCTGATAAGGATCGACGAGCATTCGTTATTTCGTTGACGGAAAAGTCTCTAGAGCAGGAGAAACCAATCGAACAGGCAATCATAAGTAAAATTACTAGTTGTAATTATTTAGATATTAACGCACAGACTTTAATGACCAATCTAAAAGAGTTAAATGCAATTCTAAATCAACTTAAGGAGTGAGTAATATGAGCATTTATGATATTAAAGTTAAAAAATCTGATGGCCAAGAGTACGAGTTAAATGAGTATAAGGGAAAGCCAATGCTCATCGTCAACACTGCAACTAAATGTGGTCTAAGCGGTCAGTTTGATGGACTTGAAAGAATATATAATGATTATAAGGATGATGGGCTCGTTGTACTAGGATTCCCTTCAAATCAATTCAAGCAAGAATTAGGTAATGCTGAGGAAGCAGAGCAAGCTTGTCGAATGAGTTATGGCGTCACATTTCCAATGCATGAAATGACCAAGCTTAATGGAAAAGATGCGCATCCACTCTTCCAACATTTAACCGCTAACAGTAAAGGGATTTTATCGAAAAATATCAAATGGAATTTCACTAAATTTCTTGTCGATGAAAAAGGGGAAATCATTAAAAGATATGCACCAACAGATAGCCCAGAATCGATAAAAAAAGACATTGAAAAAATATTTTCTGAATGAATCATAAAACCTGGATATGGAATATTTAGGTTTTATATGTTTAGGATTGAATGTGAAAGGGAATAACAGGGAAAATGATGGAATGGGGAGATACAATGGGGAAATTAGTAGAAAAGGAACAAATACTTTTAGCATACTATGTTTGTAACTTCTTAGAAAAAAATGATAAAAACACAGATGAACTAGGAGAAGTCTTAAAAAAAGCATTAGGCAATAATTTGGAAAGTATTCAGGGTGAACTAAATGATAAAGGTCTACTAAGTGATCATGATCGAATGATAACTAATGAGGGAATATTATATTTGGACAATATATTACACATTCCATCCGATGCTGTGGAGCGGAACAAATTAGCTTATGTGAAGGATAACCTTTTGACGTATGAGTTAGAGTTATCTGTTCCTGAAATCAGGGAGTATATTCATAAACATGTAGGAATTGAATAATATATAATGCACGTTGACTTCCAAATAGTCAAACGTGCATTTTTGTATTGCTGGAAAATTGTACGAAATCACCTCAGTTCTTATAGCGTCTGCACTTTTCCTATAAACCTATAGTAGAAATGCATTTTCTATGGTAAGATTCTTCTTATCAAAATTTCAAGATAAAGAAGGAGTTGCAGTGGTAGTTACTAAAAAAAGCAATTTAGGAGAAAAGTTAAGCCTGTTCACCTTGACTTGGCCGATTTTTTTGGAAGTATTTTTGTTTATGTTAATGGGAATTGCGGATACATTCATGCTAAGTGCCCTTTCGGATGATGCGGTTTCAGGAGTAGGAGCAGCAAACCAGTATATTCATATAGCTATCTTAGTACTAGAGGTTGTCGGAAATGGTGCGGCAATTGTTGTTTCTCAATATTTAGGCTCAAAGCGTTATATAGAAGCATCAAAGATTTCAGGATTGGCAGTAACCCTAAACTTATGTGTGGGGATTCTCCTCAGTATTGGATTCATTCTATTTTCTAAAAGTATGATGGTTGCAATGAATCTGCAAGGGGATGTTCTAGTCCATGCTCATCAATATTTGACGATTGTTGGAGGAGCAATTTTTTTACAGGCTATTATTAATGCACTTTCGGCTATTATTCGTGTTCATGGTTATACGAAGCAGACAATGTTTGTTTCCCTTGGGATGAATATTTTCCATGTCATAGGAAACTATGCGTTAATTTTTGGGAAATTTGGATTTCCAGAACTAGGCGTTCAAGGTGCAGCTATTTCATCTGTAGTAAGTCGTTTTTTAGCATTACTTGTATTCTTCTGGCTGTTATACCGAGTGATGGAGTATCGAGTACAGGTTCACTATTACTTCACTTTGTCCAAAGAGTATATTAAAAAGATTTTACGGATTGGTCTTCCATCTGCATTTGAACAGATTTTATACCAAGGCTGTCAAATTGTATTCTTATACTACGTTACCTATTTAGGAGCAGAATCATTGGCAGCTAGGCAATATGCTGTGAATATTTCGATGTTCACGTACTTATTTGCTATTGCAATTGGAATGGGAACAGCGATAATTGTCGGACGATTGGTAGGAGCAAATGAAAAAGATGAAGCATATAAATCAGTTTGGTTTAGTGTGAAATGGGCCATAGTTTTTACTGTAACAATGGTAACAATCGTTATCATTCTACGTTATCCACTTATGGGGTTATTTACTGACAATACACAAATTATCAAAATAGGTGCATCTGTGTTACTACTAAGTTTTGTATTAGAAACAGGACGAACGATAAATATAGTGATTATCAATTCATTACGTGCTGCAGGTGATGCAACTTTTCCGGTTATTATGGGTGCTCTATCTATGGTGATGATGAGTTTGCCATTGGGCTATTTTTTGATTTTTGTATTGGATTTAGGTTTAGCGGGAGTTTGGCTAGCAATAGCAGCAGATGAATGGACTCGTGCTACAATTATGTACTTTAGATGGAAAAGTAGGCGCTGGGAAAGATTTGCACTCGTACACCCAAAAGTGGAGGAAGATGGATTAAGAGATAACTAGGCAGATCCTGTCTAGTCACTCTTAGTCTTTTTTTCTACTCCCAAAGCTTGGAGATATATGTTAAACAAATAATATATATCTATTAAAGGGTAGGGATTATATTAGATTAAACTCTAGTGAACAAATATTTTCAGAACTAACTTTAAGGCCTATTCTCAACAGTTAAAGTTAATCTGCAAAAAACTTGTTCGTTTTAGTAGCTCCAACTAAAAACAATCTTTAGTCGATAATCAGATTAAAGATTGTTTTTTTATCGGGATAGAAACTCATCTGTTATTTTTGGATTACAAAGAGTTTTATTCTAATATTAACAAATTGTAAGTACTTCTAATTTTTTTAACTGTTCTACCGCTTGTCTCAATACATCTATATCCTGCACTAATGCAACGCGAACGTAGCCTGCACCAGCGGAACCAAAAACGGTTCCAGGTACCATTACGACTCCAGTTTGATCAATTACTTCAAAGACGAAATCCATGTCATTCATTTCATATGGATATTTTGCCCAAACGAACATCCCCCCAGTGGAAGGTGCGACTTTCCACCCAAGATCAGTTAATGCGTTTGTGAGGAAATGATGTCTCTCAGAAAATATCATACGCAAACGTTCTGTTATCTCCTCTGCATGGTTTAAGACAACAATCCCTGCTTCCTGAATGGGACCGTAAATACCAAAATCTAAATTCGATTTTAGTTGCTTCATAATATTAATCATCTCTGCGTTTCCAGCAATATAAGCAATCCGAGTACCAGCAAGGCTAAAGCTTTTCGATAAAGAGTTGATCTCCATCCCTACTTCTAATGCTCCCGGTGTTGAGAGGAAGCTGCTTGGCGAATTCCCAGTAAAATAGAATTCTGAATAAGCTGCATCATGTAGAACAGCTATATTGTATTTATTGGCAAAGGCAACGACTTTCTCAAAGAAAATCGGATCAGGCATTGCTGGGACTGGATTTCCTGGTAAATTTAATATCATTAGTTTTGCCTTCATTGCAATCTCTTCAGGTATTGCATCTAAATCAGGTAAAAACTTATTTTCTTCTAATAGTTCCATATAATAGGGTGCTGCACCAGCAAGTTTAATGCCAGCATCATAGGCTACATAACCAGGGTTTGTCGTTAGAATAATATCTCCTTCATCACAAAAGGCAATTGGGAGGTGGACAAGTCCTTCCTGTGAACCCATCGTTTGAACAATCTGAGTTTCTGGATCCAATAGAACATTGGAGCGACGTTTATAATAATCTGCAACTGCCTCATTGAAGCGTGTTGTTCCAGTAAGAGTATAGCCATAAGAATCTGTTGCATAGCTAAGATCTGATAATACTTTTCTAGCACGTTCATCTGGTGGAAGGTCAGGACTACCTAAGCTCAAATCATATAGGTCAAAGCCTTGAGCTTGCTTGGCAGCTGCGGCGGCTTTCAAATCCCCAAAAATTGCTTTTTCAAATAATGACATTTTAGTAGATGGTTGAACCTTCAATATAAGCACTCCTAACTCAAATGAAATTTTATGTTCTATCATATCATAATTTTCAATAAAATTGTGAGAAACATGAATGCAATATATTACAAATGCCAATACTATTATTTTCTACACAGAATCGCTAAACTGCATTCTTGCTATTCGGACAAGTTTTAAAGTAATAATCTTCACGAAAGAACAAAATATGCTAATAAAACATGTTGAGTGATTAAAACAGAATAGATTTGTATATCCTTTTTTAAGAAGTTCCCAGTAAGATCATTTTCTTTAAGGAGACTATGTATATGACAGAAAAACCAAAAAACTATTCAAGAAGAGACTTTCTAAAAACGACAGGGATTGCTACTGGAGCATTAATTGGTGGCGGGTTAATCGGTGGCTTAGTTGGGTTAAATGTAGATAAGACAGATAAAAGTGTATCTGATACAGGAACTACAAATCATGAGATGGCAACTAACCAGGGATTTCAATTCTTTCAAAATCAGAGAGAGTTCGATGTGCTTTCAAATGCTACGGAACGTATTTTTCCGAAAGATGATTTAGGACCAGGTGCAATTGATTTGGGGGTACCTTATTTTATTGATCACCAACTAGCGGGACAGTATGGGAGCAATACAAAAGAATACATGCAAGGTCCGTTTGCTGTAGGTGCTAAAACTCAAGGATATCAGAGTCGGCTAACAAGAGCATCAATTTTTAGGCAAGGAATTGGTAAGTTAGAAGAAGAGGCTAGTAATAGATTTGATAAGGGATTTTCTAGTTTAGAAGCTGAGCAAATGGATGAAATTTTAACAGCTTTTCAAAACGATGAAATTGCAATGACGGGAGTTACTTCAGCGTTTTTCTTCCGCTTACTTCGAACTGCAACATTAGAAGGAGCCTATGCGGATCCAATGTATGGTGGTAATCGAAACATGGATGGTTGGAAGATGAAAGAGTTTCCTGGACATCAAATGGCATATATAAATGTAATTGAAGAAGATAAATTCCAAAAAATCGAGCCAATGTCACTTGGCGGAATGTAAACGAAAGTAGAGGGGAAGATTTATGGCTACTACATTACCAAAAGTAGATGTCGTTATCGTTGGTTTAGGGTGGACTGGCGGAATCATTGCGGCAGAATGTGCAAAAGCTGGACTAAAGGTGATTGGTTTAGAAAGAGGAAGAAAACGAGGGACAGAAGACTATCAAAAAATACATGACGAGTATCGTTATGCTGTTCGTTATGAATTAATGCAGGAAGTATCAAAAGAGACTATTACTATTCGAAATAACCGAAAGATGCCTGCACTCCCAATGAGACAGATGAGCTCTTTTTTACTCGGTGAGGGATTAGGAGGTTCAGGAACACACTGGAATGGGCATACATGGAGATTTTATCCGTATGATTTTCAAATTAAAACGATGACAGACGCAAAATATGGTCCAAATAAGTTATCCAGTGATTATCTACTTCAAGATTGGGGTGTTACCTACGACGAGTTAGAACCGTATTTTTATAAATATGATCAAACCGCAGGGATTTCCGGGGAAGATAAAAATCCATTTTGGGGTAAGAGGGCGCAGGACTTCCCGACACCTCCCATGAAAAAAACTCCCATCTTGAAAAAGTTTGAAGGAGCGACCAAATCACTAGGCTATTCTCCTTTTATGCTACCCTCTGCAAATCTCTCGGAGGCATACACAAATCCAGATGGAGAGGTCATAAATGCTTGTCAATATTGTGGTTTCTGTGAGCGATTTGGTTGTGAATATGGAGCCAAGACATCACCTGAAATAACTGTTATTCCGACGGCTACAAAAACCGGAAATTTTGAATCAAGATTTCATGCAAATGTATTGGAAGTTGTAAAAAATGGGGATAAGGTGACTGGTGTAAGATATTTAGACACACAGTCTGGGGAAGAATTTATCCAAGAAGCCGAAGTCGTTGTTCTAGCAAGCTACGTTATGAATAATGCAAAGCTGCTAATGGTATCTAAAATTGGTGAGCAATATGACCCTGAAACAGGAAGAGGAACACTTGGTAAGAATTATTGCTATCAAATATTACCTGGTGCAACTGGTTTCTTTGATGAGCAAATGAACACATTTATGGGAGCGGGAGCCCTTGGTATGTCTATCGATGATTATAATGCGGACAACTTCGATCATAGTGATTTAGATTTTATTCATGGGGGTAGTATTTCCATCACACAAACCGGATTTAGACCGATCGAAACGAATCCAATACAACGAGGTACACCAACCTGGGGAGCAGAATTTAAGAAAAATTCTATATACAATTACACTCGTACATTATCAATTGGAGCCCAAGGTGCATCGATGCCTCATAAGGAAAATTACTTGTCGCTTGATAGTAAATATAAGGATGTTTATGGGTTACCACTCCTCCAAATGACTTATAATTTTACGGATCAGGATAGAGCCTTGCATAAGTATATTACTGAAGTATCTACAAATATTATGAAAGAAATGGGAGCGAAAACGGTAGAAGGAAAAGAGGTCATTACGGATTATGATATCGTAGGCTATCAGACAACTCATAATACGGGTGGAACAATTATGGGAGCAAATCCTGAGAATAGTGTAGTAAATCCGTTTTTACAACATTGGGATGCAGAAAACTTGTTTGTAGTAGGAGCAGGAAACTTCGCGCATAATGGAGGCTATAATCCAACCGGAACAGTAGCAGCGCTAGCTTATAAAAGTGCTGAAGGAATTATAAAATACAGTAAATCAGGTGGTTCGCTTGTTTGATAAATAGTATAAGATTTGAAAAAGCTACGGGTCCTTATTGGGCTGGTAGCTTTTTGTAATCTTAGTGATTGCATGTTTTCGACTTTTTATTGACTTAGAGAGTAGAGAACAACTATTTGTAATTTAACTTTACAGGTTTTAATTGTGAATAAACAAAGTATTTTGGTTAAATTATCCTTTTCGCAAGTAAAAGATCATGGGGCACAAGTAAATATAGAATAAGAGCAAGTAAATTCCATACGACCGCAAGTAAGAAACAAATGAAAGCAAGTAAACAAAAGGTGAGCGCAAGTAAACAAAAAATAGTATCAAGTTAATCAAAAATAATATGAAGTCACATGCTTCTTGAGTAACAAAGTCCGTATCTTTTTGAAAGTTGTAGTTGTAGTGGAACGATGATCGGTAGATACAGCAAGATTACCAATCGAGATCCGCATGAAGTTGTAACGCCAGTTCGAGAAAATAGTATGTTCACTTAAAGAGAACTTACGCTATCATCATTTCGATTTTAGTTGTCATTAGCATATGCATTTTAAGGTGAAAAAACAAAATGATTTAGTACAATCAGTAGAGTTTATGGTATGATTAAACTAATAACCAGGTGCTAATAACAGGTATAATATATCTGAATAATAAAGTGGAGGTACATATGAGAGACTTAATTCAATTAAAAGATAAAAATATTGTTGTTATGGGTGTTGCGAATGAGCGTAGCCTTGCATGGGGAGTTGCGAAGTCATTATTTGAAGTAGGTGCAAATGTTATCTTTACATACCGTAAAGAACGTTCCCTTGGAAAAATAGAAAAATTATTGAAAGATAATAGTTTAGAGGCAAAACTAGTAGTAGAATGTGATGTAAATAGCGATGAAAGTATTAAGGCGGCATTTCAACAAATTGGACAGGAAGCTGGAGTAATCCATGGTGTAGTTCACTCCGTTGCCTTTGCACATGCAGAAGATTTAAAAGGTGATTTTTTACAAACTTCAAGAGAGGGTTATGCTTTTGCACAAGATACAAGTGCTTATTCGCTTATTGCTGCAGCTAGAGAAGCAACGCCTTTTATGACCGAAGGTGGTTCTATCGTAACAATGACATACTTAGGGGCTGAACGTGTACTAGAAGGCTACAATGTAATGGGGATTGCCAAAGCATCTCTAGAAGCCTCTGTTAAGTACTTGGCTTTGGACTTAGGGAAAAATAATGTACGTATAAATGCTGTTTCCGCAGGGGCAGTTCGAACACTAGCTGCAAAAGGAATCTCTTCTTTCAATACGATTTTGCACCAGATTGAAGAAAAGTCTCCGTTAAAACGGAACGTCACTCAACAAGAAGTAGGCGATATGACTGTTGCGTTATTAAGTAATTTATCAAGTGGTGTAACAGGTGAGGTCATCTTCGTAGATTCTGGCTATAATATAATGGGCTAAATTAATATTCACGAATAAAAGCGGCGGAAAATGAATTAGTCATTTTCCGCCGCTTCTTAGATAATAAGTATATACAAAAATATACCGTGAACACTGGATTCATGGGACTTTAAAGGATAAATAATACAGTGATTTGCGTTACATGTGGAGAACAAAGGCTAAGTGCGCCACGTCCTGTGGCAAAGCCTTTGTGACCAACATCCTGTTGGCCTCCGCGGGCGAGGTCGAGCCTCCTCGTTGAAAACATATGCTCCTTCGGTTACTCGTCGCGAAGACCTTGACCAGATAAAGTTTGGCCAATGTCTTCACTACGCTCCCTGAGGGGTCTCGACTTTCTCGCTTATCTCGCTGGAGTCGCCACATTTCACTACAATGATTTAAGTGAGTAGTACTCTACTAAAAGGTTTAGCATAGCCTCTAGTTTAGACAATAATAATAGTCAAAGTTAATAGCGGGATAAAACCGTCTGTCCGGTTAAGGATACTATTTTATCATGAAAGAAGAAAGTAGATCTCCATTTATCGGAGTCTATTTCATCCTTATTTATTTTAAGATAAAACATGTATATTTAGGCGGATTTATATCCAATTATTCGTCTATATAAAGTGAATCTAGTTGATTGGAGGGCAGAGCGGCGACTCCAGTGGGAATAGCGCGAGCTGAAGCCCCTGGACTGAGCGTAAGCGAGGGAAGCGGCTAAAGCCGTGCCCACGGAAAGCGTGCGTCCGCTCGGAGTGGAAATCAACGGCATATCTGCTTTTCTGTTCTTAGAAGACCAGCTTTTTATTGTGCTAAATATAAAATGTATAATCCTCTGGTAACACACGTTTTAAGAATTTCTTCGTGCGTTCTTCTTTTGGACTTATGAAAATATCATGAGGGGTACCTTCTTCTACTACTACGCCGCCATCCATAAAGATAACTCGGTTTGCAACATCCTTTGCAAAGGACATTTCATGTGTGACAACTAACATAGTAGTACCTTCATTGGCGATATTTTTCATAACCGTTAGTACCTCCCCAACCAATTCAGGGTCTAATGCAGAGGTTGGTTCATCAAATAGAATAATATCAGGATTTAATGCTACTGCTCGTGCGATCCCAACACGCTGTTGTTGACCACCGGAAAGCTGACTTGGGTAGGAATTATATTTGTCTGATAAACCTACCTTGTCTAGCGCTTTTTTACCAATATCAGTAGCTTTAGTTTTATGTATTTTACGACCAATGACAAGACCCTCCGTCACGTTTTCTAAGGCAGTTTTATTGTTGAATAAATTATAATTTTGAAATACGAAAGCTGTTTTTTGTCGGATGGTGTGGATATCTTTTTTAGAGGCATCATGCAAATTTACTTGCAACTCGCCAAAAGTTGCCATACCACTATCGGCCTTTTCTAAAAAGTTAATGCAGCGCAATAATGTCGTTTTTCCAGAGCCACTTGGACCGAGAATAACTACTACATCACCTTTATCAATAGTTAAATCTACTCCCTTTAATATCTCATTCTTCCCAAATGATTTATGAATTTCATTGATCTTTAACATTTGATAATCCTCCTTAAGCGCTCACATATTTGTATCTGCGTAGACGTTTTTCATATAATTTAAATCCGTATTCGACAAGGCTACACAAAATTATATATACAAGAAAAATATCTATATAAGCTTCCACATAGTTATAGCCTACGTTTGCCGCTACCTTCGCTTTTAATGTGATTTCCTGTAAGGACATTGCATATCCAAGTGATGTAGCTTTTATTAGATTCACGGTAGCTGTACAAATATTAGGTAATGCTACGACCAACGCTTGAGGTATTACGATTCTAAGGTAGGCTTGGAGATTTGAAAGTCCAACTGATTGAGCTGCCTCTAGCTGTCCTTTGTTGACAGTGCTTAAAGCCGATCTAAATACTTCTATCAATATAGCTGTAGTGCTGAAAGAGAATACGATAAAAGCGTACCAAATAGGGTTGATATCGTAGACGTTTATGTTGATATTATACCTCTCAAAAAACAAGGAAAGTATTAAGGGAACACTCGCATAAACGATGAAAATTTGAATAATAATCGGTGTACCTCTTACGAAGGAAACATATATTCTTGAGAACCAGTTTAATACAGGTACTTGATTGATACGTGTTAAAGCCAATAAAAAGCCTAAAGGTAGTGCAATAAGCAAAGCTACAACGGTAACGAGAAGCGTAATTGGTACACCGGATAATGCAATGAAGAATGTATCGATTAAAAATGTATAATTTAAACCTTCCGACATTATTTACACTCCTTAATTTGTGTTAATTGTATGCTTTCCTTTGCTAAATACTTTTTCAAGCTTTCCAAAGAACTTTTCGATAAGTATGGATAAAATCCAGTAAACTAGTGCAAGTGCGATAAATATCTCTAATGCATGTGTATTATAGTTTGCTGCAATGATTAAATTGGCTTTCCCAACGATATCGATTAGCCCGATAGTATATGCAAGTGACCCCTCCTGAAGTAATGCGATAAGGCCATTTCCGAAGTTAGGAAGTGCAACTACAAGTGCTTGTGGGAAAATGATTCTTCTATATGCTTGAAAGGGACTTAAACCAACGCTAACAGCAGCTTCAAATTGACCTTTTTCTATGGACTCATAGGCTGATCTAATAACCTCTGCCATGATAGCTGCGAATTGTAAGGTGAAGGTAATGACGACAAATACTGCTGTATTTAAATCATGTAAATATAAACCGAAGTTGTCGGCTAAAGCAGGTACACCGTAATACACTAAAAACAGTAGTACAATAGATGGTGTACATCTTAAAATCGTTATATAGAAGTTTGCTAGTTTTTGAGCAATTTTACTCTTTCCAAGCTTCATCATAGCGAGAATCAAACCAAAAAAAGTACCGAAAATAATGGATAATCCAGCAACGACAAAAGTTACTTTTAAAAATGGAAGCAATATCGGAAGTGAGTTCCATATGTACGATACATCAAAGTATTTTTCCATATTGTGCATTATTCCCCCTATGATATTTTAAAGGCTACCTGTGCATCCTGCGCCAGGCAGCCTCTATCCCGAATAAACGGGCAGTGACACTTCCAATCCAAGGCTTTATTCTATAGTAACTACTTATAGGTGGAACAACTGCCCGTAAAACTCCTAAAATAAGGTGGGGTGAAGAAAACCCTACTCATTGTTGTTTTACGTTATAGGAATCTAACAATTATCTTTCAACTTGGTCTAACACTTCAAAAAGGTCTCGACCGTAGAACTCTGTACTGAATTCATTTGTTTTCTTTTCTTCTTGTAATTGCTTAATAGCTTTATCGTAAGCATCTGCAAATTCTTGCTCTTTTTTGTTGAATAATGGCCATGTCTTGATAACTGCAAATTCATTGTAAACAACTTCATCTTTTAGATTATAGTAAGGTCCAGTTTCATCTAAAACCTGTTTTTGGAATGGCCCTTCAATTATTACTCCGCCGTCAACACGCCCCTCATTGACCCATTGGATTACATCCACGGTAAATGCATCACCTGCATCTAGTTTTACAGGGTTATTAGGATTTGCTTTGTTGTATTCATCAATTACAGTATACTGCGCATTATTTGCGGCAATCGGTGCTAAAGAATATTCAGCAGTTGCAAAATCCTCTAACGATTTAATATGCTCATTTTCTTTTTTCAATACGAGACCTGCACTACTTAAACCAAGGAATTCTTTGGGGAAAATAAACTTTTCTGTGCGTTCCTCTGTCCAAAAAGCATTTTTCACACCAACCTGAAACTTGCCTTGCTCTACTCCGATTAATAGATCATCACTTGTAGTCCCCACATATTCAAATTCATATTCAGGTAGTAGTTCATCTACTAGTTTCATAATTTCTACATCATATCCAGTGGCATTTCCATTGTCATCCAACCAAGAAATAGGTTTAGAAGCCATGTCATATGCTACTTTTACTTTGCGAACATCACCACCTTCTGACGAAGTAGAAGCCTCCCCGGAACTACAAGCCGCTAAAAAAGTTATGGATACTAAACCAACCGCTACTAATTTGAAATACTTTTTCATGTTCATTCTCCTCATCCTTTTACTAAGTTTTTATTTTTTACTTCTTCTAACGCTGAAAGTGCTAGTTTCTTAATGGTCATATCATCCATAGGAGGATTATGGAGTCCCGCTCGGACATCTCGATAGTAACGTTGTAGTGGATTAGTTCGCTGTAAGCTTTTGGCGCCAACTAAACGCATTGCTTTATCAACAATAGTGATGGCTGAATTAGTAACTATATGCTTTGCCACACTTACTTCGTTGGAAAGTAGTTCTTTTGTAGCCTCATTGTCATACGAGGTAGCGACTCCGTAAATGACTAATCTTGCTTTAGTAAGTTCTAAATCTATTTCTCCTATAAGCTGTTGAACGTTTGGCAGCTGTGCAATAGATCCGTTCAAGCTATTTGGTGAATGGGTATTGGCAAACTGTACTGCGTAGTCTCTTGCTGCCTGTGCGATTCCGAGATAGGTCGCTGGTATATGTAATAGCCACCCATTAATCTTTCCACCACTAGCGAACTCGGGGAGCTCTACTAGATATGACTCATGAACGATTACGTTATTCAATACTAAGTCATTACTACTCGTTCCTCGCATGGATACAACATCCCAGGTTTCTTCAATGGAAAGGCCAGCTGTATTGCGAGGAATAAGGAAGAAACCAACTTTTTCTTTTTCCTCAATCCATGCAGATGTTAAAAAGTAGGATAGAACAGGGGATGCGGTCGTGAATATTTTACGTCCATTTAGTATCCAAGAATCTCCTTTTCTTATGGCTTTAGTTCCAGGCCTACCCCCACGCGTTGGGCTTCCAGTTTGAGCTTCACTGACAGAACGATTTATGAGTGCGCCATTTAATACTTCTGCTGCAAAAAAATCGAGTTTCTCTTTCTTCCAAAGTTTGTTTTCAAATAGTTCACCAACAACACCTAAGCTCCAACCTACTGATAGGGCTGTGTTGGCATCAAAGCTAGCAAGTGTTTCTTGTAAAAGAACCATATCGTATACAGAAAATCCATTACCACCATACGATTCAGGTAGTGTAAGGCTTGCATATCCGATATTGATCAAATCATCCACGTTTTCTTTTGGAAAAATAGATTGTTCATCAATTTCGGCGGACTTGCTTTTAAATTTTTCTTCTAACTCATATAACTGATTAATCCAATACTGCTGTTTTTCCGTTTTGATGTACAAGTTATTCACAGTTGTCGTCTCCTTTTAATTTTAATTATTCCTATGTGTTAAGTTGGTTTTAAGTGCAAATAAAAAACCCTTTTGAAAATCAAAAGAGTAAGTAGTTTTATGTACACTTATCTCTCAAGTTTCTTGCTGGAAGTAGCACCATACCATAGAAGTGGCGGTTGCTGAAGCATCATCGGACCAGTCCCTCAGCTTCTCTTAATAAGTAGTATGGAGTTGTGGGAATAATCGTACTACTTAATCTACAAGAAGTCAATAGTAATTCTTATCAATTTACTATGGATTAAGTATTTGATTCTATTTTAGGGGTTTTTGAACTGTCATTCAGGGTATTAACAATAGTGTAGATATAAGTAGAGGAGGAGTTTGTTTGGATAAGAAAGTAACTGGAAATAGCAAAGATGAACAATTAGAAAAATTCCGTGTGGACGATCAAGGACAAGCATTGACTACGAATCAAGGACTAAAAATATCTGAGGATGAATTTTCTCTAAAAGCAGGAGAACGAGGGCCTACTTTGATAGAAGATTTCCATTTTCGTGAAAAAATGACGCATTTTGATCATGAGCGCATACCAGAAAGAGTAGTACATGCTAGAGGTTATGCGGCTCATGGGGAATTCGAATTATACGAATCAGCTAGTGAATTTACGAAGGCAAAGTTTTTACAAACACCTGGTACAAAGACTCCAGTGTTTGTACGGTTTTCTACTGTGGCAGGTTCACGTGGATCTGGTGAATTAGCTCGCGATGCTAGAGGATTCGCTACTAAGTTTTATACGGAAGAAGGAAATTATGATTTAGTAGCAAATAACATTCCTGTCTTTTTCATTCAAGATGCTATTAAATTTCCAGACCTGGTGCATGCTATAAAGCCAGAGCCACACAATGAAATTCCGCAGGCTGCGACTGCTCATGATACGTTTTGGGATTTTGTTGCTAACAATGAGGAGACGGCACATATGATCATGTGGACAATGTCAGATAGGGCTATACCACGTAGCTTTCGTATGATGGAAGGGTTCGGTGTAAATACATTTCGTTTCATTAACGAGGCAGGTAAATCCCATTTTGTAAAATTTCATTGGAAACCACTACTTGGTACCCATTCAGTTGTATGGGATGAGGCACAAAAGATAAATGGGAAAGATCCGGATTTCCATCGTCGTGACCTATATGATGCGATAGATAATGGGGATTATCCTGAGTATGAATTTGGAGTCCAACTTATCGCAGAGGAAGACGAATTTAAATTTGATTTTGATATTTTGGATCCTACTAAACTATGGCCAGAGGAAGAGATACCAGTAAAAATTTTAGGGAAGATGACATTAAATCGTAACGTAGATAATGTATTTGCTGAAACTGAGCAAGTTGCGTTCCATCCAGGAAGTGTTGTACCAGGAATAGATTTCTCAAATGATCCACTACTTCAAGGACGATTATTCTCTTATACAGATACACAATTAATCCGTCTTGGTGGTCCTAATTTTCATGAGCTACCGATAAACAGACCTGTTTGCCCATTCCACAATAACCAGCGTGATGGATATGGAAGACAATCGATTAATGTGGGAAGAGTGAACTATCATAAAAACTCTCTTGCTGGGAATACTCCGATACCTGTTAGTGAAGCTGAAGGTGGGTATTCGCATTACCAGGAGAAGATAGATGCTCGAAAAGTTCGTGCACGAAGTGAGAGCTTTAAAGACCATTTTTCGCAAGCTAAGTTATTTTGGAATAGCATGAGTAATCCAGAAAAAGAACATATTATTAGTGCATTTAGCTTCGAACTTGGTAAGTGTAAAGAATTGACAGTTCGTCAACAAGTTCTAGAGATGTTCGCGAAAGTTGATTTGGATTTATCGAATAAGGTAGCGGAAAATTTAGGACTTGTAGTGCAAGGTGTGAGTACTACAACTACTACAAAATCTTCCCCGGCACTTAGTCAGTTAAATACTTTTATGAAGCCACATACTAGAAAAATAGCTGTTTTAGTTGGAGAAGGGTTTGAAGAGGATTTACCCTCAATTCTAGCAGATTTAAAAGCAGGCGGAACAATGCCGGAAATAGTGAGTGATCATCATGGATCAGTTGTTGGAGCAGATGGGACGTTGCTGCCAGTAGACCATACTTTCCTAACAGCTGATTCGGTATTATTTGATGCGGTATATGTAGCAAGTTTACATGGTAAAACAGCTATGTTTGAAAAAGAGGCTACGTATTTCATCAAGGAAGCTTATGCACATTTTAAACCGATTGGCGCTACATTTAGTGGTGAGCAACTAGTGGACAATCTTCACTTTACTGGTCAAGCTGGTGTACTCTCCAAAGAATCTGGGAAAAGTTTCGTGGACAGTTTCCTAAAAGCTATTGCTGCGCATCGATTCTGGAACAGAGCAGTATAAATATCAAGTGGGCATGTCCAACTATTAGGACATGCCCATTTTACATAGAACATAAATTATATAGTGTTAGTGAGAAAACGTTTGACCATTTTTCTTTGTGTATAATATAGACAGAGGTTTACAGATACTGAGTAGAAGCAAAAGCAGAGGGGGAAATTTCATGCATTATGTAATAATCGGTGGAGATGCAGCTGGGATGAGTGCAGCTATGGAAATTGTACGTAACGATCCAGACTCTCAGATTACAACGCTAGAAAAAGGGCATATCTATTCCTATGGGCAGTGTGGATTACCCTATGTAGTCGGAAAGCATGTTCCTTCTTCAACAGATGTAATAGCTCGAAGTGTAGAAATGTTCCGAAGTAAGTATGGGATTGATGCAAAAACAGGATACGAAGTGACGAAGGTGGATAACATAAATAAAACTGTATCAGGGGAAATCTTACAAACTAGGGAAAATTTTATATTAAATTATGATCGTTTACTTATAGCAACTGGTGCGACCCCAGTTATCCCAAAATGGGATGGTGGTCATTTATTAGGGATTCATACGATTAAAACGATTCCAAATACAGAGGCGATTATCTCAGATCTAGAAAATGTTCAGCAAGTTACAATAATTGGTGGGGGATACATCGGGCTAGAAATGGCAGAGAACTTTGTGAGTATTGGGAAAAAGGTGCGAATTATTCAAAGAAGCAATCAGCTTGCTGGTATATTTGATAACGATGTAGCATCTTTTATACATGAGCATGCAAAGGAAAATAATATAGAAGTATTATTAAATGAAGAAGTTCAATCGTTAAAGGGAGTTAATCGGGTAAATACGGTTATAACAGACAAAGGGAGTTATCCAACTGACTTAGTCTTAGTGGCTGTCGGAGTTAAACCAACAACTGAATTTTTAAAGGGAACTGGCATTGAAATGCAACTAAATGGGGCAGTTGTAGTTAATAATCATTTAGAAACGAATTTAGATAGTATTTATGCGGCGGGAGATTGTGCAACTCATTTTCATCGTATTAAAGAATTGAATGATTATATCCCTCTAGGAACTACTGCAAATAAACAAGGGAGAATTGCCGGATTAAATATGATTGGTCAACGGACAGAGTTTAAAGGTATAGTTGGCACATCCATCATGAAATTTTTTAATTTGGCACTTGGAAAAACAGGTTTATCTGAGAAAGAAGCAAAAAAGCTTGGTATTTCATATGAAGTCCATGTTCAGGAATCAACGGACATCGCAGGCTATTATCCGGGCAAGGAAACGATGCATATAAAACTGATCTACAGTGTTGGTGACCAACAACTTTTAGGTGGCCAAATTATTGGTGGAAATGGTGTAGATAAAAGAATTGATGTATTAGCAACAGCTCTTTATCATCAAATGACCTTTTCTGAGTTATTGGATCTTGACCTTGCATATGCTCCTCCGTTTAATGGAGTTTGGGATCCGTTACAGCAATTGGCAAAACGAAATACTGTAAAGAAATAAAAAAGTAATGTTGACTATTTGCATTTTGTTGCATATACTAAAAAAAATAATTAGTAACCAGCGAAGAAAAGGACATGAATCATTTTAACTTTCTTATCAGAGAATGGGGTCACCGACTGAAAGCCCTTAAAGAAAAACGAATGGTTTACCACCTTGGAGCAATTATGGGGAACGCATTTATGTAATTATCCATAATCGGGAAACCGTTATCTTGTATGAGCGCAACAGAATTTTTAGTGTTGCAAATTAGGGTGGAACCACGACCACACTCGTCCCTTTACCGGGATGGGTGTGGTCTTTTTGTATTATGGAAAGTCAGTAAAAAATGATAATTTAATATTCAAGCGAAGAAAAGGACATGAATTATTTAAAACTTTCTTACCAGAGAATGGGGTCACCGACTGAAAGCCCCTAAAGAAAAGCAAATGATTTACCACCTTGGAGCAATTATGGGGAACGCATTTATGTAATTATCCATAATCGGGAAACCGTTATCTTATATGAGAGCAAGCATCTTTTTGTGTTGCAAATTAGGGTGGAACCACGACCACACTCGTCCCTTTACTGGGATGGGTGTGGTCTTTTTTTAGGTGAAATTTAATTAAATTGGAGGAATTAAAATGTCAGTTAAAGCAGAAGAAAGAGTTAATCATCAAAATTTAGGGCAGAGATTAGAGCTGTTTATGTCGATGGAAGAAGCACCTGGTATGCCGTTTTATCTACCTAAAGGGATGGTGCTGCGAAATGAACTTGAAAATCTATGGAGAGAAAAGCATCAAAGAGCAGGCTATCAAGAGATTAAAACTCCCATTATGATGAAGCAGGAGCTTTGGGAGAAATCAGGGCATTGGGATCACTACCATGAAAATATGTATTTTGCAGACGTAGATGATCAAAAGTATGCGATAAAACCAATGAATTGCCCAGGAGCTGTCTTAATTTTTAATAGCAAACGAAGAAGCTACCGAGAGCTGCCTATTCGATATGCGGAACTTGGTCTGGTCCACCGCCATGAATTATCAGGGTCTTTGAATGGATTATTACGAGTTCGAGCATTTACTCAGGATGATGCTCATCTATTTGTTTTGGAGGAGCAGATTGAAAGTGAATTAGCAAAGGTGCTAGATCTTGTAGATGAATTTTACTCAGAATTTGGCTTTAGCTATAAAGTAGAGCTATCTACGCGCCCAGAAGATTATATGGGGTCAGTAGAGGCTTGGGATAAAGCAGAGCTAGCATTAGAAACTGTTCTTCAGAGTAAGGAGGTAGAATATCAAATAAATGAGGGAGATGGTGCATTTTATGGTCCGAAGATTGATTTTCATATTTTAGATGCGTTGGGACGTAGTTGGCAATGTGGGACTATTCAGCTTGATTTTCAAATGCCTGAGAAGTTTGGTTGCCAGTATAACGACGAGAACAATCAATTACAACAACCAATTATGATCCATCGTGCGATTTATGGATCCGTTGAACGATTCATGGCTATTTTGTTAGAGCATTTTCAAGGTAGCTTTCCGCTGTGGTTATCCCCAATCCAGGTCAAGGTATTACCCATTTCCGATGCGCATATTGAGTTTGCGGAGGAGGTAAAGCAACAGCTAGAACAAGAGGGATATCGAGTGGAGGTGGACAATCGGGTAGAAAAAATTGGCTTGAAGATACGTGAAGCAGCTATGCAAAAGCATCCTTATATGCTCATTGTAGGCGATCAAGAAAGAGAAAATAATGCAGTTTCTGTTCGCAAACACAAAGTAGGTATTTTGGGTGAGATGAGTATTTCAGCTTTTATAGAGGAATTGAAAAGAGGAGACAAATAGCCCTAGAGTGCAGCAATTAAAACTCTGCTACTATAAATGTTTATTGCTCCTTCTGTATAGACAATTATAAATAAGCTTTAAGTGAATCAATACTGTACCAATTGTCTTAATAACGCAAAAGAGCACAAGTATTCACATTATTGAAAAGGAGTTTCCATACTTTATAACGAATGAATAAAGACAGAGTAAGGAGGTAGTTATGAGAAAGTGGTTATTGTTATTTGGGGGTCTTGCTATTCTAGTTGGTAATGTATGGGGCATCTATTCTATGTATCAGCCGAGAGTAGGGCCAATTGGAAACGGAAAAATTGCGGACCAGGTCTGGGTTAGTATATCTATAAGTTCACTGACGGGGTTATTTGTTATAGCACAATCTGTAGTTTTTTTTCTATATGATAATCATAAAAAAAGATTTCCAAAATTGGAAACAGAACGTTTTTTATTGCGCCCAATTGAAATAAGTGATGCAAAGGACGTATTTCATTATTTTTCACAAGACGAGGTCACCAAGTATTATGACTTAAATACGTTTAAGGACATAAGGGAAGCAAAAGTATTAATAGAAAACTGGCAAAAGCGATACCATAAAAAAGAGGGGTTACGCTGGGGAATTGCTACGAAGGAAGACAATAAAATTATTGGTAGCTGTGGTTATCACAATTGGGAGAAGGAACATTTTAAAGCAGAAGTTGGTTTTGAAGTGACACCAGAGTTTTGGCGAAAAGGCGTTATGACTGAGGTTTTAGAGCCTGTTTTACGTTACGGTTTCGAGGCAATGGAGTTAAATCGAATTGAAGCACTCTATGATCCCGAAAACTTAGCCTCAAAAAAGACACTAGAAAAAGCAGGCTTTGTATATGAAGGAGTTTTAAGGCAATCAGCGTTTGAAAAGGGATATTTTTGTGATGCGGCAATTTGTTCCTTATTGAAAAAAGAGAATGTGCCGCAGCACAAACTCTTTAATATCTAACCCAGCTAAGTCCTGTTGTTCCTTCACCAGCGTGGACTCCAACACAAGCACTAAGAGGAAGAACAACTACTTTTAGTTTAGGGAATTCTTGTAGCAATTCTTCTTTCCAAGTTCTAGCATCAATCGTATTGTTGCAATTAATAACCGCAACTTCTGGAACCGTGGAAATTTTCATGTCGTTTCGTAGCAAATTCATTACATAATTCTTCGCTCTTTTATCTGCGCGAACCTTTTCTTTCATAACAACTTTTCCGTTATCAAAGGAAATAACAACTTTTATGTTTAAAAGGTTACTTAGAAAAGCTTTTGTTCCAGATACACGACCACTTTTATGGAGTTGCGTTAAGCTGGATGGTATAAAGGAAAGTTCGGAGTTATTCGTCATATTTTCAATATGAGCAACAACCTCCTCTATGTCGTGATTTTCTTCCATCATACGCTTACCGACTTCTAGCATTTTGACCATTGGATATGATCCTATTTTAGAGTCAATTGAATACACTTGAAAGTTTGCCAATTTTGAAGCAGTTTGTGAGCTATTATAGGTTCCTGACAACTCACTGGATGTGTGAACAGCAACGGCACAGTCGTATCCTTTTGCTTTTAAGTCTTCATATAATTGCACCATCTCACCGATTGGAGGCTGTGAAGTTTTTGGATGAACCTTTGCTTTGCGTAACTTGTCGTAAAATTCGTCATGCGTCATTTCAATTGTTTCTTTAAAAGCACCATCTTCAAATACGATATTCAAGGGAAGGACATAAATATTATGTTTTTCAATGAAAGTTGGGTCTAATAAAGCGGCGGTATCAGTAATCCAAGCAACTTTTTTCTTCATAATTTTAAGGGCTCCTTTTTTGCAATCCTATTAGCGCTAATTTACATCAGACTTAATATTAGCAATAGTGTTATATGTCATATTTTGTAGGTATTTCGGAGCCTAGTACATATTTTGAACATAATTTCAAAGGAGAGTGAATCATGAAGCAAACATTACCACAGGAGGTACATAAATTAATGCAAGTGTTTTTGCAGTTATTGAACACATATTTAACTAAGGATTTAATTGAAGGAATCTATATTTATGGTTCTACTGCAATAGGCGCATTTGAACAGGAGAAAAGCGATATTGACTTTATTGTGTTATTGAAGCGAACAGCAAATAAAAATGAAATAGAAATTCTGGACGATATTCATGTTCAATTAACAAATGAAAACCTTGGAGCACGTATGGATGGAATGTATATTTTAAAAGACGACGTAGGGAAAACAAATAGTGTCTTAGCTCCCTATCCTTACTATTCGGATGGAAGTCTAGAGGTTGGTCATTGGGATATTAATCATATAACCTGGTGGATTTTAAAGGAGTACGGAAATGTACTACAAGGAACACCAATTATAGAACTTGGCATTGCTACTAAATGGGAAGATGTTTTCAATACATTAAAATATAATATTAATGAATATTGGTACAGTAAGGCAAAAGAAATAAGGGGTTCAGTTTCAGATGAAATGGTGGAATTTGCTACGACAACTATTTGTAGAATTCTATACTCTTTAGATAAAAAAGAGATTATTTCAAAGGAAATAGCATTAGAAAACGGAATAGACACATTGCCTGAACGGTGGAAACCTTTATTGATGGAGGGTCTAAGAATACGTTCATCTAGACAAACTGAGTCATTATTTAATACAGAAAGTTTCCGTGCAGAAGCTTGCCGAGATTTTGTTTTTTTTGCGCATGAATTATGTAATGATAAATATTTCCTGGAGGTATAAGAATGGAGTTTAGACAATTAGTAGGTAAAGATGCGAGTGCGTATTGGAAGTTAAGACTAGAAGCATTGCAAAATAGTCCAGAAGCTTTTGGCACGAGCTATGAGGAAGCGATTCTACGGGACAATCCAATTGAACGAGTAAAAGATAATTTTAAAGTAAAGGAAAATTATACATTTGGAGCTTTCGAACAACATACATTAATTGGTGTAGTTACTCTATTACAAGAAAGTACTTTAAAGATGAGGCATAGAGCTAATATTTTCGCTATGTATATTAGTCCAAAGGCCCGAGGAAAAGGTATTGGCAAGGCGTTAATGGAGATGGCAATTGAACATGCCAAAGAAAGTGAAGAAATTCAAAAGATAAACCTATCTGTCGTATCAAGCAATAAGGCAGCCAAGAATCTGTATCTTCAATTAGGTTTTAAAGTATTTGGTACAGAAGAGATGGCATTAAAGATAGGGGATACTTATTACGAAGAACAGCATATGTCACTTATTTTAGAATAGAGGGTGGAATTATTATGACTAAAAAACCAGAAGTGAAATATCCGATGTTTCAAGCACCAGTACGTTCTATTTTTGAAAAGTTCTCTCGTGAGAAGGATGTTGCGTTAGTTTACGGAGAGCCCATTGTTATGGAGAATAAGCAGGTATTACCTGTTGCCAAAGTAAACTATTTTGTGGGAGGAGGAAGTGGTGGGCAATTGGATGAAGAGCAGGCTGTGTCAATTGGACAAGGAGAAGGAGGCGGAGGTATTTTTTCCATTAAGCCAATTGGGGTATATGAGATTACTGATAAAAAAGTTATATTCAAGCCTATCCTTCCCGTTAAATTGATGCTCACATTCGTTGCGGTTATGTCGTTTGGTTTAGTTTTACTTATAAAGAAAAAACGTTGACTTTACTGTGCAACGTTTTTTCTTTGTTTGTACCACTGATATAATGTTAGTAACAGTATAGCAACAATTGCCCCGGATGTATCCAATATGACATCCTGAAGGGAAGCCGTCCGACCGATTGTAAAAGATTGACGAAATTCATCAGCGATGGCAAGAAACATAGTAATTACGACCACGGTGGCCTTTCGATACTTAATTCTTGATAGTGCAATATAGATGGCTAAAGCAATTACTCCAAAATAAATGAAATGTGTTCCTTTTCGTATCAAAAATTCTAAAAATGCATAGTAACCACGCTCTTCCACCGAAACGAGAATACCCCAATATGGAACTTGAAATATAGAAAGAAAAGACTCTAAAGGTTTGTTAGGTAGCCATGCCTTTAAAACTTCCTGCATAGATTGCTGTTCAGCTGTTTGTCCTGATGCTAAAAATACAACAACAAGTAAAAGTAAAAGAGGTATAAGTTTTTTCATATACTGACATTAGCATAAAAATGAGGAATTTTCATGTGTGAAATTGTTGTTACAGTTAGCGAGATGGCTATGGTACACTGGTGGTAAGTGAATAATTTTCGCAGGGAAAAGGTGCTAACTTGTTAGCTTAATTTGGGAATTCGGTTAAAATCCGAAGCTGTTTCCGCAACTGTAAATGCTGATGAAATAAGAAAAATACCACTGTTGATTAGTCAATGGGAAGGTTCTTAGAGTAAATGGATGCATGAGCCAGGAGACCAGCCTTTTCTTGAACGTATAGATACTCTTCGGAAGTTAAGGGATTGTACGGCACGTTTCTATTTTTCTTTTTTATTTTCTCGATAAATAGGTATCACGCCGCCCTAATTTGGGTGGCGTTTTTTTGTGCTGTTAACTAACTAAGTATTGTATGCCGGAAAGTTCACAAACGAGAGGAGAGGAGGAAAAAAGATGAAAAAAGATATCCGCTATATTTGTTATCCATTTATGCGTGAGACAGCTTCTACTGTAGATTTTGAAATTCGAACAGATTCATTGACTACACGAATTGGATTAGCGGCATCTTTGACCAAGGATGTACCAAAGGTTTACGAGGATCTAATGTATTTGGCGCCAATGGCTTACCATTTAAACGGGTCCGTTCGAGGTAAGGTTGCTATAACAGAAGGTGATTTACAGTTTCTAAGTGATATGTACGACTTCTATGTGGAGGAAGTAAAAGGAAGAGTAGATATATTTGTACTACCACAAGGAACAACTGCAGCTTGTGAATTACACGTTTGTAGAAGTGAAGCAAAGAAGTCAGTTAGAGCTCTACATAAAGTTTCATTAGAAAGGGAAGTACCTGAGATTTTATTTGACTATGCACAGTTATTGGCAAACGTGTTGTTTGCTATGGCTGTTTATGTTAATAAACATCATGCTGTGGAAGAAATTCAATTTGTCAGTAAGTCGTATCCAATGAGAAAAAAGAAGCAAAAGGAGGAATAATAATATGAAGAAAAGTCATGTATTTAATTGGTTAGCAGTGCTGCTATTTTCGTTCTTACTTGTTGGCTGTTCTGCAGAAGAAACAACAAATGTAGAGAAACAAGAGGAAGTAGTAGATGAAGTAAAAGAATACACAGTAACTGATGATGCAGGTAATGAGGTTGCATTTAAAGAAGTACCCGAAACGATTGTTTCTCTTCAGCCAAGCAATACAGAAATTCTTTTTGCGTTAGGAGTAGGGGATAAAATTGTAGGTGCAACAGAATATGATACATATCCAGCGGAAGCGCTTGAAATTGAACGAGTATCTGATTCAGTTGCATTTAATGCGGAACGAATTACAGAACTGAACCCAGACGTAGTAATCGCTTATACAATCGGTCAAGAAGAGGCTTTACAACTATTAGAGGAAGCTGGATTAAAAGTCTTTGTTATTGAGTCTGCGACTTCTTTTGAGGATGTATACGGAGATATCGAGCAGCTGGCTACAGTAATGGGAGTTGAGGAAAAAGGGCAGGAAATTATTTCTTCAATTCAAACTACTATTCAAGAAGTTCAAGAAAAAGTGGAAACTGCTGCCTCATTAAAAAAAGTATATTATGAAATTAGCCCATCGCCAGATATTTATACAACGGGAAGTAAAACATTCCAGCAAGAAATTTTAGCTGCAGCATCTGTCGACAATGTGTTTAGCGATCAAGAAGGATGGATTAGTGTATCAGAAGAAGATGTTATTGCCAAAAATCCAGAAATTATTTTAACAACTTCAAATTATATAGAAGATGCAACTGGCGAGATTAAATCTCGTGCAGGTTGGGACAAGATCCGAGCTGTACAAAGTGATTCAGTATTTTTAGTAGACGGTGACGTTATATCTAGACCTGGGCCGCGTATTGGTGAAGCAGTAGAACTGGTTGCTAAAACAGTGTACCCGGAATTATTTAAATAACATTTTAAACTTGTCCTAAATTTGCAACAATTTTTTTTAGGAAATGAGAACTATATAATACATGGAAACCCGAGGGATTTGTGCTCCTCGGGTCTTTGTTATTATTTAATCGGTATCCAAATTTCTGAATAACAGTTTGGGCTAGTAGGGTCGTCAGTAGAATATACTTCTAACTCTGGTGTTCCTGCTGGCTCATATGGATTGGATGGAAACCACTCGGAATATATTTGTTTCCATGTATTTTGCATGGCATCTGGCATCGCACCGTGTACCTCGAACACAACCCACTTAGATGCCGGAATTGTAATAGCTGATAAATTTTCTGGTACTTCGCCAACATAATCTGCTGCAATCCAATAATCGATTAAGCTATTCTCTTGATATGCTTCGTCTGCAACGCAAACACCAAGTACACCTTTAATTGCTCCGTTGTTTAATTGGAATAGCAAATCATCTGTTCCGTCCGCATTTACATCATCCCAAAACAAAGGAATACCTTGTGTATTTTCTCCGTTCTTACAATTGTATCTTCTTTTCACTCCAACAGCTTGAAAGCTATCTTTTTCTAAAATTTTGTACTTCATTGGCTCAGCTCCTTTTAAATTTACCTGAATAACAAGGCGGTTATAGGAATTTATTTTCCCTATATTTTTTCGTGCTTCACTAGGCGTTATACCGTGTTGTTTACGGAATGCTTTAGTGAAAGATTCAGGAGTGTCATAGCCGAATTTGTAGGAGACATCGATAATTTTATTGTCTGTATTCAGCAGTTCTTGCGCAGCTAAAGTGAGTCGTCTTCTTCGAATATAGTCTCCGAGGGACATATCCGTTAAGATGGAAAACGTCCGTTGGAAATGAAAAGCAGAAGAATTAGCTTCCTTAGCAATTTGTTCTATTGATAAGTCTTCTAGTAAATGATCTTCCATGTAACTGATTGCTTGTTGAATCGACTCTACCCATCCCATTGGCTTCACTCCTAATATGTATTTTAGTGGAAAACAAAGAGGTAAGCCTGTCATTTTGTGCGGTTATTGGACTGCTTAGACCTCTGTAATTAGCTCGATGATTTCTTTAGGACGTACATCCAGTGAGGATAGATCTTTAATATCTAACCAAATCGGTTCATAACCGCCTCTTTGAGGAGATGAATCTGTATATTCTTCACCGACTCCGGGTCCAAATTTTCCTCCTATTATATCTGCTAGAAAAAAATGTTGAGTACCACTTTGTTCAAGAATCTTAAAAGGACGCTGGATTCTTACATGTACGCCTATCTCTTCATATGTTTCGCGAATCGCCGCTTGCTCTGGAGTTTCTCCTTCTTCTAATCCTCCCCCTGGAAACACATAATACGTCATATGAGGTTTTGTTCGTTTAATGAGTGCTACTTGGCCGTTTTCAATAATTATGGTTGCTCCACGATCTCTAATTTTTCTCACCATCCTACGGAAATAAAGGTATCTTATATTATATAGCGAAATAAGATAAAGAAGTTATAAAAAGGGGTGCTAATATGGAAATTTTAAATATCCAAAATGAATCTGATTTGTTTAATGAATCAGTGGAAATATTTTGGGGGCAATGGGGAAATGAAACGAACTATGATTTTTACAAGGATTGTATTAGACATTCAAGTAAAGATAAGGATGCTATACCAAGATTTTATATTGCTATCGAGGGTAAGGAAATCATTGGTACTTATGCGTTGCTTCGAAATGACATTAATAGCAGACAAGATTTGTTCCCTTGGTTAGCCTGCTTATATGTGAAGCCGGAGTATAGAGGAAGGTCAATTGGTAAAAGTCTCTTAGAACATGGATTGAATGTGAGTGCGCAGCTAGGATATGAGAAACTTTATTTATCTAGTGATTTAGAAGGGTACTATGAAAACTATGGTTGGGTAAATTCAACGATTACTTACGGACCTTCTGGAGGCTCTATTAAAGTTTATGAAAAAACGACTAGTGAAAAAGTAGGTTTAGAAATTTAACTTATTTGAATCAATTTCATAAAGAATATTATATAGTTAAATCCGAACAACGCTGATTTCCGCTCTAGGCGGAAGCTTTCCGCGGGCACGGCTTCAATCTCCTCGTTACTACGAAAACATATGCTCCTGCGGTTACTCGTCGCAAAGACATTGGTCAAACAAAGTTCGACCAATGTCTTTCCTGCGGGGCTTTCAGCTCGCGCTGTTTCCGCTGGAGTCGCCGCCTGCCACTCCAATTTAAATGAAACAAGTAATTATGAAATTGACTCATTTATGAAATTAATTCGTTATTGCCGAAATAAAAGAGAACATGAGGAGTTATTTAAATGATAACTCCTCATGTTTTTTATGATCAATTATCAGTGCAGCTTAAAGGATATTTTCAATATTTGTCTAATAGTATGAGTATGAACTTATTGAAAAGGAGGGATTGGGTGGAGAAGAGTGAACTTCTTGAAAAGAGAATAGAGCAATTAGAAGAACGAGTTCGATTTTTAGAAGAGCAAATACATACTAAACCAAATATCTCTCAACCCGAGCGACTTGTCAAACAGCAACAACAAGTGAAACAGCCTGTTGAATGGGATGTACTAATCTTTCAGAAAATACTTCCTCCCTTATTTATTGTCGTATTTATAATGGGAATAATTTGGGGATTCAAAGCGGTGTCAGATTACGGTTTTTTACAACCGGCCGTAAAAGTAATCATAGGTTATGTCGTTGGTTTTGTATTAATCGCATTAGGTATATGGCAAATTAAAAAAAGTCGTAAGAATTTAGGGCATATGCTCCTTGGTGGCTCTATTCCAATCCTAATGTTGACAACTTTTGCGATGCATCAGCTTTATAATATATCCGGACCTACAGTAGCATTTATTTTCAATCTTATTTGGATTGCATTAGGATTATTTTTTACCTATAAGTATCGCTCACAAGGGATTGGAATTGTAGCTATAGTTGGGGGCGTATTTGTTCCATTTCTGATAAAAAGCACTTTGCCCAATATTCCATTGTTTTCTTTATACGAAACAGTTCTTTTTATAGTATTTCTATGGATCGCCTTAAAATATTCCTACAAGGCACTATATTATATTTCGGTCATTTTCCTACAGGTCGCAATATTAGTTTTCTTTATTTTTACAAATGTACCTGACGCATATAAATGGATCGCAATGCTTCCCGTATTCGCGCAGCATGTTGCTTTATTGGTTAGTCTTTTGAAGACAAAGCAGATGTTAAAGGAACAAGCGTATACGCTATTTTCAATTATGCTATTAACTGTCTTATGGATAGGTATAATATTCACGGACAAAGAAGCAACAGCTTTAATGGTAATTATTACGCTAATTTATGGAATTTGTTATTATGTATATCAAAAGGATTCTATTCGTACACCTATTTTTATCGCGAATGGATCAGTTGCTTTGTTAAATATAATGCAGCTTCAGCTAGATAATTTATTGTTTGAAGGGATAATCGGGTTGAGCTATATATACTTCTTTGTATATAAAAGTTTCAAACATATTTTACATCTAATTCTTTTGAGTATTAGTTATATCGTGGCTTTCTACTATGTGCTATCTTTTTCAATTATGAGTTGGATATCATGGGAAATGCTACACTGGATAGTATTTTTAGTAGGTACAGTTTATGGAGTTTATTTACTATCTAGAATTTTTATAGAGAAAACTGTCATAAATATTGGAGTATCATTTATCGCGAGTATGATTTTATACTTTTTGCATATGGTTGCTACTTTACTTTCAGGGGATATTGGTAGCAATGCCGAGCGAGTCATTACTAGTTCTTTATGGATTATAGTGGCTATCTTATTTATGGTAGTTAGTCGTTTTTCATTGCCTCAAGGTAAGTATGTCGGTGTCAGTATTCTGTTTGTGACGTTAGCGAAAATCATATTGTTCGATATTTCATTTGTATCTGTAGCTATTAAGGCATTCTTATTTATAGTTCTGGGAGTGGTTGGACTACTAGTGTCACGGGCTTATTATAAAAAGTAGTTATCGAAAGGAGTCAGAAAATGGCTAAATATGAAGCAAAGATGAAAGAGACAGATGCTAGTGTAATTGAATTTATAGAGGCAGTCGATAATACGAAGAAACGTGAGGATGCATACAGACTTTTAGAAATTTTTGAGCAGACCTCAGGCTATAAAGCTAAGATGTGGGGACCGAGCATTATTGGTTTTGGGACTTATCATTATAAATACGCTTCAGGTCACGAAGGAGATGCTCCTTTAGTGGGATTTTCACCGAGAAAGGCAAAGATTAGTTTATATATTACGACCGGGGACACGGCACGAGAAGAAGCTCTCAAACGCTTCGGGAAATATTCAGCAGGAAAATCATGCGTATATATAAACAAAGTCGAGGATATTAATGAAGATGTTTTAAAGGAAATGATTACAAAATCGATCGCATTCCTGCATGAATTATACCCAAATCAATAGTATATAAATGGAAGTTAATGTATTTATTTTGCTAGTTTATAAGGGTTTCATGTATAATGTTACAGTATAAAATTTAGCTTAGCGAAAGAGAGTGGGACTTATGGGTCGTAAGTGGAATAATATTAAAGAAAAGAAAGCTTCCAAAGATGCTAATACTAGCCGCATTTATGCGAAATTTGGTCGTGAAATATATGTTGCTGCAAGACAAGGTGAGCCTGATCCTACATCTAACCAAGCGCTTAAAGTAGTATTGGAACGTGCAAAAACATACAGTGTGCCTAAGCATATTATTGATAAAGCGATTGAAAAAGCAAAAGGCGGATCAGAAGAAAGCTTTGATGAGCTTCGTTATGAAGGTTTTGGACCGAATGGTTCTATGGTAATTGTAGATGCACTTACAAATAACGTAAACCGTACTGCATCCGATGTACGTGCTGCATTTGGTAAAAATGGCGGTAATATGGGTGTCAGTGGTTCAGTTGCTTATATGTTTGATGCAACTGCAGTTATTGGATTAGAAGGTAAAACTGCTGATGACGTACTAGAAATTTTGATGGAAGCAGAAGTAGACGCGCGCGACATTTTAGAAGAGGAAGATGCAGTAATCGTCTATGCAGAGCCAGATCAATTCCATGCCGTACAAGAAGCATTAAGAACGGCGGGGGTAACGGACTTCACAGTCGCGGAACTAACAATGCTTGCGCAAAATGATATTGCTTTAGATGCAGACGCTCAAGCACAATTCGAGAAAATGATCGACGCAATTGAAGATTTAGAAGATGTTCAACAAGTCTACCACAATGTAGATTTAGGAGAATGATAGATATGAAGGTTGTTTTAAAGTAGATTTCTGCTTTGAAGCAGCCTTTTTTTAAAATAAAACGTTAGTGGAACAGGGACGAAGTTAGAATGTCCGATATTCTATAGGGGTGATTATTGTTTGAATAGCAAAAAAATAATGCGTGTTGGTATCGTTTTTATTCTTTTTGTCCATATATTATTTCCTATTAAAACATTTGCAGATTGGTCATTTGCATTCGTCGTGTGGGAGGGTTCTGTGTATGTTATCACGGACGAACGGGTCAATGAGGTGGATAAAGAAATTGGACATGTTACAAAGTATTCGGATAAGGAAGGAACCTATTCTGGAAATTTCTCAAATTCCTATCAGAAAGGAACAAAGTATTTTTCTATCCAAGGAATAACCACAGATAAAGCGATTGCTATACAGGAGGAAGTTGGAACATATATTAAGGCCACAAGAGATGGGGAGTATGCTGCTAATAAATTTGGTACAAGAAATATAAGTACCCCAGTTTTTATTGGCTCAATTTTACTGGTTATCCTACTTGCTATTGTAGGAATTAATTATTATGGAAATAAAAGAATGGAATGAATTGGAGGGTACTCTAACAAAAGGAAAACTAATTACGACATCGGTGGTGATTGTTTATTGAATACAGCACTTGTAACTGTAATTCATGACCCAGAAGGGAAAAGTATTGAGCTTTTTAAGGAACATAAAAAAGAATTAGAACAAATTTATTCGAAACTTTTTATTGCTGTTAGTGAAGAAACTTCTAGAGGGTTAATTACAGAAATTGAAAAAAGTAAATTTAACGTTAAGATTATTCCTAAAAAAGGAGTAGCAAATGCAAGAAGGGAAGCATTGAAACTTGCATTTCGGGGGATTAGTGATTTCTATCATTACTGTGATTTTGATAGGATTTTAACATGGGTTAAGTGCTACCCAAAGGAATTAAGAGAAATAGTAGAGGACATACCTACCTATAATTATTTAATACTAGGAAGGACAGAAAAAGCTAAGAACTCCCATCCAATAGAATGGATTGAAACTGAAAAAATAACAAATCATATATTCTCCCTAGAACTAGGAAAAGAAGTCGACATAACTGCTGGTTCATGTGCTTTTTCGCATGGAAGTGCAAAATTTATAAATAGATATTCAAAAGCTATGATGACAGATGCAGAATGGGCAATGATTATTTGGAGAATGGCTAAAAAACAATTAGATTTCCGTGCCGTTGAAGGGTTAGAGTATCATGAAGACATAAATGGTTTGAATGGGAATGTTAGTGAGTCAGATAAATGGTTTAATAGTTTAAAGCTTAGTCTGATTATAAGTGAAACGGCAAGGGAAATAGGTAAGGGGTGAGAAGGAGTCATGAAAGTTCAAATGGGGGAGCTACGATTTCCTGCACTTTTCTCATTTTTTCTATTTAGATCCTCAATGCATCAATGGATTCGAAAACAAATAAACTGCCTTTCCTATTTAACAGGAAAGGCTATTTTCGTATTATATAAGCCAATTTTTAATATGCCTTTATAAATTGATTTATAAAGCTGACTTTTTTCTTCGATAGTTCCATTGTTGAAATTGGAATCGAACGAAACAGCCTATGCAAAACCCTGCTAATGCAATGGATGCAGCTAGACCGACCATAATAGCTGCTGTATTGAAAAGTATTGTCCAATTCAATAGAAAGCTGATGCTAGCTACTAACAAAAAGCTAACAGCAAGCCACTGATTGAACCGAAGTTGCGCATAGTCTTCTTGTATATACTGGTTGGCGGGTTTAGATAAAAACCTTTTGGCCACAACTAGTATAGGGTGGAATCCTATCAATAAACTTGATATATTTGCAACTAATGGGATTAGCAAAATCCATGCAGTTTGAGTTATAAGCGAGATGATTACAGATAATACAATTGTCCATTGATTTATCATCACGAGAGGTTTGGGGATTGTTCTCATATTAAAACCTACTTTTCTTATTAGATTTATTAGATTATAAAGTGATTACCATTGAAAAGTAAACAGGGTAACATACACTGACAAATTTCCCGGGAAATTGCCAAGATAAAATTTAAAACGACAAACTTTGAATAAAATAAAGGCAGTCCCTATGGAGGGGCTACCTTGTAAACTATCCCTTTTTTAATTCATTTATCTTCTTAGTTAATTCGTTAAATTGTACATCTAGCTTGTTATATTTTGGATCCTTACTCTTTAAGAAACTAAGTTCTCCAAGTACGGCCTGTCGTTCTGTTTCTAATGTTAAAAGTTCTTTTTCGAGATGTGATTCATAGTTTTTATGCATCCACTCGTTATAATTCATTTCCAACTTTCGAATTGATTTATTTTCAATTACAAGCAACTTGTTCGTTAGCTTTTCTAAAAAATATCGATCATGTGTTACGAGTAAAATGGTCCCCGGGTAAGTAGAAAGAGTTTTTTCTAGTTGCTCACGGGAAGGAAGATCTAAATGGTTCGTTGGTTCGTCTAACAGTAATACGTCCTTTTGATCGAGCATAAACTCCATTAGCTTCAGCTTCACTCTTTCCCCCATGCTCATAGTTGATATGGATCGCGACCAGTGTTCTTTTGAAAAGCCTAAATTTGTCATGAGTGTTTGGATACGTCCCCTTGCTTTAAAGTCGGTTGGTCCAAAAAATTCAAATGGCGTTTGATCTTCTGGTAAGTCGAAAACAGTTTGGCGTAAATAGCCAATATTCATAGATTCGGTTTTCCAAAGTTCTCCTTGAAAGCTTTCTTCCCCTAAGAGCATGCGAAAAAATGTCGATTTTCCACTGCCGTTTGAACCCAATAATCCTACGCGTTCTCCGGCTAGTATGGTGAATGAAGTATTTTGAAAGAGTGTTCTTTTCTCAAAGTCTTTCCTCAAATCTTTTACTTCTATGACACGTTTACCTTTTTTCTTGTTTCCCTCAATGGAAAACGACACTTCTTTTTCTATACCTGGTTTATCTATAGTATTTTTGGTGAGTTCCAGTTCAAGCCTTTTCTTTTTGGAGCGTATTTGAACGTCCATTTTCTTCGCTTTCACACGATAGTATTCTTTGTTGAATTCTTGCTTGGTGGATTCTGCATGTGCTTTGGAAGACCAGTTTTTCAGCTCGGTAATTTGATTCTCGACCTGCTGTATTTTCAATTGTTGAGCATCATATAGCCTTTGTTGGGTCAGTAGCCGCTCTGCTTTTTTATCCCTATAAGTCGAGTAATTCCCTGTGTATACCGTCAAGTTTTTGTTTTCAACTTCCCATATATAATCTGCTACCTCATCTAAGAAGTAACGGTCATGTGATACTAAAATACATGTGCCACTGTGGGAGAGGATTTGTTTTTGTAAGAAGGATAAGCTATCTTGATCCAAATGATTAGTAGGTTCATCTAGCAATAAAACTTGAGAATTCTCTGCAAACACACGAGAAAGTCTTCTTTTCATCTTTTCTCCGCCACTAAGATGAGCATATTCCCTCTCTTCTGGAACAGCCCATTTACTGAAATAGGATCTTTCATCATGTTCATATTCTGTTTGATCAAATTGCTCTTCTTCCTGCTTGAAGTAGCTGATAGAAGGGGATTTTCCAATCCATTCCACTTTACCAATAGTAGGAAGGGCTTCTTTAAAGAGAACGGTAAGCAGTGAAGATTTTCCTTCTCCGTTTCCACCAACGATTCCAATCACGGCATTTGCCGGTATATCTACATTTACGTTTTGTAATATTTCATTATCCCCAAATGTAATGCTAATATTATTTAGTTTTCCTAATAAAGTCATTCAAACAACTCCTCTATGGAGGAATAAAAAAATCCCTCCGAATTATACGGAAGGATGTTGCTGACCATGTAGAATATACGAAAAAACACTACACATTCACTGCAGTGTAGAGAATATCATTCGTACTTTTTTGAATAATGGGCAGACTAATCCTATTTCCGTTTGCGTTCTAAATATTTTGTTCTGCACGAAGCAGCAAATATTATGCAAGAAATAAGATTATTAAATCATTGTCCACCCATCATCCCTTCGAATTTGTTAATTGAATTGTAGCATATTCCCATTAATTTGTCGTAGAAATGTTACCTGTTAAACTTTGAAGTCCATAATCATCATCTGTTCGACGATGCTGTATGAACCAAATGGCTACAATTAATACTATACCTATTATAGTGGTAGTAATCTCGGGTAAGATAAGCATGATACCTGCTATAAAAAGAATAAATCTTTCCCAAATCTTTGAGTTTCGAATAAAATATCCTATCATCGAACTGCTGATAGCAGCCATACCAATAACCGCAGCAATCGCTGAGAATACTAGCATAACTGGTTCGATTTCTACCATTACTAGAATTGGATTGTAAATGAAAATAAATGGGACGATAAACGCAGCAATCGCTAATTTCACAGCAATCATTCCAGTCTTAAATGGATTTGCACCTGCTATCCCAGCTCCAGCATATGCAGCTAAACATACTGGAGGGGTTATGTCGGCGGCAATTCCAAAATAGAAGACGAACAAATGAGCAGCTATTGGCGCCACTCCGAACTCATTTATAAGCACGGGAGCTGCAATTGTTGCGGTCACAACGTAATTTGCTGTTGTTGGTAGACCCATTCCAAGAACAAGGCATGCAATCATAGTGAAGAATAGAGCAAGAATTAGATAACCATTCGAAAGTTCAATTACTCCAGCTGCAAACTTTGAGCCAAGACCTGTCATACTAACAACTCCTGCAATGACGCCAGCTGTTGCTACAGCAGCTATGACGGGAAGTGCTACTCTGGTACCTTGTTCTAGGACGTTTATAGTCTTTCTAAACGACATTCTTGTTTCTTGGCGAACAAGGCTAACTAAAAATGCAGTAATAATTCCAAAAAGAGCAGCTCGTTGGGGTGTGAAGCCATACATAATCGTTCCGATGATAACAATTAGTGGGAGTAGCATAAACCAGTTTTTTTTCATAAGTTTTCGAAAGGACGGTAATTGAGATTTTGGTAAACCGTGTATTTTTAATTTCTTTGCCTCAAAGTGCGTCCCAATGAAAATTCCAGTGAAATAAAGAATAGCTGGAATAAGTGCTGCCAACATTATTGTTCCATAAGAAACTCCTAGATACTCCATCATAATAAACGCTGCTGCCCCCATCATTGGTGGCATGATTTGCCCACCGGTAGATGCTGCTGCTTCGGTTGCACCTGCAAACTCAGGTTTAAATCCTGCATTCTTCATCATTGGAATCGTAAAGGATCCGGTTGCAACGGTGTTTCCGACAGAACTTCCGGATACAGACCCTTGTAATGCACTTGCTACTACGGCAGTTTTTGCAGTTCCCCCTGTATAGCGGCCGGTTAAAGCGAATGCTAGGTCATTGAAGAATTTTCCGATATTTGTTTGCACGAGCATTACGCCAAAAAATAAGAAGAGGAAAATAAATTTTGCTGAAATCTGTATCGGAGTTCCGAAAATACCACTTTCCTTATACCAGAGAGTGGTTGCTGTTCGATCAACTGAAAAACCTGGGTGTGAAAGAATTTGTGTAGGGACGAAATTTCCGTAAATTGCATACAAGATTGCTGCTGAAGCTACAATTACAATTGGGAGGCCAACTGTTCTTCTTGTAGCTTCAAGTACTAAAAGGATACCTAGTAAGGAAATGATTATATCTAGGGTGTTGTATCCTGAAATACGACTTTGTAGAATCGATTCATAAAAAATAATCTTATGATAGGTTACATACATTGCCAAGAAGGCTAGTGATATATCATACCAGGGAATTCTTTTTTGTACTTTTAGCATCCCTTTTTTAACGGGGTACAAAAGAAATATAACACCAAGGGCGGTACCAAGATGTACGGCCCCTTGCTTCTGGGAGGGAAGAGTGCCAAAATACGCTGTGTATAGATGGAACACAGTAAGAGATACACCTAAAAATGTGACAACCCATGCCCATTTACCGATATTTGTACGGAACTGATTTTCTTTATCGTATTTTTCTAAGATTTCCTGTGCACTAATAGGTTGCTTATCCTGCATTTTCCCACCTCACTTTTAAATTCATTGAGTTAAACTAGAAGTTTTATTTCAAATCATCAAAGCTTTTTATACCAGAATCTTCGCGTGTAACAATTTGAATGACTTCGGGATAAATATGACCAATAAAAGCGGTGTTTGGAACTTTGTGTCCTTCGAATGCAGCCTCCCCATTTATTGCTTGTAATGCTGGTACATGTACTGTCATCCCTAGATCCATATGTCCATCTCGGATACTAGATAAGTTTTCAACAGATGCTCCGGTTTCGGTGTTTGTCACGTTAAAATCATCAATATTTTTATTCCAAATGCTTGCCATTTCACCACCTAAAGGATAGTAAGTGCCACCCTGACTACCGGTACCAAGGATAAATTCGTTCTTGGCATCACTTACATCTGCACTAAGTTCAGCAACTGGGTTTTCTACTGTTAATCCTTGTTCTTCGTAATAGCGTTTAGCTCCAGGATGGATGGGAAGCCCTTCTGAACCTAATAGTGCATTTTCTAAGGTCATTTGTTTAGCTTGAGCATGTGTATTTTCACTTGCTTTTTCAATCATAACTTTTGTTAGATTATAACCAAGTTCTTCATTAATTGTATCTGTATTAGCCATGAGGATTGCATATGCAGTAACAGTTTCGACATCAGACTCGAGAAAATCGTATGTGTCCTTAGGAATTGTATGACGTCTATATCCGCTATTAGCTTCAATATGCTTGATGGCATTATCAGTAAGGCTAATCATCACAACGTCACCAGAGGAGGCTTGGAGGCTTTCAATACTTGCGGCTGGAAGTCCTAGAATTCCAATTGAAATGTCAATGTTTCCATCCTGCACACCGTCAGCAGCATCTCCAAATCCTTCTTGATGCTCATTATAATCTCCTTCTTCGAGACCGTAGGCATCCAAGATAATTTTTGAAACTGAATTTGTTTCACTGGCAGGAGGACCAATTGCAATATTTTTTTTGCTTTCACTACAAGCTGCGAGTAATAATATCATGCCGAGAAGTAAAGCTAAAAACCTGAATTGATTTTTCTTCAACTTTCTCACCCCAAAATAATTATTTCTCCCACTCAATTGAAAGTACCTACAAGAAAAAATGCTTAAAATTGTAGTACTTAAAAATAGAAGATTAATATTATTATATTATTAATCTGATAATTTACAACATGTTCTCTGTATTTTCTGATAATTTGATAATAATTGGTGAAATCTGCATAATACTATCTAGTAAGTTAAAAGTTATCGTGGAAGTTTATCATCAATAATATTTCACTAGCTTCAAAATAACTTACTGTTGGTTAAATTTTGAAAAATGAATTTTAATTCGTGATTTTTAATAAAAATTACTGTAGAATAGATACATATTTGAGGAGGTATGGAGAATGAAACAACTAGATGCAAACGAAATTATTTCATATATTCAGCATGCAAAGAAATCTACGCAGGTGAAAGTATACATAAAAGGAAACGGCATAAATCAGATTTCTTTCGGAGAACATACAAAAGTTTTTGGTGAAGGAAATTCCCTAGTATTATTTGGAGAATGGTCTGAAATCGAATCCGTTTTAAATGAATATAAAGATCAAATTGAAGATGTAGTAGTTGAGAACGAAAGTCGTAATTCTGCTATTCCACTTTTAGATTTGAAGGGGATAAATGCACGTATTGAGCCAGGTGCAATTATTCGAGATCAAGTTAGTATCGGCGATAATAGTGTAATTATGATGGGGGCACTTATTAATATTGGTGCGGTTATTGGAGAAGGTACGATGATTGATATGGGTGCAGTTCTGGGTGGCCGTGCGACTGTTGGGAAAAACTGTCATATTGGTGCTGGTGCAGTGCTAGCAGGAGTAATTGAGCCACCTTCTGCAATTCCTGTCATTATTGAAGATGATGTACTAATTGGTGCAAATGTTGTAGTTCTTGAAGGTTGTAGAGTTGGTAAAGGAGCAGTTGTAGCTGCTGGTGCAATTGTAACGAAGGATATTCCACCGTACTCGGTTGCCGTTGGAGCACCCGCAAAAGTGATTAAAGAAATTGATGATCAAACAAGATCAAAAACGGAAATCATGCAAGAATTACGTCAGTTGTAAGTTGGTAGCTGATGAAAACCTTACAAGATATTCGGAGAGATTTACATCGCATACCTGAATTAGGTTTTGAAGAAGTAAAAACACAAAATTATTTATTGGAGCAAATTCGTACACTTCCACAGGATAGACTGACAATTACTACTTGGAAAACAGGTATAGTTGTGAAAATAGAAGGAACCGAACCTACACAAACGATTGGCTGGAGAACGGATATCGATGGTCTTCCGATAACAGAGGTGACTGGGCTTTCCTTTGAATCCAGTCATCCGGGGAAAATGCATGCTTGTGGTCATGATATGCATATGACTGTGGCACTGGGGCTACTAAGAAAATTAGTAGAAAACCCTATAAAAGATCATGCAGTTATTCTATTTCAACCAGCTGAGGAAAGTCCGGGTGGTGCTCTCCCAATGCGTGAATGGCTGAAAGAAGAGCAACAAGCTTTGGTACCTGATAAAATATTTGCCTTTCATGTAGCACCAGAATTCCCTGTTGGTACTGTAGCTACGCGCCCAGGTTTGTTATTTGCCAATACATCTGAATTGTTTATCAATGTCATTGGTAAGGAGGGGCATGCAGCATTTCCGCATCAAGCCAGAGATATGTCTGTTGCGGCCGCTACGCTACTATTGCAACTTCAGACAATTGTAAGCCGTTCTGTCAATCCAATGGATCCCGCAGTACTTACGATTGGGAAGTTCACCTCTGGAACAGTACAGAATATAATTTCTGGACATGCTAGGTTAGAGGGAACTATTCGTACAATGGATGCAGGAACAATGACAATTATTAAAGAGAAGATCGAGGCATTTTGTCGAGCAGCAGAAATTGCTTTTGAATGCTCTGTTCAAATAAACTATGGTTCGTCCTATTATCAAGTTAAAAATGATGAGGTACTTGCGAACGAGTTTTTGGCATTTGCAGAAGCGCATCCTGCAACTAATGCCATTTTATGTGATGCGGCTATGACTGGCGAAGACTTTGGTTATTTCCTACAAGAAATACCGGGACTGTTATTTTGGGCTGGAGTTGAATCACCTTATGGATTGCATCATCCGAAGCTCAATCCAGATGAAGCGGTGATTGACTATCTTGTGCCATTTATAGATTCCTACTTTCGTGAAATTTCAAGTTAATACAAAAGAAGCTACTCTGTCTAAGGATTGAGTAGCTTCTTTTGTTTATTTTCCCATAATTATTAAGCGAAGATCTAACCTTCTTAACCATTTACTTGCTTTGGCATGCCAGTTACTTGCGTTCATCGGGCAGTTACTTGCTTTAATTCATAAGTTACTTGTGTTCGCTGTTTGTTTACTTGCTCTGGATGATGATTTACTTGCGGAAAGGGAAATTTATCCATCTCACGCATCTCTGCCTAGTTAGGAATACAAATCTCTTGAAGTGTGGCTGGAGTTTTTAATCCACCAGTTGAACATTATATTCCTTAAACCAAATATGCATTTGCACTAGATATGCAAGAAGTTGTGGACCAGACATTAACTGACCGAACCATGGTACTTTAAATGCTTCCCCATTCGATTCAACTAAATCAGCTAGACGTTGCTTTTGGAAAAGCTCATGCAGAATAGAGTTTTTATCTTGCAATTGCTCTTTTAACATATTACTTACAATCCCTGTGTAGACTGGATTATGGGTTTTGGGATATGGGCTTTTTTTGCGATAAAGTACATCATATGGCAAGCTATCTTGAAATGCCTTTCGTAGAATACCTTTTTCCTGATTGCCAACCATTTTGTATTCCCAAGGAATGTTCCATGCATACTCTACCAATCGGTGATCCGCAAATGGCACGCGGACCTCTAAACTAGCACCCATACTCATACGATCTTTTCTATCTAAAAGAGTAGTCATAAACCATGTCATATTTGTATAAAATAATGCTCGTCTTTTTGCTTCTATATCTGTTTCCCCCTCTAGCAGAGGAGTTTCAGCTATAGTTGTATCGTATGCATTTTGTACATATTCTTCTATTTTTAATTTACCTTGCCAACTATCATTTAATAGCTGAAAGCGTTCATTGGTAGATCGTATCCAGGGAAAACCTTTTTCTGCGTTTCCAACCTGATGGAACCATGGATAGCCACCAAAAATCTCATCAGCGCACTCTCCAGAAAGTCCTACTGTAAAATCCTGTTTAATTTCTCTGCAAAACCAAAGTAAAGATGAATCGATATCGGCCATTCCAGGAAGATCACGTACGTGAACAGCCTCTCTTAAAAACTCCGCTAATTTTTGTTGGGTAATAATAGAGAAATGATGTTTCGTTTCTAGATGGTTTGTCACCTTTTGAATCCAAGGGAGGTCGTTTGATGGCTGAAAGGTATTGCCTTTAAAATGATGGTCATTGTCTTGATAGTCAATGGAGTAAGTGTTCAGAGAGGATTTAGAATTATGTGAATAGGATTTGGCAGCGATTGACGTAATGATACTAGAATCCAAACCACCAGACAGAAATGTGCAAAGAGGTACGTCAGATACAAGTTGTCTTTCTACAGCATCAGTTACTAGGAAGCGAACTTTTTCGATTGTTTCGTCTAAAGAATCTGTATGCTCCTTACTTTCTACATTCCAGTAGCGCCAAGTACGGAGTCCTTTACTAGTTAAGCTTAGTGCGTGTGCGGGGCGTAATTCATGTATATCCTTGTACACGCCTGAACCAGGAAGACGAGATGGACCTAAACCAATAATCTCTGCAAGGCCATTTCTATTTATGATTGGAGAAATAGCAGGATGTGCGAAGAGCGATTTTTGCTCAGAGCCAAATAGGAAACCCCCATTTTTCTCAGTATAAAAAAGTGGTTTAACTCCAAGGCGATCGCGTGCAATAAACACTTTTTGTTCCATTTCATCCCAAATTGCAAAAGCAAATATACCGTTAAAGTAGTCAACGCATTTTTCCTTCCATTCAATATAAGAGGTCAATAAAACCTCGGTATCCGAATGGCCAGAGAAGGAATGCCCACGTTTCAACAATTCTGTTCTGAGATCCTCTGTATTATATAGCTCTCCATTATACGTAAGTGTATATTCACTTGATTGATAGTTTTTAGTCATTGGTTGTTTTCCACCAACAGGATCTACCACTGTTAGACGGCGATGTCCAAACACGGCGTGCGGAGAACTCCAAATATTATCGTCATCTGGACCACGCTTATTTAAGGTTTCCGTCATTTTCGAAACCGCTGATAATTCGTTTCGCAAATCTCTTTGAAAATGAATCCAACCAGTAATTCCACACATATATGCATCCCTTCTTTCATCCATTATTTTATGCAAGAAATCAAAAATTGTATCAAAAAAATAATCGCAAGGGTGGATACCTTCGCGATTATTTCTGTGAAATATATTAAGTTGTGACCTTTAAAACGGTTTTGATTTTTTGAATTATTCCCCCACTACTATAAGTTAAAACACTTCGTTTATAGAAGGATAAGCTTAATAGGAATAGAAGAATTACAGTGACGATTAGTATAGCCATGGACAGAATTGGTTCAAATGTGGATATATCTGTTGCTCCAATTCGTAGTGGCATTACCATACCTGACGTGAACGGAATATAAGAGAATACTTTAATCAGCAGCGTATCAGGACTTGCCATACCTGAGATTAAAACGTAAAATCCAATAATTCCTACCATCATCGCAGGCATCATCGCCTGACTTGATTCCTCAACCTTGGAAACTAAAGACCCTAATAATGCACCAAGTATTAAGTATAGAATGATTGTTATCAATAAAAATGCTACTGAGTATCCGATAAATGCAAGGGATAATTCGTTGGCAATTTCCTGGACAACATCCCATTTAGATCCTCCATCAATCAGTGCGAATAACAATCCTTGAACAAGTAATAATCCCGCAATTTGTGTCAATGCTAGGAGAAATGTTCCGGTTAACTTCGCCATAAAATGTGTAGCTGGCTTTACACTAGCGAGTAAAACCTCTAGAACACGTGAACCTTTTTCGGAAGCAACATCAGTTGTAATCATCGATAAAAATGTCATAACAAATGAATAAATTAAAAAGCCTATTAAAAAGGAAGCACCAATTCCTGCAGCCTTCTCATCCTCACTTTTACCTGAGGCAGATTGCTCATCAAGATTTTTCATCGTGATAGTAGTTTCGGATTGAAGAATTTTGTCAGCTTGCTCAGCTGTTAAATTTAGCTGCTGTACTTCATATATTTTCCCTGCATACTGTAGAGTTGAAGAAAGGCTTTGCTGATCATTAAATGTTAGTGGTTCAAAGGTGGCGATTTCTGCTGTCAATGAATTGTCCTGATCCTCAACGAAAATTACAGCGGCAAAGTCCCCGTTGACGACTTGTTCTTCTACCTTTTCTACCTCATCAGTTGGAAAGGTGAATTCTATGTCGTTAGTCGATTCAAATAAAGCCTCGATTTCTATATCTGTTTCGTTGATTAAAGCAATCTGTAAAGCTTCTTCTTGGAAAAACGCTTCTTTAATATCTGACCAGAACATAACTCCACTGATCACTGCAACATATAGTACGATAGAAAATATAAATGATTTCGCTTTTACTTTTTGAACATATAACTGCTTAACTAATAGCCAAAATTTAGACATGTGTACCACCTACCTTATCCTTGAAGATTTCATCTAATGATAAATAATCCAAACTAAATTTCTCTATATATTTTCCATTAGATACATAGTCGAAGATAGACTGCGCATATGATTCATCCTCAAGTGTTAATGTATAATGATCCTTTCCAACTTGAATATCCCTTACACCATGCAATCCAGCTAAGACTTCTCTTGGAATTTCTGTACGTATCGTTAATTTTGTTTTACCGTATTGTTTCTTTAAGTCCAATAAGCTTCCTGAAAACAAGGACACACCACGTTTCAGTAAGCATAAATGATCACAAAGCTCTTCAACATTATCCATTTGATGACTAGAAAATAATATAGTCGTTCCCTTGCGCTTTAAGTCCAGAATTGCTTGCTTTAGTAAATCCATATTAACAGGGTCCAAGCCACTAAAAGGCTCATCTAATATCAAGAACTCTGGTTGATGTATAAAACTAGCGATAAGTTGGACCTTTTGTTGGTTCCCTTTGGACAAGGTTTCCGCTTTTGATTTTCGCTTATCCTCTAATTCAAAACGATTAATCCAGTAATCTACTTCTTTTTTAAGATCTTTTTTTGTCTTCCCTCTTAGCTCTCCGAAGAAGTATAATTGGTCTTCCACTGTCATTGCAGGGAAGATGCCGCGCTCTTCAGGTAAATAGCCTAGAATGTCTCGGTTAATGGAGTTAATCTGCTTCCCATTCCACATAATATTTCCTTCAGTAGTCTCCTGTAAGTCTAAAATCATGCGAAATGTCGTTGTTTTACCAGCCCCATTCTGTCCGATCAATCCAAAGATTTCTCCTTTTTCAATTGTAAAGGACAAACTGTTAACAGCGACGAAGTCTTGGTATCTCTTAGTTACTTGGTTGATTGATAACGTCATATTCAAACTCCTATCTTTTTCTCTTTACACTTTATACGAATCAAATTAAAGAATGTTTCAAAAAAATTGTAACGTTTTTGTAAATAGGCCCGTCAAATGGAAAGAGAAGCAAAAAAAGGAGAGATTTGATGAAGAAAATTTTTGGAGTTTTCGCAATGATTTTAATGCTAGGGCTAGGATGGAGCCAAGGATCAGTATATGCGAAAAGTGACGATGCGAAAATCGAAGCAACTAACTTTGTAAAAGGTTCTGGGATTATAACAAATGTAGAAGAAAAAAAGGACACTGTTACATTGACGGTAGAAACAACTGGCAAAGAGCCACAGATCACTTTTTACACCGTAACGAGCGAAACAATGATATACAATAGCGGTTCAACGAAAAAGATGGAAAAAGTGGGATTCCAAAAAGGGCAACAAATAGATGCTTACTATGGTAAAGATAAACCGATGATCATGATATATCCACCGCAAATTTCTCCTGAATTAATAGTCGTACATGATGCTAAAACTTTCGGTTCCGTTAAAGTAGGGAAGTTTGATGAAGAACTGCGTAGTTTAGATAATAAATTGAATTTGAAAGTAGATGGTAAAACTACTTTCGAAAACACTGAAGGAGAAAAAATAGAACGACAAGACTTAAGTGGAAAAGAGCTTATTGTATTCTATACTGTGGCGACTAAAAGCATTCCAGCTCAGACAGCCCCAACTAAAGTAGTAGCAATTTCACCTGAAAAAGCTGAAGAAGCAGTTGAAGCTTCAAACTTCGTAAAATTTTCAGGTGTCATTACTGATATAACAAACGATAAAAATCAGGTTGCACTAACAGTAGTGACAGAAGAAGATGAGCCAACTACAACTATTTTCACACTAGATAATAATGTCCTTCTTTTAAATGGGACCAATGCTGAAGCGGTTAAAAAAGAATCCTTTCAAGTGGGCCAAAAAATAGATGCTTACTATGATAAAAACAAGCCAATGATCTTAATATATCCAGCAAGAATAACACCAGAGATTCTCATTGTTCAAGATAAAGAAAAAGTTAGCTTCTCGAAAGTGTCGAAGTTTGACCAAGATATGATTAGTTTAGATGGAGAGCTTAAATTAAATATTTCCACAGAGACTGAAATACTTAATGAAAATGGGGAAGTAATAACTAAGAAGGATTTAGAAGGAAAAGAGCTAATTGTTTTTTATAATATCACTACAAAAAGCATTCCAGCCCAAACAGTTCCAACGAAAATTGTTGCTGTAAACTATCTTTCAGCCGATCTGAAACAAATTATTAATAATGATCATTTTATACAAAATGGGGTAAAAATGATTCCGCTTCTTCAAGTGGCTGAACAACTTGGATATAAAGTGGAGTCTTATCCTGCCTCTTCACAAAAGACAGTAACACTTACAAAGGGGAATAGTTCTATTAAGGTTATACGTAACATGAATATTTACAGCTACAATAAAAGTCTGCGATTATTTTTAGAACGACCAGTGCTAAAAGATAAGAAAACATATGTATCAGAAGAAATTCTAGATATATTAAAATAATCATAACCCCATCCTTTTCTAGTTGAGAAGGATGGGGTTTATTTAAAGATAAGGAAGTATATAAAAATGTATCATGAACACTGAGTTTTCGACACTTTTAAGAGTGAATAATAGTGCTGACTTCTGTTTCGAGTGGAGGAACGAAGGATAAGAGTGTCACCTCAAATGGAGGGCAATCTAAATTCGACGCTTCCTGCAATTTTTGACCTTCAATAAAGTAATCTCCATAAATAAAAGGTTGCATATGCTTCCCAACCGGTCCAGTGCTGAGCCAGTTGCATAATTTCAGTCCTCGTAGGTTTAGTCGGTGAGCCAGTTACCTGTTTAATAGCATTATGTAGTCCTACATCATCAATAGGAAAAGCGGAAGGAAATCTTAAACAGCGCATTAATACATAATTAGCGGTCCACGGACCAATCCCTCGGATTTGAGTAAGAATCTTTTCAGCTCTTTTTACATCATTTTCTGCTAAGAGCATTTCTTTTGTCAGTAGACCTTTGTGGATTAAGTTTGCCACATCTATTAAGTACTCACATTTTTTTACGGTCATTTTTAGTCCATTTAAGTCATGTACGGTCAGATTTGCAATAGTATCAGGTGTAGGGAATAACCAATAATCATGACCTTCAAAATGAATAGAATGGCCATAAGTTTCCACTAAGCGACGCTTCAATGTATAGGCATAGGTAAGGTTAATCTGTTGACCTAGGATGCCCCATGTCATTGCCTCAAATAAATCAGGAATACCCATAATGCGTAGCCCTTCAAATTTTTGAGCTGCTTGTGACAATATTGGATCAGTGGAGGCTAATTTATAAAATTCCTGCAAATCCGCATTGAGGTCAAACCACTCAATTATATAGGCTACTATCTCTTCATTGCGATTTTTACCATCGGGACATGTATCATTTATAAAATTAATTGCTAGAATTTGATCTTTGTATTCGCTGATTTCTATTAATAGGTTGCAAGTTCCTATTGGTATTGCTTTTCGGATTTTATTGTTCTGAATATGAAATAAGCACTCATTAGTTGATCTGGAGAGATATTGAAGATTATTAGAAAAGTTAAATCCAGATGGAGTATGTAATAGTATTTTGTCGTCTATTTCTTCCCAAAACAAATTGCGCCACCTCCTTTATACGTTCTTAGTAATATTAGGAAAATGAGTTATGCTAAAAGTATACAAGAAGGAAGGTAGAGATGATACAGTGTGTATTAGACATTTACAAAAGAAAGTAGAGGAAATTACATGGAAATAAGACGAATAAATGAAGCATACCCAATAGAATTATTATTACAGGCAGATCCTTCTAAGAAGCTTATCCAGCAATATCTAGAGCGGGGGAAATGCTACATAGGCGAAGAAGGTGGAGAAATAGTAGGCGTATTTGTACTACTTTCAACTAGACCAGAAACCGTAGAACTAGTTAATATTGCTATAGAGCAGCAATATCGAGGTAAAGGGTTTGGGAAAGCGCTCGTAATAGGTGCTATAAATATGGCAAAGGAACAAGGATATAAAGTCATTGAATTAGGTACAGGCAATTCAAGTATTGATCAGCTAGCTCTTTATCAAAAATGTGGATTTCGAATTGTCGGTGTGGATATAGACTTTTTCACAGCTCACTATGAAGAGGAAATAATCGAAAATGGTATCCCATGTGTAGATATGATTCGCCTAAGGCAGCTACTATAAAAGGAGGGGAGTGCATCCCTCCCTGTGCTTTAGCTAATTCTGTCCAATATCCAAGAGCACTTCGCTTTTGTTATTGTGTATGGAGTAATTCTAAAATACGTTTAAGATCACTCGCTGGGATTTGACCAGGAGCAGATGGTGCTACACCAGCACCGAATGTTGCTGCAGAACCAAAAATTTCTCCAGCTAATCGACTTATGACACCAGTAGAATCCATAGACATGGAGATAATCGGACGGTCTGCATACAATGATTGCATGGTATACGTCGCTTCTAGCAATGTCAGAACATCTGCTGGATTGTTCGGCATTACGGCAATTTTAGTGATATGTGCATCCAATTCTTGCATTCTTCTAAGTCTCCACATGATCTCTTCCTTGGCAGGAGTCTTTTCGAAATCATGATTAGACATAATGGTAACGACATCACTTTTTTTGGCGATCTCCATAATTTCTGTCACTTTGGGTGAAAACAACTCTACGTCTACTAAATCTATTTCATCTGTTTTCATCACTTCCACAAGAAGGTTCTTGTAGTACGAATCTTCAATAGTTTTGTTGCCACCCTCCCGATGGGTTCTAAAAGTGAATAAGAGCGGTATAGAGTGTAGCTCTTTACGAATGATTGAGAGTGTTTGTTTTACCGTAGCCAAATCTTCAATATCCTCAAACAAATCTGCACGCCATTCGACGATGTCTAGGTTTATTTGTTTAATTGTTTTTATTTCCAAAAGGAGCGCTTCTAGAGTATCCCCCATTATTGGGACAATGACTTTTGGTATACCTTTTCCTATATGGATATCTCTGATAGAAACAACTTTCATAAAAGTATCCCCTCCAGCGTTGTTTTAGGTTATATTAACATACAAAGATAAAAGGAGGGCAATTTTATGAATTTTCAGCGTTATGAAAACGTAGATGCATTTGCAAAAATAGTAACACCCTTTTTGGAAGAAAATGAAGATAAATTTAGCCTGTTTCTAGGTGTTTTGAAGGGGATAAAAGCTGGTGCATACGAAAATCCGTACATGGCAACTATAGAAGAAAACGGTCAATTACTAGCAATCTTTCAAATGACTCCACCACATCCTTTAAACATTATATTTGTTGATGAAATTCAAATATCTACGTGCATAGATTTATGTATATCTGAATTAACCAAGCATGCCGTACCGGTAGCATCAATTATTAGTGTGAAGGAATGGGCTGTTCTGTTTGCACAAAAATGGCAGGAGAAAACCGATGGGAACTATTCTTTAATGATGGATCAAGGGCTATATAGACTGGACCAAGTAGAGGAATCACTAGAAATGAGTCCAGGGAAATGGCGTTATGCAACGATTAGTGACGCACAGCTTATAGAGAAATGGTGCAGTCAGTTTGAACAAGATACTGGGTTATCCGTTACAGCTCCAGAAGAAATAAAAAAACGTGTAAAAAATATGTTGGATGGAAAGGAAGTCTTCTTTTGGGAAGACCAAGGAGAGGTTGTATCCATGATGAAAAAGTCTAGGCCAACAACAAATGGGATAACAGTTTCACTTGTTTTTACACCCGCTGAAAAACGAAAAAAAGGGTACGGAAGAACATTGGTTGCAACAGTGAGTAAAGAGTTATTGAAGGAATTCGAGTTTTGTGTACTATATACAGATATGCTCAATCCAACATCGAACAAAATCTATCAAGAAATAGGCTATCAGAAGCTCGTAGATTCTGTTCATTTGAAATTGGAAACAAAATAGTAATACTTTTTTACGGTAAGATAAATGAAAGATACTTTATAAAAGGGGGTAGACGAAGGACGGGAAATAGCAACCCTCTTCATCTACCCTTTAGAATTACTTTATCTTCCTTCACCTTTTTTGTTATCCTCTATTTCTTCTAAAGAGTCTTGGTATTCCTCTTCAATATCGGTTGTTTTGTATATAAAAGGTTCATGGTTAAAGTCAGTCCGTTTTCCATAGCGAAGCATTTCATAAATAATCAGTCCGTTATTCGGCATGCCATTTACTGTTCTCATCGGAATAATATCAAACAAAACATAGTAAAAAGCATAAAATACAAAGCGATTCCAAAACGTTTTATGTTCTTCTAATAACCCGTTTGCTAATAATGCATTTAATAATAGAGCCACAGAAAGATTCATGAAGATCGGACCTGCGTAAAGACATATATATGCTAGCTTACTTTTCCTTTTTAAAGAATCATATGAAAACCAGCTAAATAGGTGATAATATTTTCGAACATCAATTATCCAAAACTTGAAAACCCGTGGTCCAGAACCGATAGTTAGTCTTGGATTCTTCACACCAAAAATCTCACTTGCTATCAAGTAACCTGTTTCTCGCAGAAATACAACTATAGGCAAAATGATAAATGCTGAAATTACCAAAGATAGTAAATCCGAAAATCCAAACATTTTATCGCAACTCTCTATAAATGTGATGTTGTCTATAAAATACCCGATTTATGTACGAACGAACCTTGAAATAATCACCAACTAATATTTACGTGAATTAATGCTAATTTTTGCTCCAACGTAATTTCATATTTCGAATCTAGCGTAACGATGCGGAATCGGATAGACGATTTCTACCGGTAATGTCCCTATTTTATCTTCCCTCATTATTTTCAAGTTTGAAGTAATTCCGAAGTAAGAATGCAACCCATTTGCAACTAGGATAGCTTTGAATATTTTTTAAAAGACCTTCTACTACAGCAGGGCTTAGAGAGGGCTCTAGTATATGTTGCTTTAGCAAGGTAAGCGATTCTTTTTCAAGTGGCTCCTCTACATCTTTTAAATTCTGCTCTAAGATTTCAAGCAGTTGATCAATCGTTACTTCCGTATGGGTCAACCGTTTAAACTGGAAAATTTCTTCGGTGATAAATGGAATTGTAGCGTGTGTCGCAAGCAGGTTTGTTTTTTCCACTAATGATTGCGCGAGCTGATCCAAATCTACTGGGACATTATTGAATAGAATTAATTCCGAATAAATACTGATGAACCCTTTAATACAATATACTAAATCATGTTTTGTGTTTTCGATCTTTTCCCCAAATAACCTTTCCATCAAAGTAAGGATAGTTTTCTCTAGTAATCGGTCATAATAATGAAATTTTATAACAAGCTCCTTATTAAATGATTGGGACTGTTCTTTCATCAAAATCTTTGCAAAATCGGAATGCTTTTGAGTGGATTGGAACATGGTAAAGTAAAATTCATATAATGTTTTCTCATCGTTTTGGGAGGTTGTGACCTGATAGTCAGTATCTGAAATCATTTGACTCATAAATTGGTCGATTAATGCTAATATCAATTCATCTTTTGATTTGAAAGACAAATAGAAAGCACCTTTAGAAATCCCACAGTGTTCAGTGATTTGTTGAACAGAAGTAAGTTCAAATCCTTGTTGTGCAAAAAGCTCTAATGCTTTTTCCATTATTAATTGTTTTTTACCCATCTGAAACTACCGCTCCTAGTTCATATTATTGACAACTGACTAATAAGTCATTATTATAAGTAATTGAGAAATTAAAGTCAATTAGGGGTAGGTGTAAGAGTGAAAGGTTTAGTTAATTTTGTCCTGCACAATAAATTAGCAGTATGGCTACTTACAATTATTATCACAGTATCCGGTATTTATTCAGGGACACGTATGAACATGGAAACAATTCCAGATATTTCAATACCGTATTTAATGGTAATGGATGTCTATCCTGGTGCAACACCTGAACAGGTAATGGAAGATGTATCCATGCCCTTGGAAAAAGTAGTAGAAAACCTTGAGGGTGTAAAATCGGTTTATTCTAATTCCAATTCGAATATGGCAAGTATTCAAGTGGAATATGAATATGGTGAGGATATGGACGAAGCAAATCGTGCATTAAAGTCAGCATTAGAGTCGGTAAAATTACCTGAAGGAGCACAGGAACCAATTGTCACTGCTCTTAGCATGAATATGATGCCAGTTGTAGCATTAAGTGTTAGTAGTAAGACAGAAGACATTGTGGAGTTAACTTCTACAGTTTCAGATCTATTAGTTCCTAAGATTGAGAAAATTGATGGTGTAGCTTCTGCAACTATTGCAGGACAGCATATAGAAGAAGTTAACCTTACGTATAACGAAGAAAAAATGACCGAGCTTGGATTGACAGAAGATGATGTAAAACAAATGATACAAGCAAGTGACTTAGCGGTTTCATTAGGTTTATACGAGTTTGAAGAAGGCGAAGAGGCAGTTTCAGTAGATGGTAAGTTCATGACATCAGATGAACTAAAGGAAATGCTTATTCCGGTAACACCATCCGCAGCGAACCCATCTCCATTTGTGAAACTTAGCGATATTGCTTCTATTGAAGAAGTTGGTAGAGTTCAATCAGTTTCACGTACAAATGGAGAGGATGCAATTTCTGTTCAAATTGTTAAAGGACAGCAAGCAAATACTGTTGATGTTGTTAACAGTGTCAAAGAATTAATCAAAGAAGAGCAGAAAAATATTGATGGTCTTGTTATTGATATATCGCTAGACCAAGGTGAGCCAATTGAAGAATCGGTCTTCACGATGATTGAAAAAGCATTATTTGGTGGTTTAATTGCAGTATTAATCATATTACTGTTTTTACGTGATTTTAAATCAACAGTCATCTCAATCATATCTATTCCAGTCTCTATTTTTATGGCGTTACTACTATTAAACTGGATGGATATTACGTTGAATATTATGACCCTTGGAGCTATTACAGTTGCGATTGGACGGGTAATAGATGACTCCATTGTAGTAGTGGAAAATATTTATCGTCGAATTCATCTAAAAGATGAGAAGTTATCGGGACGTGCGCTAGTACGTGAAGCGACAATTGAAATGTTCAAACCTATTTTGTCATCTACTCTAGTTACGGTTGCAGTATTTGCACCATTATTATTTGTAGGTGGTATGGTAGGAGAATTGTTTATGCCATTTGCTTTAACAATGACGTTTGCCCTTGGAGCATCATTGATCGTGGCTATCACAATCGTTCCAGCATTATCTCACTTCTTGTTTAAGAAGAAATTATATAGTAAAAAGAATGAGAGTAATCATAAAGAGGTTGGTAAACTAGCTAATGGCTATAAGCGTATATTGGAATGGACGCTTAACCATAAAATAATTACTTCTATAGTATCTATCGTTTTACTAGTTGGTAGCCTAGCTTTAACGCCATTAATCGGCTTCAGCTTCTTAGGAAGTGAAGAAGAAAAAGTTATGTATTTAACGTATACACCAGAAGCCGGTGAGCTAAAAGATGATACATTAGCAAATGTTGCCACGGTAGAAGAAGAGTTATTAAAACGTAAAGATATTGATATACTTCAATTATCAGTGACAGATAGTGATAGTGCTGATCCGGCAGTTGCAATGATGGGAGGCGGAGCAGGCGGTGCATTAATGTACCTTATCTTCGATCCAGAAATGGAAGACTTCCCAGGAGTGCGTGAAGAAATTGAAGAGTATGTATTTAATATTGGGCAAACAGGTGAGTGGAAGAGCCAAAACTTCTCCGCTATGTCAATGTCTTCAAATGAAGTTAGCTATACATTCTATAGTGAAGACTTAAACAAACTAAATGAAGCTGTAACAATGGTAGAAGATGTAATGAAGAAAAATGATGGTTTAGAAGACGTTTCTTCTAGTACTGAGGATGCTTATGTAGAATATACATTCAATGTAGAGCAAGATGAGTTACTTCAGTATGGTTTAACAACAGGCCAAATTGTCATGATGTTAAGTTCTTCAGCTACACAAGAAGTATTGACGACAGTTGAAAAAGATGGCAATTCGTTAGATGTAATTGTTCAGCAGGAAAAAGCACAACAACCAAAATCAGTAGATGATATTTTAGCTACAGAAGTACCTACAGCGTTGGGTACGACAATGCCTCTTTCTGAGCTGGTAACAGTAGAAGAAGGAACAACACTTAATACTCTTGCTCGTAGTAAAGGGGAGTACTATGCAACTGTTACTGGAACAATCCTTGGGGATGATATTTCAGTTGCAACATCAGAAGTAGATGAAGCAATTGATAAATTAGACTTGCCAAAAGGTGTTACAGTTGGTGTTGCAGGTGTTGCAGCAGATATGACTGAAACATTTACACAGCTTGGAATAGCAATGCTTGCGGCTATCGCAATTGTTTACTTTATCTTAGTTGTAACATTCCGTGAGGGTGTAGCACCATTTGCTATACTATTCTCATTACCGTTTGCAGTAATAGGTTCATTCGTTGGTTTATTGATCGCGAAAGAAACTATATCTGTATCAGTAATGATGGGTATGCTCATGTTAATCGGTATCGTAGTCACAAATGCGATTGTACTAGTAGACCGAATCATTCATATGGAACGTGATGGTCTGAGTATGCGTGAAGCAATTCTGGAAGCGGGGGCAACTCGTCTTCGTCCAATCCTAATGACTGCAATTGCAACTATTGGTGCATTGATTCCATTAGCTGTTGGTTCAGGTGGTGGCGGTTTAATCTCGAAGGGTCTTGGTATTACAGTAATCGGTGGTTTAACAAGTTCAACGTTGTTAACGTTAATAGTTGTACCGATTGTTTATGAAATCCTATCGAAACTATTCAAGAAAAACCGTAAGGAAATAGAAGAAAACTAATACGTACAAAATAGTAAAGTCCTTCAAGATGATTTGTCGTCTTGAAGGACTTTTTCTTAATTATAAGCTACTACTCTGCTTTTCTTTTCTACCGCTATTTTCCCATTATCCGATGAAAGTCGGACTTTGTTTGTTCCGTTTCCGAAAACAGTTCGAGTATTTTTCTCACCGAACACGCTTATTTTGCCAAAATCTACATTTGCATGAATAGATACGTCCGTTGGCACATTTTCCGTTTCTACTAAAATGCCCCCGTTGTCTGTCTCCAATTCAATCATTCGATCCAAGCTAGCAGTTAGTAACTCGATTCTGCCATTATCAGTTTTTCCTACAATACTTCCGTTTACGTATTGCATCATAATTCTCCCGTTATCTGTTTCCGTGTGAACTTGCTCGGCATCGATATTTCGAAGCTCAATTCTGCCGTTATCAGTTTCAGCAGTGAGCCTATCAGCCTGAATTTTATCCATTTCGATACGTCCATTATCGGTTTTTACTTCTAGAATGGTTGTAGCAAATTCTTTTAATCCAATACTCCCGTTATCTGATGTAGTTTTTATATTCTTCGCGAGTATTTTTTCAGCACGAATTCGTCCGAAAGTAGTTTTCATAATAACGGTTGTATATAGCTTTTTAGGTAGGGAAACGTTTACTCTTAGTTCTTTTATTAAGAACATGAAACTAAAAAGTTTATACTTTTTGGTTTTAAATTGAATGGATAATGTGTCGTTTATTATATCGACGGTCAATTGTAATTTATCATTTTCTCCAACTAGCTCTATAGTTGTTTCGTCTGTTTCCGAAGGAGTTACGTATAAAGAGCCGAATTCTATATCCATCATCACATTTGAGAAGTTCGCATGAGGGACTTTAATGATTTTATTGCCAGTTGTAACTTTCTCTGGAATTTGAACTTGGTTTTCGGAAAGCTCCTTAGCAATATCTCTTGGTGACCCTAAAGAAGCCGCAATTTCACTATCAGATTTTCCATCTTCTCGGCCATTTGAGAAGTACTCTTTAATATCAGAAAGAATATCATATCTCTCTTCAGCTGGAAGCCTCGTTAAAGCAGTTTCTAATTCATTTAAAAATTGTTGTTCAGTCATTTTTTACACCCTCTTCAATTAGATTATTTACACCAGTCGTAAAACTTTTCCATTCTTTCAATTGTTCATGTAAGTAGGAGCGACCTAAATCAGTGAGTTTGTAGTATTTCCGTGGGGGTCCTTCTGTGGACTCCTGCAGATATGTGGTAAAATAGCCTTCCTTTGTCAAACGTCTTAATAATGGATATACGGATCCTTCTGAAATTGAAATCTGATCGGATATTTTTTGTACAAGCTCATAACCATATCGATCTTGCTTATCCAATAAAACGAGCACACATAAGTTTAATACTCCTTTTTTAAATTGAATATTCATCTTTTTTTTCCTCCTTCCACTACTAACTAATGAACAGTACCTTAGATAGAATATATCATATGGTATTATCTTATGCAAGGTACTACATTAAATGCAATTATAATTTTATAAATTGTCAGTTATAATTAGAGGAAATGAAAGGGAGTTACGGGATGAATCCTTTTACTGAAAAAGTAATTCATATTATAAAGTCCATTCCATCGGGAAAAGTGATGACGTATGGACAGGTTGCAAAAGTTGCAGGAAGCCCTCGAGGAGCAAGACAGGTAGTTCGTGTTTTACATTCTATGAGTGCAAAACATAATATTCCTTGGCAACGTGTGATTAATGCGAAGGGCGAAATTGTAATGGCTGATGAAGAATCGGCATACTCTCAAAAAGCAATGCTAGAATCGGAAGGGGTCCACTTTCTTGCCAATGGATGTGTAGATTTAAAAAAGTCCCGTTATGATCCAAATATAATAGAAGAAGAGTGGATATAAGGAGAGGAAGTGAAGGCTGATGTTTAGCTGGAAAGGTGCAGCTGGTATTTGTGTAAATGATCAGAAGGAAGTATTAATGGTACTTCAAGCAGCACCAGGAGAAGATAAGAAATGGACAGTTCCTTCTGGGACGCTTGAAGAAGGAGAAACAATAGAAGAATGCTGTATAAGAGAATTTTGTGAGGAAACTGGATTCATAGTGAAAACGATTGACAAGGTACATAATAAAAGTGGAACTCTCAGTGAACACGGAATCTCTTACGATGTGGACTATTTTTTAGTTATAATAATAAGCGGTGAAATAACATTGCAAGACCCAGATGAATTTATTCACGAAATTGCTTGGATGTCATTCGAGGAAATCCAAGACTTGGATTTAGCTTATCCAGAGGATATCCACATAATCGAGAATGTATTACAAAATGGAAAGGACAAACTTCCAAATTAGTTAGGAGGTTGGAATTATTAAATCCGTATTAATAATAATTTGGGCTATTATTTTTCTTTATTTGTTAAATATCCTCGAAATAGAAAAGAGTTTGTCCAACTATATTATTGCCTTCTTTTTGTTATTGGTTGGTGTCTATGGAATCGATAAAATATACAAAGTGATAGTTAGAAAAAGCTAGAAGGTATGAGCCTTCTAGCTTTTTGTGTAAATAACAATTGCATCTCGTAAAAATTCAGTTGCACCTGATTGTACTTTATCATAATATGCAGTGAATCGTTCATCAGAGACATACATTTCTGCAAGACCTTCATGAGCTTCTTTAGAGTATTGATCCCAGTAAAAGCAAAGCCATTGTTTATGCAAATCTGCCGCTTTTTGAGCCTGTTCTCCGGCGGGATTTTCGGTATCCATTGCTGCTTTTAAATTCATGAACATTTGCTCCTCTAATTTCTGTATTTTCGCATACTCCTCTTCGGTCATGCCCTTTATTTTTACGTTGGATGCATTCACTGTATCTTCACCGTATTTTTTTCGAATTTCTTTTCCGTATTTCTTCTCATTGTCATCAACAAGTTTTTGTTTAAAGCCTTCAAACTTTTCCTTATCTGTCATGCTAATCTTCCTTTCTGTCTGTTTAATTGATTTATCCACGTTATTAATAAGTGCATCAAGTTGCACACGTTTTTCGAGCAGTTTATCACGATGATCTCGAAGCGCTTGTGTACCGTCAAATGCTGGGGATGTCATGATTTCTTTAATACTTTCTAAATTTACTCCAAGTTCGCGGTAAAATAGTATTTGTTGCAGCCGATTTACTTCATTTTCACCGTATATACGATATCCTGATGAATTGATACGTGTAGGTTTAAGTAGCCCAATCTCATCATAATATCGTAGTGTTCTTGCGCTAATACCAGCAAGCTGCCCAAGTTTTTGTACCGTGTATTCCAATTCATCACCTCCTTATATATTCAGCTTAAACCTTTACGTTGCGTGAAGGTCAAGCAATAATTGTTCAATTATTTTAATTTGATTATAATGAAACAATAAGTAAGGGGGAAATTACATGACGACGATAGGGTTTGTAAGACATGGTGTCACTGCTTGGAATAAGGAAGGTAGAGCTCAGGGGAGTACAGATGTGCCACTAGATGAAGAAGGAATTCAAATGGCTAAGCGTGCAGCGCAAAGAATGCAGTTCGAAGAATGGGACGTTATTTATACAAGTCCATTAATTCGTGCAAAGAAAACAGCTGAAATTATTGCTGAAAATCATTCGGGAGTCGACTTTATTCAAGACAAACGTCTTGGAGAAATTGGTGGTGGCTTAATCGAAGGAACGACTGAGGATGAACGAATTGCTAAATGGGGGCTGGATTGGAGAAACCAGGATATCGGCTTTGAATCAGAGGCTGATATTCTTTCTCGTGGGATGTCTTTTATAGAAGAAGTAAAACAAAAACATTTGGGAAAACGAGTGCTCGTAGTTAGTCATGGAGGCTTCATAAGTAGATTATTATATGCACTTGTTCCAAATGGAGAGTTTTCTCGTGATATCGGAAACACTTCCGTTTCAATTGTGGAGCTCAACGATCAAGGTAACAGTTGTCATTTATTTAACTGTATGAAGCATTTAGAAGTGAAGGAAGTGCAATGATATGGCAAACGCCCCTCCGTACTAATTACAGAAGGGCGTTTTAACTATTTCATTTATCTTTTTCAGTTTGTACAGTAACTGCATCAGATTCTTTTTTTGTAGACAGGGCAGTTAGGTCAATTAGCTCTATAACAGAATTACTTTCTTCTGCAGGTCCGCAAATTCCAGTTTCTATATCACATATCATAGCATCTTTATTAGACATAACTATTCCTCTTTTCAGTCGTTTTTATATTATTTTGGTTCAAATAGTACTATATTTGAGAAGTGAAAATATATCAAATATAAAGCTCTTTTTTTAGTTAGATTAAAGGGATATTGGTTAGGCTTATGGAAGTAGGGGTAAGATTATCATTTGTTTGGAGGTTTTATGATGACCAAAAAGGTAGTAATACTTCTTCTAATATTATTTGCAATTGCCGTAGTTGTAATGCTCAAAGATTCTAAGGAAGATAGCGATTCACAAAAGGAAGTGCCGATAGAAGTGTCTTCAGATGCGGAATCCTTTGTATCCCTCTTGTTTGACCTAGCAGAAAAAGGGCAAACGATTAATTCACCTTTTATCGTAGGAGAAACTACCATCCAAAAAGTGCATGAACTATGGGGAGCTCCAGATCGAAAAAGTAAGAATGCTAGTGCCATCTATGAAGAATTTCTATCGAACGATGCAACAGTGGGTCATCAATCTGAAGTTGTTTTTGATATACGGTCCAGTTCACCTGAAATCCAACAAATCCGTCTCGAGGATATTAAATCCATTAAAGGTGAAGCTGATAAAGTTAGAAGCTATCAGGATGACCAAGTAGACCAAACGATTTTTATATATGATGTCACAACAGACTTTCAATTGAAATGGATAATGCCTAAGCCAACGGAAGAAGAGCCAAATCCAGAAGTTCATCACATATCTGTATTCACAGAATTTGAAAAAGACTTCTCTCTTTCCGATTTAAGCCTAGAAGAAAAAGTAGGCCAGATGATATTTGCGGGTATAAAAGGGACGGATATTACAAATGAGACCAAGAAAATCATATCTACACATCAAGTCGGCGGTATTATTTTGTTCAAGGACAATTTAAAGAATGCCAATCAATCTGTTTCCTTATTGAATGCCATTAAACAAGAAAATACTAATAATAAAGTTCCATTGTTTTTAGGAGTTGACGAAGAGGGTGGTAGAATTTCTAGGCTCCCAGAGTTAACTAAGTTACCGACAAACGAAGAATTAGGAAAGCGAAATGATATATCTCTTTCTTATAATATAGGGAAGCTATTGGGGAAAGAACTAAGTGCATTTGGTTTCAATTTAGATTTTGCTCCTGTTCTTGATATAAACAGCAATCCCGATAATCCGATTATTGGAGACCGATCCTTTGGAAAAGATGCGGAGCTAGTAAGTGAGCTGGGGCTACAGATGATGAAAGGCATTCAAAGTGAGCAGGTTATTTCGGTTATAAAGCATTTCCCCGGACATGGCGATACTGCAGTGGATTCGCATAAAGAGCTACCAATAATTCAAAAGAGTTTAGAGGAATTACAAGCTCTTGAGTTAATACCTTTTAAGCATGCGGTAGAGCAAGGTGCGGATGTCGTGATGGTAGGTCATATTTTACTTCCAAAAATTGATTCTACATATCCGGCCTCCATATCAGAGAGAATTATTACCGATGTATTGAGGGAACAGCTAGGCTATGAAGGTATTATCATAACAGATGATATGACGATGAAAGCAATCCTAAATAACTTGGAAATAGGTGAATCAGCCGTATCTGCAGTAAAAGCAGGAAATGACATAGTGTTAGTAGCGCATAACTACGCAAATGTAAAAAAAACGGTAGACGCAATTCTTAAAGCAATAGAAGATGGAGAAATTACGGAACAAAGAATCGATGAAAGCGTGAAACGGATTCTCTCTATTAAGAAGAAATATAATTTGAGTAATAAACAAATAGATGGGGTAAACATAGAAGAGTTGAACCAATCAATTAATCAAACATTAGGGAGATGACTTAATGAAAACAATTAATACCAACATTGCTTACAAAGAGGAAGGCACAGGAGAGGTCCTATTACTCATCCATGGATTTTGTGGAAGCTCTGGTTATTGGGGAAAAGTAATACCAATGTTATCGGAAAAATATAGAGTTATTGCAATTGATCTTCCTGGTCATGGAGAATCTAAAGTGCTCGATAGCGTGAATGATATAGAACAATACGCATTAATTCTAAAAGACTTCTTAGAGGAACTAGGAATAGAGAAGGTGACCATGTTCGGTCATTCACTAGGTGGCTATATCACACTAGCTTTTGCAGAAAAATATAATCAATATTTAAGCGGTTTCTCTTTAATTCATTCCACAGGATTTCCTGATTCAGAAGAAGCTAAGGAAGGAAGAATTGCCTCAGCCGATAAAATAGAAAAGGCAGGAATCGATATATTCATCGATGGTCTTGTTCCAAAACTATTTGCTCCAGAAAATGTAGAAAGTCATAAACAATCGATGGAGGAAGTTAAAAAGATTGGATATGAAGTACAACCTCAAGGAGCTAAAAATGCACTTCTTGCGATGAAAAATAGAAAAGATCGTACGGAAATTTTGGAGAAGACAGAGCTACCAGTACTATTAATAGCAGGAGAAAGTGACCAACTTATCCCAGCTGACAAGACATTCACAGCAAGTGGAGATAATATCAAACAAGTAGTCATAGGGGATGCAGGTCATATGAGTATGTATGAGGCGCCGGATGAACTGGGTAATGCCATTCTCACTTATTTAAATCACGGATAAATAGAAGGGAGCTAAGAAAAGTGATTATGTCACATTTCCTCGCTCCTTTTTTGCTAAACACCATTTTCTTTTAAGCTAATATATAATGAGCCATTCGTTTGTAATTGTGCATAAAACACATCACTAACTGAATCTACTCCATGTTTTCTTAGCTTTTTCATTACCCATTCTTCTGTTAAATCTAATTCTTCCAAGTTCTTTTTTACAATTTTACCGTCGGATATTATTTCAGAGGGTATGAACAAAGGAAGAGTAAGGGGCACTTTAACGTCCTCTTTTGTAGCCTCCTGCAAACCAACCTTTTTCATGACGCTTAGTTCGCCGTTTGTTTCAAGGACTGCATAATGAACATCCTGGATAGAAAAAATAGATTGCTCTCTCAGCATCATTAATACATCATCCATATGTAAACGTGAGGATCTTAAAGACTTCACACTGATTTTACCGTCTCTTATAACAATTGTTGGTTCATCATCAATCCATGTTCGAGCTGTAGGAAATTTCAAAGATATATAACTCATTAATAAAGTGAGGGCCGTCCACCAAATAATTGCAATCAATCCATCTAGAAAAGGTGTTTCATGTTGAGAGGCAATTTCTGCGGCTATAGACCCAACTGTTATACCAGTTATATAGTGGAAAAAAGTGAGCTGGCTTAATTGTTTCTTTCCTAATAGCCTTGCTAATACAAGTAATACGATGAAGGAAAGGGTGGATCTCAAAATCATTTCCCAAAAGTTCATTTCGAAAAAGGTCTCCATATAACTCATATAACCCCATTTCATTATTGACGTATTGCTTAGTGTTGCCATGAACTTTGTTAGTATTCCATTCATAATGAAATACTTTGTCCAATTTGAGCTATAATAACTTTATTGGTGAAAATCTAGAAAGAATGTGAAAATATGTCCAAGTTTAATTCCGTCCATAAAATGGGTAATCCAGTATATCCCATAATGTTTGCTATAGGTGTATGTCATCTATTTAATGATACGTTGCAGGCGGTAATTCCTGCGATGTTTCCTGTTTTAGAATTGGAACTAGGTCTAACGTTTACCCAATTAGGTCTCATCTCATTTGTGTTAAATATTGTTGCATCGGTTCTTCAGCCTGTTGTAGGCTTTATAAGCGATAAAAAACCTATGCCTTATGCGTTACCGCTTGGGATGATGAGTTCCTTTGTCGGAATGGCGGGATTAGCCTTTGCACCGCAGTATTGGATGATCCTTATATCGGTAATATTTTTGGGATTGGGTTCGGCAGTATTTCATCCAGAAGGCTCGCGAGTGTCCTTTATGGCAGCAGGTTCTAAACGAGGTCTCTCGCAATCGATTTATCAAGTGGGGGGGAATTCTGGACAAGCACTTGCGCCTCTTATAAGCGCATTTATATTAGTACCATTAGGTCAAAAAGGTGCAGCTCTTTTCTTAGTAGTTGCTGCGGTGGGAATATTTCTGCTATCGAAGATTTCTGCATGGTATAAAAAACAGTTGGAGTTAGAAAAGCTATCCAAAAGAAAGAGGACGCTTCTTTCTTCACTCCCAGCTTTATCTAAAAAACAAGTTGGCGTCGCCTTAACTCTTTTGATGGTGTTAATTTTCGCCCGCTCTTTTTATGTTACTAATATGACCAACTTTTATATTTTTCATTTGATGGAGAATTACGGTATGACTATTAAAGAAGGGCAGTTAATTATCTTTATCTTTCTGGCACTGGGGGCAGTAGGGACATTTTTCGGTGGACCAATGGCGGACCGAATGGGAAGAAGAAATGTTATTATATTGTCGATGGCGGTTCCAATCCCACTAAGTCTACTACTACCTTACGTACCTGTTTGGGCAATTATATTGTTGCTCATCGCAATAGGATTTTTCATCATGTTAAGCTTTTCGGTAACCGTTGTATACGCACAAGAACTCGTACCGAGTAAAATAGGGACGATGGCTGGGTTAACTGTAGGTTTAGCATTTGGAATGGGAGCAATTGGAGCAGTTGTGATCGGTATATTAATGGATTATGTAGGTGTTTATACGACAATGATTGTTGTGTCGACGCTACCAATAATAGGATTAGTAGGATTGGGATTACCCAAGGACCGTAAAATAACGCTGTCAAATTAATGAACATCGAGTGATTATCCTTTCAGGCGTGCTTTTAATTTAATAAAGTAATAATAAAAAGGAAACTCTAAGAGTTTCCTTTTTTCTATTTATATGCTTTTAAGCTACAACCATCAGGTACTTGAGACGAATCGGTAACTAGGTTATCTTGGATATGAACCTGGTGCATTTTATTGTTATGCATAAACTTGAAAATACCATTATCAAAATCTGTACCAATTTCTTTGAAGAAAATACCTTCTTGGCACATATTCTTCGCACAAGTGAAGGACACTTTATAAGAATCTCCATCTACTACTAAATAAGCACGGACTCCTTTTTCGAAAATGCCATCTTCTTCATCTTTAATGTAGCGGGCAACTGAAACAACATGGAAGTCCACAAAAGGAATTTCTTTTAATAAGACATTCATGAAGGAACCTTTTGTTATTTCTTCCCATCTACTTTGTGCAGTTTGTCCTATAATAATTTGAGTTATATTTAATCCATGGGCAACTTCTTGAATAACTTTTGGTGAAGAACGTTTTTCGTTATCACGAATGATAAACTCTTCAACCTCTAATTCTTCTGCTAAAGTCTTCCACTGTTCGATATACTGGGATTTCTCAGCATCGAATGCATCATATGGAAGTGGATCGACTGTAAGAATATACAGTGGACAATCAAGCATACTTGCCATTTTATGTCCTCGTCTAATTAGCCGCTCTCCATTTGGTCCGTAGTATACGCAGACAAGTATACTTTCATCCATTCGACCTTTTACGCGTTTCACGTTTATACACCTCTTTTTTGTTTTCCTATATATATTTCTCGTGTAATTTTCTATAAATAATGCTTCAAGACACTAAAAGTGTGTTGTACCTTTCTTTCATGTATAATTATTAAATGCATGTAAAGTAGTACAATCACTTCAATTCTATACATAATATGCATTAGCTATTAATACAAGCAAGTTATATATCCTAAATCCTAGTGTATTTTGAAGGGTCTCATATGGAATCCTATTATGCTACTAGTTGTTAGGATAGTCAAGTCTATAGTTTGAAAAAGTAATTTAACCCTCATAACTGTCCAATCCTAATTCTACTTAACCAATAGGAGGTTAAAATTTGTTTTCCGTAAATTTAGTTATATTAATCCCATTTATTGTAGCTGCACTCTTACCTTTTACATATAGGCGATTTAAAAAGACTCATCTCGGTTGGTTTGTATTAATCGTACCTATAGCTTTGTTTGTCATACTTGCTAGGCTAATTCCCTCGGTAGCAAGTGGTAAAACTTATGTCCATACATATGAATGGATTCCCACATTAGATTTTAACTTCACGACATATTTAGATGGTCTAAGTATGATTTTTGCTCTATTAATCACAGGTGTTGGAAGTTTAGTTATTTTATATTCTATTTTTTATCTTTCCTCTAAAGAATCCTTACAGCATTTTTATTGTTATTTATTACTATTTATGGGTGCCATGCTTGGAGTTGTTTTTTCTGATAACTTGATGGTGTTATACGTTTTTTGGGAATTAACGAGTGTTTCTTCATTCCTGTTAATCGCCTTTTGGAATCATCGACAAGCTTCCAGATTTGGAGCGCAAAAAGCTATGCTAATCACTGTAAGTGGTGGTATTGCTATGTTAGTTGGTTTTATCATGTTACATACGATGACTGGTTCTTTCAGTATTCGAGAAATAATTTCGAGTATGAGTGAGTTCAGTGACCACGCGTTGTTCATGCCTGCGATGATTTTAGTATTGCTAGGAGCATTTACGAAGTCAGCACAATTCCCTTTCCACATTTGGCTACCGGATGCTATGGAAGCGCCAACCCCTGTAAGTGCTTATTTACACTCGGCGACGATGGTAAAGGCTGGTATATATTTGGTGGCGCGTTTCACACCAGTTTTTGGTGCGGATGAAGTATGGTTTTGGGTAGTAAGTATAGTTGGGATGATTACTCTATTTTGGGGTTCGTTTAATGCTGTCAGACAAACAGATCTGAAGGCATTACTAGCTTTTTCTACTATTAGTCAGTTAGGACTTATCATGAGTTTGCTTGGTTTAGGTTCGATAGCGCTGCAGTTTGGCTATTCAGCTGATTCAGTTCTGTATACTCAAGCCACATTTGCCGCTTTATTTCACTTGATAAATCATTCAACCTTTAAAGGTGCATTGTTTATGGTTGTAGGGATTCTCGACCACGAGTTAGGGACAAGGGATGTTCGAAGACTTGGTGGATTAATGACCTTCATGCCATTTACATTTACAGTTGCACTAATAGGAAGTTTATCGATGGCTGGTTTACCTCCGTTCAATGGATTCCTTAGTAAAGAAATGTTCTTTGCAGCGACTGTACATATTATGGAGGTAGATATTTTTTCTTTGCCATCTTTAGGAATTATTTTCCCAGTTGTAGCTTGGATTGCTAGTGTATTTACATTTGTTTACTGTGCAGTTATCGTTTTTAAAGCATTTCTTGGTAATCCTCAGCCAGAGAAATTGGATAAACCTATTCACGAAGCTCCAATTGGAATGTTAATATCTCCAATGATTCTTGCCACTTTAGTTGTTGGTATATTCTTCTTCCCGAATCTATTAGGGCACTATATATTACAACCAGCTATGAGTAGTGTTTATCCAACTTTTGGGGAAGCAGTAGATTTGACGCCAAAAGTATCGGCTTGGCATGGAGTAAACCCTGAATTGCTCATGACTATAGGGGTTATTATAGTAGGTGCTATTCTTTTCAAATTTCTTAAATTTTGGAAACCGATTTATGGATTGTTTTCTTCACGTTTCACATTTAATGCACTTTATAGTAACTTATTGGCTTCTTCGGTAAGCAAATCTAACACAATAACTAATCGTTATATGAATGGATTATTACGACATTATTTAATATATATATTTGTATTCTTTATAGTGACCGTGGGTGGTTACTTGTTTTATTCAAGAGCTTTCTCGTTTGATATTTCTACAAATGCATCGTTCAGAGTCTATGAAGTTTGTTTAGTTGCTATTATGGCAGTAGCGGCTATGTCCATGTTATTTGCGAGGTCTCGAATGACAGCGACATTATTGAATGGAGTATTAGGATACTCTATTGCAATCTTTTTTGTCATTTTCCGGGCTCCAGATTTAGCCCTAACACAGTTAGTCGTAGAATCTGTGACTACTGCATTATTTCTACTAGCTTTTTCTCATTTACCGGATTGGGAGAAGGAAAAGCTTCCAAAAGGAACAAAAGTAGTCAACGGAATAATATCAATAGCGGTCGGATTAGTAGTTGTTTTAGTTGGATTATCAGTAGTAGATTTCAATCAGTTTGAACCTGTTTCTAGTTATTTTGAAGATGCTTATGAACTAGCTGGAGGAGCCAATATAGTAAATGCTATATTGGGAGATTTCCGTGGTTTTGATACGATGCTCGAGGTGGTTGTCCTATTTATAGCTGGTTTAGGTGTGTATTCCATGATTAAGCTAAGAACTAAAAAGGAGGATGAAAACATTGAAGATTAATGATGTCATACTCCGGACAATTAGTAGGATTGTTGTATTTATAATTTTGACATTCGGTGTGTATTTATTTCTTTCGGGTCATAATACACCCGGTGGAGGATTTATAGGTGGATTAGTTCTAGCAAGTGCAATTGTATTGCTATATTTGTCCACGGATATTGAAACGGTAAAAAAGAGTCTTCCTTTAGATTTTAAATATGTTGCAGCGATTGGTGTGTTATTAGCTACATCCACAGGTTTTGGGTCAATAGTATTCGGAGTTCCATTTATGTCTCAAACCTTTGCCTATTTTGATTTGCCGGTTTTTGGAAAAACAGAACTGACAACGGTGACTATTTTTGAAGCAGGTGTAGCCTTGACAGTTGTAGGTGTACTAGTAACAATTATTTTAAGCATTAGTGAGGATGGTGGATAAACAATGGAAACATTAATCATTATGTTAATAGGTATTTTAGTTGCTGTTGCCACGTATCTAATCCTCTCCAGAAATATAATTCGAATAATTTTAGGTACTGCTGTGTTTTCACATGCCGTCCATTTGCTCATATTAACGATGGGGGACTTAAAGCAAGGCAATGTTCCCTTGTTAAAAGAAGCAGATGCGCCTTATGCAGATGCTTTACCACAAGCACTAATATTAACTGCTATCGTGATTAGTTTTGCTGTAACAGCTTTCATACTTGTGTTAGCCTATCGTACTTATCAGGATGTTGGTACGGATGATCTCGATGAATTGAGAGGGGCAAAAGATGAATAATTTAATTGTTTTACCGTTGATCATTCCAATTATAGTTGGGATTATACTGGTATTTTTACGCCCATATGTGAAATGGCAACGTGTAATTAGTTTAATAACGATGATTGGTATTGCGGGTATAAGTTTATTTATCTTAAATAGAGTTCAGACAGATGGAATTATACGATTAGATTTTGCGGGATGGAAACCACCATTTGGAATTCTGTTTGTGGCGGATTCCTTTGCGATGTTACTCGTGCTTACGGCAAGTATAGTTACCGCAATTTGTCTAATCCATGCTTTTTCTTCAATAGGAGATAAACATGAGAAAATGTACTTCTACCCATTTGTGTTGTTTTTAGTTGCAGGAGTTAATGGATCGTTTTTAACAGGGGACCTATTTAACCTGTTTGTCTGTTTCGAAGTAATGTTATTGGCCTCATATGTATTAATTACATTAGGGGGGACTAAGCCGCAGCTGAGGGAATCGATTAAATATGTAGTGATAAATGTGCTTGCTTCATGGTTCTTCTTAGTAGCCCTTGCCTATTTATATGGTACTGTAGGTACTTTAAACATGGCTCATATTTCAGAAAGAGTGGCGGAATCAGGACAAGGACCGCTACTTACTACAATAAGTATTTTGTTTTTAATCGTATTTAGTTTAAAAGCCGGGTTGTTGCTATTCTTTTGGCTACCTGGATCCTATTCAGTGCCACCAACTGCGGTTGCCGCATTGTTTGGAGCGTTACTTACAAAGGTTGGAATATATGCTCTTTTCCGTACATTTACACTCATATTCTATCACGAGCCATTAATATCACACGCGGTAATAGGAATAATGGCAGGAATAACACTAATTGTCGGATGTATCGGGGCAATTGCTTTTAAGGATGTCCGGTTAATTGTTTCTTACAATGTGGTAATTGCTGTTGGGTTTATAATGATTGGTCTTGCGGTGGGAACTGAAACTTCTATTGCTGGATCTATATACTACGTAATTCATGACATGATTGCAAAAGCAATGTTATTTTTACTAGCTGGTACGATGATTTACTTAACTGGGAAATCAAAGATAGATGAAATGAGTGGGCTAATTCGAAACTATCCTGTATTTGGATGGATGTTCTTCCTTGTCACTTGTTCATTGGCAGGTATTCCACCATTGAGCGGATTTGTAGGGAAAATACTAGTTGGACAAGGTGCTATTGAATCAGGATCTTACATACTATTAGCGCTGGCCTTTATCTCCAGCATTGTTGTGCTGTATTCGCTTCTTCGAATTTTCTTAAATACTATATTTGGGGAAACTATTATAAGTCTAGAAGATGAAAAACCGATGGAAATGGGAATGATTATTCCCATTGTTTTGTTGGGAATTGCAACGATTTCTTTAGGTCTAGGAGCAGAGGTTATCTCCAGTTATGTCACGGACGCAGCTCATACTCTATCTAATCCTTCCGTGTATATTGATGCAGTAATGGGTGGAAATAAGTGAAGGGAGAGGTGAGAAGTATGCCGGCACAATTTTTACTAAACCTATTCATCGCATTTTTGTGGACAACATTAAAGGACGAAGATGAACTTAAGATGACGACATTTTTTAGTGGTTTCATCGTAGGGATCTTCATAATATTCTTAATGCATCGCTTTTTTGGGACTCAGTTTTATTTGAGAAGATTACTTTCCATTATTAAGTTAATTTTCATATTCATATCAGAGTTGGCTCAGTCGAGTATACTTATAAGTAAACAAATATTAAATCCTCGCTGGGACCTCAAGCCTGGAATTTTCACCTATAGAACAGAACTAAAAGGAGACTGGGAGATTACCACGTTAGCAATGCTGTTAACTTTGACCCCTGGTTCCGTAGTTATGGAAGTAAATCCAGAGGGAGATATGTTTTATATTCATGCAATGGATATAGAGCAGTCTAAAGCCGATGTATTAAGATCAATAACTAAATTTGAAAAAGCAATAATGGAGGTGACTCGATAATGATAGAAAAAATACTGTTGGTTTCTTTAACTTTATTTGCTATTTCAATTGCAATAGCTCTTTTTCGAATCATTAAGGGACCTTCTATGCCCGATAGAGCAGTAGCGTTAGATATGATAGGTGTAAATCTCATATCAATGATAGCCATTATTTCGATTGTATTGAAGACAAAGGCATTTTTAGAGGCGATTCTAATACTAGGTATACTTGCTTTTATAAGTACGATTGCCATCTCCAAGTATATTGAGAGGGGGGCTATCATTGAGCACAAGTCAGATAATTGAGTTCGTAGCGGTTATTATCATTTTTTTAGGGAGTATCATGAGTGTGATTAGTGCCTTCGGTATTATTCGCCTTCCAGATGTCTATACACGTTCACATGCGGCTACAAAAAGCTCAACGGTAGCAGTACTGTTGTCTCTAACTGGTGCCTTTATACATTTTTGGGTAAGTGAGAATTTTATAAGCGTTCGTCTTATACTAGGTATATTATTTGTGTTTTTGACTGCCCCTGTTTCTGGGCACTTGCTAACACGTGCAGCGTATCGTTCGAAAGTGAAGCTTACCGAAAATTCCTCAGATGATGCTTTAAAGGAAGTATTATTTCCAGAGAAGAAATAACAAATGAAAAGCTATATGATTGGATTTTTCTCTAATTGTATAGCTTTTTGTTATATTCAAAATGAAATGAGTTTCATAATAGATTGTTATATAATCAATTTTTGTTAATTACATAATTACCATTTTTATTGGAAAAAGCGAATGTTTAAGTTGTTTATCAACTGATTATTCGCCTTTTTAAATTCGGTTTTTTTTATTGGATTGGGAGAAGGTGAATCCAATGGGAACCTCACGAGCTATATGTACTTTGGTGAACTCTAAAGAACAAAGGCTAAACGTCGCTCCGTGAGTTAACTTTGGCCAATTTTCTTTTGGTCCAAGAAGATTGAAGCAGTGTTGAGCGGAAATCATTCTTCTAGAGAAAAAACAAAGTTGTTCGGATTTTACTATATACTGTGCTTTTATAAAATTGATACATTTGTGAAAATAAAATAAATGTTCAATTAATTTCGTCTAATATATTGCATTCTACCAATTTCCATAGTATTATCAACATTGATATATTGCATACGGCCGTGATTAGAGGAAATCATATGTATAGCATTCATAACAAGCATCGAGAAAACATAAGAAATGATTATTTCTAATATCACAGGAGGAACTACAAGATGAAAAATAAATTATCATTTTCTAATCATTTAGTGATTGGAGTTATGCTATTTGCATTATTTTTTGGTGCGGGGAATTTAATATTTCCAGCAAGTTTAGGGCAAAATGCAGGGACACAAGTTTGGATAGCCACCATTGGGTTTTTACTGACAGGAATTGGCTTGCCGTTTTTAGGTACTTTAGCGATGGGATTCTCGGGAAGTAAAAATTTACAGGAGCTTTCTAGCAGAGTACACCCTATTTTTGCAGTTATCTTCACTTCGCTCCTTTACTTAACAATAGGACCATTTTTTGCTTTGCCAAGAACAGGGGCAGTTTCATTTGAAATTGGAATTCTTCCATTTATTGATCAAAATAATGCTCAACTTGGTTTGTTAATATTTACGATTATTTTCTTTGGAATCACGTTATTGCTTTCTTTGAATCCATCTAAAATTGTAGACAATGTTGGAAAATATCTTTCTCCTGGAATTATAATAGGATTATTATTCTTATTACTGTTTGTTATTATTAGTCCGATGGGAGACTTTCAAGAGCCACAAGGAAGCTATGTAGGAAACGCCTTTATGACTGGATTTACGGAAGGTTATAATACGATGGATGCATTGGCTTCCTTAGTATTTGGGATTATCGTGATTCAAGCTATCCGATCTATGGGTGTAACTTCTACTAAGGGGATTTTAGTTGCCACAGCTAAATCTGGCGGGATAGCAATTTTGTTCTTAGGTTTAATTTATGCTGGGATCGCCTACCTAGGGGCTACTAGTGTGAACATATATGGATTATTTGAAAATGGTGGACCAGTATTAAGTGCTGCTTCAGAGCATTACTTCGGGTCATTTGGAGCTATACTTTTATCAGTTATCATTTTCTTAGCTTGTTTGACAACGAGCATTGGCTTAACTACTGCTTGTGGTGAGTATTTCCACACATTAATGCCAAAGATTAGTTATAAAGCATTTGTTATTTTCTTTAGTGTTTTCACTTGTATTATTGCGAACTTTGGATTATCTAATATTATTACGTATTCCATTCCAGTATTAATGTTGCTATATCCTTTAGCGATAGTATTGATATTCTTAACCTTTTTATCACCATTATTCAATCATGCAAGATTAGTATATGTTAGTGTGATGTTTGTAACCTTCTTAATAAGCTTAGTAGATGGCTTTAAAGCTCTTTGTGGGTCATTAAATATCGAATATTATGGGTGGCTACAACCTATCGTAAGTTTTTACGAGAATGTACTACCTTTTTATAGTGTAGGTTTGGGATGGTTAATACCATTTGTTATAGTAACTCTTGTAACAGGCATCATTTCGAGATCTTAAAAAAAGGAAATCAAATCAGCTTGAGGGTAGGAAATCCAAGTGCAACTTTTAAGTAAAACAGTTTTTAACAGTTGAGGTGTGCTTTGGACAAGCATGATGCTATATTATAATCTTTTGTTTTTTATAGAGGCTGATCGTGACATATCACGATCAGCCTCTATTTCTTACTAATATTATGGAGTTTATCTGCTTGTCGCAGAATCCTCTCCGTTTACCAACTACACAATTCAGGTTTCTATTTTCATCGGTAACTACCAATTTTTTTAAAAGTTTCTTTATCAAGTAAAGTCCATGTTAGTTATACATTTAGAAATAGGATTTTGTTAACTTAACACAAGAAAAAGCTAGTACAATTGGAATTCGTTGTCTTCTAACAAATTCATCTTCACTACTAAAATGTTCCCGCTTTGGTGTGCCTTCACGTAACTCTAGAACTGTAAATCCAGCTTGTTTTAGTGCTGTAAAATAATGTTCGATTGATCGATGATACTTCACCACTATTTGGTCTATCCAGGGCTCTTTTCTTTCTCCCTCATGGAAATAGTCATCGACAATCCAATTACCACGTTTATCTCCAGTTTTCTTACTAGCAAATGACGAGGTTGTCAGTGGATGTTGGATACTAAAAGTAAGCTTTCCGTTTTCTTTAAGTGTTTTATGAATATTTTCAAAGAGATTATCTATGTCTGAAACATAATGGATGGCAAATCGAGATGTAACAATATCGAATGCCTCTAATGGATAATCATAAGATTCCATTGTTTCAAGGTGTATTGTCCCATTTTGTTCAAGCAAGTTTAAGTGTGCAGCTTCAACCATTTGCTTCGAACCCTCTACTCCTGTGTAGCTTTTTGCTCCTAAATGCAAGAGTTCTTTTCCAAACGATGCATCACCACACCCTAAATCTAAGACGCTACTACCTTGAAAGCTCCCGATTAATTCATAGATGATAGGTCCTTCAATGGCGTTATTTGGACTATCATTTCTGTTTCTTCTAGTCATATAATTTTTAAAAAAGTCAGTTTGATCGTAAACACTAGATCCCTTAAACTCCATTGAAACATCTCCTCATCTATAATTTGAGATGTCGGCCGATTCATCGCCAACTACGCAAATTAATGTACTTTATCACATGTTTCCTAGTATTATCAACAAGTAAGGTGTTGGTGTTATTTACATTCTAGCTCATGCTTTTAATATTCCTCAAAATATACCGGTTAGTACGATATGAAAAGCTACTCCATAATCTATAATTAACACCCTTTATTGGTGATATAGTTTAATTACTAACTATTCCAAAAATAAATTTAAAATCGGTACGGCTTTTCTTTTGTCTTTTAAAACCTTCTTTTAAATCTGCTATGACAACTGTCTTACCTATCCAAACTCTGAAATACATTGAATAAAAGTTTATTGGTCCTTTTATTCCTTTCTCTTCATATTCCGTGCCATCTTCAGATTCTGTTTCAGTTCTAATTAACCATGTGTTGCCTAATCCAAATTCAATGAATTTCAAAATGGACACACCCTAATAGCCGGACAATTTAATTGTTGAATTTATCATTGGTAATAATTCATATTCAACTAAAGTGTCAAGGTTTGATATAACTTCACGATAAATCTATTAATCTCTTAATATGCCTTAAAAAGGTGGTCAGGAAGGTTGTGAATATCACTCCTTTCCAGACCACCATATTTGTTTTCGATGAAATGGAGAGTTGGTCACTTCTCACCCTATCTTCTCAAACTACTTTCCTATTAAAATTCTTCGATTGTATAGATCCAATTTGCACGCATTACTTCTGCTAGTTCCTTGGTGTTATTTTCGCGGAATGCACGAATTAGGTTCCCGTGTTGCTCAACAGAATATTCTCGTAAGATAATTTTTTCATAATAAAACAATCTACGTACATGAGCTTGAAGCATTTCTACCATGGAATGTATGTATGGGTTATTGGCGGTGTCTACAATGAGCTGATGAAATTCTTCATCTACTCTTAGAGCAGTAGTAAATTGTTTTTCTTGTAAAGCCTCAGCGAATTCTCTATTCTTTTCTTCTAATAGACTTAGAATCTCTTCATTCATATTAGGACTTGCAAGTTCTGCTGCAAGTGCCTGTAATACTGATAATGGTGGTAGGAGATTATTAATATCTTCTTTTTCTACAGGTGTGACTTGAGTTGCTCTCCCTGGTTGCATCGTTACAAAGCCTTGAGATTCCAAAAGTTGTAAGGATTCTCGAATAGGCGTTCTGCTCACCCCTAATGCTTGTGCAAGTTCAATATCGTTTAATTTTTCATCTGGCTGTAAAGTGCCATCAATAATCCATTGTTGTAACTGGTTAAAAGCGTGCAACTTAGCTGTTGTACGGACAGGCTTAGTGTGATTAACTGGAATAGGCATGAAACGATTTCCCCCCTTTGAATTATCTTAATAATTCCAAAATATTATACAATAAATTATACAATATATCGCATAAAAATGGAAAATAATTATTCTACTAGTAATTGTACGGTAATAGATTTCACATCAATGACCGATTGCTCCTTCATAATTTCCTGCATAATAACTTCTTTAAAATAGTTTATACTAGTTTCTAACGGGATATGAAGAATTTTTCTTAAAGCCGTTTCATACATGTTTACAAATTCAACATCCGTATTTCCACGTTGTAATTCAGCAAAAGCTTCATATACTTGGTCTAGCTTGTCGGCTAACTCAAGTAAACGGCCTTCAATAGTATCATCTTTTCCTTCTTTCATACGGTCAAAAAATACGGGCTGAAATTCTTTTGGTATCTCATCCAATATAAACTTTTCCATCATTTTTTCTTCCACATGTGTTAGCATTTGTTTTAGCTCAGGAGATGCGTGCTTAACTGGTGTTTTAATGTCGCCGATAAAAATTTCTGCAAAGTCATGGTTAATCGTTTTTTCGTAAAGTGATTTCCAATTAATTGTTGCTCCATTATTCTCTTCAAGAGTCGCAAAAAACATAGCGTATTGAGAAACTTTCCATGAATGTGCAGCCACATTATGTTCTTCAAATTTAAAGCGTCCAGGACATCGGATAATTCTTTCTAAATCATTCATACTCATAAAAAATTTGTGTATACCCATTAACAAACACTCCCTTATTATTAATCATACTGGAAAAACAAAAAAATACCATACTAAAACACTCTGAATTGAAGGTGAGATAAAATGATTCACTCTATGATAAGCCAATTAAATTATATCTCAGGTACAATAACACAGTTATTTGATTATATAGACGAAAAGTTACTTTCTAAACGTCCTATTGAAAATAAAATGACTGTTTGGGAGGTTTGTGTGCATCTTGCGCAAATTCCACAGGCAGATTTACTTATTTGCAAAGGATATAACTTAGATGAAATGCGGCTGTATTATGAAGAAAGTAAACCAGTCAATTTACAAGATGCAAAAGAACAATTTTTGGCAGGTATCCAGGAGGTTATGAAGCACATAGAAAAACATACCGAAGAGGCACTCTCAAAGGGTTTTACAACCTATTGGGGGAGTGAATATCGTACAGGAGAGTGGTTTCTGCAAATTATGAATCACTTAGTTCATCATCGTATGCAACTGTATTCGTATTTGCTTGTATTAAAGGTAGATGTGCAAGTTGTTTTATTTCGCTGATTTTTGGGTAATCCTTAAGTAACCCAAGGAGGAATTTAAATGACAAAATACGATAAATTAAAAAATACATTAGAAAAGCGTTTTGAAGAGTTAGAGCACCAGAAGCAAAATGAAGAAGAGTTTGAAACGACTGAGTTATCTAATTATGATAATCACCCTGCAGATAATGCGACGGATTTAACTGATCAACATACTCGGCAGGCATTAAATAGACATTTTGACGAGGAAATGGTAGATATTGAAAAAGCATTAACTGCTATAAAGGATGGTACATATGGGAAATGTACGGAGTGTGGAGAAGAAATTTCACTCGCTCGTTTAGAGGCAATTCCTACAGCTCTGACTTGTGTAGAACATGCTCATCAACAGGTCAATGAAGAAATTCGTCCGGTAGAAGAATCACTCTTAAATTCTACAACAGATCAGCCGGTGGAGGACGAAGACGAAAGACTTCGCGATTATTCCAACAGCTTTGAGATACTAGAAGAGGTTGGTTCATCTGATACACCACAAGACAAGCAGTGAAATAGATAGAGGTGTCCTTAAAGTTCTTACTGGACTTAAGGGCATTTTTTGAGGTAAGTAATATCCGGTGAACACTAGGTTCTTGATACTTGAGTGTATGAATAATACTGTGATTTCCATTACAGGTGGACGCCGTTCTGCAGGCACGGCTTCAATCTTCTTGTCACTACGTTCCTATGGGGCTTTTAGCCCGTGGCTGTTCCTGCTGGAGTCGCCGCCTTGCACTACAATCAATATAATGTGTAGTATGCAGGCAAAAAGATTATGCATAGGCTATCGCTAAGATGATAATAGTGGTCAAAATTAATATAGTGATAAAACGATCTATTTAATCAAAGGTACTATTCTGTTATGAAGTGTGATGAAAGTAGAATTCCTTTTTTACTAGTAGAAATAAAGAGAGATAGTAAGTAGTTACTAAATAAAGAATCGAAATAGCTCACTAAATTGCATTTTTGTGAGCTTGCTCTATGAATAAGAAAGTATCTTTTCTCTAGTTATCCAAAAACGCACTTACCTGTTTCTGAGGGTTGTAAGATTACCGAAAAAAAGGGATGCTGGTTGGTTGTGACGTCCGTCACAACCAACCAGCATCCCTAAAAATTCACTCGGTAAAATGTCTGTCCAAAGCCCTTCGAAAACGATTGAAACAGGTTTTGACCTTTAAGGACAGGTCATCTTTTTTGCCCAGTTTTTTTGTCTTGAGATTGAAATATTTAGTTTATGTAAAGAAAAGATAAAATATTTAGAAAGCCGATTAAGCGCATTTCAGAAGTGATTATAGTACACTAGGGGAAAGGAGTGGAATCCCTGTGCCAGCTATTGTTTTGTTTGATGGAGAGTGCAATTTTTGTGATGCAAGTGTGCAGTTTATAATTAAACGAGATCCAAAAGGTTATTTTCAGTTTGCAGCGCAACAAAGTGATATTGGGGCAAAGTTCAAACGTGAGTATGCTGTACCTGACACTTTGGATAGTATATTAGTTATTGACCAACATAAGGTGTATTACTCCTCAGATGCTGCACTCCAAATTAGCAGACATTTAAATGGACTTTGGAGTTGTTTATATGTGCTAAAGGTAATTCCAAAACCTATACGCAACATAGTATATAAATTCATAGCGAAAAATCGTTATGCATGGTTTGGGAAAAAAGATAGCTGTATGATTCCACCACCTGAGATACGAAATAGATTTCTGTGACAATGCATCATTGTGTACTGTACATCAAATAATATAAGTACAGAGTGAAACTTCAATCAGTTGGGTTTTCTTTATCCTCGCTGATTGTTAGTTGAATCACATGGGCTTTTACGGTCAGTAATCTCCCATTGTTGTTAGTTACTTAGGAAGCGCAAGTCTTACGACGTACAGGACATACTAGTGCTGAGGTTGCTGTAGGACGTGGTGAACTTTAATCGGCCTACCCGTTAATGCGGGATAAATAGTTATGAGGTGAAATGGTATGAATGGTGAATTATACGATGTAACGATTATTGGTGGTGGTCCCACAGGTTTGTTTGCTTCGTTTTATGGTGGGTTACGTGATTTGAAGGTGAAAATTATCGATAGCCTTCCACAACTAGGCGGTCAATTGATGGAGCTCTATCCTGATAAATATATATATGATATTGGCGGACTTCCAAAGATATTAGCAAAGGATTTAGTGGCAAATTTAGAGGAGCAGGCTGCATATAGTAATCCAACCATTTGCTTAGAGGAAACAGCAATAGCGCTAGAGAAACTACCAGATTACTTTGCACTAACAACAGATAAGAATGTGCATTATTCTAAAACTATTCTATTAACTTCTGGGATAGGCTCATTTCAGCCGCGTAAGTTAAACGTTCCAGGAGTTGCCGAGTACGAAGGGAAAAACCTTCATTACAAGGTAAAGAGTTTAGAGGCTTTTAGAGATTCTGATGTTCTTGTATTAGGTGGAGGAGATTCAGCACTCGACTGGTCATTAATGTTAGAGGATGTTGCTTCAAAGGTAACCATTTGTCATCGTAGGGAGCAATTTACTGCACATGAAATGACTATTCAACAGCTTCAAAACTCGTCTGTTGAAGTAAAAACACCATATGGCATAAAAGAAGTAACTGGTGATGGTGAAAAAATTCAAGAAGTCGTGATTGTCAGTAAAGATAAAGCTGAAGAAAGAATCGCAGTAGACCATGTTTTAGTGAACTACGGAAACGTTGCTTCACTAGGCCCTCTAAAGGAATGGGGTCTGGAAATGGAGAAAAATTCTGTAGTAGTCAATGAAAAAATGGAAACAAGTGTTGAAGGAATATATGCTGCGGGTGATGTTTGTACGCATGATGGGAAAGTAAAACTGATTGCCGTAGGGTTTGGAGAGGTTCCAATTGCTATTAGCCATATTAAGGCATTCATAGATCCGAAAGCACGAGTACAACCAAAGCATAGTACGAGTATTTTTGAAGAAGTAAAATAGAAAAGTGTATGCACCTATGTATTGGAAGTCAGTCTAAGTTTGCGACATCGTGTTGAGACGACTGACTGAACCACATCCTGTGGGCCTCCGACAAGCGCTGAAATCCTGAAGCGACTCAGGCGGGCTAGGAGCTGGAGCTAGACAGAGAAAATCCCATGTCCTCTTTTGGAGAACATGGGATTTCATCTTATCTAAAAAATGCTTTGTCGATATTATATTTCGCTTTTTGAGTATTGATTGCATATGTTTCATAAATTTCGCGATCCATTGCCTCTTCTACAATACAAACACTGATTTTGTACACTTCATCTCGATGTTTAATCATCGGAGATACATTGTCTTCAAAGTGTTTTTTTATACGTTGTCTAATTTTACGCGCTTTACCAACGAATAAAAGTTCATCATTCTTATTATAGAAAAAGAATATGCCACCTTTATCACGAGGAATTTGATGGAAGTCGATAAATCCATGAATTGCTGGAATTTCTATGTCGCCTTCTTTTAGTACTTGTTCACGCTGGGTGATCGTTACAGTTGGTTTTGGTAATTCAATTTTAATCATTCGCTCACGTCCTCTTATTGTCTGTCCTTTAGTATATCAGAACTAAACTACAATATCTATTTGAAAGGTATTTTGTTGGTGGCAGGATTATTTATAACAAGTGACGAAATTAATTACATGAGTTAATTTCATAAAAGTTATTAATTAGTGAAATCCGTACAACGTTGATTTCTGCTATAGCCGGACGCTTTCCGCGGGATGGCTTCAATCTCCTCGTCACTAAAACATATGCTCCTCGGATACTCGTCGCAAAGACATTGGTCAAAAAGGTTCGATCAATTTCTTTCCTGCGGAGTTTTCAGCTCGATCTGTTCTCGTTGTAGTCGCCGCCTTCCACTTTTCAATCAACAAGATCGACCTTTTTAGAAAAAGCGAATAAAAAATTGTATTTTTATTTTAAACAGGTAAATATGAAATTGATTAACATAATATTATTTGGAGGAATGAACATGATTAGAAACCTAGAAGATTTTTTAACTGTTTGGCAGCATGAAAGTGATTCAACACTGAAAGTTTTAGAAGCTTTGACAGATATGTCATTACAACAAAGAGTGTCTGAAGACAGTCGTACACTTGGAACACTTGCATGGCATCTTGTTATTAGTATAGATGAAATGATAGGAAGAACTGGGTTGGAGTTTTCTGCCACTCCGCATGAAACACCTCAGCCATTGACGGCGAAAGAAATGGTGGAGGCATATAGACAATCTAGCAATTCTATTGTTAAGGCTATAAAAGAACAATGGACGAACGAAAGCCTTCTAGAAGAACAAGATATGTACGGAGAACTATGGACTGTTGCAACTGTATTGCAAACATTAATCTACCATCAAATACATCACCGTGGGCAGATGACGATACTAATGCGACAAGCCGGATTATCAGTTCCGGGAATGTACGGACCATCAAAGGACGAATGGCTTGCATTTGGTGAAGAGGCGCCTGAGTAAATATTTTGGGGAGGGTAAGATGAAAGTTTATGATTTACACTGTGATGTACTATACAAATTAGCGCAAGCAGAGAATACTATTTCATTTGCCGATTCTCCAAAACTTCAAGCAAGTAAAAAAGCGTTGGAGGTAGGGGGAATTGCGCTTCAAGTGTTTGCAGTATTTGTTTCGGAAGGTTTTCCTAAAGAACAGTTATTCTTGGAGGCAATTCGTCAAATTGAAATTTTCCACAGAGAAATTGTGGGGAAGGATGACAATATTATCCCCATATATGAATGGGAGCAGCTTGGATCACTAAAAGAAGGACAAATAGGAGCAGTCTTATCGATAGAAGGACTGGATATGATAGATGGAGATATGCATAAGCTGAAACTATTACTATCTCATGGTGTGAAATTAGTTGGACTTACATGGAATGGACCAAACAAAGTAGCCGATGGTTCTTCTGAAGAATCTAGTACTGGATTAACACCATTTGGAGAAGAAGTCGTGTCTTTATTGAACGAACAAAATATAATTATTGATGTTTCTCATTTGAGTGAACAATCTTTTTGGGATGTTCTTCCTAAAGCGAAATGGATAATGGCAAGTCATTCCAATGCACAAGCTTTATGTAACTCTCCTAGAAATTTAAACGACAAACAGATTAAAGCATTAATCGCTAAAAATAGTCCTATACATGTTGTATATTATCCTCCATTTATAGGTGATACAAAAAAGTCAGTTGAGATACAGGATTTGTTGAAGCATATCGAGCATATCGAATCCCTTGGTGGTAAGCATTTGATAGGGTTAGGATCAGACTTTGATGGGATAAGTGAGTTTGTCGTAGGTTTAGAAGATGCATCGAAAACACAAAATATAGTAAGAGAGTTATTAGAAAGCTATTCAATAGAGGAAGTCGAAGGGTTTACTTCACAGAATTTTGAAAGATTCGTGATGCGCATTAGTAGGGAGGCGTAGTTTTGGGGAGCTTACCAGATTGGTTTTTTGCAGTAGCAATTGCAGTTGTTATTTGTTTCGTTATTTTAGCGGAATGGTGGACGCGAAGAGGATAAAGAGTGTGCTATACTAGGTAAATGAAAAAACGTATAGGAAGAGGAATCACATGCTAACATTTGAAGAAAAAGAAGCAATTATTCAAGAATTTACGGAGCTAACTCGTAAAGAAGTATCGATGAAGCGAGTTAATTATCATTTCGAAAAGAGTTTATATGAAAAAACAACTGTTGTTTATCATCTTCATCCGAATGGAAATGGCTTTGTTTACGTAGGTGATCTTCCGCAATATGAAGCAGCTGACGATAAAGGGTTATTAAATATTCGGGAAGCTTCTGCTGATGAGCTTAGAAGTATTATTAAAGACTCGATTACTTATCTTTCAACAGAGGAAGAAGAGCCACAGGACGAAGAAGTAGAGGAAGTTTGGAAAAACAAAGAAAATTCTAAGTTAACGCTATTACAAGAAGATACATTATGGAATATCTATCACGGGTATAATTTAGAGGAAAGCTTTGGTTCTTATAGCGAAGCAAAAACTTATCTTTTAGAAGAGGGCTTCCGCCTAGATAGCAAAAGATAAGGAGGTTCTTATAATGAAGGGGAAGTATACTGTAGGAATACTGATTGCTATTGTATTAGTTGCGATTGGTGCGAGCTTTTATTTTATTATGCAGTTTTTTGAGGATAATCCAACTCAACCACAACAACCAACAGATTACATAGAAGGAGTTATTATTGATATCCAAGATACCTCCATTTTAGTAATTGGTGGCTTATCGGTTGGTGAGGCGAAGAATATGTCGGTGGAAGAAGCACTGGAATCTGGTAATGATGCCACCTGGTTTTCTTTGACCATGGATCAGCGTAATTCATTAAAGTCATATGATGAAGTGAAGGTTGGATATACCGAGCTTGATGAATCATATCCTTCTAAAGGAACAGCCAAGACGATTGAAAAGATAAATGAATAATAACAAAAGAACCGAAATAGCGTAGATGACACTCTCGTTACATCGGTTTTTTTACTCTGTTGGGAAGCTTGCATTTTTATTGGCTAAGTGTATCTAATATTAAGGTTCCTTTTAAGAAGAGTATAAATTTTAACTAGTAATTCTAGTTTACGTTTGAGGAGTTTATTGAATAAATAAGTAAACAGAAGATATTAGCCGCCGATTTCCATTGGGTATAAGTTAGCTTTGTTTACTTAAGTGGATAAATCATGTTAATCTATTGCTTATGTATTACTATTGTGGAAGAAAGAGGTATGAGATGACGAACGATCAAAGAAAGAAATTATTTGTATTAATGATTAATATGTTTATAGCGATAGGGAGTTTTGGTATTATTATTCCCATTTTACCAGCCTATTTAAAATCTATTGATCAAGGTGGGATAGCAGCTGGCCTAATGATATCAATATTTGCTGGAGCACAGCTTGTGATGTCTCCAATTGCAGGTAAATGGGCAGATAAATACGGGAGAAGAATTATGATTATTGCTGGTCTGAGTGGACTTGCTTTATCTATGTTTGTATTTTACTTCTCAGATTCTATAGGTATTCTGTATGTTTCTCGTGTTATTGGCGGAGTTGGTGCGGCGTTATTAGTTCCGGCTATTTTTGCATACGTGGCGGATATTACTTCAATGGATCAGCGTGCAAAAGGTAATAGTTTAATATCTGCTGCTATGTCTTTAGGTATAGTAGTAGGACCTGGGATTGGTGGGTTTTTAGCGGAATACGGACTGAAAATGCCCCTTCTCGTTTCTGCATTAGTAGGTGTTGTAGCTGTTATCTTTTCCACTTTAGTTCTAAAGGAAAGTAAGCCAGCGGATGTAAGTGTTCCTGAGGGTAAATCAGAACCGATGGTAAAAGAAATTGCTCAATCATTTAAAAAGCCTTACTTCATCCCGCTCGTTATTACGCTGGTGATGAGTTTTGGGTTACTTGCCTATGAATCCGTTCTAGGTCTTTTTGTAGATGATCAGTTTGCCGCATCCCCACAGGACATTGCCTGGATGATCACGGGAACTGGGATTGTCAGTGTAATTATCCAATTGTTCGTGGTGGATAAAGTTGTTCGTCGTTTTGGGGAAGCAAACGTGTTGAGAATCTTTTTAGGTGTTGCAGCGTTTGGTTTCTTGCTTTCTATTTTAGTATCGAGCTATGCATTTTTCTTTGTCATTACAATGATAATTTTCCTTTCGACTTCAATATTGCGTCCAGTGTTAACAACTTTAATTTCTAAATTAGCTGGAAACGAACAAGGATTTGCAATGGTATGAACAATGCTTATATGAGTATTGGAAATGTATTAGGTCCATTGCTTGCTGGAATATTATATGATGTGAATATTATATATCCTTTCATACTAGGGCTAGTTGTATTAGTAGCGACGACGATTGGTTCTATTATATGGAAGGGTACGAAGAAAATAGCTTAACAGTAGCCACTCCTGGAATAAGGGAGTGGCTTTTTTGGACACGAAATTGTGCTACTATTTAGAAATTTAGCGTAGATTTTAAAATAAAAAGATATATATAATTTAAGAAAGGATACAAAAGGAGGGATTTGATGGTTTATCGTAAAACCAAGTATGCAAACGTAGCGGTTGCTCTACTTTTCCTAGTTTTATCTACCAACTTTCTTATTTATCAATCCACTGTTCAAGACTTTTTTTCTCTACAACTAAATACTGGTGCTGTAGTAGGATCGTTAATCGATTTAGCCATTATCGTGCCGTTTTTAATGTATGCCGCCTTTAAATTATCTATCAAGCAAACTATTGGAATTATCTTAGCTGGTTTATTGATAGCAAAAATACTCATACCTGACGAATTGTTCATTCCGTTTAGTGGAATACTTTACGCTGGCGTCACTATAGAGATACTTCTAATAACTGCAGAACTTGCTTTGATTTTTTTAGTCATTTTGAAAATACCCAAAATTAGATTGCAAATGAAAAAAGTGAATGAAGGAGCATTATTCAGCTTACTCCCCTCAGTTGAAAAAGTAGTGACAAAAAATATATTAGTTCGGGTTGTGATGTCTGAATTTCTAATGATGTATTATGCTTTTTTTACATGGAAGAAGAAAGCTCCTAATCATGCAGGGGTTGTAACAATGCATAAAAAAACGAGTGCAATAGCTCTCCATCTGATGCTGATTCATGCGATTGTCATTGAAACAATTGGAATCCATTGGTGGTTACATGATAAATCACTTGTACTATCAATTGTTCTATTAATGTTTAATATCTATTCGGTGTTCTTCTTTATGGCTGAAATTCAAATTATGAAATTACATCCTTTGGAGATTAAAAACGGCAAGCTATACATTTCGCAAGGACTTACCAAAAGAGTTGTAGTGCCTCTTCATGCGATTAAAGAGATAGAATGGGGAGGAAGAATTCCGAGTAAAGATACAATACGATTTATTTATAAAGATTTTGAGCCTGTTGAACCCCAGGCTGTTATACACCTTGGAAGACCAGTTGAGATGACAATGTTTATGGGGATGAAAAAGAGCATAACCGAATTTGCTATTCGTGTGGATGAACCGGAGCGGCTAAAATTCATTCTTTCATATGAAGAAGAAACTAAACATTTGACCTAGAAATAAGCATCCGTTATAATTATCTCAAATTCAAGATAATTGAAAGGGAGTTATAGCATGAATCATGTTTTTTACAAAGGTGAGGACTCTTCCAGACCGACACTATTACTTTTACACGGCACAGGTGGAAATGAGCATGATTTAGTGGGTCTCGGAAAAGAAATAGATATATCTGCTAATATTTTGAGTGTACGTGGAAATGTTTTAGAAAATGGGATGCCACGATTTTTCAAACGCTTAGCAGAAGGGGTCTTTGATCTAGAAGATTTACAGGTTAGAACGGAGGAATTGAAAAGCTTTATCGATGAAGCAGCAGAAAACTATGAATTTGATCGAGACAATGTAGTGGCAATTGGTTATTCAAACGGTGCTAATATTGCTGCGAATCTTTTATTCGAATATAAAAATGTGCTGAACGGTGCGATTCTACATCACCCTATGGTTCCAAGACGTGGTGTAGAGCTACCAAGGATGTCAAAAACTCCTGTATTTATCGGAGCAGGTAAAAATGATCATATGTGCCCCGCAACAGAATCAGAGGAGCTACAGAACTTATTGCAAGAAGCAGGTGCAATGGTAGAGCTTTACTGGCATGCATATGGTCATCAACTAACCCAAGACGAAGTGCAAGCAGCAAAACAATGGTATCAATTGAAATTCTAAAAACAAAAAACAAAGCCAAGCAGAATTTTCTCTGCTTGGCTTTTTGCGGTGCTTCAGGATAACATTCTGACAGAAGATATTAATGTAGTTTTTTCGCTTTATACGGTCCTTTTCTAAAAGGAAGCCACCAGTTCCATTTGCCGAAAAGCTTCATTAAACTTGGAACAAGTAATAATCTAATGATAGACGCATCAATTGCTACTGCAATTGCTATACCTACCCCAATTTGCTTAACAGGCATTACGTCTGTAAACGCAAAGGCACCCGTAATAACAATCATGATTAAAGCGGCAGAAGTAATAATTTTACTCGTCGAAGTCAAACCATCAACCGTTGCTAATGTATTGTTTTGATGCTTTAAATACTCTTCCTGTATACGAGAGATTAAAAATACCTCATAGTCCATACTTAAGCCAAATACGAGACTAAACACAATAACAGGAATTATTAATGCAATCGTGGTCTCTTCAATTCCAAAATGTCCATATTGGAATATATATACGAGAATTCCAAAGGTGGAAGCTAAACCTATGATATTCATAATAATCGCTTTCAAAGGTATTAGAATAGAACGAAATGCAATCATTAAGATGATAAAAGTAGAGCCTAAAATAATTGCTAATAACCATCCTACTTTATCGAATATTTCATCGAAAATTTCTTGATTAAATTTAGGTTGACCCCCTAGCTTATAGTCGACTCCTAACTCTTTTTCTGACCATTCTCGTACCCAGTCTTGTGCTTCATTAGAAGAACCGTTTAAGTTTAGGGACACAGGTACTAGTAACTTATTGTCTTGAACAAATGTATCCATTAAAGGAGTTAGTTGTACCTCGACTTCTGGCACAGATAGGCTTTGTTCCCATTGCTTTACAGTTGGGATCTCGCTTGCTGTGAAAATAGTGTCAACCGACAAGACATCATTATCTGCAAGTAGTTTGTCTTCTATATTCTTTATGTCCTCTAATCCAGCAGTACTATCCCAACCATCTGGGCGTTCTGCAATCATATAAACCGTGGACTGTTCCCCTAAACCAAACTGTTTGTCCATCAATTCATACGCTTGTCTTGAATCATATGACTCTGGCAGTGAATCCACCTGAGGAATAGTCAATTCCATATTCTTTACGGGAATTATACCAATACCTAACACAATAAGTGCTACAAGTATCAATGTCACGGGACGTTTCATAACGAAAGAAGCGAAATTACGCCATCTAGTTGTAGCACCTGGCTTAACATGAATAATCGTCCATTTGTTTATACGGTCTTTTAATAGCATTAATAAAGCAGGGAGTAGGGTAACAGACGAAAGTACTGCAATCGTCACGACTAGCATTCCGCCGAGTGCGATGTTTTGGAATATCTCTACTTGCATGACAAGCATAGCTCCTAAACCAATAAATACACATAGCGCTGAAAATATAATGGACCTCCCGGCTGTTTGAATAGCAGTCTGTACAGCTTCGGTTATCGAATGATTTGCTAACTCCTCTTTGTATCGATTAATGAGTAACAGGGCAAAATCAATACTTAATGCCAATCCAAGCATTGGAATAATATTCATAACAAAAATGGATAAATCCATCGCTTCACTAAATAAGGTCATCACTCCAAATGCAGAAACCACCGTCACAATTCCTACTGCAAGTGGGATAAAGGCTGCGACGACGCTACCAAAAGCAAGTAGTAATACGACTATAGCTATCGGTAAGCCTATTGCCTCAGCACTAGCTAAGTCTTTTTGACTGGCACTATTAATGTCTTTGTTAATAGCTGCACCACCAGTTAACGTAACGCCTTGCTCTCCGTCAATAGCTTCTCTGATGTCATCAACCGCACTTGTCATATCAGCATCGGAGTCGAAATGAAGCATTGCATAGGCAACATGATCTTTATATAAAGAATCATCCGTTAAAGGAGACTGGATAGATTCTGCAAGTTCCAATTGTTCTATCTCCTTTAACGTATGTTCGATCGTACTATTGGACGTTTGATCAAAAACTACAAATAGGGACTCAGCTGGAAAATCAAATGTTTTCGTTAATTCGTCCATCACTTCGGCATGTTCTCCGTCTGTACTAAATCCATCACCTTCTAATAGGCCAGGTAGTCGAATAGCCAATACAGCTAAGACTGCAAATAAAAGTAACCAAATACCCAAAATCAACTTATAGTGACGTGTCACTATTTTGGACAAGCCTGTCATGAAATTCCTCCTCAAATAAAACCTAGTTACATTGTAAGGCAAAAAGAGTCAAAAATACTAATATAATGATAGAATATGAATAGCAATTCCACAGGAGGGATTCCATTGAAAATAGCTTCACCGAAAATCTCAAAATCATTAGATGTATTAGACGTGCAAAGAGCACTACTAGAAGATAATTATGTATCTAATGGATTAGTTACAACATTAGAATTAGACCGGGAGCAAGAAGAAAAGATTATATTTGACCAAATTCATTTTCAGCATATTTCCTTGGAGGGAGTACGTTTTCATCGGGTGGAGTTTATCGATTGCCTATTCGAGAAATGTGACTTATCTAATGTCGATTTTGGCGATGCGGTGTTCCACCGAGTGGAAATTCGGGGCTCGAAATTATTAGGGGCTAACATCTCACAGAGTAGAATGACCGAAGTGAAAATAGTAGATTCAGTTGCTAACTATGTGAGTATGAGCTTTTCTAAATTGAAAAAAGTCTCCTTCACTAAAATTGCATTTAACCGTGCAGATTTTATAGAAGCCACATTTGATAAGGTCAATTTTGAGGATTGTGAATTAAATGAAGCGAATTTCACAGGCACTGCCTTATCAGGAATCGATCTAAGCTCGAATACATATGAACAACTAACTGTTTCGCTAGATCAAATGCAGAATTGTACGGTTTCCACGGAACAAGCGGTTGGCTTTGCCAAATCATTAGGTTTAAAGATCAAAGAATAGAGTACTTATGAGAGGGATTCTCTGCCAAAAGAGTGAGTGTGACCGCCATGCCTGGCTATAGAGAGAACTCAGCTTCTATACAAGAGAAATCGTTGTTATATGAGAGTACCACATCAATGTAATATAATTACTAACTCCCCAAACAAAAAAATGAACCCTTGTCCTAAAGACAAGGGTTCATTTTTTTATTAAAAGAATAAACTTAGTATTTGGAAAATAACACCTGCCATTGCAGCAGAAATTGGTAAAGTAATAATCCAAGTTAAGACAATTTTCTTAGCAACTCCCCATTTCACGCCTTTCACACGTTGCGCTGATCCAACTCCCATAATTGCGGAAGAAATAACATGTGTAGTAGAAACAGGTAAATGAATTGTAGTAGCCCCGAAAATAATCATTGCAGAAGATAAGTCAGCCGCGGCACCGTTAATTGGACGTATTTTCATAATTTTACCGCCGACCGTTTTAATAATTTTATATCCACCAATAGAGGTGCCGAGACCCATTGCAGTAGCTGCAGCGATACGAACCCATAGTTGAATATCGTCATTCGTTTGCCATTCCGCTGCGATTAAAGCCATTGTAATAATACCCATAGCTTTTTGAGCGTCGTTTGTTCCATGCGTAAAGGATTGAAGAGCAGCCGTACCAATTTGGAATATACGGAACCTTTTGTTTGTCCCATATAAACTCCCATTTTTAAATATGACTTTGAATAATGACATCATTAAAAAGCCGACAGCAAGCGCTAGAAATGGTGAAATGAGTAACGCTTGAATAATTTTAATGAAACCTTCCCAGTTTAAAATCGCAAAGCCAGCAGATGATACTGCTGCTCCGGCTATAGAACCAATCAGCGTGTGAGATGAACTGGAAGGAATCCCGAAATACCATGTAACTAAATTCCAAATAATCGCGGAAAGTAATGCAGCTAAAATGATTAGAGAACCATTTTGCAAGGCAAAAGGATCTACAATATCTTTAGTAATTGTTTTAGCTACTCCGGTAAATGTTAAAGCGCCCACAAAATTCATAATTGCGGCCATTAGAACAGCCACTCTAGGTTTTAGTGCTCTTGTAGAAACCGATGTAGCAATGGCATTAGCGGTATCATGAAACCCATTGATAAAGTCAAATGCAAGAGCGAATATTACTACTAGAATGGTTAATATAAATACTGTTTCCATATGTGTACACCCTACGCGTTTCGCATGATAATAGTTTCCAACGTATTTGCTACGTTTTGACAATAATCAGCGATTTCTTCTAGTTGTTCATATATGTCTTTAAATTGAATAATGCGAATTGGATCTTTTTCATTCAAAAATAACTGTTTAATTGATGAACGAAGTACCTCATCACATTTTCTTTCGTAATCTTTAATAAGGATAGAATGTTCGTGCATCTTTAGAAGCTTCTTACTTGCTAGAAGTCCCATTGCTTTAACGATCTCATCTGTGCTTTTGACAATATAACCTAAGAATGTGCGCATAGATTCATCAATCTCAATTAATGAAAACATTTCCAGGTGTGCAGTGAAATTATCAATGCCATCTAAAATGTCATCCATACGAATCGCAAGTTCAAGGATATCTTCACGTTCAATCGGAGTCATAAAGGATTTATTTAACATAACGATTAATTCATGTATTAATGTATCTCCTGCGGTTTCGTAATTTTTTAAATGTACACTAATTTCTTTTAAATCTGCAGCCGTATTAATACGAAAGTCATCTGCATAATGAGCACTATCACGCACGTTTTCAGCAATTTTTAATAGAGATACGAAAAATGGATCTGGTTTTTTTGAACTAATCATAAAAGCCTCCTGGACTTATTTAATATGTTTACTTTTTCCTAAAATAGCATAACAAAAAATTTACAAAATCAACACAACTTTTACTCTGTATTAGCCAAATTTACAATACTGTAACATTAGAGTTATGTAATTGAACAAATAAGCACTTTATTGTTCGAAAAAAACCGTTTTTTGTCGGAATTTATAGAATTAAAATGCAATTTAAACAAAGATTAATATTATATTTATAAAAAAAGGTAAATATATGAAACTTTCTGAAAGTATCTCCGTATATACAATTAAGATAACTTTTTTCGCGGAAAGGGGTGAGTGATATAGAACAAGTTTTTTTATATGGATTAATCGGTATAGGTTTAATCACTATTTTGTATGTGCTATTTGCTGATGCAATTGATGGAATGGATAGTGGCATTTTCAACCCAACAACGATTCTGTCTTTCTTACTATTTATATGTGCTTCAGGTTTTATCCTATTAAAACTAACAGATTGGGACGAGAAAATTGTTATTCTTGCGGCTCTTATTATTTCTAGTATATTAACTTTCTTACTATACTTCTTTATATTAGTTCCACTCGCTTCTGCGGAGGTTTCCACAGCATATACAAATGAATCTCTACAAGGCCAAGTTGGAAGAGTCATAATTCCCATACCATCGGATGGGTTTGGAGAAATAGTAATTGAAACGGTAAATGGAGTAATTTCTAAACGAGCAGCAGGCTATGACAATGAAGAGATTGAATACGATAAACAGGTACTCATCATTGATTTTGATAATGGAACTTTTTTAGTAAAAGAATATGTACCATTAGTATAGACAAGAGGGGGAAAAGTAATGCAAATGGAAATGTTGATAGTTATTGGGATAGTAGTGTTTGTTATAGTTGCAATTTTAGCTGTTTTTATTACGAAATATCGTACGGTAGGACCTGATGAGGCACTCATTGTAACAGGAAGTTATTTAGGCTCTAAGAATGTGCATACAGACGAATCTGGTAATCGCATTAAAATTATTCGTGGTGGAGGGGCGTTTATATTTCCAGTGTTCCAACAAGCTGAACCGCTTAGTCTACTTTCTAGTAAATTAGAAGTTACTACACCTGAAGTTTATACTGAACAGGGTGTTCCAGTAATGGCGGATGGAACAGCAATTTTTAAAATTGGCGGTTCTATTTCCGAAATTGCTACAGCAGCTGAACAGTTTTTAGGTAAATCAAAGGAAGATCGTGAAAACGAAGCGAAGGAAGTATTAGAAGGTCATCTACGTTCCATCTTAGGTTCGATGACCGTAGAGGAAATATACAAAAATCGAGACAAATTCTCACAGGAAGTACAACGTGTAGCTTCTCAAGACTTAGCAAAAATGGGATTAGTCATTGTATCCTTTACAATAAAAGACGTACGTGATAAAAACGGATATTTGGACTCGCTAGGGAAGCCAAGAATTGCACAAGTTAAGCGTGATGCGGATATCGCAACAGCAGAGGCAGAAAAAGAAACACGTATTAAGCGTGCAGAAGCTTCTAAGGATGCACAAAGGGCTGAAATCGAAAGAGCTACGGAAATTGCTGAAGCGGAAAAGGATAATCAGTTGAAAGTAGCGGAATATCGCCGTGAGCAGGACATTGCTAAAGCTCGTGCCGACCAAGCGTATGAACTAGAAACAGCACGTTCTAAGCAAGAAGTAACTGAGCAAGAAATGCAAATTCAAATTATTGAGCGTCAAAAACAAATAGAGCTAGAAGAAAAAGAGATTCTACGTCGTGAGAAGCAATATGACTCTGAGGTGAAGAAAAAAGCCGATGCAGATCGTTATGCCATTGAACAAAATGCAGAAGCTTCTAAGTCACGTGAGATAGCAGAGGCGGATGCAGAGAAGTATCGAATTGAAGCTAAAGCAAAAGCTGATGCAGAGAAAGTTCGTTTAGATGGTCAAGCAAAAGCAGATTCTCAACGAGCACAAGGGGAATCAGAGGCGGATGTTATTAGACTTAAAGGTCTTGCAGAAGCTGAAGCGAAACGTAAGATTGCAGAAGCTTTTGAAATGTACGGTCAAGCAGCTGTTCTCGATATGATCGTTCATATGCTTCCAGAATACGCTAAACAAATTGCGAGTCCACTTTCAAATATCGACAAAATTACGGTTGTCGACACTGGTAGTGGAGAAGGTGGAGGGGCCAATAAAGTCACTTCATATGCAACGAATTTAATGTCTACACTACAAGAAACGCTTAAAGCATCCTCTGGAATTGATGTGAAGGAAATGCTTGAAAGCTATGCGGGTAAAGGGAATATCCGTCCAAGTATAGAGCGATTAACGGAAGAAATAAAAAATGTGAATGAAACTGCATAACGTTTTACCTCAAAGAACCTATGAAAATATTCATAGGTTCTTTTTATTGTATTTCATTTAAGTTGATTGAATTGTATAATAAAAGCAGATAAAGCTGAATGTTGTCATAGGAATAGGGGGGTAATATATGCTAACAGTTGAACAGATACAAGATATACGAATGAAAGCATATCTACCAAGAGTATTTACAGATCAATCGGTTACTACATACCTTGGAAGTGCAGAAAATATTTCTTACTCTTTATACACATTGTTTCCTAATACAACAACTTGGGTTTATTATAACTCAAATAATTCCGCTGATTTTGTGGAGCGTTATACAATTTTAAATGGTGAACTTGAAATAGATTGGGATGGTCAAAAGTCTACTTTGCATCGTGGTGATGTAATTGATGTAAATAAGTATGGGGGAATAGTAACTTGTAATACAGAATCTCATGTGGAGATTTTATTTGAAATGACTTCTTCGACATTTGAGAAAAGCTTTACTGAGCGTGAGATTATTCAACGAGATGCTAAACGAATTCAAGAGGTGGACGGGTATACTTATCATCATTGTTCGCGAATTCGTGATTATTCTATTGAGCTATGGAAAAGAATGAGACCAAATGGTCAAGGAGTAGCTATTCTCTCAATGGGCTCTTATTTTCATGATATTGGTAAGTTGGCAATTCCTATAGAAATATTGAATAAAACGGGTAAACTAACAGACGATGAATGGAAAGTCATTAAAATGCATACAACTTTGGGTGCAGAGATGATGCGAAATCATGAAATAGAACGAATACGCAAAGCCGCTTTTATTGTAGAAGAACATCATGAAAGGTATGATGGAAAGGGATATCCACATGGCTTAATAGGAAATGAAATTTCTATAGAAGCTTCTATCGTTTCAGTGGTGGATGCATTCGATGCAATGACCACGAATCGAGTGTACCGTAAGGCGATGACGATTGAGGAGGCCATTCAAGAGATGGAAAGTGGAAAAGGCACTCAATTTCACCCGGAGGTAGTGGATGAATTTTTAGCAATGCTAGAAGAAAAACAAAATAAATGGATTTAAAAGGAGCGAGGTTAATGTCTTATCGTATTGAGCACGACTCTATGGGAGAAATTAATGTTCCGGAAGATAGTCTTTGGGGAGCACAAACGCAAAGATCCAAACATAACTTTAAAATTGGTACGGAAAAGATGCCAATTGGCGTAATTCATGGTTTAGCCCTTTTAAAAAAATCTGCCGCAATCGTTAGTCATTCGCTAGGAAATCTATCAGAAGCAAAAAAAGATGCTATTGCAAAAGCAGCAGATGAAATACTAGCCGGAAAACTAGATGCGCATTTTCCGTTAGTTGTTTGGCAAACGGGTAGTGGTACCCAGTCCAATATGAATGTAAATGAAGTTATTGCTCGTAGAGGAAACCAATTACTTGAGGAAAGAGGGAGCGAAGAACGTCTTCATCCAAACGACGATGTAAATAAATCACAAAGTTCAAATGATACGTTCCCAACAGCCCTGCATATTGCTGGAGTGCTTTCAGTAGAGAACCAGCTACTACCAGCAATCGATGTACTAAAGGAAACGCTTGGAAAAAAATCTGAGCAATTTATGGATATTATCAAAATTGGGCGTACACATTTACAAGATGCAACACCTCTTTCGCTTGGGCAAGAGTTTAGTGGTTGGCATAGAATGCTGGAAAAATCAGCGAAAATGATTTCGCAAAGTGTAGAAGATATGAAGGAACTTGCAATTGGTGGTACAGCTGTTGGAACTGGGTTAAATGCACCAAAAGGCTTTGGAGATCAAGTAGCGGCTGAAATTTCTAAGGCACTTGGTATAGAATTTACATCTGCTAAAAACAAATTTCATTCTTTAACAAGCTATGATGATGTTGTTTACGTACATGGAGCAGTAAAAGCATTAGCTGCAGACTTGATGAAAATTGCGAATGATGTACGCTTACTTGCAAGTGGTCCACGTTCTGGAATTGGTGAAATCTCTATTCCAGAAAATGAACCTGGAAGCTCCATTATGCCTGGAAAAGTAAATCCGACGCAAAGTGAAGCGATGACAATGGTTGTTGCACAAGTGATGGGAAATGACACAACTATTAGCTTTGCTGCAAGCCAAGGGAATTATCAATTGAATGTATTTAAACCGGTGATCATTCACAACTTCCTACAATCAGTTGGCTTATTAAGTGATGCAATTCTAAGCTTTAATAATAACTGCGCAGTTGGAATTGAACCTAACCTTGATACGATAAAGCATCACGTAGATAACTCACTAATGCTCGTTACTGCATTGAATCCCTATATCGGATATGAAAATGCAGCTAAGATTGCAAAACATGCCCATAAAAATGGCACAACATTAAAAGAGGCGGCTATTGAGTTAGACTTACTGACTGCGGATAAATTTGATGAAATTGTCATACCTGAAAATATGATTTAAGTGGATGAAAGAAAAGTAACAGAAACCGTCCTGTAAAGGGATGCAAGCGCCTGAGTAAGCACCGACAAGCGCTGGAAGAATTGTAATAAAGGCGATCTTTTCCTTTGTTTGTAAGTCTGAAGCGACTCGAGGTGCTAGGCATCTGAAGCTAGACAGAGAGAAAAGCGCAAGCGCCTGAGTAAGCACCGACAAGCGCTGGAAGAATTGCAATAAAGGCGATCTTTGCCTTTATTTGCAAGTCTGAAGCGACTCGAGGTGCTAGGCGTCTGAAGCTAGACAGAGAGAAAAGCGCAAGCGCCTGAGTAAGCACCGACAAGCGCTGGAAGAATTGTAATAAAGGCGATCTTTGCCTTTGTTTGCAAGTCTGAAGCGACTCGAGGTGCTAGGCGTCTGAAGCTAGACAGATAATAAATAAAAAGGATTGTTTTCTTATATGAAAAAAACATTATTTATTCTACTTGCTTGTATATTATTGTTGTCCGCATGTGGACAGGAAAATAAGAAGGAAAACCATGAAGAACATGAGAATCACGTAGGTCATCTAGAAAATGGAGATTTACAGGAAACAACAGAATCAACAGACATATTGCCTGCTTTCTTAGATACACAGTCTGAGGATATGAAGCTTGTCTATCAAGCTGCTGCAAAGGCCAATGATGTACTCAAATGGATGCCTTGCTACTGTGGCTGCGGAGATAGTGCAGATCACAAAAATAATTTCAACTGCTTCGTCCATGAAATCAAAGAAAATGGAGAAGTCGTTTGGGATGATCATGGAACTCGTTGTGCGGCCTGCCTAGAGACGGCAATCACTTCCATCCAAATGATCCAAGAAGGAAAGTCACTAGTAGAAATTCGCAATACAATTGATGAAACGTATAAAGATGGTTATGCTACTCCAACTGATACGCCAATGCCTTCTTAAATAAAAAACTGCTCCTTTTCACAATCTCTTGTGAAGGAGCAGTTTTTTGTGAGTGTGAGTTTTAAAATCGGTAGAATTAAATAGAAAATCGGTCAAATATCATTAGAATCACTTAATATAATAATCACTGATTAGCTCATCCTTTATGACATCAGTTGGTATCTCAAATGTAATAACCCCCATATAACCAGGAGCGACCTCGTATTTATCAAAAGAAATCGTTAGCTTATGGTCTGCAGTAATAGAAAATGTCTGATCGGGACGAATGGATTCAAAACCAATTTCTTCTTCACTGGCAATCCAATACATGTTCATTTCGTCTTCAGCCATCTGTTTTGTCATTTCTCCTTTAATATAAGTGGAGATTGTCTCGATGTATCCTTGGTCGTCTTTAAATAGACTAGGTAATGTGATGAGTACTTCATTTTTCTTATCGATTGTATCTGTTCTCATAGTAGTTGATGAAGAACCTACTATATTCGCCTCGTAACGGCTAATCGAGAGAATCTCATCTGTATCTGTCACTACTTCATAAGTAGATACGACACCAAGATGGCCGCCACCAACCTCTTTCTGGGCTTCCATCTCTTTTTGAAAGCTTTCATAAAGTGCTTTATTTTCTGCAATATACTTTTCGTTCAAGCTATTTTCTAGCTCTTTATTAGTTAAACCAGTTACATTTGGTACTTTTAAATCTGCGTTGTAAGTGTCTTCATCTATAGTGATTTCCTGTATCGATATGACTTGAACGATGGAGCCAAGAATAGGCACTGTCGACAATGATTGAGCAAGAGCTGGGTTTATATTGACACTCGCTATAAAAATTGCTGCAGCAGCAACAAATCCAATTCCAAACTTTTTGAAAGACGGCATTTTTCTCGATTGTTCCTTTTTTGCATTTTGAATGGATTTACTTACTACTTGCTGCAGTTCTGTTGGGATTTCAATATCATCATACTGTTTTTTAGATTCATGTAACTTACTCATACCTTCACCTTCTCTTCCATATTCGTGCGTAATTTCCTTAAAGCTGCATATAATCTTGTTTTAATTGTATTTTGGTTTACACCAAGTGTTGCTGCAATATCCTCTATTTTCATATCCTCAAAAAAACGAAGTATAATCAGTGTTTTCTGTCTGGGTGTTAAATGATCGATTGCCTCGTAAAGGTCGATATCTGGTACATCCATTTCGTGGGAGGGTAAATGAAAGTCTAAAACTTCATCCTCCACTACAATCATTCGCTTGTTTTTATGAATAAAATCTATGGAAGTATTTATTAAAATACGGTAAAACCACGTTTTCAAATACCCGATTTGCTCAAGGGAATCAATTGATCTTAAAGCTTTCAAAATACTGTCTTGAATAATATCAAGTGCAGATTCCTTATTTTTTACATAGCTATAGGCGAGTCGGTAATGGGCATTTTGGTTTTCAATTATATAGTTTTCCACTAGTTTAAACTTTTCTGATTTTGTCATGACAGAGGTGTGCTCCTTTTTCTAACTATAACGTTCGAACGTATTAAATATTAGACGGGGTTAGGCAGAAGAAAGTTTGACTTTTATTTATTTTATAGGTAATGTACCTGCTTGACGAAAAATACTCCACCTGTTATGGTTATATACATAAGTGTATAACCATATAAGTGATAAGGAGAGAGGTTATTGTAATGAGCACACTTTTCGACCATGACAAACCGATCTATCTGCAAATACGAGAAAAAATTGAAGATCAAATTGTAAACGATCAACTAAAAGAGGGAGAGCAGGCTCCTTCTACGAATCAATTAGTTAGCTTTTACAAAATTAATCATGCAACTGTATCAAAAGGGATCAATCAATTAGTGGAAGAAGGAATATTATTTAAAAAGCGAGGGATAGGAATGTTCGTAGCAGATGGAGCAAAAGGAGTGTTAGTCCAAAATCGGAAAGACGCATTCGTAGATGATTATATTGTGGGTCTAGTGAGAGAAGCTGAGAAATTAGGTATAACTGAAAAAGAAATCGTTCAGCTAATAAGCAAAGTGAAAAGGAGTGATTCAGAATGACTTTAAATGTTTTAGTAAACAATTTGAGCTTAACATATGGTTCTTACCCCGCATTAAAGGATGTTTCGTTTATGTTGAATGAACCAAAAATTTACGGGTTATTAGGAAGAAATGGAGCTGGAAAAACATCTCTACTGTCTATCTTGGCATCGTACCAAGAGCAAACGAGTGGCGCTATCACAATAGGTGGCGAGATTCCATTTGAGAATGCAAAAATTATGCAGGATGTATCTTTCATTTTCAGTAAGGACTATAAGGATGAATCAGATAATGTAAAAGAAGCATTAAAGTATGTAGCACGATATCGTTCACAGTTTGATTTGAAATACGCTGAATATTTAGTGGGAAAGTTTAAACTTCCATTGAAAAAACCGATTAAAGAATTTTCAAAGGGTATGCAATCCGCTTTAAATGTAACGATCGGTTTAGCAAGCAGATCTCCAATCACGATATTTGATGAGGCTTATCTTGGAATGGATGCCCCACTAGAGATATATTTTACCGTGAACTGCTAGAAGATCAATCAAACCATCCACGCATTATTATACTATCTACACATCTAGTATCCGAAATGGATTATTTGTTTGATGAAGTAATCATTTTGCATAAAGGGAGCATCGTGTTGCAAGAGGATTTTGAATCACTAATAACAAAAGGGTCCTCCATAACAGGAGCGGCAGAGGTTGTAGATGAATTTGTACTGTCGATGAAACAGCTTAATACACAACAATTGGGTAATACAAAGTCCGTTATGGTATACGGAGAACTGAATGATCGTGATCGAAAAGTAGCTCAGCAAAAGGGCCTTGAGGTTGGTCCAATTTCACTACAAGATCTGTTTATACATTTGACAGAGGGGGATGATTAAGTTGAAAAAAGCATCGATTTTTTCAAAGGTAGCAACGGACTTATTCTGGGTTCAATTGTTTTGGGCATTCGGCTTCTTGGGAATAATGTTAGCTATTCATGTAGTAAAAGTAGTTTTAGCTATAAACAGTGATAATGATATAGAAGTGTATTTTGTCTCGACATTTGTAGCTGCTAATATATTTATGCTTGTTATAGGAATTATCTCATCTTATGGACTTTTGCCTCACTATGTCAGTAATGGGGTGACGAGAAAAGATTACTTTAAAGGAGCTACGTTTGCTGCTGTAGGCCTTTCTATTGCACTTCCAGTGATTACAAGCATAGTTTCTGTTATTGAATTATTTATCTTGAAAATATTTAATATGTCTACTATATTCACGACCACTTTTGGAGAAAGAGTTAACATGGAAGATGACGGGATAATCGCTGAAATCATTCAATCCATTATTATAGCTCCATACGTCGACCCTCAAAGTAACTGGTTATTAGCGATATTCATTGTTATTTTAAACCTCTTAACGTTTTATCTACTAGGTTGGTTAATAGGTAGTGCATTCTATCGTTTTGGTGTGATAGTCGGTATAGTGTTTATCGGAGTTTCAATTGTCTTGGCACTTTTAGAAAATGCATTATTAAGCATAGGGTTAGGACTGACAGTACCAGACAGATTCTCTTCCTATGATTTTTCGTTACCAATAGCAATACTAGGTGTAGTAGTAATAATTTTCATAGTTCTATGGCTCATTCGCCAGCTTACAAAAAGAGTGGCTATTAAAATATAATAAAGTGATGAAAGTGTACGAAGTGAAAACTTTGTGCACTTTTTTATTTTACAGTATAGTAAACCCCATTATTCTTATGAACACTGGGTTCATGGGACTATGGAGAAGGAATAATCCTACTGATTTCCGTTTCATGTGGACGCTTTCCGCGGGCGAGGCCGAGCCTCCTCGTACCTGTGGGGTCTCGACTTTCTCGCTTATCCCGCTGGAGTCGCCACATTCCACTTCAATCAACAAGTGTGTAGCCTTCCATTATAAGATTGGGCAAAGCCTATCGCTTAGATGGAAAGAGTGGTCCAATTTTATTTATGCTGTCATCTAATGTTAAATGCGGGCAGTAAAATTTCTTTGTAATAGCATCCATTTCACATTATTTATTTCCAATTATATGATGAAATAGTAAGCGCTATTGACTTCAATTATCCGTTTACATCAGGTGCATGGTTAATTGGAGCACAGGACGGCGACTCCAGTGGGAACAGTGCGAGCTGAAGAACCTGGACGGAGCTAGCGAAAATCTTTTTTGCGACGAGCTTGCGCAGGAGCAACGGAAACTGCTGAAGCCGTGCCCACGGAAAGCGTCCGCCCTTCGCTACACTCAACGGCATATATATAGATTTCTGTTTTTAAAGGACAAGAGGAGTCTTTTTATTTGGTTTTTATTAATTTTATTGTTCAGCTGTCAGGCGCTTTCACATTTCACTGTGTCCAGTTCCGGACGCCAGCCTCTCGAGTCGTTTCAGAATGTCGGATAAAGGCAAAGGACGCCTTTACCGTCATTCTTCCAACGCTTGTCGAGTCTATCGGGCATCCTTCACATTTCGGGCTATCTTAAGAATTTCTTCATTTTTATCCTTCTAGAATGTTAAGAAATGGTGGGTACAATGAGTGGAGTAGCGAAATAGGAGGGTCAATAAATGATACATGTTAAGCAAGTGAATCATACATTTCTAATAGGAAAAAAAGGAAAAGAGAAGAAAGTGCCGGTTTTGAAAGGGCTATCGTTCGACGTGAAGCAGGGAGAAATCGTGGCGATTGTAGGGAAAAGTGGCTCTGGTAAGTCTACTTTACTTCATACGATAGCAGGATTTATGAGTCCAGAACAAGGCTCAATTACAGTAAATGGACAAGAAACAGCTAATTTAAATGAAACTGAAAGAGCAGCGTTTCGCTTAAACAATTTTGGCTTCATCTTTCAAAATTTTCAACTGATGCCTGGATTAACAGCTTTTGAAAATGTAGAGCTTCCACTAAAACTAAAGGGTATATCCCCGAAAAAAAGGAAAGCAAGTGTCGGGCAAATGATGGACAAGGTGGGGTTAACGGAGGTTGGAGACCATTATCCCAACGAATTATCTGGGGGGCAACAGCAACGTGTAAGTATTGCGCGTGCCTTAATAACAAACCCACCCATCCTATTTGCAGATGAGCCAACGGGGAGCCTAGATTCCGAAACTGAGCAAGATATTTTATTGCTAATACAAAATTTAAATAAAACACTAGGAGTAACGTTTGTGATGATCACACACGACGAGGAAGTGGCAAGCATTGCACATAGAACCTTTAAAATGCGTGACGGGGAATTAGTGAAGGAGGACGTTCTATAATGTTATTTAAAGATCAGGTCGACTTTGTTCGCCAACATATTAAGAAAAATAAACTACGTGTATTTATGACAGTACTAGCGGCTACTATGGGTTGTGCATTTTTAATCGTATTAGCTTCCATTGGATTTGGTATACAAGACACGATGCGAGAGGAAATCCTACAAGATCAAGCTATCACAGAAGTGGAAGTTTACCCGAATGAAAATGAAGAGTTAAATCTAGAAGAAATTAAAACTGTTCCGTATGTTGGTGCAATCGTTCAAAGAACAAGCATGGATATTATGACAAGCTTTCATTTGGAGAATCGTACAATACAAGGGAATTTGCAGTTAACTGATATAAAAGAGGAAGAACAGTCAAACCTTAAATTATCAGAAGGTCGATTACCGCAAAATGAATCCGAAATAATAGTAGGGTATCACTTTGCGCAGAATTTATGGACAGATGCAGAACGAGCAAAAGTAGAGGAAGTAGGAGAAGAGGAGGATCTACCAAAGGGGTATGAAAAGTCGATTATAGGTAAAACAGTTTCATTATCATTACAACCATATGATTCTGAAGAAGCATTCCCCGAACAATGGGATTTTAAGGTAGTAGGAGTAACTGATAATCCAGCGAAAGATTGGATTGTAGATCAAAGTATTTTAATGGATAAATCCTGGTTACCGGAATTAACGGGAGCTTATGAAGCAAATGAAGAAGGAATTCCCGAAGACTTTACTTATACGACCACAAAAATCTATACATCTAGTTTAGAACATGTGAAATCAGTAACAAAAGATTTAAAGGATATGGGCTATAATGTATATTCTGTTTCAGAGCAATTAGAGCAAATCGATGTGTTCTTTATGGCGTTTAAAATTGGACTAATATTCGTTGGAACTATTGCAATTCTTATATCATCTATTGGTATTTTCAACACAATGACAATGGCTGTAACCGAACGAACTCGTGAAATTGGTGTGATGAAAGCAATTGGAGCTAGCCCAAAGCTGATTCAACGATTGTTCTTAATGGAAAGTGCATGGATTGGAATAATTGGTACTGTGCTGGCGGTCGTTATTTCATACGTAGTGAGTTACCTAGCTAACTGGCTTCTTCCGATGGTTATTGGGGCTGCATTAGGGGAGGATGGACTTGAAGACTTATCTATTACATTTTCATTAATCCCGTGGCAACTAGTAGTTTTAGCGTCTGCTATTAGTATCGGAGTAGCAATGATTTCTGGTTGGAGACCAGCTCGCAAAGCAACTAAGATTGATGTGATTCAAGCATTACGTCAGGAACTATAAAAGAAAGTATATAAAATGTAGTATGAATACTGAGTTCATGGGACTTAAAAGAATGAATAATACTACTGATTTCCGTTTCAGGTGGACGCTTTCCGCGGGCGAGCCTCCTCGTTCGCTACGCTCCTTGAGGGGTCTCGACTTTCTCGCTTTTCCCGCTGGAGTCGCCACCTTCCACTACTATCAATATAATGTGTAGTACTTAACTATAAGATATTGCAAATCCTATCGCTTAGATGATAAGAGTAATCAAAATTAATATAGGGATAAAACCGTCTGTGGAATTAGGAATACTATTCTGTCATGAAGAAGGAAGAAAGTAGATTTTTTTATTCTATTGGAAATACACAGTGAAATAATAAGTGTTCACTAAATAAAGAAGCGAAATAGCGAACGAAATTGTATCTTCGAGAGCTTTCTCTACGAATAGGAAAGTATTTTTTCTCTAGTTACCCAAAAACGTGCTTACCTGTTTCTAAGAGTTGTAGAAGGGCGACGGACAGATAAAGTGAAACTTCAATAAGTGGGGCTTCATCCCCCACTTATTGTTAGTTGAACCATTCGGGCTTTAACGGGCAGTTATCTACTGCCCGTTAATGCGGGACAAAAGCCATTAGATTAATGAAAAAAAGGGATGCTGGATGGTTGTGGCGAACGTCACAACCAACCAGCATCCCTAAAAATTCCCTCGTTAATCATATAGTAAAATGTCTGTCCAAAGCCCTTCGGAAACGATAGAAACAGGTTTTAGACTTAAACTAGACGTCTATTTGCCAGTTTTTCCTATCTGGAAATCGTAAAATAAGCAATAAAAAGTACAAATACAACTCCAGCATTTATTAAATTATATTTAGTCCTTGATATCGTTTGATCAAATTTATTAGACTTATTTATTAACACAATACCAAGATAAGTAACGAAAATTGCCAAGAATAAAGCGAAAATAGGTTGCATTGCATAAACACGAGCATCAATAAAATGCACAACGATTATTGCAATGGCCATAGCTACACCATAAGCAACTTTTTTAATTGTTGGTTCTTTCATCATAAGATCCTCCGGCGGTATAGTATTTCATGCGATATCAATTCAAATAATCCTTCAATTCATTCTCCAAAAACGGCTTTGCATTCAGCATTTGTTTAAATTGCTGATAACTGGCCATTTGTTCAGAAGTAGGTTTTTTGCCCGTCTTATAAGCACGTATCAATATGTTCTTTGGTGTGTTTTCCATATCGATAAACTCAACTAATTGTGCCTCGTATCCAACCATATTCAAAATCTCTGCTCGAATGGAATCCGTTGCTAGAGCAGCAAAACGTTCTTTTATTAGGCCATGTTTTAACATAATATGAAGCCCTGGTGCATCTAGCTGTGTATTTAATTCATGCTGGCAGCAAGGTACACTTAAAATTACGTTTGCATTCCATTTGACAGCTCTTGAAAGTGCCATATCTGTTGCAACATCGCAGGCATGAAGCGTGACAACCATATCGACAGCAGTTTCGTCGTTGTAGTCGTTAATATCTCCTACTAGAAACTCTAACTGATCGTATTCTAAATCAGCGGCAATTTTTGCACACTCTTCAATAACTTCCTTTTTCAAATCAAGTCCAGTAACCCGAATATCAAGCTCTTTTTCGATTTTCAAATAATGATACAATGCGAATGTTAAATAAGATTTACCAGATCCAAAATCGAGAATTCGAACGGTTTTATCTTTTGGCAAGTAGGCTAGTGTATCATCTATAAACTCGATGAACCGATTTATTTGCTTAAACTTATCATACTTTTGCTTTTTGACTTTTCCGTCAGGTGTCTGAACACCTAATCGAATAAGAAATGGGTATGGTGTATTTTCATCCAACAAATAATTCTTTTTACGGTTATGGGATAGGTCTACCGTTTTGGTGTCTATTGCTTTCTCGGATTTCCAAATGACTTTGTTTTTCTTAGAAAGCTGAGCCTGTACTTTTTCCGCTTTGAAATCTATATGAAGTTGACGGAACTGTTCTAAGAGTTCATCTAATTTCTCTGTAAAAGCATTTAATGTGATATTTTCATGCTTTAACACTCGTTCATATTGGTATTCTAGCTGGATATGATAGGTGTTTTTTATCTCAATCGGTTTTAATTTAACACGTTTCACTTCATTTGACTTTGCGCGTGGTTGACTAATGGTTGCGCTGACTAACTGCTTCGTTCCTATTTGCTCAAGCAAGTATTCTTTCATTTCCTGAAATTCCATAATATCGCCTACTTTTTCCGTGATGTACTTGGAAATAGTGTATCATATTGAACTCATTTATTATAAGTTAGTGTTTTACCAGTCAGTCCAAACAATATTGTGAGTACTGGACAAAGCAAACAGAAAAAGGCGAAAGGCAAGTAGTCGATGGTTGATACTGCTAATACATCTGTGATGAAAATTCCACATACACTCCAAGGGACCAGTGGATTTACAACAGTACCTGCATCCTCCATCACACGAGCCAGGTTTTTGTTTGCTAATCCGACTTTTTGGAAATGGGCTTGGAATGTTTCACCTGTCAATAAAATTGATAAGTATTGCTCTCCGATAAGTACATTCACACCAATAGCTGTAAAAGCCGTAGCTGAAATTACTTTTCCGACACTCTTTAGTAAACTCTCCACTTTCCGAAGTAAACTTTGCACGATGCCTAAAGTAAATAAAAGACCACCCATGCTCAGGGCCAGTAAAACAAGAGAGATAGTGAACATCATACTAGTCATTCCCCCTCTAGAAAGTAAGGAGTCAATCGCTGCTATACCTGTTTGGGATGTATAACCACTAAATAGGATGTTTAATACTTCACTTGCAGTAAAAAAATGATGGAAATATGCAACAGCTATTGCACAAGTAGAGGTCAATGCAAGAGCCAAAACAGCTGGTACTTTTTTAAAAGAAAGTACAATAAGTAAAGCTAAAGGCAGCAATGAATACCAATGAATCATCCCAGTTTGAAGTAGACCATCCTTTAGTGTATTTATCTGTTCTAGCTGCTGAATTTCCTTGCTAGGTGAAAGTATTATATAACCGATAATCGCTATAAAAAAAGCGGGAATTGTAGTCCATCCCATGTTTCGGATATGCTCAAATAAATCAACGCGAACAATGGCTGATGCTAGATTCGTTGTATCTGATAAGGGAGACATCTTATCACCGAAAAAGGCACCAGATACAACAGCCCCTGCAGTTATAGCCAATGAAATATCCATAGCACCTGCTATTCCGACAAATGCAACACCTATAGTTGCAACGGTTGTTAATGAACTTCCAATAGATAACCCAATGACGCAAGTAACTAAAAAGACAATTGCAAAGAAAAAATGTGGAGAAATGAATTGAAAACCTATATAAATAAGTGTTGGAATAGTTCCAGCAATCATCCAGCTACTTATTAAAATTCCTATAAAGAAAAAGATGAAAACTGCTCCAAGTCCCGTTTTAGCTCCTTCTATGAGACCTTCTTCCAATAAATTGAATGATACCTTTTTTATGAACCCATAAATGATTAAAAGTAAAATAGCAAATAGAATGGGCATATGAGGTACAGACTTAAATTCTATAATACAAACTGCCATTAAAGTAATGATTAGTAAAATAAGAAATAATGCCTCTTTAAAAGGAGGCGTAATCGTAGATGGAATTCGAAACATTATATAACCTCCTAAATAAATTTATACACTTCGTCAATTCAACGCTTTCAATCGTTAAAGTAATTAGGATTTTACCATGTTTCAACAGACTGTCAATTAGAAAAGGAAATGTCTATTTCATCAGAATTTTATGATAAAATAGAATATATATAAACCTCAAAGGGGTGATTGGTTTGTTAAATGAAAAAACAGTTGGGGAAATTGTTAAAGAAGCAGCAAGAAAATTTCCAGACACAGAAGCCTATGTATACCCAGAACTTGGTATCAGAAAAACTTATAAAGAATTTGATGAAGAAACAGATGAGCTTGCAAAAGCCTTTATCGGTATGGGTATTAAAAAAGGCGAGCATGTGGCAATTTGGTCGGATAATAAGAGAGAGTGGTTACTTAGCCAATTCGCAACTGGCAAAATGGGTGCAGTCCTAGTAACGGTAAACACAAATTATCAAGAGAAAGAACTGGAATACTTATTACAGCAATCTGATGCTACAACTCTCATATTATGCGAATCTTTTAAAGGAACTTCCTATTTAGATATTGTGCGAGCAGTGTGTCCGGAAATCACTACAGCAGAAAAAGGAAATATTCGATCAGAAAAATTACCATATTTTAAACGCGTCATTATAATGAGTGAGAATCATTATAAAGGTATGTATACTTGGTCGGAGCTATTATCTCATGCAGATAAGGTCACGGACGAAACACTAGAGAATTCTTTTAGGTCACTTCAAAATGATGAGGTGATTAATATTCAATATACTTCTGGAACAACTGGCTTTCCTAAAGGCGTTATGCTTTCACATAAAAACGTAGTAAATAACGGACAGCTTGTAGGCGACTATATATATTTGACAGAAAAAGATCGTCTTTGTATTCCAGTACCATTTTTCCATTGCTTTGGCTGTGTAATGGGAACAATCGCATCCGTTACACATGGGACCACAATGGTCGTTATCGAGCAGTTCGATCCAGGTAAAGTACTTCAAATGGTACAGGATGAAAAGTGTACAGCACTGCATGGAGTACCGACAATGTTCATCGCAGAATTGAATCACCCTGAATTTAAACAGTTTAAATTGAATACGCTGCGAACAGGTATTATGGCAGGTTCCATTTGTCCAATAGAAGTCATGAAAAAAGTGATGAATGAAATGGGCGCTACCGAAATAACTATAGCTTATGGACAAACCGAATCCTCACCAGTCATTACACAAACTAAAACGGATGATCCAATTGAGAAACGAGTGTCATCAGTTGGGAAACCACACCCAGGAGTTGAGGTTAAGATTATTGATCCAGTAACTGGGGAAGATACGCCAACAGGAGTTCCTGGTGAACTTTGTACTCGGGGTTATCTAGTGATGAAAGGCTATTATAAAAATGAACAAGCAACTGAGTCCGCAGTAGACAACAGTGGCTGGCTTCACACTGGGGATATAGCAGTCATGGATGAAGATGGATATATCGATATAACAGGACGTATCAAAGATATGGTCATCCGCGGTGGAGAAAACATCTATCCGAAAGAAGTGGAAGAATTTTTATATCAGCACCCTAAGGTCCAGGACGTACAGGTAGTTGGAGTGCCAGATCCAAAATACGGGGAAGAGCTTATGGCATGGGTTATCTTAAAAAATGGTCAGCAATTAACTTCTGATGAATTAAAGGAATACTGCAAAGGGAAAATTTCATTTCATAAAATACCGAAGTATATTGAGTTTATAGATGCATACCCAATGACAGCTTCAGGGAAAATCCAAAAGTTTCTCCTTCGAGAAATGTCGAAAGAGAAAACCGAGGCGTAATTCGAATTATTTCCTGGGAAATCGACAAGCTTATAAGAGAACAAATCCAATAGAAGGAGTAACTCTAAGTGAATGTAACTTTTATAATGCGTTTCAAAGCGTTTATGCTTGATTACTTGCTTATATTTGCCTATTTGGTTGTGCTTGCTATCTTCAATATATTAATATTTTCATCTGTACAAAGTTTATTTAATGGCTCACTTGTATTAGCACAATTTACAGGGTTTCTAATGGTGACTTTACCAGTTTCACTTTACTTTATTATTAGTGATTCAGTGATAGGGAGACAGACGTTTGGTAAGAGAAGAATGGGGATTAAGGTGGTTAATGAAAGAAATGAAACTCTTCCGATATTACATGCAATCTTAAGAACAATCCTGAAATTTCTACCTTGGGAGCTTTCGCATTATCTTGTTTATCGTCTTGTTTACCTCGGAGATGGAGAAGTACCGTTAAATTACTATATCGTTGGTGGAATTATCTATGCGCTTATGTTTGCATATATCCTAACAGCGCTATTTACTAAACGAAAAAGATCCCTTTATGATATTGTTGTCAAGACACAAGTTATTAAGGTTTAATGTTTTAAAAGATGAGAGCATCTGATTTGAAAATCGATGCTCATAACATTTATTGATATACTCATAATATGGGAATTATTGAATGGAGGTTCTACCTTGTATTTGGATCATATCGTTCATAGCGTTAAAAAAGAGCCAGGTGAAGTAGCTGGTGAATGGATCGAAAAAGGAATTCATGCAGCCGTGGGAGGCCAACATACTCAGTGGGGAACATATAATGCACTGCTTTATACAAGAACCAGCTATATTGAGTGGCTTGCTGTTGAGCATGAGGAAATTACAAAAATGGCCAAACACCCTTTAATAGATCTTATGCTCCATGACTTAAATTCGAGTGGAGCAGGGTTTAATACAATTTGCATTCGCACTACGACAATAGATAGTCTTTGTAATCAGCTGGAGGAGCGGGGTATAAAAACATCCGGAGTTCTACATGCTGAAAGGAAGACGACTAGTGGATTAGTACGTAAGTGGAAAATGCTATTTTTACAAGAAGAAATTAGTAATGATTTACCTTTACCGTTCTTTATAGAATGGGAGGAGAGCGATGAGACCAGATACCTTTTGCTTCAAGAGGATGGAACAATCGATAAAAGTAATTTGGAGCTATCTATTACTACTTGTGAGTTTCATGTTGGAAATCCGAGGGAAGTAATGGATAAGTGGAAAAGCTATTTTCAACTGATTGAAAAGGATGAACAAACATTACTTTTAGAAAATACACAATTAGTATTTAAACAAAATCTAAGTGAAACAAAAGAGCGACTTGTAAGCATCAATATCGATGGTTCTAATCTACATAAAGAAGTTACTTACGAGCAAGCAATCTATCGCTTTCTTTAAAGGAGAAATTATATGGATGAATTAATAGAAAAAGCAATACTCGTTGCAGTAAAACTACAAAAAGATGAACATTTTGAGTATGGCTTGGAAGAACTACACAATTTATCAGAGGCATTAGATGTGGAAGTAGTTGGAGAAGTAACGCAAAATCTTGAACGCGTTACCTCTTCCCATTACGTTGGTACAGGTAAGGTAGAGGAAATTAGAAACCTTTATGAAGAAACTGGGGCCAATCTGGTAATTTTCAATGATGAGCTCTCACCATCTCAAATTAGAAACTTAGAACGTGATCTTGACTGTAAAGTTATCGACCGTACGATGCTAATTCTCGATATCTTTGCTCGTCGTGCAAAATCGAACGAAGCACAGATGCAAGTAGATTTGGCACAGCTTCAATACATGCTTCCACGTCTTGTGGGTCTTCGAGCGTCTCTAGGTCGACAAGGAGGAGGAACTGGAGGCGGATTCAAAAACCGTGGGGCTGGGGAAACGAAACTAGAGCTGGATAGACGTAAAATCGAGGATCAGATTGCTAAGCTTAAAAGAGATCTTGAACATGCAAAAGATCAACGAGAAACACAACGGAAGCAACGTAAGAAAAATGCAATTCCGGTGGTGTCCTTAGTAGGTTATACGAATGCTGGTAAGTCGACAATTATGAACCAATTACTCAACAAAGTTGGGCAAATGGAATCTAAGCAAGTATTTGAAAAGGATATGCTTTTCGCGACTCTAGAAACTTCCGTAAGACAAATTAAACTTCCAGACCAAAAGGAATTTTTACTTACTGACACGGTAGGGTTCGTTAGTAAGCTTCCACATCACCTAGTGAAAGCTTTCCGCTCAACATTAGAAGAAGCTCGTGATGCAGATTTACTTTTACATGTTGTGGACGTCTCAAATGACGAGCACCGTTTTATGATGGATGTTACTAATGAGACATTACATGCTGTTGGTGTGGAGGACGTCCCAACTGTATATGTATACAACAAATCTGATTTAGCAGATATGAAATACCCACATGTGGCCGGAGATAGTATTTGGATTTCTGCGAAAGATGGAGCAGGATTAGATGAACTATTGGAGATTATTAGAAAGCATATTTTTTCTAATTATGTACGTTGCTCATTGTTGGTCCCGTTTGAACGTGGAGATATTGTATCTTACTTAAATGAAAATGCATCGGTTTCCTCTACCTCATATGAAGAACAGGGAACTGTTGTTCAAGTAGAGTTGAAAAAGTCAGATTATGATCGCCTACAAGAATTTCTATTTGTCCAATAGATAGAATCACTAGAATGTTGCGGAGAATCGCCAGAATGTAACGAAAAATCGCTAGAATGACGCAGGAAATCGCTAGAATGTAACAAAGAATCACTAGAATGTAACAAAGAATCGCTAGAATGAAGAAAAGATTTAATAGGTTATAAATAAAAAAGTTGTCTCGCCAGTAGTTTTCTACCGGGAGACAACTTTTTGGTTTAATTAGTATTAAACCTCTTGAAACTGTATATTATGCAGTCTAGCAAATATTCCATTCTGTGCCACTAAATCACTATAAGATCCATCTTCCGCAATCCCATCCTCAGTTACTACAAGTACGCGGTCCGCATCACGAATAGTTGCCAGTCTGTGCGCAATAATAAGGGTAGTCCTATTTTCAGCAAGCTCCATTAAAGCCTTCTGGATAAATCTTTCTGTTTCAGTATCAAGAGCTGATGTAGCCTCATCCAAAATTAGAATTGGTGGATTTTTCAAGAACATACGAGCTATCGCTAGACGCTGTTTCTGTCCACCAGATAATTTAAGTCCTCTTTCACCGATTTGTGTATCATAGCCTTCGGGAAGGGAGGCGATCATGTCCTCTAAATGTGCTTTTTTGGCAGCATCTCGAATTTCTTCTTCACTAGCATCTTGTTTACCATAGGCAATATTTTCACGAATAGAGCCTGTGAACAAAAATACATCCTGTTGAACAATCCCGATCTGTGAACGTAAAGACTTCGTTGTAATATCTTGAATGTTCAATCCGTCAACGGAAATGGTACCCTCTTGAACATCATAAAATCTTGGTATGAGCGAACAAATAGTAGTTTTTCCAGCTCCAGATGGACCTACAAAAGCGATAGTTTCTCCTGCTTTAATAGACAAGCTAATATCGTTTAATACGGGTTTATGTTCATCGTAACGGAAACCAACCTTCTCAAAGGTTATATCTCCTTTTAAATGCTGAACTGTAAGTGCATTAGGCGAGTCCTGAATTTCAGGATCCTGCTCAACAAGCTCTAAAAAGCGTTTGAACCCAGCCATTCCTTTAGGATATAGTTCAAGTAGTGCAGTAATTTTATCAACTGGTTTGATTAACACGTTGACATACAGAACAAAACTTACAAGCTCTCCATTACTAAGAGTTCCTTTGTACGTAAACCAAGCTCCTACAACAAGTACGACCAGTGTTACTAGCCTAGTTAACATATAAATACTAGAATGTGTGCCGGCCATTACTTTATAGGCAACAAGTTTTGCTAAACGGAACTGACCATTATCTTCTTTGAAACGAGCAATTTCGAAAGATTCATTGGTAAATGATTGAACGACGCGAACGCCAGATACACTGTCCTCTACTCGAGCATTTACATCGGCAATTTTACCGTACATGTTTTTCCAAGCTTTATTCATCATAATGTTGCCATACGTTGCTACGATGGATAAGAATGGAACCATGACAATTGCGATAATTGCAAGTTCGGGATTGATATTGTACATAATTGTAAATGCCCCAATTACTGTCATAAATGCGATGAACAAATCCTCAGGACCGTGATGGGCAAGTTCACCAATATCAAATAGATCATTTGTGATTCGACTCATAATATGGCCTGTCTTAGTATTATCGAAGAATCGGAATGATTGGCGTTGCACATGAGTGAATAATTGCTGTCTCATATCGGTTTCGATATTTATCCCAAGCTTATGACCAAAATAACTTACAACATACTGTAGAAAAGTGCTGATTATATAGACTACTAACAGCAGGATACTTATTTGTGTAATCATGCTCCAATCCTTAGTAGGTAACAAATCATCGATAAACCGTTGAACTGCTACTGGAAATGCGAGCTCTAAAATTGCGACAAAAACAGCACTACTAAAATCAATGATAAACAGTCGCTTATGCGGTTTGTAATATGAAAAAAACTTCTTGAGCATTTAAATCGCTCCTTCCTTCTGTCATAACGACTATTATAACTAACAATTTCAAAAGTCGAAATAATTAAATTCGATAGAATAAATAAAAATTCCAATTTTCGTCAATTTAGTTGGAGAAAATCATTTGAGAATGTTGAAATTACGCTTTTTCTAATAGTAATCTTCCTAATTGAAATATAAAAGGTTTTTTGACAATTAAAAAAGGGAAGTTTATAATAATTGTCTTGTTAGTTTAAGGTATTAGGTAACTTTTCATATGCTCTAACTATATTAAGTGGAGTTTATTCCTAATATTTTCAAAATTAGAAAAGAGGTAAAAAGAATGGCATCAAGAGAAGAGATTGTAAAATCTGTCCCTCAAAAAGGTTTTTTTGGTCATCCGAAAGGATTACTATCATTGTTTTTCACAGAGTTTTGGGAGCGTTTTTCTTACTATGGAATGCGCGCAATCCTAATCTACTATATGTATTACGAAGTAACACAGGGTGGACTAGGACTAGAACGTTCTACTGCTAACTCAATTATGGCTGTGTATGGTTCACTAGTATACATGTCTGGGATTATTGGAGGATGGATTGCTGACCGCCTATTCGGTACAACGAAAACCGTTTTCTACGGTGGTGTCCTAATAATGATTGGTCATATCGTCTTGGCATTCCCTGGAGGATTGACTACTTTATTTGTGTCGATGGCATTAATCATCATCGGGACAGGCTTGCTAAAACCAAACATTTCAAGCATTATCGGAGATCTTTATTCGAAAGAAGATACTCGCCGCGACTCAGGATTTAGTATTTTCTACATGGGGATTAACATGGGGGCATTTATCGCACCTTTAATCGTCGGGACAATTGGTCTTGAATATAACTTCCATTTAGGATTCGGAATTGCTGCAGTTGGTATGGCGTTAGGGTTAATTGTATTTTTAATCACGAAAAAGAAATATTTAGGATTAGCGGGTACATATGTGCCAAATCCAATGTCTAAAGAAGAACGTAAAAAGGTATTAACGAGAATTGGTATTGCTTTAGTTATTATTCTGGTGGCCGGATTTATATTGATACAACAAGGTATATTAACGATTGATGGTTTCATCATGACTGTCTCTATTCTAGGTATCGTTATCCCTACTCTGTACTTTATAGTTATGTATAGAAGTAGCAAAACAACAGAAGATGAAAAGTCTAGATTACTAGCTTATATTCCGCTTTTTGTTGCGGCTATGATGTTCTGGGCAATTCAAGAGCAAGGTTCGAATATTTTAGCACAGTATGCTGATGAACGCGTAGATTTAATGATGGGATCTTTTGAGATTTCACCTGCTTGGTTCCAATCTTTAAATCCATTATTTATCATTGCATTTGCACCAGTGTTTGCTTGGATGTGGGTGAAGCTAGGAGATAGACAACCGTCAACTCCGAAAAAATTCGCTTTTGGTTTGTTTTTTGCAGGGATGTCCTTTATCGTAATGATTATTCCAGCTTACTTCAATGGAACAGACTCATTAGTTAGCCCTTTTTGGCTTGTACTGAGCTTCTTCCTTGTAGTATTAGGTGAATTATTATTATCACCGGTAGGATTATCTGCAACTACAAAACTTGCACCTGGAGCATTCGCAGCTCAAACGATGAGCTTATGGTTTATGACGAATGCATCAGCTCAAGCTATCAATGCTCAAGTAGTTAAATTTTACACGCCGGAAAACGAAATTATTTACTTCGGTGTTATTGGAGCAGTAGCTTTAGTTATTGGTTTATTACTCTACTTCATGACTCCATTGATCCAAAAATATATGCGTGGCGTTAAGTGATTTCAAAAGAGCAAAAACATGGACGTTTTGTTAAGGTCAATACCTTTTTCTAGCGTGTTTGAAGGGCTATAGTCGAACGTTTTGTTCTATTGTTAACGAGTGAATTTTAGTGATATTGGTGTGGTGTCATTCACAACCAATATCACTTTTTTTTCGGCAATCTATTAATTGAAGTGAAAACTGACGATTCTAGCTTAGATGGAAATCGCAGTATTATTCACTCTTTCAAAATAATGAAACTTTTTAAGTAATCATCCCGTAAAGTAAGTATCTTACTGAGAAGGGATGATATTTTTATGAAAAAATGGACAATGTTATTATCAGTAGCAACATTATCGTTAGGTCTAGCTGCTTGTAACGAAACTGCAACTCCGGTACAAGAAAAAGAGGTAACAGAAACTAGTAAACTCACTTTACAAGAAGTATATGACAAATCAATGGAAGCCTCAGAAGAGCTGAAGAGCGTAAAAGGCACGATAGATATGAAACAGACAATGAGTATTCCAAGTGAAGAAATGACTTTGGATATTAAATCTGTGATGGATATGGAATATATAATAGAGCCGATGCAAATGCACCAAAAAGGTACAACCACTATGATGGGTGTTAGTGAAGGCGGTGAATCTCAAGTGACTGAGATGGAGACTTATATTACAGAAGATGGAATGTATGTGTTTGAAGGAACTACTGCACAATGGATGAAGTTTCCTCAGGAGATGGTAGACCAAATGATGGGTGCTACAAACCAAACTGATCCTGCAACTCAACTGCAGCCTTTACAAGAGTATTTAGAACAAGTGGAATTTGAGCAAGACGATGAAAACTATATTTTAACACTTGAGGGTAGTGGTGAAGAGTTTACGAGTCTTGTAAAAGATCAGGTAGATGAAGCACTTCAAAGTCTCACTACAGAAGAAAATGTTAACTTAGACTTTACTATTCATTCGGTTGACTACCTAGTTCATATTGATAAAGAATCATTCCAAACGAACAAATTAGATATGGTGATAGATATGGATATGACTATGAACGGAGAGATGATCAATTTGAACATGAATGCTAAAACAGATTTCTCTAAGTTCAATGAAATAGATAAAATAGTCGTTCCACAAGAAGTTATTGATGGTGCTACAGCGATTTAATCAAATTATAGTTGTTAAGCATTTAACAGGAGGCTGTTGTAATTGTTGCGAAAAATCAACAATTACAACAGTTTTTTTAAATTAGGGTTAAAGTATAGTAAGATAGAGTAGGACTAAAATACGCTGAAGAGGCATATAGGTGTATTATCAATTGAAAATCATTTTCATTTAACCGTTGACATAAATAGTCAAGGTGCTATAATTGGACTGTGAGTAATTGATAATGATTTTCAATATCGCCCATTCACAAAAAGAATGACGAGGATAGTTATGAAAAAAAGATATCTTATAATTGCACTAGTAGCGCTTTCTCTCTTATCTCTCTTTGTTGGTGTATCAAGTATCTCACCAATGGATTTATTAGACTTTAAGTCGGAAGAGACCGAAATTTTTCTTATAAGCAGACTACCTAGACTAATTGCCATAATACTTGCAGGAGCAGGGATGAGTATTGCAGGTCTAATTATGCAAAGTCTTAGTAGAAATAAATTTGTATCTCCAACTACTGCTGGTACGCTTGATGCGACTCGCTTAGGGATTTTAATCTCGATGCTTGTATTTACAAATGCAACATATATGCAAAAAATTTCCTTTGCATTTATATTTGCTTTAGCAGGAACACTGCTATTCATGCAAATTTTAAATCGGATTAAATTTAAAGATGCAATATTTGTTCCGCTAGTAGGGTTAATGTTCGGAAATATTTTATCTTCTATTGCGACGTTTTTTGCTTACAAATCAGATATTATTCAAAATATGTCTGTCTGGTTACAAGGAGACTTCTCTTTAATATTAAAGGGCAGATACGAATTACTTTACATAAGTGTTCCAGTACTGATTCTTGCTTATATTTTTGCGAACCGCTTTACAGTAGCAGGAATGGGTGAGGATTTTGCAAAAAACCTCGGTCTTTCTTACAACAAAGTGTTGAATCTAGGTTTAGTACTAGTCGCTTTAATATCAGTTACCGTTGTTTTAACGGTCGGAATGATTCCATTTTTAGGATTAATCATCCCAAATATTGTCTCGATTTTTAAAGGGGATCATTTGGAAAAGACATTACCACACACAGCATTACTAGGAGTTATTTTCTTATTGATATGCGATATTATAGGACGGGTAATTATATTCCCTTATGAAATTCCGATTAGCATGACGGTTGGTGTAATCGGAAGTGCAATCTTCCTGTTCATGTTGTTTAGGGGGAAAGCATATGCGTAACAGTACGAAAATGATGATATTAATAGGCATAGTTTTAATTTCAACAGCACTTTATCTATTCCATGGATTGAATGGAAGCTATGATTATGCATTACCACGTCGAGCGATTAAAGTATTGGCAATGGCGCTAACAGGAGTAGCGATTGCATATTCAACTGTTATTTTTCAGACGATTACACATAATAAAATCTTAACGCCGAGTGTTATGGGCCTTGATTCCTTATATATGTTAATCCAAACAATTATTTATTACTTCTTTGGTTCCATGTCCATTTTAGTTATAAATAAAAACTATAATTTTGCTATATCAGTTATTGCAATGATTGTATTTGCATTACTACTATATAAGTTTCTATTCAAGGCAGGAAAACGTCCAGTTTACTTCCTGTTACTTGTAGGTATTATTCTAGGGACGTTCATGGGAAGTATTACAACATTCCTTCAAGTACTCATTGATCCAAACGAATTTACAAGCTTACAGAATAAGATGTTCGCAAGCTTTAATAATGTGAATGGTGATTTAGTCTGGCTAGCATTAGTTATTATCTTACTAACAGTAGTTTATGGCTGGCGAAACATACGTGAACTAGACGTATTATCACTTGGCCGAGATAACGCCATTAACCTTGGTGTGGATTATGACAAAATTGTTAAAACAATGCTAGTATTGTCATCGATATTAATAGCAACTTCAACGGCACTTGTTGGACCTATTACATTTTTCGGACTAATCGTAGCGAACCTATCGTACCAATTCTTTAACACGTACAAGCATACAACGTTAATCATTGGAGCAAGTTTAATGAGTTTAGTAGCTTTAATTGGTGGTCAGTGGGTTGTTGAACGTATATTTACTTTCGATACAACGCTGAGCGTTATTATTAACTTCATTGGAGGAATCTACTTCATCTATTTACTATTAAAGGAGAGTCGAACTTCATGATTCAAGTCAAAGAGGTTTCTAAGTATTTTGCTAAAAAGCCAGTTGTGGATAATGTTAGTGTAAATATTCAGTCGGGTAAAATAACATCGTTTATCGGACCAAACGGTGCTGGAAAATCTACACTATTATCAATGGTTAGTCGTTTATTGGACGCAGACACGGGAGAAGTTCTTTTAGATAAATCAGACGTGAAAAGATGGAAATCCAATGACTTTTCAAAACGCGTTTCCATTTTAAAGCAATCAAATTTTATGAATGTCCGTTTGACTATTCGTGAGCTAATTTCATTTGGACGCTTTCCTTACTCTAAAGGCCGTTTAAATGAGGAAGACGAGAAAATGGTCGACCAAGCAATAGAATATATGAATTTAGGTGATTTACAGGATAGTTATATGGACGAACTTTCCGGTGGTCAACGCCAGCGAGCATTTATCGCAATGGTTATTGCCCAAGATACCGAATATATCCTACTCGATGAGCCTTTAAATAACTTAGATATGAAACATTCTGTTCAAATTATGAAGATTTTACGTAAGCTTGTAGAGGATTTAGGTAAAACAGTTATTATTGTTTTACATGATATTAACTTTGCATCTGTTTATTCAGATTATATTGTAGCCTTAAAAGACGGTCGTGTTGTAAAAGACGGACCAACACATGAAATTATTAACTCTGATGCACTTAAAGAAATTTATGACATGGATATTCCTATCCAAGAAATGAATAGCTGTCGCATCTGTGTATATTTTAACTCATAGGAAAAGAGGAATTAGACAAATGAAGAATTATAAGTTTTTAGCTGTAATGTTTGCTTTACTAGTACTAATTTTAGCAGCATGTGGTGCAGAGGATGAAACAAAAAAAGACTCATCAACAACAGATGAAAAAGCAACGGAAGAAACAAACGGGGCTGAAGAAGCATCTGTATACCCATTAACAATTGCTCAACCTGAAGGATATGCTGAAGTAACGTTAGAAGAAAAACCAGAAAAAGTTGTAGTATTTGACTTTGGTTTCCTTGATACATTAGATGCACTTGGAGTGGATGTAACAGCAGTACCACAAGCTAACGTTCCCTCTTATTTGGATAAATACGCAGATGAAGCGGCATATGAAAATGCTGGTGGATTAAAAGAGCCTGATTTCGAAGCTATCGCTGCAATGGACCCAGATGTTATCTTTATCTCTGGACGTCAAGGGGATGCATATGAAGAACTAAGTAAAATTGCTAATACAGTATTCGTTGGTGTAGATACAACAGATTACATGAATTCTTTTAAAGCTAATACAGAATTAGCAGGTAAAATTTTCGAAAAAGAAGCAGAGGCAACTGCTGCATTAGAAGAAATTGATGCGAAAATTGCTGAAGTAACGGAGAAAACTACTGGTATGGAAGAAAAAGCATTAGTAGTACTTGCCAATGAAGGTGAATTAAGTGCATATGGTGCTGGATCACGTTTTGGTGTCATCCATGATGTTTATGGTTTCCCACAAGCTGATGAAGCAATCGAAGCTTCTACACATGGTCAAAGTGTAGCTTACGAATATGTATTAGAGAAAAACCCAGATATCCTATTCGTTGTAGATCGCGATGCAGTAGTGAGTACAGGCGAATCAGGTACTAAAAAAGCAGTTGAAAATGAAATTGTAAATAAAACGAATGCAGCTAAAAACGGTAAAATTATTTACCTTGATCCAGAAATCTGGTACTTAGCTGGTGGTGGTATTGAATCCGAAAAGGCTAAAGTCGATTCAGTATTAGAAGCACTTAAATAATATACTTAAGTCAATCTAGTCATCGCGGACGGAGAAAAACACTATGTTTTTCTCCGTTTTTTCTTGAAGATTTATAGTACATAGCCCAGAGGGAAGGGAATGCAAGATAGCCCATAACTATGTGTATATCGCCCATAGCCAAGCTACGTATCCTAAAAAACAGGGTGAAAGCCCATAAGTTTTCGAAAATAGCCCAGAGGGAATGCAAGATAGCGCATAACTCTGTGTATATCGCCCATAACCAAGCTACGTATCCTAAAAAACAAGGTGAAAGCCCAAAAGTTTTCAAATATAGCCCAGAGGGAATGCAAGATAGCCCATAACTATGTACATATCGCCCATAATCATGTACAGATGACAGCCTTGTATTTATTGTACATCCACAATTTTCTAGCTTATAATTTTGTTATTGGATAGGAGGGATTTTGTGAAGAAATGGTTTTATCCACTTAGTGTAGTAACATTATTAGGATTTGCTACTCTATTTTTATATTTCAATACGAAAGAAATTGCTCAGTTCGACTATCAGATGTCACAGTTTTTTGGCGATAATAAAGTGATTGGGTTATTTCATTACTTAGGGGAAACTAAATTTATTGTATTTATTACGCTTATATTAATAGTCTATTTATGGTTTCGTTCAAAAAATTATCGTGGAATGCTCTTTGTTGTATTATCTATAGGGTTTGGAAATGTACTTAATCAAATGCTTAAAAAGTGGGTTGAAAGAGAACGTCCTGATGTCCCACAACAGTTAGAGACCTTTAGTTTTCCCTCCGGTCATGCGATGGTAGGGCTTTTATGTTTGTTTACGATTGCTTACTTTTTAACTGAGCATCAGTCCAGTAAACCGAATCGGATCCTAATATGGATAGTTACCATATTTATCACTGTGATGGTCGGGCTATCTAGGGTTGCTGAGCACCGACATTTTGCTTCAGATGTATTAGCTGGATGGATGATTGGTTATTCTTGGTTTGTAATCGTGGCTTTGTGGTATGAATATAGAAACAGAGTTTTTAAAAAGCGTACACAGTAAAAACCTTTCCAGGCTGGAAAGGTTTTTTTAGGAGGAGAGAGACACATGTTCGAAATACCAGAAGAGCTTGTAAAACTAGGGATCGATCGTATAGAGGGATTTCCTGTAGAGGGATTTGTTAAAGGAAAAGGACCAAAAAAACCAAGTATACTGCTGATAGGTGAAGCTCCTGGAGAGAAAGAGGCGATAGGAGGTATACCATTTATCGGTAGAGCTGGAGACGAACTAAATAAGTCATTAGCGAGCATTGGATTGACTAGAGAAGACGTATATATGACAAGTGCAGTTCGTAGTCGTCCATATGTATGGAGGGAAAAGAAGGCTCGAAATGGTGAGTTAATACAAAGAAAGTATAATCGTCCCCCTACTCAATTAGAGGTTGTAGCACATGCACCAATATTAGATTATGAACTGGAAAATATTGTACCTCATATTATTGTGACTTTAGGAAATGTGGGTTTACAACGATTATTGGGAAAAGATGCAAAGGTTTCTGTATTGCATGGCGAGTTACTTCATCGACCAGTGCGCCATTTGAAATCTCTTAGTTCTGCTGAATTTATATGGTCGACTGAAAGCTATATGATTATTCCTACCTACCATCCTGCATCGGTATTTTATCGACCGTCCAATCGTGATTTCCTCGAGCAAGATTGGTTTAATATCGGAAATTATTTAGCGAATAGGAAATATTAACTGAAATCAGATTTATAAAAGATAAGTAAAAGTTTTAAAGAATATTGACTCTTTGTATACATTTGTATACAATTGCATTGAAGTATACAAATGTATACAAAGAGAGGTGTTAATAATGAAAAGTGAATCACATCCAAGAGGTAGACGCGTTCACCGTGACGAGCACTATCGCGGAGGACGAAGTAAAGGTAGAACAGAAGATGTAGAAGGAATAGAAAAAAGACATGGTGCTAAAACGTTTCGGCGAGGTAGAGCACTAGCTTTTTATGATATGATGAATATGAAATCTAGATCGTTAAAGAAACAATTAGAAACACCAGAATTACAATCAATTAATCCAATTATAGTGGGTGAATTGAAGGCGGTAGAAACTCTTATGGAGGAGTTTGCTCAGTTATTTGAATTATATGAAGTAGAAGAAACGACTCAAGAAGTTACAAATGAAGATAAGTCAATTGATAAACAGAGCTGAAAATAGGCATCACAAAGTTATATTTTAATTGGAGGAATGGAAATGTTAGTACAAATTCGTAAATGGACAGTGACAGAAGGAAATGCTGATAAAATTCTTGAACGTTTTAAGAAAAAACCGGATCAAGGGCCATCATTAATTGAGCAACGTGAAGGATTTATTGGGCGTGAGTTATTAGTGAAAAATGTTCGCCGAGGTGAAGAAGAAGTATTAATGATTGTTCGTTGGGCTTCAGAAGAGGCTTGGAAGGCATGGGAAAAGAGTCCAGAGCATATTGCGGGACATAAAAATAAAATTAAAGAGCACGGTGGAAAACCACCACAACCTGAATATGTAATCGCTATGGAGCATGGTAGTTACACTGTGGTGGAATAGAATAATAGCAATCACGTAATTATAAAAGAATATTATATATTAAAATCTAGCATTGGGTTAAGTGTCTTATACACTTTTTCCAGTGCTTTTTCATTTATATGAAGGAGAGATGTAGCGTCGGTCCATTTCAATCGACTTGGCAAAAATATAGGTTAAACCTAGTTAAGTTGGGGAACAAATTGAATGAGGGAGTGTTACTACCCTAACTTGTAGAAAAGGTAATTGTCGAAAAATAAAAAAATAATGTTTTCGTCGGTCAAAAAGAGTTGCGCTAAGGAAACATTTTGCGTATAATAAATGAAAATAGATTAAAAAGAAAGAAGTTGGGTCAATGGATGGAAATGTAGTCTTTGCTTTGTTACTTACATTATTTGCTGGTCTTGCAACTGGGATTGGTAGTTTGCTATCTTTATTGACATCTCGCACAAATACAAAATTTTTATCGGTTGCCCTAGGTTTTTCAGCTGGTGTCATGATTTATGTATCCTTGGTAGAAATATTTGTGAAGGCTAAGGATTCACTCGTAGCAGAACTTGGAGAGACCAATGGCTATTGGATGACGTTAGTTGGTTTTTTCGGTGGGATGTTTGTAATTGCAGTAATTGACCGATTAATACCCACACTTGGTAACCCACACGAAGTTAAAAGCGTAGAAGATATGGATGTCAAATTAAGCAACCCAGAGCATACAAAATTGATGAAAATGGGTGTCTTCACAGCTCTTGCAATAGGAATTCATAATTTCCCAGAGGGAATTGCAACCTTTGCATCTGCTTTACAAGATCCCAATTTAGGAATTGCAATTGCAATTGCGGTAGCTATTCATAATATTCCGGAAGGGATTGCCGTGGCAGTACCTATATACTATGCAACAGGAAGTCGGAAGAAGGCTTTTAAATTATCCTTTTTATCTGGCTTAGCTGAACCAGTCGGAGCGTTCGTTGCTTATTTAGTACTGATGCCATATTTAAATGGAGTAGTATTTGGAGTAGTATTTGCAGCAGTAGCAGGAATTATGGTCTTTATTTCATTGGATGAATTACTACCAGCAGCGAAAAAATATGATGAAACCCATTCATCTATTTACGGAGTAGTTGCAGGGATGCTAGTAATGGCATTAAGTCTAGTATTATTAGCTTAATAAAAGGCAGTGCGACTTCGTTTGAAGGTTGCACTGCCTTTTTAAATTAGGAACGTATAATAATTCTCTATTTTGTGGAAACTTTCTTTAGCGTGCACTCTCTACATCTTTTATCGTAACAACAATACCTGTACGATTCATAGGTACTGCGACCAGTTCAAAATTAGGGAACTGCCCTTTTAAGTTGGAGATAAAATCATCTTCTGCTCCTTTTTCTAAAAGTGAGAGAAGAGTAGGTCCAGCACCACTAATACAAGTTCCATAAGCACCCGCGTGTTTAGCAGCAACTTTAATCTCTTTACTCTGTGGGATTAAATCGAGTCGGTAAGGCTCGTGAAATAAATCCTGTTCCATATAAGTACCAGCCTGTTCAAAAGCTTGTGATAGAAATGCTGCGGTTAACAAGTTTGCAGTCGCACTTGCTTGCGCTGCTTCTTGACGTGTATAGGTATCCGGTAGTACTTGTCTCGCTTTTGCTGTTTTTAACTCAAAGTTAGGAATAAAAAGCACAAATGACGCTTCGATATGATTAGCATGAAATACATTTATCTCGCCACTTTCTGCATTAGAGGAAATGGTAAAACCCCCGTAAATGGAAGCGGCTGCGTTATCTGGATGTCCTTCCATAAGTGTTGCTACTTTTAATTTGTCTTGAGTAGTAAGATGTAATTCCATAATTTGATTGGCTAACTCAATTCCCGCTACAATGGCGGAGGCACTGCTTCCCATCCCGCGTGCTAGTGGAATATCACTCTTCACTCGTACTGTGCACGGAGGAAGTGAAAACCCATGCAACTCAGCAGTTTTTTCGGCAGCTTGGACTATTAAGTGATCCTGTGGATTTGTAACATCTGGAAGATTACCGGATAAATTAATAATTTCCCAGGCAGAACCTAGCTCGACTTCAAGCTCTAAATATTTATCTAGAGCAATGCCAATTGAATCAAATCCCGGTCCAAGATTTGCAGTACTTGCTGGTATAGATATACACCAAACCATTATGCCAGCACCTCCTCTATAAATGCGCTAAGTGCAGATGCATTACTTTCAAGTTTATGTGGTTTAGAAACTTTTACGTCGATTGCAGTTTGCGGATCTTTTAAGCCATTTCCAGTTAGTACTGCAACTACTTTACTTTCTGGTTTTATTTTTCCGTTTTTTACTGAGCGTAATAGTCCTGCGATAGATGCACATGAGCCTGGTTCCGCGAAGATACCTTCTCTGCTTGCGATTAGTTTGTAGGCTTCGATAATTTCATCATCAGTTACAGCTTCAATGACACCATTAGACTCATCCCGTGCTGTTTCTGCGCCTTTCCAGCTTGCAGGATTACCGATACGAATTGCAGTAGCAATTGTCTCAGGGAATTCGATAGGCTTTCCTTGAACAATGGCAGCAGATCCTTCTGCTTCAAAGCCGAAGATTTGAGGTAGACCTGTTTGTTTTTTCTCGTTATACTCTTTAAATCCTTTCCAGTAAGCAGTAATATTACCTGCGTTTCCTACTGGTATTGCTAGATAGTCAGGTGCAGTGCCTAACACATCACAAATTTCAAAGGATGCAGTCTTTTGTCCTTCAATACGATATGGGTTAACAGAATTCACAAGCGTAATAGGAGATGTTTCGCTAATAGCACGGACCATATCAAGTGCTACATCAAAGTTTCCTTCTATTTGAATTACTTCTGCTCCATACATATATGCTTGAGCTAACTTTCCAGCAGCTACTTTTCCTTCTGGTATAACAATAACTGCTCGCATACCTGCACGAGCGGCATAGGCAGCTGCCGCAGCTGAAGTGTTTCCAGTAGAAGCACAAATAACTGCCTTGCTTCCTTCTTCTTTTGCTTTTGCAACCGCAAAAACCATACCTCTATCTTTAAAAGATCCAGTGGGATTTGCTCCTTCTATCTTTACGTATAATTCAATACCTAGTTCTTTAGATAAATTTTCTAACTTAATAAGAGGCGTATTACCCTCAAGTAAAGTTAATTTGGGTGTTTTTTCTGTTACGGGTAAAAACGCTTTATATTCTTCGATTAATCCTTGCCAAGCCATGATGAATTCCACCTCTCTGTTCTCCTTGAGTAAACATATGTATTTGTATAAAGGACATTTTACTCTAATAAAGTGGAAAAAACAAGATAAAATTTTTATTGTAACTTTGATGTTCCAAGCGTATACTAAACAAGTAAACTAAAAACTTTACAGGTGTAAAGACAGGGGAGAAATACACGGCTATGAAAGAACAAAAAAAGATATCGAAAAATAAACTACTAGGAATAGCAGGGCTTGCATGGATGTTCGATGCAATGGATGTTGGAATTCTATCATTTGTAATTGCAGCTTTAGCGGTAGATTGGAATTTATCTCCGGAACAAATGGGGTGGATCGGAAGTGTCAACTCTATAGGGATGGCAGTAGGGGCTCTCGTATTTGGAGTTTTTGCAGATAAAGTAGGCCGAAAAAAAATATTTATGATCACTCTACTGATGTTCTCTATCGCAAGTGGGCTGTCCGCTCTAACGACAACATTAGCTGCATTCCTAATTTTAAGATTCTTTGTTGGAATGGGACTTGGAGGAGAACTTCCAGTAGCTTCAACATTAGTATCTGAAAGTGTGGAGGCAAAAGAACGTGGTAGAGTAGTTGTTTTATTAGAAAGCTTTTGGGCGGCTGGATGGATTATTTCTGCAATAATTGCTTATTTTATTATTCCTGATTACGGCTGGAGAATTGCTTTACTAATCACTGCATTGCCTGCTTTTTATACAATTTATTTACGTTTAAAATTACCTGATTCTCCTAAATATACGGAGAAAAAATCGGAATCTAGAAGTATTATGCAAAACATGAGTGAAGTTTGGACAAAGAAATATGCGAAGCGAACGTTAATGTTATGGATTGTATGGTTTACGGTCGTGTTCTCCTATTATGGAATGTTCTTATGGCTTCCAAGTGTAATGGTCATTAAAGGATTCACTCTCATTAAAAGCTTTGAATACGTATTGATCATGACCATTGCTCAATTACCAGGTTATTTCTCTGCAGCTTGGTTAATCGAGAAGGCAGGACGCAAATTTGTACTAGTTACTTATTTATTGGGTACTGCGGCAAGTGCTTTCGTCTTTGGCTCAGCAGAGACAACTACGTTACTAATAGTTTCGGGAATACTTTTATCATTCTTTAACCTTGGTGCTTGGGGAGCACTATACGCATACTCTCCAGAGCAATATCCAACTGTCATTCGTGCAACCGGTTCTGGTATGGCCGCATCTGTTGGACGTATAGGGGGAATTTTAGGACCGTTGCTGGTTGGAACTCTTGTAATGAGGGGCTATGAAATTGGCTATATCTTTACTATCTTCTGTATTGCAATAGTTATCGGTGTATTAGCAGTAATGTTCCTAGGTACAGAAACAAAACAAGTAGAATTAGAATAAATGCAAAAACCTGTTCCTATGAGAGCAGGTTTTTGTTTTGCCAGCAGAGAAAAACATAGTAAAATGAAGAAGGCCAACAAAGGGGGTAGAGGATGTTTCAGTTAAAACATAAACGTATACTCATCATCGGTTCAAGCGGTGCAGGTAAATCTACATTATCCAAACTACTGTCTGAAAAATGGGATTTGCCTTTAATCCATTTAGATGCACTTTTTTGGAATGAAGGATGGGTGCCTACACCAAAGCCGGAATTTCGTGAAAAAATACAAGCAGAACTTAAAAAAGATAAGTGGATCATAGATGGCAATTTTGACTCGACATTAGAGTTGCGAGCATCCTATGCAGATTTAATTGTCTTTTTGGATTTCTCTAGGTTATTATGCACGTATAGAGTTTTCAAAAGAGCGTGGATCTACCGCGGCAAAACACGCCCGGATATGGCACCAGGCTGTAAAGAAAAAATGGACATAGAATTTGCAAAATGGGTATGGCGTTTTCCGAAGGATGTCCGTCCACATACACTCGACATATTAAAAAAAGTAAAAAATACAGATATATGCGTTTTGCGAAATTCTAAAGAAGTTGAAGGATTTCTAATGACCGCGCCAATTGTTAACTAAAACGAACACCATAGGAGAAGAACATCATGAATAACAAACAGCTAACAGCACAACAAGTAATCGATCTAATTCCTCATAATGCAGACATTATTCTTCCGCTAACGAATGGCGAACCTCATAAATTGTTGGATGTTTTAGAGGACCAAGCACATCAACTAACTAATGTAAAAATACATCAATTGCTTGCCTTACAATCCAGACAGTATATGAATGGCACCTTTCCTGAAAAGCTACACCATGTCTCTTACTTTTTAAGTGGGGCGACGAGAAAACAGTTCCACCAAGGCTTAGTAGACTTAGTGCCAAATAATTTTCATGAAATGCCTCGTATAATAAGAAGCTCTACAAACCTGTCGATGATTATGGCTGTAGCTTCGCCAATGGACGAATTTGGTTACTTTTCCTTAGGAACACAGGCGGATATCGTAAGTGAGTTTATCGGTACAGTCCCGTTTATATTAGAAGTGAACAAACATATGCCTCGCACTTTTGGTCAAAATCAAATTCACATTAGCCAAATAGCTGGATATGTGGAAAATGATCGTCCGTTGTTTGAGGATGTTGCAGTTCCTATTGGCGAGAAGGATATAAAAATTGCTGAGTATGTGACGGAGACGATTAAAAATGGAGATACACTACAAATAGGTATTGGATCTATTCCAAACGCAGTAGTAAGTCTTTTAAAAAATCATCGTCATTTAGGTATTCATACAGAGATGTTTGTTGATGGAATTGTAGATTTAGTAAAGGCAGGTGCCATTGACGGAACACAAAAGTTTACGAATAAAGGTAAAATTATTGCTACATTTGCCCATGGATCAAAGAAAATGTATGACTTCTTAGACAACAATCCTGCCGTGGAGTTTTTACCTGTAAGTATTGTGAATGATCCTCGAGAAATTGCTAAGGAGGAGCGTATTGTTTCGATTAATGCGACGACGGAGGTCGACTTATTTGGACAATGTGCATCTGAAACGGTAGCAGGAAATTACTATTCCTCTACCGGAGGACAAGCAGACTTCGCTCGTGGAGTTCGCTTTGCTAAAGAAGGAAAAGGCTTTGTATGTATGACTTCTACAGCCAAGAACGATGAAATCTCTCGTATAAAACTAAGTCTTACTCCAGGCTCAGTTATCACGACTACCAAAAATGATGTAGACATGATTGTTACAGAGTACGGGGTAGCTAAAATGTTTGGAAAACCAATTTCGGAACGTGCCAAACAACTTATCTCCATTGCGCATCCTAAGTTTAGAGAAGAGTTAACATTTGAAGCGAAAAAAAAGGGTTTTATTTAATATGAAACCAATTGAAGTAACTTTTTTTCAACAACCAACTCTGGAACTTGCACGGCAATTATTAGGTAAATATATTGTTCATGAGCATCCGAGAGGGGTGCTCATTGGTAAGATTGTAGAAACTGAAGCATATATGGGACCAGATGACCGAGCGGCACATAGTTTTGGAAATAGGAGAACAAAGCGGACGGAGGTTATGTTTGGTGAGCCAGGTTTGATATATACATATCAAATGCATACGCATACGCTCATCAATGTTGTCTCGGCACCTACTGATATCCCTAATGCGATATTAATTCGAGCAGTAGAACCTGTGGAAGGATTAGATTTGATGAAGGAATTTCGTAACGATCTTCCGATGAAACAGTGGACGAGCGGACCAGGGAAATTAACAAAAGCTATGGGTATATCCATGGAACACTATGGTTCACATTGGACAGAAAAGCCTTTGTATATGGCGGAAGGGGAACGCGTAGCGTCTGTATCTACTGGTCCAAGAATAGGTATTCAAAACAGTGGAGAGGCCGTCCATTATCCATATAGATTCTGGGAAACAGATAATCCATTCGTATCGAAATCAAGATAACCAGAGATGGCCTGAAAAATAGGTCGCCTCTGGTTTTTATTATGAGAAATATTAGTTTGCGCGGACTTGTGAAATTAGTTGGATATAGGAAGGATTGTTGATTGGTTCGATTAAAATAGGACCCATTGAACCACTAAAACTCATTTTTATTTCTTCTTCTTTGATAGCTGTTAAAGCGTCCATTAAAAAGCTTGCATCAAGTGAAATCTTTAAATTTGTCTCGCCGGTGATTTCTTTAATAGGCTGTGTTTCTTCTATTAAACCTATCTCAGAGAAGTATGATGAAATTTTAATCTTAGTTTTATTTTCTATTTCTAGATGCACGTTGTTGTTTCTCCATTCATTTGCAAAAAGACAGGCTCTATCGACACCCTGTAAAAACTGTTTTGTGTTTAAAGTAATAATCGTTTTAGCATCTTTTGGGAACAATCTCGATGTGTTCGGATAACTACCTTCGATAAGGTTTGAAAAAAGTGTTAGATCATCAGATTTAAATACAATATACTTTCCCGAAAAATAAATAGTAATCAGATGAATTTCATTTTTAATTAACTTAGAAAGCTCACGCAAAATTTTTTCAGAGATAGTAAAGGATTCTTCAAAGTCTGATACTAATGAATATTTTCTTGAAGCTAGACGTTGTGAGTTAGTAGCGATAAATGAAATTTCGTTTGAGGATAATGTAATATTGATACCTGTCAATACTGGTCTCGACATATTTTTAGAAACAGCAAACATAGTTTGTTCTATAATTTCTAACAGTTTATTGCTCGGTATGCTAATGTGTTTTGATAAATCGATGTCTGGAAGAGTAGGGTATTCTTCTGAACTGAAGCCATTTAAATGTATTGTGATTTCTTCCGATTGTATAGTTACCAATTGTTTCTCCAACATTTTAATATGAATGTCATCGGGTAACTTTTTTACGATCTCACTTAAATGTTTTGATGATAACACAAAGCTACCTGTTTCAATAACATCTAATACTATATTGTTATTCAATGTTAATGGAATAACTCTTTCTATAGCTATTTCAGAATTACTTCCACTTAGGATTAAATGATCACTATTAACGACTATCTTAATACCTGATAACACTGGTAAAAGTGCCTTCATTGATACCACTTTACTAACATCTGAAATTGCTTTGGTAAAACAAACCTTATTTATTTTAAACTCCAATATATTCACCCCATCTATTTAACAATTCGACGTAATGCTACAAATTCCTTTTCACAGGAAAAGATAGGAAAAACATACTGGATTTCAAGTGAATACAATTTTAACTTTATCCAAATTAATAGACTTCCAAAATTAAATTTTTGGAAGCCTCTTTAGAAATATGTTAAAACGATTTTAAATTTGTTTTCCCATATAGTATTCATCTACAAATTGATCATGAATGATTAATGCGTTTTTTCGTGTACCCTCTAATTCAAAACCAAGCTTTTTATAGAGCTTTTGGGCATTGATATTTTCTTTAATAACAGTAAGTTCTAGCTTTGAAATGCCAGATTCTTTTGCCCATTTTTCACCTTGCAGCATTAGAGAAGAAGCAATTCCTTTCTTAGAAAAGGCTTGTTTGACCCCAATAACCACAGATGCTCGATGTACAGCACGTGGAGCTGGGCCTCCTATAAACTGTACGTAGCCTGCGTATTGTCCGTTCATAATAGCTAAAAGTAGAATAGAGTTCGGTGAAGTTTTCCATGTATTCATGCTTTTACGGATACTTTGAACCGTTAATTGACGATCAGATTTTCCGAATAACATAAAATCTGTTTCTGCAAATATAGTTTCCTGTAAATTAATAAAAGGACGAGCATCTTCTAAATCTGCCTCGCGAATAATCAAAATGTCCTGAGTGTCCTTATCATCAGATGTCCGTTCATCCGTCTCATGCAAAACACTGTGAAAATGAACTGCTTTTCCAAGATCAACGCTTTTTACGGAATATCCGGAATCTGTCCATGCAAAATAATGGAGCGCAGGTGGCTTAGTTTTTTTCCACCAACTACTACTTAAATACGCAGCGTTTGGAAGAACATGTCCAATAATTGCTTCGATTTCAGTGTATGTTAATGTAATTTCTTTGTTAGTGGATTGTTTAAAAAAGTTAGCCAACGGTATGTATTTGCTCTCGGAGTTTTTGGGCATTAGGCATGTTCACTCATTTCTACTTAAGTATGAATTATATCCTAATTATAACATTATTGTTGATAAGTAAACATAACTTTAAATCTATCTATTAGTAAAATTGTTCCTATATTGAAAAAGTGTTACTTCGTATGGAAGTAACACTTTAACATGGAATTATTAAGCTTTTACTAATTCTAATTGCATTGCCGGTCCGAAGAATTCGAAATGAATATTATCATTTGGAACTCCTAGCTCTAATAAGTGATTGATCATAGCTTCCATAAATCCTGCTGGACCACATACATAAACATCGCCGTTTACAATAGCATGTTCTTTTAGAACATCTTTCGTGATAAAGCCATCGCCACTTTCAGAGTAAAGCGCAACATACTTTGCATCATCCATGTTTTCCATCAAAGAGCGAATATCTTTATCAAATGGATGTAAGTTTTCATTACGGGCACTATAGATAAAGGATACAGAACGACTCGGATTGTTTTTCGCAATCGTCTCGAACATACTCATCATCGGTGTGATTCCAACACCACCACTTACGAATGTTACTGGTGTTGTTTTTAATGGATCCAAAATGAAATCTCCTGCTGGAGCAGTAAGTTCTACTTTGTCACCAATATTTACATTATTATGAAGGTGGACAGATACTTTACCCTCCGGATTATTTTCATCCTCTTTTTTAACAGAAATACGGAAAGATTCACTGTCCGTTGCTTTTGATAAACTATATTGTCTATTCATCAAATACTTTTCTCCTGGAATACTTACACGGATCGTGATAAATTGTCCGGGTTCATAAGATGGTAATATAGAACCATCTGCAGGTTTCAAATAGAAAGAAGTGATATTATCGCTTTCTATTACTTTGTCAGCAATAACAAAGTCCTTGAAGAATCTCCAACCACCTTGTTTAGACTCAGTAGCAGTATACATTTCTTCCTCAATGCCGATAAATGCATCTGCAATGACCCCATATGCTTCTGCCCAAGCATTAATAATATCATCTGTTGCTGCATCACCGAGTACTTCTTTAATAGCTCCAAGTAAATGTTCTCCAACAATTGGATAATGTTCTGGTTTAATACCTAAACTAACATGTTTTTGACCAATTTGTTTTACTACCGGAATGATTGCTGCAAGATTATCAATGTGAACAGCAGCAGCATAAACTGTGTTCGCTAGAGCAGTTTGTTGACGACCTTTTGCTTGGTTGGCGTGATTAAATATATTTAATAGTTCTGGATGAGCCTCGAACATATTTTTGTAAAAAGCAGTGGTAATAGCTACACCGTGTACTTCTAAAACAGGTGCTGTAGATTTTACGATATCGATTGTTTTTTGAGATAACATATATACACACGTCCTTTTCATTTGATTACAAACACAATATACTCCTGTAAAATCTTAAAAGCAATATATTAAATACATCTTTAATAAATCAGACACATTTATACCACAATCTTGTCAAAATCGTTATAATAATGGAAGAATGGCGGTGGCAATATGAGAATGACTATGTATACAGATTTCTCACTACGCGTGTTAATATACCTTGGAGCTCAGGAAAAAAATAAACTTTCCACAATTAAAGCTATATCGGAGGCATATGGTATATCAAAAAACCATCTGATGAAAGTGACCCATGAGCTTGGGAAACTTGGCTATATAGATACAGTTAGAGGAAGAGGCGGCGGTATCCGTTTAGCAATGGAACCAGAAGTTATAAATATAGGACAAGTTGTAAGACATACTGAAGACGACTTTCATCTTGTGGAATGCTTTGATTGTCAAACGAATAGTTGTGCTATTACATCAGTTTGTGGATTACGAGCAGCACTCCGTATAGCGCTGAATGCCTATCTACAAGTACTAGATGGATATACATTGGCAGACTTTCTGCACCAAAAGCATAAATTAGCCGAATTACTTTTCGATGACGCTAAGGATGTATGATAAAATATAGTCGGAAATAGATTTTAGGAGGATTATTCATGGAAAAAGTACTCGTTTTTGGACATAAAAACCCTGATACAGACACAATTACATCTGCTATCGTTTATGCGCATTTAAAAAATCAGATTGGTGTAGAAGCGGAGGCAGTGCGTTTAGGCGATTTAAATAATGAAACAATCTTCGCATTAGAAAAATTTGGTTTTGAAGCACCAAGATTAATAGAAAACGTCTCCACAGAAGCAAAAAAAGTTATTTTAGTCGATCACAATGAAAAACAACAAAGTGCAGATGGTATAGAAGAGGTTCAAGTAACAGAAGTAATCGATCATCACCGTATTGCAAACTTTGAAACAGCCGATCCACTATATTACCGTGCAGAGCCAGTAGGTTGTACAGCGACTATTATAAACAAAATCTATAAGGAAAAAGGCATAGAGGTACCTGCAAATATAGCAGGATTAATGCTTTCTGCTATTGTTTCAGATACATTACTTTTTAAATCGCCTACTTGCACAGATGAAGATATAGTAGCTGCAAGAGAGCTAGAGGGAATTGCTGGAGTGGATGTAGAAAAGTATGGGCTTGCAATGTTAAAAGCAGGAGCAGATTTAAGCGATAAGAGCTTAGAGGACCTACTTACACTAGATGCAAAAGAGTTTGGTATGGGTGAATCGAAGGTAGTCATCGCTCAAGTGAACGCGGTTGATGTCAATGATGTGATGAGTCGTCAAGCAGAACTAGAGGAACTAATCACTCGTGAAATCCAAGAAAAAGAATTGGATCTATTCTTTTTTGTCGTAACAGACATTCTAAATAATGACTCTGTAGCACTAGCATTAGGGAAATTAGCATTAAAAGCTGAAGCAGCATTCAATGTGAAGTTTGAAAACAATACTGCACTTCTAAAAGGTGTTGTGTCTCGTAAAAAACAAGTAGTACCTGCCTTAACAGAAGCATTAGCTGATTAAGAAATACTAAAACGATGCAAATTGCATCGTTTTTTCTCTGCAGAGTGCGGACATGTGCTAATTTCTAAAAGCATTTACTTGCTTTGACATGTCGTTTACTTGCGCTCAGGATGAAATTACTTGCTTTCCTCCCACGTTACTTGCGCTGGATGGCTATTTACTTGCTCAAGAAGGGGGGTTACTTGCGAAAAGGAATATTTATCCAATATGAATGTGCCTCTGTCAATCAATAGATTGTGTTTTTTTCACATATAAAGACGAACCATCTAGACGAACAAGCAGTAATTTTGAATTCAAGATTTAATCCTATTACAATATAGAAGAGGTGATGATGAAAATGAAAATTGAAGTTTGGTCCGATTTTGTATGTCCTTTTTGTTATATTGGTAAAAGAAGATTAGAGGAAGCTTTAGAACAAGCTGGTTTTACTTCACAAGCCCAGGTAGAATTTAAAAGCTTTGAATTAGATCCAAATACACCAAAACAATCAGATAGAACTATGTATGAAGTGCTTGCAGAAAAATATGGTTCTACTGTGGAAGCTGCGAAAACGATGACAGCTGGAGTAGTAGAGCAAGCAAAAACTGTAGGACTAGATTATAATTTTGAAGCAATGAAGCCTGCCAATACTTTAGATGCACATCGATTAGTAAAATGGGCATCTGCACAAGGTAAAGCAAAAGAAGCAAATGAGTTATTGCTACATGCATACTTTATCGAGGGGAAAGAAATTGGAAATAATGATGTACTTCTTGATTTAATCGAATCGCTTGACCTATCAAGAGAAGAAGCAGAAAAAGTCTTAAACTCTAAGGAATACTTAGCTGATGTACGTATTGACATTGCTAAAGCAGGGCAAATCGGTGTCCGGGGTGTACCTTTCTTTGTTATAAATGACAAATATGCCATTTCAGGAGCCCAACCAACAGAAACATTTGTTGGTGCTTTACAAAAAGTTGCGGAAGAAGAAGGATTGTAGGTTAAAATAAAATGATGCCCAATTCAACCAATAGGGGAATCCACTATTGGTTTTTCTTATGGAAAAAAGGGTATAGAAAAAAAGTTAACAAGAAATTGGAGGAGAAACTATGGATTGGATTGGAAGTATGGTGGACTCAGTAAATAATGTTCTATGGAGTAATATACTAATCGCCTTGTTAATCATAGCGGGACTTTACTTTACCATTGGGACGAAATTTGTACAATTTCGTTTGTTTGGAGAGATGTTTCGATTGATTGTAGAAAAGAAAGAAGAGAAGGGTGGAGTTTCACCTTTTCAAGCTTTTACAATTAGTACAGCTTCACGTGTTGGGACTGGGAATATTACTGGTGTAGCACTCGCAATTGGTGTTGGTGGCCCAGGGGCTATTTTTTGGATGTGGGTAATTGCTGTAATTGGTATGGCAACTGCTTTTATCGAAAGTACACTTGCACAAGTTTATAAGGTGAAGGACGGAGATACGTTTAGAGGTGGACCGGCGTATTATATGGAGAAAGCATTAGGTACTCGTAAATTAGCTATTATATTTAGTATTTTATTAACGCTGTGTTTTGGTTTTATATTTAATGCGGTTCAGTCTAATACGATATCGGCTTCCGTAGGAGAAGTATTTAATATTCCTCCATATGTAATAGGGATTTTGTTAGTGTTGCTAACGGCAACAATTATTTTTGGTGGTGTACATAGAATTGTTAAGGTGACTCAAATCATTGTGCCAGTAATGGCTATATTTTACTTAATAGTTGCCATATACGTTGTGGTGACTAATTTCTCAGAAATACCTACAGTACTTAGTTTGATCTTTACGGAGGCGTTTGGTCTTCGAGAAGCAGTAGGAGGCACTTTGGGTGCGGCAATCATGCAAGGTGTACGTCGTGGGTTATTCTCCAATGAGGCTGGGATGGGAAGTGTGCCAAATGCGGCAGCTACGGCAAGTATATCTCATCCAGCAAAACAGGGCTTAGTACAAAGTCTTGGAGTATTTTTTGATACGATTATCATATGTTCGGCAACTGCATTCATTATTATTTTGGCAGGTCTCTATAAGACAGGAGAAAGTGATGGAATTGTGTTAACGCAAAATTCGTTGGCAGAACATGTTGGAAGCTGGGCACCATATTTCGTAGCGATAGCTATTATCTTCTTTGCTTTCAGTTCTATAATAGGGAATTATTATTACGGTGAGACGAATATTGAATTTATCAATACACATAAGGGGTGGATGACTGGTTACCGCGTGTTAGTGTTAGCTATGGTCATGTTCGGATCTCTTGCACATGTACAACTAGTTTGGAACTTAGCAGATCTATTCATGGGACTAATGGCGATGCTGAATATTGCTGTGATACTGCTCCTTGGCAAAACAGCATTCCGTGTGCTCAATGATTACACGAAGCAACGAAAAAAAGGAGAAAATCCGGTATTTTATGCAAAAACAATTCCTGGTCTAAAGAACACGGAGTGCTGGGGGGAAGAGGATCGGTGATTTGAAGCGGAATTACAAATACAAGTCATTCACAAAAAACGTGCAGCTCAAATTGAGCATGCACGTTTTTATTTTCTTTCAAAAGAATAATATCTAGTACCTTGGAAGGTTAATACACCAAGATCATCCTCTGCAAGCATCCCATAATCTGAGCCACTAAGATGCAATTCTAAACGATCGCCACTATCAAATTGAAAAGTAACATAGTAGAACGTGGAAGCTGAGCTATCTCCCGCACCACCACTCGTTTTTGAACGTTTAGTCACTACTTGAGCGGGTACAGATAATTTAGGAGAGTTATTGTTTTTATTCCACTGGGAGAGACTTTTAATAATCGTGAAAATAATAATTCCAAATACTACTAAAAATATAGCACCAACAAATATAGGTATACCACCAGCAAAAAATAAACCAAAATTATCCATGTACATACCCCTTACTAAAAACTGTTTTTCTGTTATACGCAAAATATTGAATAAAGTTTCAACAATAGATAGACACTGTAGAAAAAGGAGGAAATACAATTGTCAGATCAAATTTTACCTAAGGAATCTAAATCCTACTGGAGAGCAACTAATGACTTTCCACTATTCCCTAAAATAAATGATAATATCGAAACGGATATTGTTATTGTCGGTGCTGGACTTACTGGAATTACCGCAGCTTATTTGTTGAGTAGTAGCGGTCGAAAGGTGATAGTAGTAGAGGGGAGTCGAATATTGGTAGGAACTACAGGATTCACAACTGCCAAGGTGACTGCGCAGCATGGCCCTATCTATCAGCAACTAATTACTACCTTTGGGGAAGAGAAGGCACGGTTATACTATGATGCAAATACTGAGGCTAAAGAATTTATCAAACAGACAATCGAGCAACTAGGCATACACTGCGACTATGAAACAATGTCTGCCTATATTTATGCAGATACCGAGGTTGGTATAGAAAAAGTGGAAAAGGAAATGGAGGCATACAACTCTCTTGGCATAGAAGGAGCAACCTTGACGAAGGATACGGGACTACCTTATACAGTGAAGCAAGCGCTTAAGTTAGAAGACCAAGGTCAATTCCATCCAATAAAATATGCAAAGGCATTAATGGATAAAGCAATAGAGAATGGTGTGCAATTTTTTGAGGAGTCTCGCGCTAAAACTATAAAATCGAATACAGTAGAATTGATGGAAGGCCAACTTATACGTGCAAACAAAGTATTAGTATGTAGTCATTTCCCTTTTAATGATGGAGATGGATTATACTTTGCACGAATGCATTCAGAACGTTCCTATGCTCTGGCTTCTATCGCACCGTCTAATTATCCAAAGGGAATGTATATAAATGTGGAGAAGCCCACTAGATCAGTACGAACTGCACTAGGTAATGATGGAAAAAGGTATTTGATGATTGGTGGAGAAGGTCATGTAACAGGTCGATTCGAAGGCGATACAAATGAAAATTATGAAAACCTCGCAGCTTTTGGACGAGAACAGTTTAAAGTGAAAAATTATGATTATCGCTGGTCTGCTCAGGATTTAGTCACTTTAGATCAACTGCCATATGTTGGTGAGATGACTGCAGGAAAGTCAGATGTATTAGTTGCAACAGGATATGCAAAATGGGGGATGACCAACAGTATAGTTGCCGCAAGCATCATGAGTGATCTTGTGCTGGAAAGGGATAACCGATATATAGAACTTTATAATCCAGCCCGTTCTAAACTGAAAAAAGAAGATATAACAAGCTTTGCAAAGACGAATGCAAGTGTTGCAAAGGAACTAGTTAAAGGAAAAACAGAGTTGGTAGATTTAAAGCTAGAGGATATACAATCCGGTAGTGGAGATATAATAATGATGGATGGTAAAAAGGTAGGGGCTTATAAAGACGATCAGGGAAAAGTATACCTTGTTAAACCTGCTTGTACACATATGGGCTGTAATGTTTCCTTTAATAATGCGGAAAGTTCATGGGATTGCCCATGTCATGGTTCAAGATTTAGTTATAAAGGGGACGTACTAGAAGGACCTGCATTTGAACCATTAGAAAAAGTTGAATACGTCGATTAATAGTAATTGGAAGATATGATTCCATAATAGTCTGATCACAGGGGAGTTACCTAAATTATATTGGGTAACTCTTTTACTATTGTTATTAATCGATATATCGATTAATATTATCGATATATAAGGAGTTGTTTTACATGAAAAAACGTAGAGGATTTATTCAAATGGCCATCTTGCATCTTTTGGAGGAAGCACCGATGCATGGATATCAAATAATAAAGGAATTAGAAATTAGGTCGGGAGGACATTATTCTGCCAGTGCGGGAACAGTATACCCGGCACTTCAAGAATTGTTGGAGAAGGAAATGATAGAACTCGAACCTTCCTCCGATAAAAAGACTTATTGCATTCAAGAAAAGGGAAAAATTCGATTGCAGGAGTTTGCAAAAAGTAAAGAAGGTGCATTTTGGAGCAACTGGGAGGACCGGTGGAGCTGGCAAAACTCTGAAGAAGCTATTCGTTTAAAGGAGATTATCGATTTGTGGGAGGTGGAGCTTAGAAAAGCGATAAAGAAAAGCCGAAACACTCCCGAGAATTCGCCAAAACTTATTGCATTTATGAAAGAAATAACAGAGAGATTACAGACAGAGAACTATTAGGGAGTGAGATAATATGAAGTCCTTTAGGGAATTACTTCCTTATGTTAAACCATATATGCTTTTTGCTATTTTAGCACCAATTTTTATGTGTATTGAAGTGGCTATGGATTTATTATCCCCGACAATCATGCAACATATTATTGATGATGGTATTGCTAATGATGACACAGCTTATGTAGTAAAACTTGGTATTTTAATGCTTGTAGCTGCAGTAATTGGGCTGATAGGTGGAGTAGGTTGTACTATATATAGTACTAGAGCAGCAGTAAATTTTGCGGCTGATATTCGAAGAGATGTTTTCAAAATGACAGAGAAGTTTTCAAGTAAAAATATGGACAATATTGGTGTGGGAAAATTAATAACGATTGTGACGAATGACATAACTGCTGTCCAACAAGCACTTATGATGACACTTCGTGTTTTTGTAAGAGGGCCGCTATTATTTATAGGAGCAGTAACGATTGTTTGGTTTACCGCTAGAGAGCTATTCCCTGTACTATTGGTTGTTATTCCCATACTAATTGTGTTAATCTACTTTTTCTCTTATAAAACAGGAAAATTATTTGCAAGAGTACAAAAAGCTATAGACAAAGTTAATACGAAGCTTCAAGAAACGTTTGCGGGTATACGTGTGATTAAAGCATTCAATCGACAAGATTACGAGATAAAAGCATTTAAACGTGTAAATGAAGAGTTAACGAAACGCAATATGTCGGCAGAACAGGTGATTCTTACACTAATGCCCGTTATGCTATTTATCGTTAATATTGGTGTAGTAATTGGGATGTGGATGGGTGCTATAAAAGTAAATGAGGGAACGTTAGAGGTCGGAGTTATTTTAGCGTTCACCAACTATTTAACGATTATTATGAACGGGCTGGTATCTAGTAGTCATGTATTAATGCAAATTACGAGGTCGTTCACATCTGCTGGTCGAATTCATCAAGTTTTGGAAACAAAAATTGATATAACTGATCCTACAACTCCTGTATCGGATAATAATATCGAAGGCGAAGTAGAGTTTAAATCGGTCTACTTTAGCTATAGTAAAAATGGAGAATATGTATTAAAGGATATTTCCTTTCAAGTGAATAGTGGCGAAACTATTGGAATTATAGGACAAACAGGGAGTGGGAAGTCAACGCTCATTAAACTACTTCCTCGATTGTATGACCCAGATTTAGGAGAGGTATTAATCAACGGGATAAATATAAAAGAGTATACTATTGAGAATTTACGAGAGTCAATTGGGTTTGTACCGCAGAATGCAAAGTTATTTGCAGGGTCAATAGCAGAGAATATACGCTTTGGAAAAGAAGAAGCTACCTTAGAAGATATGGAAAAAGCGACAAACTCAGCAGCGGCAAGTGAGTTTATAGAAAAATTAGAAGACCAATTTGCACATGAGCTTATGCAAGGAGCGACCAATTTGTCAGGAGGACAAAAACAACGATTATCCATGAGTCGTGCATTCATACGTCAACCCAAAATATTAGTTTTAGATGATTCAACTTCAGCTATAGATGCAATATCTGAAGTTCAGGTACAGCAAGCGCTTGGACAGTATTTATCGGATACAACTGTATTCATCGTATCATCCAAAGTCTCTTCTATTATAAATGCCGATCGAATTCTTGTAATGGAAGATGGAATGATCGTAGCGAGTGGTACCCATGAAGAGCTGCTTGTAGCGAGTGAGGTTTATCGAAGTATTTATGCAACGCAAAGTGGAAAGGGGGTCCTTTCCTATGAGTAAGGCTTCAGCTAAACCTGTCTCTAGTGCAATAGGCCGTGCAAGAGGCCCAAGAGGCTTTGGTGGACCAGTAGAGAAAGCAAAAGATAAAAAAGGTACGATAAAACGAATCTGGCGATATATGGAGAAACAAAAAATTGCTATCGTATTTTCGATTATATTAGTAATAATATCTACTCTATTAAACTTGTTAGTTCCTTATATGATTGGTGTAACCATTGATGAGTATATAATTCCTAAGGATATGGAAGGAACAATACGCTTCTTAGTAATACTAGCAATTGTGTATACAGCTGCTGCTGCGTTTACTTGGCTACAGAATTTTTTAATGGTCCGAGTATCCTTGAAAACGATTAGGTCATTACGACAAGATTTATATGAAAAGTTTCAAACTCTGTCTTTGCGGTTTTTCGATAAACGTACTCATGGAGATCTTATGAGTCGCGTTACGAACGATATTGAAAGCCTGAATAACGCATTAAGTCAAAGTGTAATTCAAATTATTTCTACTGTAATGATGGTGACAGGTGTAACGATAGCGATGTTTCTGCTTAACTGGGTGTTAGCAATAGTGTCACTGTTAGTAGTACCATTAGTTATTTTCACAACGAAAAAAATTATCACGTATAGTAGTAGCAACTTCATCAAAAGACAACGTGATTTAGGTGAGCTAAATGGTTTTATAGAAGAAGCCATTTCAGGAAATGAAGTAATTACACTTTTTGGGCAAGAAGAAAAGAATTTCAACAAATTCTCGCTTGTCAATGAAAGACTACGGCACTCGGCAACCGCAGCTGATACTGTCTCCGGATTTCTAGGGCCTATCAACAACTTTATCAACAATTTAGGTCTTGCATTAATTATCGGAATTGGAGCTGTGATGACTGTACAAGAATTGGCAACAGTCGGTATAATTGCAGCTTTTGTAAATTATTCACGACAATTCTTTAGACCAATTAATCAGCTTTCAACTTTATTGAATACCTTTCAGTCTGCTATAGCAGGAGCGGAGCGAGTATTTGAAATAATGGATGAGACTCCCGACCTTCAAGATCAGGAGAGCATAATTACAATAGATGCTTTAAAAGGGGACGTTAAATTTTCTAATGTTCATTTTTCATATGAGACTGGAAAACCTATCTTAAAGGATATTAGCTTCGAGACAAAAGTAGGAGAAAAGATTGCCTTAGTAGGTCCAACAGGATCCGGGAAAACAACAATTATTAATTTGCTCATGCGGTTTTATGAGATTAACTCTGGGGAGATTGAAATTGATGGGATATCAATTCGGGATTATCAAATAAGTAAGCTTCGTGAAAAAATTGGTGTTGTTTTACAAGATACCTTTCTATTTTCAGGTTCTATTTTAGAAAATATTCGCTACGGCAGACTTGAGGCAAACGATGAAGAGGTAGTAGAAGCTGCTAAACTGGCATCTGCTCATAGGTTTATCAAGCATTTACCTGATAAGTATGATACGCAAGTTACTGGCAATGGGTCTAATTTAAGCCAGGGACAGCGACAGTTATTAGCGATTGCACGTGCTATTTTAGCTGATTCAGATATATTAATTTTAGATGAAGCAACTTCAAGCATCGATACGAAAACGGAGATAGATATACAGCAAGGACTAAATAGACTTTCGGAAGGCCGTACTAGTTTTGTCATAGCCCATCGCTTAAAAACAATAGAAAATGCGGACAAAATTCTAGTCATACATCACGGTGAACTAATTGAAGCTGGAACGCATAAAGAACTTCTAAATAAACGAGGATTCTATTATGAACTATATGAAAGTCAGTTTAATATTTGAACTAACATAAATAAAGTTTAATATTATATGTATTTATGAAAGTAAGAACAAAAAACATGTTTTAAGTACGCTGTTTAGGTTATACTTTCACACATGAAATATATAGCATTCCGTGTGCTCACATAATACAGTAATAAGTAAGAGGTGAGCACAATGTATAAAATTTTTTCTGTTAAACTATTGTTCGAACATATTTCTTCAACTGATACTATGTCAAACAAAATATATGAAGAGACTATTAATATCATTCGGGCTGTAAAATTAGAGGATGTTGATCGTCTAGTTAAGGCTCACTATAAAGATGTCACCTATAAAAACATCTTTGGTGAAGACACGACGATAAAGCTCGCAATGATTCTTGATGTATTTGAGCTAGTGGATAATATTGAAGAATCCTTGGAGTTTGTAGAGGTATATAGTCAACATATTATACTAGATGAAGAAGTGACGGTTGAATAAGAGATCATAGAGGCAGTTCAATTTAATAATTAAAAACGAGTCCATCTACGGAAGAGGACTCGTTTTTATGTTTCCTAAACCTGTTTCCCAATACGTTTTGGTTAGATAAAATCGCCAACAGAAGTGATTTTTGGCTTGTCGTCTTCTGCAAGATGATTTGAACTCAAAACCGGTAGTGTGAATAGAACGAAACAAAGTAGAACTCCAAATACAACTTTCTTCATGACAATTCCTCCCAACTAGATACTTTTGATTGCTTCAAATGAAAATGAAAACCTAAATCATAGTAAATTGAAGCTTGTTTATATTGTTTAGTTTCAGCTAATCGCTTAGCTAAAACGTGGCAATAAATCATACAATTTTTATAGTCCTGCTTACCACTGAAATAATCCAAAGCTTTCTTAAAAATAGCGATAATCTCTTGTTTCTCCAGTAATATCGCTCCATATACGGAGAAGTGGTTTGTATAAAGATCCTTCTTGCTATTGGATAGGTGCTCGGATATCTCTAGCCCCTTTTGTAGCCATACTAATGCATTCTGTATATCACCGTTTTTGTGATATTCCTTCAAAATAGATAAAATAGTCACAACTTTATCATCAGGGAAATGTTTAGCATCTAAACTATAAAAAAAGTGCTGCAATGCTTGATGAGAATCTTTTTGTAGCGAGTAACAGGAACCTAAATTATGTTCAATCATGCCATTAAACTCAGAGGATTCTATTTTTGAATTGATATCTCTAGCTCTTTCAAAAGTAGCGAGAGCTTCCTTTAAGAGTCCTGTATTCTTTTGTGCAATCCCTAAGATTATTAAACACTCAATCGATCGTTCTATTAAAATCTCTTGATTGAAATATGAAATTGCTTCCTTTACATAATCAATAGCTAGAATGTAGCGGGATTCAGATAAAAGTGATAACCCAGATATGTAATATAGTTCTGCCATCTCCCAGTCGTCCATTCGAAATCCTTTGATCAACTGAAAGACTTCCTTAAAAATTTGAGATGCTTGGCTAAACTGATTATCTTGATAGGCAGTGATACCTTGAATCGTGTAGAGGTAAAATAACTGTTCAATTGTCATTTCTTTTTTGAATTCTTTCAAAATGTGGATATTATTTTTCATATCCAATACCTCAGGAAGCATAACCATTAGGCGAGCTTCTAATAAAAGTAACGTTAGTCGTTCTTCATCTAATGGATGTTCCTCGATATAAAGATGAATTTCGGAAAGAAGCTCTTTAGCAAGCTTTTTGTCTCGTGAATTTAGAATCTGCTTGAACCGTATTTTAAACTGAACAATTTTCTTTTCATTTCGATTACCATTCAACGAGTCTAACGAAATATTCAATCTCATCAGAATATGATGCTTTATGTCTTCACTTGGAATGACTAATCCGTTTTCGATTCTACTCAAATAAGAGGGGACACAAATACCAATAGCCAATGCCTCTTGCTTTATATTCTGTCTCTGCCGCTCTAACTTGATCAATTGTCCTAGGTTCATCTAACCTACACCCCCTTCTAAGCCAAAGAAAAGGAAAACAAATCCAATTATATTACTAATATACCATATTATAGTTATAAAACCATAGAAAGCAAACATTATGAAAGTAGTTTTTAAAAACTACTGAAAATCGACATTTTTTACAAGCTACTTTCACAGATGAAGTATTTAATATGGAAAAGAACAGTTCTTTACATAATTAACTCAGATAATAAAATCCAATTAGGCTAGACAAAATACTCTATAAATTTTTTTAATAGTAAGATTACTTAAATAGCACTATAGATTTCCAATTCACGTGGATGCTTTCCGCGGGTGAGCGGTGAGCTATCGCCGTCACTTTGGTATCTCGTTTGTCACACTCATCCCACTGGAGTCGCCACCTGTAACGAAAATCAATCATTATGTAGTACTCTAAATTAAGACTCTGCATAGCTTATCTCCTAGATAAGATTAGAGAAATTTTAGAGTGTGAAGATTAATGAAAAAAAGAGACTGGTCGTGACGTCAGTCACTATAGAAAAATCCATGTCTCTTCAAAACCTTTTGAAAATAATATAACAAGTTTTTTATTAAAGGACTGGGTACCTTTTTTTGTCTCTAATTTTCCTTAAGTACAACAATATTTGCATATTAGTAATTTCAAGGAACTTTGTACATATATTATAATCTTGGATCCACTGGATCTGACTCCATTGCTAAAGTAGCTAAAACGCATTCATGGACTCGTTCAATTGAGTCACCATTGACGAAACGTTGTACGCCTTCTATACCTAATGCAAATTCCTTTAGTGCAAGTTTTTGTTTTTTTACTGTATTTCGTTTCTTCAATCGCTCTAAGTTTAGAGGACTTAAATAATCCATTCCATAGATGATGTGCAAATATTTGCGACCTCTTACTTTAATAGCTGGCTGTATTAGCTTTCCTCTATATGTTGGTATATAAAACTCAGGCTTAATGACGATTCCCTCATGTCCATTTTTTGTAATTTCTTCCCACCAAGTGGTTACTTCCTGTTCACTCACTGTATCAGAAATAATTTTATATTCAGTTGTCACAAAAAGGGATGAACCTTCAGCAAATTCCTTATTCATTTCCATATGCCATGTATGCGGTTTATGAAAGAATGTTTCATTACTGTGTGCAAGCACATGAAACGGTGCAATTTGAATGGTATCCGTACCTTCAATATCCCAGCAGTACTTTTGAAACACTTCTTTAAACGTCTCTGCATTCTCGAGTTTTCCTTCGTATTCTATTAGCCATTTCTTTACATCCACATGTTCAGAATTACTTAGTTTTTCTACTATTTTCTTTCGATCTAAAATTGCATTTTCCGAAACATGTGCATATTGACTGCTAATCAGTTCTTTCGCTTTTAAATTCCAAGGCATAATCTCTGCATCTAATAGTACATAGTTCGTTTCATACTTGCCAAAGTATCCTTTTCGAGTCAACTCTTCCTTTAACTTCCTTAGAACTTTTTGTTCTGTTAGCTTATCAAAAAATCTCCTACCCTTCCTCGTGTAGATTACCCCATCGATATCCAAACCGATAGACTTTTTCGCTGATTCTTTATCCTTAAACAAAAGCAGTATTGCACGACTCCCCATATGCTTCTTCTCGGCGATCAACGTTTCAATCCCGTGACTCCGATAATACTCAATCGCCTCTTTTGGGTGCTCTAAGAAATCTGTAAGCTTTGAAGTTTCCGGAGTAGGACTCATTGTTGGTGGAATATAAAGTAATTGTTCAATCGGCACTGTATAATGAGATATTGTGTCTATAGCAGACTTAACGATATTTTGAGGAACCTTAATATTTCCTAATTGTTCAGTCTGTACAGAATATCCTTCGATAAACTTCTCAATATTTGGTGCATCAAAACGTTTCTTTTCCCATTCCTTCAAAGGATTATCTATAGCACCAGAATAATTATGTAGAGCTTCAACAGAAATGAATCTCTTTTCTGGATATTGAAACGCCGTAAGCTTCCCACCAAAAACAACGCCTTGATCGATATTAACCGTGTTATTTACCACAAAAGGTTGGGGTTTTGTGTCGTGTCCCCAAATAATAACGATACTTCCTTTATGATGGACAAACCAATCACTCCGGATAGGCTTTCCATTTTCATTCAATTCACTTGAATCTCCATATCGACAAAAGTCTTGGACATCGGGTGATTGTTTGCCAATAAACTCGTCTTTGATACCAGCATGAGTACACACAGCAGTAGGTACACCATTTTTCATTAAAACATAGTGAGAAGGGGCACTTAGAAGGAAATTTTTCAAAACTTCCTTTGTTTGAGTAGTCTTTTCGCTCCCGTAAGCCTTCTCATACTCTTTAAATTCCTGTTCTACCTTCTCGTCCCCATAATTTAAAGTTACACTACGTCCTTCAAGCCAGCGGGCAATTTTCCAACCGTGGTTGCTGTCCGTCATATAGGCTACGCCCTGTTCGACATGTCGTTGGAAAAACAGCATAGTTTTTAATGATTCTGGTCCTCTGCTCATTACATCCCCAACAGACATAAACTTTCTACCATCAGGATGGAGATATAAGGCCTCATCATTTTCCTCGTAACCAAGACTTTTCAAAAGAATAATAAATTCATCATAGCAGCCATGTATATCACCAATTAGATCAATACCATGTTCTACATCGATCAATAGTGGATAATCCATACGTACAAGCTCAATATCTTCATCAGCATTGATGAAATAAGTTGATTTGAATCCTTCTTTTTTTATAAAACGTTTTTCACGCTTTAAATTTTGGTATTGTTGTTTTACTTTTTTCTTTCCACGAGAATTTTCCCGTTGTTCATCACGTTCAAGTAATGTTTCTTGCGGAGTGTCTAAAACAACTGCGACAATTGGTACATGGTGTTTTTGTGCTAAGGCTATATATCTTTTTCGGTCATCTGCGAAAAGATGTGTAGCATCTATAAACGTTAACCTATTTAATCGACATCTTGCTTCGATAACATTATCCATCATATGGAAGGCTTCTTCTGATATTGCATGGTATTGGTCGTAAAGACTATCTGCTTCGTCTTTCGGCCTGCCTGTCCATTGTATAAAATTTGTATCACTTACAACTAATCGATACTCATCAGAACTAATTACTTCAGACGGTTGAATACTTTCTTCACGAATCCAGTTGTTCAATAATGTTGTTTTTCCACTATTAGATGCACCGATTAGGAGGACAATGCCTGAATTGGGTACTGTAATTTTCATGAATGATTCTCCTTCCTGGTAAACGTGCACATTTGAGTAGGGAAACCATACGTTTCATCCTCATTGCCGATCCCTTCGAAAGTTAGTACATAACGTTCAGAGTGATTCATACGCAGACACCATTCCTTAAATTCTTCTCTCGACCATTCAAATCGATGATCATTATGACGCAAGGACTCAGTCATTTCATAAACATGATTGTATTCTTTATTTGGTGTGGTAATGATTATAGAAGATGGATAATATTGTTGTAAAATTAGATCCATTGCTTTCGGTAATCTTTCTTCATCGATATGTTCAATAACTTCGCATAATATGATGACATCTTTGTTTTTCAAGCGTTCATCGAAGTAAAAAAGAGAGCCCCAAATCATTATTGGCTCGACATAACCTTTTTTATCCTTTAACTTTTCAAATCGTTTTTGTGCTTTAGATCTTGCTGTTTCACTTGGTTCAACTGCAAAAATTTCCTGTACCCCTTCAACAAAACCAAGCTGAGCAGATAGTTTGCCTTCTCCTGATCCAAAATCGACAATCGTATTTTTCACAGGTAGTTTTTTAACTAAATCCACAATTTTTTCGTAACGAAGCTCATTGAGTCGTATAGGATGTATTTGCTTATCAGAATTATCTTGTTCTTCCAGTTGGCTATAAATTTCCTTAAAACGTAAGGCTTTTCGAATGATAAATTCTTTCTGTGGATGATCTTCAAGCCATCCCTCGCCATATCGTTTAAGCATTTCAATTTCTGATTCATCTATAAAATAATGTTTATAGTTATCCAACACCGGAATGAGTAAAAATAGTTGTTGGAGGCCCTTTTGAAGTGAGGTGTGACCAGATAATGTGATATAACATGCAGAACTCTTTTCTTTTAGATGAAAGGAATAATCCGTTTCTGCGTATTCTATATTGCCATCATAACCCAACGGCTCAAAAAGGTTACGAGTATCCTGTTCGCTTAACTCAGTTGCAACTGGACCAAAACTAAAAACAAAAGGAAAACGGTGATCCACCCACTTTATATATTCTTCTTTTGGTTGCCCGTTTAATGCAGTGCCAAGGGCGGATCGGATGAGTGATATGAATATGCTGCTAACTGCAAATTCTCGATCGTTAATATAATGAGTGATATCATATGCATTGGAAGAATGATTTACAAGTACCAGTGGATCTGGTGTTAAGAAAATTGTCAGCTCAAGCTCTGTTTCAGTCACTACATTATAAAACATTCTAATGTAATGGCCTTTATGGTTCCGTTCATAAATATTATTGGGATTTTTAGCAAGCAGATATGTAATAACCTCTACATTTTCACCAGTTGCTCTAATTGTTAGTTGCATAATGGCCCTCCATATTAGTTATTAAAACTTTTCTCTCTTGGTTGTTAGTTATAATAACACAGAATAGTTGTGAAACTCGAGTTGTAGAGGCTTATTTGAGTCTTAACGAATAAAACTCCAATGTGCCAAGTCTAATGACTGTGCTCATTGGAGTTTCTAATTCAAGATAGTCCTTGCCCATGTGTAAATTCTTTATATAGTTCGTGTTTGGCAAGAAGCTCTTCGTGTGAGCCACTTCCCGAGATTTTCCCTTGTTCTAGGAAGAATATTTGGTCAGCATGAACAATTGTTGCTAGTCTATGTGCAATGATTAATGTAGTTCGCCCTTTCATGAGACGTTCTAATGCCTCTTGTACGGAAGCTTCTGAGCCACTATCTAAGTTGGAAGTTGCTTCGTCTAATAATAATATTTTGGGATCATGTAAGAGAGCACGAGCAATTGCGATACGTTGACGTTGTCCACCAGAAAGTTTGATACCACGTTCTCCAACGAGTGTATCGTATTTGTCCGGCAATTCCTCTATGAAATCAACTGCGTTAGCTGCTTTAGCTGCTTGGATGATGTTATCCATTGGAGGGGTTTCTGACATGCCATAAGTCATATTCGATAAAATTGTACCGCTCATTAAAGGACTTTCTTGTGAAACATAGCCCATTTTAGAACGCCAAGAGAATAAAGAGAGATCGGTAATTGGTTTTTGATTGAACAGAATTTTCCCTGAATCAGGCTCGTAAAACCTCTCAAGCAATGAAAAAATCGTCGTTTTACCACCACCACTTGGACCGACAAATGCTGTGACAGTACCAAGTCTTGCTTCAAAAGAAATACCATCAATCACTTTTTTATCAGGGCCATACGAAAAGTGAACGTCTTCGAAAGCCACTATACCATCCTCTAATGGCTGTTTAGCTTCTAGTTCTACTGCTTCACTATCCATATAGAATATTTCCTGGATACGTTCCGTTGCTCCAACTGCTTTTTGGAAAGAGGTGAAAAATGTTGCCATCTGTGCAAAGGGAACAATAATATTCACTAAGTAAAAGATAATCGCAACGAGATCTCCAGCAGATAGGACTCCTTTAGATACTTGTAAACCTCCATAGCCTAAAATGACGACTAAAATTGCCATCATAATGAGCGTCATAAAAGGGGAGATGAACGCTTGTATTTTTGCTTCTTTCAAGCCAAATTTATAGAGATTTTGAATGGCTTCGCTACCACTAACAGTTTCCGTTTTCTCAGCTCGGTAAGATTTGACTAACCGTATTTCAGATAGCACTCGTCCTAAAAGTCCGGAAAACGAAGCCATTTCTTTTTGAGTAGCTTTTGAAACTTTATGCATCATTGTACCGAGTGGCATCATGATTGCCATGCTCAGGGGCACACTAATTAGCATAATCAGCGTCATTTTCCAATCAATAAAAAATAAGATAATAACTGAACCGATAATTGTAATAATTCCAGACACGAAATTTACTAAATGATCTGTAATAAGTGATTTCAACGTTGTCGTATCCTGTGTAATACGACTCATCGTTTCACCACTTTCATTTTGATCATAGTAGAGAACAGGTAGATGAAGTACTTTGCTCCATAGTTTCGTACGAAGGTCCGCAACGATAAATTCTCCAATATAGGATAATAAATAAAAAGAGAATCCACCGGAAATCGCCTGCAAGAGGAATACGACCAGTAATACGCCAATCATTTTCCAATTAAAAGCAGTAGTTGTTAACGTATCAACTAAATCTTTTGTTACAAGAGGTACGATTAATCCAATAACTGTGCTTAATAGGGATAGAACAACCGCTATAATTGTTATCTTTACTGGCCATTTTAGACTTTTAAGTAATTGGAAAAAACCTTTGGTAGATGTTTGCATAGTAGGCTCCTATTTCGTTTAGTAGATACCTATAGTGTAATCGATGGACACGTAAAGTTGCGACTGAGAAGAATTGAAGTGAAGTCTTATTGATAAAAAACAATCGTGCAGAATGAAATCAGCACGATTGTTTTACGAAGATATAGTGTTTGTCTCCGTTTTTGAACTTTTTTGTAAATCTAAAATAAGTGGATCTGAGCTTCCTAGTAAGTTTGTTTGTTTCTGCTGGAGATCGATGCGCATTTTTTCAGTTTCTAGTAAAAAGTTATTATATTTGAGTTTTTCTAGTTCAATTTCATCTTTTATAATTGATGATTTCACTTTTTGCGATTTTCGTAGATGTGTTGTCCAAATTGCAGTAAGCGGTATTGAAAACACCATAACAATGGCAACCAATCCTATAAGTTCTTCCATTTATATCCCTCCAAAGCTTTTATATAAGTATATACGAAAATCTAAAATAAAAGTTTCAAAATTTAAAAAACTACTCTGAATAATCTTAGAGTAGTTAAATGCCATCTATCATTCAAAGAGGCTATCCTAAAGCTTAGGATAGCCTCTTGTAATTTAGTCTATTAAGCTGGGTTTAGTTCAAGTTCAACAGTGATTTTGATATCTTCGCCAACTAGAACTCCACCAGTTTCTAATGCTTGGTTCCAAGTTAAACCAAATTCTTTACGGTTAACTTTTGTATCAGCAGAGAAAGCTACTACTTCTTGGCCCCATGGATTAGTACCTTTACCACCATATTCAACATCAAATGTTACTGTTTTTGTAACGTCTTTAATTGTAAGGTCACCAGTTACGTCATACTCACCATCATCTGTTTTCTTAATATCAGTTGCTATAAATTTGATGCTTGGGTAAGTATCTGCGTCAAAGAAATCTCCAGATAGTAAGTGGTTATCACGATCTCCATTATTTGAGTTGATAGATTTTACATCAATGTCAAAGCTAATTGTAGCGCCAGTTAAATCTTCCGCATTCCCATCTAAGTCTGCTGTAAAATTAGTGAAAGATCCTTTTACTTTTGAAACCATCATGTGTTTTACTGAAAAGTCGATTGTAGAATGTGCAGCGTCAAGATTGAATTTTGTCATTGTTAATTTCCTCCTAAGATTCGTTTTTTTTAGTATAAAACAATATTGTTTTGAAATCAAGAGTTTTTATTTCGAAACAATATTATGGAACTATAACTTCCTTTACCTATTTGTTTAAGGGATAAATATTAAGTTACTTTATGTAACTAAATATAAATTAATACATTGGTTACGTCAAGTAATTAAATTACTTTAATTTTACAAACGGAGCTAAAAAGACTATAATAGGAAGCAATAGAGGTGAATCAGATGAAAGAAACGTTATTATGTCCAAGGTTGTCAAAGGCAATGGAATTGCTAGGAAAAAGATGGACTGCCCTCATCGTGCATCAACTAATGGATGGAGCAAAACGATTTAATGAAATTGAGTCGTCACTTCCTATAAGTGGACGGTTGTTATCGGAACGTTTAAAGGAACTTGAAAAAGAGGGAATAGTTCAAAGAACTGTCTTTTCAGAAGTACCTATACGGGTAGAATATAACTTGACGGAGAAAGGTCTTGCGCTAAAAGAAGTAGTTGGCGGAATTGAGACTTGGTCTAAAGAATGGTTATAGTATTTTCGCTTGATATATTATGAGTGAAAATGCATACTATGTAAGGGTAACAGGCTAATGTAGAAAGGATTGTCTCTTTTGAATAAACAAATATGGTTTCAAAGCTTAAACGAAAAACTAAATCCAGAAAATATAAAAATAGATGAAGCATTGAATTTGCACACAGTAACTAAAATGGGTGGTAAGGCAGATTTATTTGTAACGCCTACTACTCAAGACGAGGCGGCCTTTGTTGTTCAATATGCACATGAGCACGATATACCGTTATTACTACTTGGAAACGGGTCAAATATGGTTGTTCGTGATGGTGGAGTTCGAGGAATTGTGCTACGATTAGAAAATTTAAATAAAATTATAATTGATGGAAACCGTGTGATTGCCGAGAGTGGTGCCGATATTATTGATGTGTCAAGGGCAGCGGCACAGGAATCCCTAACAGGCTTAGAATTTGCTTGTGGTATTCCTGGCTCTATTGGCGGAGCCATGGCTATGAATGCTGGAGCTTATGGCGGAGAAATCCAAGATGTAATTGTTCAGTGTACAGTGCTAACTCCGGCTGGAGAAAAGCTTGTTCTTTCAAAAGAGCAATTAGAGCTAGGTTATCGGAAAAGTATAATTACAAAAAAGGGCTATTATGTATTATCGACTGAGTTTTTATTGGAAAAAGGGCATAAGGAAGAGATCGATGCAAAAATAGCAGATCTTACTTTTCAACGTGAATCAAAACAGCCTTTAGAATACCCTTCTGCTGGTAGTGTATTCAAAAGACCCCCAGGATATTTCGCAGGAAAGCTCATTCAAGACAGTGGCTTGCAGGGTAAAGGTTTTGGGGGAGCAGAGGTTTCCACGAAGCATGCAGGCTTTATCGTAAACAAAAATAATGCTACTGCAACTGATTATATTAGTACGATTGAAATGGTGAAAGAAACAGTAAAAGAAAACTTTGGCATCGAGTTAGAGTTAGAAGTGAAAATTGTTGGGGAAAATATAGATTAATACAAGCCTAGACCTATGAATATAATTATTCATGGGTCTTTTTTTGTTTAAATTCAACATATCTGGTCCAAGTGTGAATCCTTAATGTCATACGAGAGCGATATGGTTTTTATACGAGAATATTGCTTATGTAAACAAGAGCGATCCACTGCTATTTAAGAATGATACTTATGCATTATGGTATAGATACATTATCCTGCGATTTCGCTTGTTCTTGGAAGGGAATTTTCTAAAAATGTCGAATAATGTTAAGGATAACTAAGGGGGCTTGGCTTATGAGAAAAGGGTGGAAAATTACTGCCTGGATTTTAGGTATTATTGTTGTATTAGGAGTTATTGTGGTTATTGGGTTGAATATGTATTTGTCTAGCACGAAGGCAATTATTGAAGGGGAACTTGCGATGGAGGTACTGGACTCGGATGTAAAAGTCGTGCGAGACACTAACGGGGTTCCACATATTACTGCACAATCAGATGCTGACCTTTACCGAGCGCAAGGGTTTGTGCAAGCACAAGATAGACTTTTTCAAATGGATTTGGCTAGAAGACAAGCTAGTGGTCGTCTTGCAGAAGTTGTAGGGGAGTCCGCGGTTGATACAGATAAGTTTTTCTTAACCTTCAGCTTACGTGATGCTGCTGAGAAATCTTATGATGGATATAGTGAGGAAGCAAAGGAAGTATTGAAATGGTATGCAGAAGGAGTCAATGATTTCATTGAATTCGCAAAAGAAGAAAATAAATTAAGCTATGAATTCAAATTACTAGGGTATGATCCAGAAGAGTGGACTCCAACTGACTCCCTGGCGATTGGGAAATATATGGCGTATGACTTGGGTGGAAACTGGTCAACACTTGCAATCAGACATTGGGCTTTAAGCGAATTAGATGAAGAAAAGGCGAAGGAGCTTTTTATAACATATCCTGAAAATGCCCAATCTATTATTGAAGCGAATATTAGTAAACCAGTAAATGTAAGTGGTTACTTTGATTCTTCCGTTTTACCGAACGAATTTAATGGTAGTAATAACTGGGTAGTAAGCGGGGAAAAGACAGCGAGTGGGCTTCCATTACTGGCAGACGACCCGCATTTGGGACTGAGTACACCATCCATTTGGTACCAAATGCATCTAAAATCTCCAGAACAAAATGTGAGTGGCGTTATATTTGCTGGTATACCCGGCATTATTCTTGGTCATAACGAAGAGGTTGCATGGGGTGTAACGAATGTAGGACCGGATGTACAGGATCTTTACATCGAAACGCCAAATCCTGATGACCGTACACAATTCTTATATGAAGGGGAATGGGAGCAGGCAGAGGTTCGTAATTCACCTATTAAAGTAAAGGGACAGGATGATTTGCCCTTTGAAGTAGTAGTGACACGACATGGTCCTATTATTTCTGATGTCTTATTTAAAGACGAGAAGGCTTCTGCATTGTTTTCTATGCAGTGGACCGCATTAGAACCTACACTTGAATTACAGGCAATATTGAAAATGAACAAATCGTCTAGCTGGGAAGAGTTTGAAATAGCCTTGGAAGACTTCCATGCACCAGCACAAAACTTTGTGTTTGCAGCTAAAGATGGAACGATTGCATATAAAGCGAATGGTAAGATACCTTTAAGAAAGACAGGAGATGGCCAATTGCCTGTACCTGGAGACTCAGCTGATTATGACTGGGAGGGCTTTGTTCCTTATGATGAACTTCCAATTGTCGTGAACCCAGAAGAAGGCTTTATAGCAACAGCAAACAATGAAGTCGTGGATGATTCCTATCCATATCATATTACTAATTTTTGGGCTCAATCGTATCGATATGAACGAATTGCCGAAGTACTTGAAAGTAAATCAGATATAACAAAAGAAGATATGATGAATTTACAGATGGATCAAACGAATTTATATGCTAAAGAGTTCTTAACACAAATGCTTGGGTCGGTTGAAAAACTAGATGCCAAGGGTGAATATAAAGAAATCCTCTCCTTGTTGAAGCAATGGGATCAAGTTGATGATAAAGACCAAGCAGGTCCGCTTGTATTTCATAAATGGATGAAGGAACTACCTCAGACTCTGCTAGAGGAAGAAATGCCTGAAGATGTATATTCGATGTTACCTGGTAAAGGTAATATTTCAGATCAATTATTACGAAAAGGCTATAATAATGAGCAAAGTGCTTGGTTAGAATCATACGGTGGTGTAGACAAATGGGTATATGAATCATTTGTAGAAGCAACCGAAGAAATATCCGAGGAGTTTGGATCTAACGAAAAGAAATGGAAGTGGGGCGATTACCATCAGCTAACGTTTGATCATCCTCTAGGAGGGGCTTCTCCAATTTTAGCTTATCTGTTAAATCCAACTCCAGTACCTATCGGAGGATCCAATATAACTGTTCAAGCAGCTGGATTCGGGGAAGACGGAAAAGTGGATCATGGAGCGTCTTGGCGATTTGTTGCAGATTTGGCTAATTTAAATGAGGGTTATCATATCGTTGGACCAGGGCAAAGCGGTCACATGAAATCTGAGTGGTATCATAGCCAAGTAGATGATTGGGCAGAAGGAAACTACCATACTACTGTAATAGACGGTAATGTGGAAGAAGGATATGAATTATTATTAAAAGCAAACTAAAAATAAGGCAGCCGAAGACATATTTGTCTTCGGCTGTTTTATTAATTGGAAATATAATCCCTTTAGCAAGTAAGTTGCAATTTAAAGCAAGTAAAGGAGTCTGGAGCACAAGTAAATTCCTCATGAAAGCAAGTACAAAACAAAGGAGAGCAAGTAAAAGATAGGTGAAAGCAAGTAAACAAGAAATAATATCAAAAACATTCAAATAAACATTTGAATAAGTTGCGTTTTGAATTTATTGAACATATACTATTATCAATCAAACGATCATTTGAATGAGGTGAAAATATGCAATCGAAAGACATGTGTGAAGTAACAAAGATAAACGAAGATGTAGTACTTTCCGTAAAGAAGCAAATGCCAGAACTAGCAATGGCTGCTCAAATTTTTAAAGCCCTTGCAGACGAAACAAGACTGAAAATAGCATATGCATTAACGATAGAAGAAGAGCTTTGCGTTTGTGATGTTGGAGAAATTATAGGTTCGTCGACAGCGACAGCATCCCACCATTTACGATTTTTAAGAGATATATCTCTAGCTAAATCACAACGTAAGGGAAAACAAGTCTATTATTCGTTAGCAGACCATCATGTGAATGCGTTAGTAAAGCTCGCATATGAACATGCGATAGAAGAGGGTGAAAAGGATGGGGAAAGCAGCTAAGCAAGAATATCGATTGGAGAATCTTTCGTGTGCCAGTTGTGCCATGAAATTTGAACATAACATTAAAAACCTCCCTGAGGTTGAAGATGCAACGGTTAATTTTGGTGCATCTAAAGTATCCGTCATTGGAAAAGCAACAGTAGAGGAAATTGAAAAAGCTGGAGCATTCGATGGCATAAAAGTGACAACTGTCAAACAGCGTCAACCAGAAAAAATTCCTTTCTTTAAACGAAAAGAAAATGTATTAACGGTTATTTCCTTTGTTTTTTTAGTATCAGGGATTATCGGATCTTTTGTTTATGAGGAATCGCATCCGCTTTCAATAGGATTATTCATCGTTTCTATAGTAGTGGGAGGCTTTGACTTATTTAAAGGAGGGCTAGTCAATTTATCACGTTTTTATTTTGATATGAAGACACTTATGACGATTGCGATTATTGGAGCGGCGATAATTGGGGAATGGCGCGAGGGAGCTGTAGTAGTATTCCTATTCGCGGTAAGTGAAGCGTTAGAGGCTTACTCGATGAACAAGGCGCGTCAGTCAATCAGTCAATTAATGGATATTGCACCGCCAACAGCAACAATACGCAAAAATGGCAAGTTAATAGAGGTTGATACAGACTCTATTCAAATAAATGATGTGCTGATTGTAAAACCAGGACAAAAAATTGCCATGGATGGAATCGTTATAAAAGGTACTTCAGCAGTCAATCAGGCTTCGATTACCGGAGAATCCGTGCCAGTTATGAAGTCGATAGAGGATGAAGTATTTGCTGGCACACTAAACGAAGAAGGGTCTCTTGAAGTAAAAGTGACGAAGCGAGTAGAAGACACGACCATAGCGAAAATCATCCATCTTGTTGAAGAAGCACAAGCGGAGAAAGCTCCATCTCAAAAGTTCGTAGATAAGTTTGCGAAGTATTATACACCTGTGATTATTATGATTGCTATATTAGTCGCTACAGTTCCTCCAATTTTCGGGGCTGATTGGCAAACATGGATATACCAAGGACTTGCAGTCTTAGTAGTAGGCTGTCCGTGTGCATTAGTAGTTTCTACTCCCGTTGCAATTGTAACAGCAATTGGTAATGCAGCGAAACAGGGGGTATTGATCAAAGGTGGAATTCACTTAGAGGAGATTGGTCGACTTCAAGCAATTGCATTTGATAAAACAGGTACGTTAACAAAAGGATATCCAGAGGTAACACATGTAGAAGCAGATGTACCAAAAGAATTCATTCAAAAAGTTATGTCAATCGAAAATTACTCTCAGCATCCACTTGCTCAGGCTATCGTTAAATACGGTGCAAAAGAGCAAATTGATAGTATAGAAATCGAGCAATTCCAATCTGTCACCGGTAAAGGGGCAGAGGGAGTAGTTGAAGGAACGAAATGGTCAGTCGGAAGTGTTAGTTGGATTTCCTCTATAAGTAGTGTTTCATTTGAAGTCACAACTAAAATTGAGCAACTACAAACAGAAGGAAATACAGTCATGCTAGCTTCAGCAGATGGTGTTTATCAAGGGTTTATAGCTGTTGCAGATCCAGTACGTCCAACAAGTAAGATTGTACTAGAAAAACTGAAAAAAGCAGGTATACGTCATACTGTTATGCTGACAGGAGATGACAAACGTACAGCAAACGCAATTGCGATGAAGCTAGGAATGACCGATGTAGAGGCGGGGCTAATGCCAGAACAAAAACTTTCTGCTATAAAATCCTTAATAGGTAAGTACAGGACGGTTGCAATGGTTGGAGATGGTGTTAATGATTCTCCTGCATTAGCAGCAGCAACTGTTGGTATTGCAATGGGTGGAGCAGGAACAGATGCGGCACTTGAAACAGCGGACGTGGCTTTAATGGGAGATGACCTAGAAAAGTTACCTTATACAATCCGTTTAAGTCGAAAAGCATTGCATATTATTAAAGAAAATATTATGTTTGCATTAGGATTAAAAATAATTGCACTGCTCCTCATTATTCCTGGGTGGTTAACTTTATGGATTGCCATCTTTGCAGATATGGGGGCTACATTACTAGTAGTGCTGAATTCTTTGCGTCTTATAAAGGTAAACAAATAGCACATACGGAGGCGGGAATATGAAGCTTACGGAATGGACGATGGAAGAACAAGAGCAGCTAATCCATTTCATGACGACAAATAGTTGGCCGTTTCATGGAAATTCACACCCAGCAAGAGAACTAATAGAAAAAACGATTGAAGAGGGTGGATATCAATCGGATGAAGTGAAAACCTTTTGGATTGAAAACGAATCAAATGAAAAAGTTGGTTTTGTTAAAATTTATGATTTACAAGATGAGATTCCCCTTTTTGACTTGCGCATTGCTGATCATGCTAGGGGTAGCGGCTATGGACCAAAGGCATTAAAACTTGTTGCAGAATATGTGTTTCAATTGCCAGAAGCGAAAATTCGTTTAGAAGGACATACAAGACAAGATAATTTTGCGATGCGAAAAACCTTTGAGCGAGCGGGATTTGTCAAGGAAGCTCAGCTACGTCAAGCTTGGTTCTCCCCTAAAGAGGATTCTTATTATGATGCAGTAACATATGGCCTGACACGAGAAGATTTCTTAAAAGGAACTGCCACACCTGTAAAATGGGATGAAGATTTTCACAAACCTGCACCTGTTAAAGAGGAACTGACCTTCCCCGAGGAATTTTACACAGAGCGTTTGTTGATACGGGCACCTAAAGTGGAGGATGCCGAAGAAATTTGGAAGGCGATAATCAATTCAGATGCAGCTCTAAAAGAGTGGATGAACTGGGCGCAAAAAAAACAATCATTGGAGCAAATCACTACTAATATGCGCCAAGCAGTGGCGGATTTTATAACTCGAAAAGATTTAAGACTTCAGTTATATTTAAGAGATACCGGTGAATTTGTAGGTGCTTCTGGATTACATCGAATTGATTGGGACGTTAGGAAATTTGAAATTGGCTATTGGATTGATAGTAAGTTTGAAGGAAAAGGACTAATGACGGAAGCATGTGAACGTATCACTCAATTTGCATTTGAGGAACTACATGCCAATCGAGTAGAAATTCGATGTGATAGTGAAAATGTCCGAAGCCGCTCTGTTGCAGAAAGAGCTGGATTTACACTGGAAGGCGTCCTGCAAAAAGATTCTTTATCTGCGGATGGGAAGAAGTTAAGGAATACATGTATATATGCTTATGTAAGAGAATCCATATAAAGATATAATAAAAGGTGTTGCCGATTTGGCAACACCTTTCCCTACAGTGATCGTTTTCCGCTGATTAGTTGAACTACGAAGATGATACCTGCGATAATTAATAGTGCGTGAATAAGCCCTCCGCCAATCTTCAATACTAAACCAAGTAACCAAAGTACGATTAATACAACGATGATTCCCCATAAAATTTTACCCATCTGAATATCATCCTCTCTTTTTTTTTATTTACCAGTAATATTGATATTAACAAGTTACCCTTTTGGGTATAGTATTAAACATGCTTCCATTTTTAAATGCATGAAAGGAGTGTTGTCATTGCTTACGAATGTGATGCAAGAAATAGTTCATAGTCTTGTCAGAGTAATGATGAGAGGATCGGAATACCAAACCTTTTGCAAATGTGAACAATGCGAGCGAGATATTATCGCATTGAGTTTAAATACATTGCCGGCACATTACGTTACAACAGAAAAAGGAAGAACAGCTGTTTTCGAACGTTTAAATACAACCGAAAACTTAGAGTGGATCAACAAAAGAATTATTCATTCTATTTATGTTGTGGGGAAATATCCACATCGTCACTAAAAACCTTGTCTTTATTTGATAAGGTTTTTCATATGTTTCGTTACTAAAAGGTGAATGCTGTTCAATCAGCTTCTGTCCAGTTCGAGCGTCTAGCCCATAGAGTCGCTTCAGAATTGCGAATAAAGGTGAAAAGTTCCTTAATAGTAATTCAGCAATTGTTCCAGCGTTCAGCTTGTTGCTGAAGAAAGTTATAGGGGCTGACGTAGATGCTTGGAATTTTCATAAGGTATATAGGAAAAAATATCTATAATTGTGATAGAGTCTTCATTGTAGTAAAATATATAGAGCAGAGATGAAAGGAAGATATATATGCCAACACCAAGCATGGAAGACCATATCGAACAAATTTATTTGTTAATCGAGCAGAAAGGGTATGCTCGCGTGTCTGATATTGCAGAAGCATTGTCTGTATTACCATCTTCCGTAACAAAAATGGTTCAAAAACTAGATAAAGATGGCTTCTTAATATATGAAAAGTATAGGGGACTAACTCTTACCGCAAAAGGAATGAAACTTGGCAAAAAATTGGTGAAAAGACATGAACTTTTAGAAGATTTCTTACGGATCATTGGTGTTAAAGAAGAGAATATTTACAATGATGTAGAAGGAATTGAACATCATTTAAGCTGGAACTCCATCGACCGTATTGCGGATTTAGTATTATTTTTAGAGGAGAACCCAGCATTACAGTCAAAGCTTTTAGAATTACAAGACCCAGATAGTGAGTAATCTTTCGACAATAAATAGTAAGCAATATGAAACAAATCTTGATGTATTGGCTTGGAATCTAGAAAAAATGAAAGAATTACATGGTTTGGATATGTGCATTTTAGAATATAAATAGGGTTATACATACAACCTAAAAAGGGTTGAGTTTTTCTGAGTGTTGTAAAACGTTTTCTTCAGTATTATATGAGGTAATTGATAATAAAGGTTTTTTTCACACTTTAGTGGGGATGCATTTGCATTTGTTGTTTACGATTTAGACGAATCGGTTATAGGGGAAGTAGCACATAATGTTCTTTTGAAAGTTCATGATATAAGGAACGGTAATAAAGCCGCTGTAGTTTGGACAAACATTGTCGGTAAGTTAGGGTGGAGCAGTGTTACAAAAGCTAGATAAAGTATCATTGTTTATCTGAGCTGACAAAGCGTTCTATAAATCTAATGAAACAGGGTAAGATCAGTACCATATTTGGTCAGAAGGAGAGCGGTAATTTTGATAGGAACAGCATCAGGAGAAATAGTAAAGTTACAAGTGAAAGAACAAGACGGATCGAAATGGATTTTAGCATATGATGGAATGGACATTCCGCTAAATGCTTCAGAAGCACCGGAGGACTTAGAAGTTGGTGGCACAATTGAAGCATTCTTGTTTGTGGACAGACGAGGCAATTTATCTGCTACAACGCAGCTTCCATCTATCCAAAAGGGCACATACGGTTGGGCTCGGGTTATTAAAGTAGCTGATAGAGAAGGTGTTTTCGTCGACATTGGTACGTCCAAGGAAGTTCAGGTGAAAGAAGACGATCTACCGAAAATAAAAGAATTATGGCCAGCTGTTGGTGATCATTTATATATGACTCTCCGCACAGATAAAGATGGTGAGTTATTCGGTCGTTTAGCAACAGAAGACCGTGTAGAGGAATTGTATATTGACGCTCCAACGACATTATTCAATCAGAATCTTCAAGCACGTGCATACCGCTTACTTCCTGTAGGTACCTTTTTGTTAAGTTTTCCAGAAAACTATCGAATTTTTGTTCATGAATCAGAACGCCTTAATGAACCGCGATTAGGTGAAGATTTGACTGTTCGCATTATTGATGTGAAAGAGGATGGATCACTGAATGGATCACTACTGCCTCGTAGACATGAACGTTTAGGGGACGATGCAGAATCTATATTCCGCTACCTAAATGATGTCGGCGGTAAAATGCCATTTACAGACAAGTCGTCTCCAGACGAAATCCAAGAAATGTTCAGCATGAGTAAAGCAGCGTTCAAACGCGCCTTAGGTAAACTTATGAAAGATAAAAAAATTGTACAAGAAGATGGCTGGACACAATTGAAAATGTAATTCATACGGAGTAAAGAGAATCGATTAGTCGGAACTTTTTACTCCTGTTTTCGTATTATTGAGGGAATGGAAGAGGAAGGGGTTAATAGAATGAAGAAATTATTGTTGCCATTCATTACAGCGATGTTATTAATTGGTATGATCATTGCACCTACTTATTCATTGGCAGATTCAGATGGCTCCACTGAAGAAGTCGTAAACGAAAAGTTTGGTGCACCTATCGTGGTATATGGTGGAAACCTAACTGCTGAACAAAAAGAAAGTGTAAAGAAAAGTTTGAAAATAACAGATAAATCAGATGTTCAAGAAATAGAGGTAACTGGTAAGGACCTAGCAACGTACTTACAGGATGGAGACGCATCTGCAAGAATGTTCTCTTCTGCTAAAATCACTCGTAAAGATGCAGGGAAAGGTCTAGTGATAAGCATTGTTACACCAGATGATATTACCGAGGTAACTTCTGAGATGTATGCTAATGCAATGCTAACAGCAGGAGTTCAGGATGCAGTAGTAGAAATCGCTGCACCTAAGCCTGTAACTGGCCATTCAGCCCTAGTAGGGATATACAAAGCATATGAGGTTACGGGTGAAAAACTAGATCCAGAACGCACAGATGTGGCAAATGATGAACTTTCAATTGCTACTAATCTAGCAAAAGATGCGGGTATTGATGAAGCAAAAGTAAGTGAATTATTAACAGAAATTAAAAAGCAAATTGCTGAACAAAACCCAGTTTCCCGAGAAGAAGTGGAGAAAATCGTTTCCGAGCAATTAGCCAATCTAAAAATTGAGCTTTCGGATAAAGATCGTCAGCTGCTAATCGATTTAATGGACCGCATTCGTCAACTAGATATCGATTTCAGTCAATGGTCAGATGAACTGAATGATTTAAGTAAAACAATTGAAGACAAGATTGGAGAAATAGTCGACAATGAAGGATTTTGGGAAAGTGTCAAAAACTTCTTTAGCGATTTAATAGATTCTATTCGCTCAATCTTCAACTAATATGTGAGCCCTCCGTCTTAAACAATTGATAGGAGGGCTTTGTTTTGTTCGGTGGAATAATTTGGGGATATGCTCACTCTCGTATAGCCCCTATTCTCTCGCAGGTGGCAATCTTCTAAAGCGAAGCCTATGTGCTATTATTTGCACAAAAAAAGATTACTTGATATTATTAAGTTAATATATCTCGACTTCAAGATAAATTCATTAGGAGGTAGACAAATGAGATTAGCGGGAATCCACCACGTCTCAGCAATAACTGCTGACGCCGATAAAAATCATGACTTTTATACAAGAATATTAGGAATGCGATTAGTGAAAAAAAGTGTAAATCAGGATAACCCGTCATCCTATCATTTATTTTACGCAGATGCGGTAGGTACACCTGGTACAGATATGACATACTTTGACATACCGCAAGCAGGACGAACATATCCTGGTGTATCTAGTATTAGTAACACAGGTTTCCGTGTCAAAAGCGAGAAAGCTCTACAATTTTGGAAAAGTAGATTTGAGAAGTTTGATGTACCACATGACTCCATAACTGAACGATTTGGTCGTAAGACGCTTTACTTTGAAGACTTTGAGGGTGCACGACATATGCTAGTTGTCGATAATGGAGCTGGAATACCTTATGGTGAAGCATGGGTAAGGAAGGAAATTTCAGCTGATAATGCAATTATTGGCTTAGGTCCGATAAAGCTTACTGTTCGAAAATCAGCCGCTACAATAAAAGTATTAACAGAAATACTTGGATTTGAGTTAGCAGGTTCCTATCCTTCCGACATCAAAGAAATGCCACATATCCAAGTTTATACAACAGGTAAAGGTGGTCCTGCTGGAGAGGTTCATTTGGAGACACGAACTGATTTACCGATGGAGCGTCCTGGACGTGGTAGTGTACATCATGTAGCCTTTAGAATTCCTTCGTTGGAGGATTATCCGAAATGGGAGGAGCGTTTACGCGAAAACGGCTTTATGACATCTGGATTAGTGGACCGATACTACTTCAAGGCAATCTATTTCAGAGAACCGAATGGTATTTTATTTGAACTGTCTACGGATGAGCCGGGGTTCGACACGGATGAACCATTGGAGAATTTGGGAGAAACACTAGCTCTACCTCCTTTTTTAGAATCAAGGAGAGTGGAAATTGAAGCAAAGTTGCGTCCGCTATCAATCAATAAATAAATATGCTAAAATTCAGAAAAGGAGTGGTTAAAGATGGAACTTCAACTCAAAGAATTAGGAAATGATGTTTATGCGTATCAGTATATTCAAGAGGGAGAAAGACTTGGGGAAATTACCTGGACCTTACTTGGGGATGTAATGGTGATGGATCACACATATGTTTCTGATAAGTTGAGAGGTCAGGGAGTTGCTAAAAAGTTATTAGATAGCGCTGCTTCTTATGCGAGAGAGCAGGAGCTAAAGATGGAGCCGGTTTGCTCGTACGTAGTAGCGGCTTTCTCGAAATCTGATGAATATGATGATGTAAAAGCATAAAACAAAAAGGCAATCCACTTCTAAATAGAAAAGGATTGCCTTTTTATGATGACCATATTAAATTTGTGTAAAAAATACTAGAATTCCTGTTAATGCCGATGCACCTGCTAACGTATAAAGGAAATCTGACTGGTTAAAAATTAACTTTTTCTCCATGAAATCTCATCCTCTCATTTCTCATTGGTAGTCTATTAGTATTAGTACCCATGTTCATATTTTTTTAAACAAGTTTAATCAGTTTCACGGAGGGGACATTAAAATTATACGAAACTTTTTTAAGTATTTATCGTAGAATTAAAAGGAACATATAAAAATGAGGGGACTGAACTTTATGTCACGTACAGGAGAAATAGCATTAGGTGTCATTAGTGCAATTATGACATTACTTAGTATTATTTTAGTAACAATTTTAGTGGTAACTGGAAGTAACGCAATGAATGATGAATTATTCAATAGTGAATTCCAAGATATCATTGCAGAGGATCCAACCATGACAGAAACGGATTTACAAATTATAAACGATAATATGCCTGCAGTTATTGATGCGTTTAGCATATTTGGTTGGGTATTTGTTTTCATTCTTGTAATTAGCTTAATCTTGAATGTTATTGGAATTATTTCTATTTCAAAAAATAAAAACCCGAAATTAGCAGGAATTATGTTTATCATAGCAGGCTTATTTGCAGGTATACTATCGCCGACATCAATTCTATTGTACATTGCAGCAATCTTGTGTTTTGTCCGCAAACCACCTGTGCAACTAGCGGAGCAAGAAGAATACTATACTACAGAGAAAACACTTTAAATAACAAAAACACCGACCTAATAGGCCGGTGTTTTCAATAGATATACATATTTTGCAGTAGTTAAAGGATGTCCTTCAAAGTATTCATCGAATTCTTCTAAACACTCAAAACCGAAATTTTCATAAAAATGACGAGCGCTATCATTCTCGCTTTCAACGTAAACAAATAGTTGTCGACCAGCTGGCATCTCATTTAGCCCCGCCAATAATAGTTTTTTTCCATAACCAATATGTTTGTACTCTGGCAATACATAAATTGCAGTTAGTTCCGCGTCGCCGTCTTCGTCCACATATGTAAAATTGGCAAAACCAATAGGCTTACCTTCATATTCAGCGACTAAGAAAATAGTTTTTTCTATTCTTTTGACTAGCATCATAGGGGAATAAGCTTTTTCTAAAAAAAGCGTTTGTATGTCAATAGGTATAATGTTTTTATATGTATCGTTCCAACTGACCTTTGCGATCTGTTGAATCATCGAAATATCATCTAACGTAGTCGCCCTAATCATTTGAAATCACCTCTGAATTCTTTTTGTAATCATAACAAAAATAACTCTAATCTTCTACAAATATATAGAATTAATATCAATTAGAAATCAAAATGTAATATAATTGGGTAAACTATTCCTTTTTAGGAATGACAAAGTATAAACCTTCTGAGCCATATAGTAGTGTTTTCGATATTTTAAGATTAAAATCTACTTAAAATTAGGTGTGAATTTATTCATAGTAGGGTATATAGATTATATATAAAACTTGGAGGTTATTATGATGGCAAAAAACAAATCACTTTTATTAGCAGGATTAGCAGCAGGTGCTTATGCTTATTTTAGGAAAAAAGAGAATCGTGATAAAGCAATGGTAGCATTTAATAATACAAAATCTAAAGTGAATGCTTACATAGACTCGCAGAAACACCAAAAATCTGATTTAACGGGAGCGGGACATCCTGATCCTCACGATATACCAGATAACAATATGGTAGATGAAGGGGCTATGACAAGCGTTCAGTACTATAATGAAGAAGTACAGGAAAAGTCGAAGAAGTCTTCCAAGGATATTGAAGATGTAGAAAAGAAACCTAACCTTAATGATCAAATAACATTATAGTGCTAATAAAACAGGAGTGTGTATAACCACACCCTGTTTTTATTATTTCCTCCAGGCAAGTGCCAAAATAGACACGGTAATCAATATGGCTCCTGTCAACGTAAATCCGCCGGTGGCATCTAGTTCCAGAAAACCTGTAATGCTTGATCCTACAACGACTCCAATAGAAAAGAATGCGTAGAAATAGCCATAAGCCTTTCCGCGATATGCCTGTTCACTTGAATCGATTAAAAGTGAGTTTATAGAAGGAAATAGAAACGCAAACCCTATTCCATATAAAGCCATCCAGACATAAAGTATGCTCAGTGGATCTGTATGTCCAAGTAATAGCATACTGATTCCCATGATACACATCCCAAAAGCAAGTGTGTAGACCGGCTTCACTCGGTCGAATATTCGGTTTATCGGAAGTATAAACACTAGAATAGCAACAAAACCAAACGTACTTAAAAGTAACCCACTTGTTTTAGTGTCAAACCCCAGATGTAATACCTTTAGAGGTAGCATATAAGCTAATACCCCTTGAGAGAACATTAAGAAAAACGCACCTGCAAATGACTTTATTATTCCATTCTGTTGAAAAATGGAGCGCACTGAGTATGGTGAGGAATCTACCTTATCCTCCCTTTCTATAGCTATTTTTCTTAACAAAACTAAAGATAATATACTTAATACAAGCATAATGGAACCTGTCATCCCTAAAACAAATACTTCACCTTGTTTGCTAGCGAGTATCCCACTAGTTGCTGGACCTACAATTGCGGCAAGTCCTACAAATGCCCCAGATAGTGCTACCCCTTTGCCACGTTTATCCTTTGAAGTTTTATTGGCCGAATAAGTAAACGCTGCAGGTACAATTAGTCCAGCAACTAAACCATGTAAAAAACGTATAACTAATAACCCAACAGGATCGCTGGCAAATTGGTAAAGGAATAACGAGATGCTCGTCGAAAACAAACCGATGATGAGGATATAAAAGGGTCCTTTTCTATCCGTTAAAAATCCTGAAACAATATTACCAATTGTATTCGAAAGGGAGTACATTCCTACCACTAAACCTGTTACAAAGGGAGTAGCACCAAGCGATTCGGCAAAGGGACTCATAATTGGTAATTGGGAAAATAAGTCGAAGAACGAGAAAAAAATAATAATATATATAAAAAAGTGCATCGCAGCTCCTCATTTCTATAGTGATCTTTACTTAAGTCTAACAGTTATTAATAGTATAAAGGTTTTAATATTATCGAAAAAGGGAATTTGTAACAAACAAAATATGCTAGGAGGAAATCATATGAAGGCAATGTTTATCTATAATCCATCTTCTGGAAAAGCAGATGCAGAGCAGTATAAAGAAACCACTATTAATGTATTAGAAGGATTAGGATATAAAGTTATCATTAAGGAGACAGAAAAACAAAATGATGCAACGGTATTTGCCAAAGAGGCCTGCGCAGAAAAAATAGACTTTTTACTGGCGATGGGTGGAGATGGGACAATAAATGAAGTAGTAAACGGTCTTGCAGAACAACTGCATCGTCCTTTATTCTCATTTATTCCACTTGGCACAGTAAATGATTTTGCACGTGCACTAGGAATTCCATTAGACCCTCACCTAGCCATTGAAGCGGTGAAAATGACTCACACACAAATGGTTGACATTGGTCAGATAGGTGATAAATATTTTATGAATATAGTAGCAATCGGTGAAATAGCTAGCCGTGTAGCAGAAGCAACTGTTGAACAAAAAACAAAAATGGGCTCACTTGCTTATCTTTTAGAAGGTATGAAAGCTATTATATCGGATGAAGAAGTAGAAATGACAATTACACACGATTCAGGTATTTGGAAGGGAACGCCTTTGCTTTTACTAGTGGCGTTAACGAATTCAGTAGGTGGGTTTGAAAAGATGGTAAACTCAGCTGAGGTAAATGATGGAAAGTTACATATTTATATTATAAAACAGGCAGGACTTACTTCTATAGCAAGAATGGGCGCTAAAATATTATTGGGAAATCTAGATAAGGATAATGGAGTTGAAGTGATTGAAACAAGCAGTGTGTTAATAGAATCAGAAAACCCATTGTATTGTAATGTGGATGGGGATGAAGGAGACTGCACACCATTAGAAATTAAAGTATTACCTAAGCATATAAAAATGTTAATTCCTCAAAAAAACTAATACGTAATAGTTGAAATAACTTTTATTTTCCAGGATAATGATATAGGTTGATACAACATACCTAATAGGTTATTATGATTAAAAAGACCTAAAACGAGGAAAATGAGGTACATATGAGGACTGTAGAGAAGCAATTTTTAGAAAATTTTTCCAAAATATATAATAGAGAAACTGGTGTGACAACAAAAGTAGAGGGTTTAGATTTCTTCTTAGAATTAGAAGAACAGCTATTTCAAAAAATGTTTTCCTTTGAATTAACGGAAGCAAAACAAATTTTGAGAAGCATAATAGATATAATAATAGCTAGAACACGTAAAAATATGATTCTAAACGTAAAATATTACTTCATACAACTATCAGCTGTCATGGCGAGAAAATTACACGAAAGTCAAGTACCGACTGATAAGGTTATGGCTTTTAATATTGCATGTGTAGAAACAATTGAGACGAAAATGAGTGATGCACAATTTTTACTATGCGCGGATGAGCTGGTAGAGTTTTTTGTGATGGTAATAACGGAAAGAAAGAAACCGTCATTTGGGCATCAAACAGTAAACAAGGTCATTCTTTATATTAATGATGAAATAGAAAAGAATTTAACAGTAGAGGATATTGCTAAATATTTCAATATAAGTACTAGTCATCTTTCTCGAATCTTTAGAGAGCATACGGGTGTTACTCTTGTGGAATATTTAAATGTTCGTAAAGTAGAAGAATGTCAGTACTTTTTAAGAAATACAAATAAGGCTATATCCGATATTTCGAATAGTTTTCATTTTTGTAATCAAAGCTATTTCACTCGCATATTCAAAAAGTATACAGGACTAACTCCGAAGCAATATCGTGATAACCAAGAATATCCAAGTTTTAATTATAATTTTCCTAATGAACAACAATCGGGTTAAATATTTTGGGTTATATTTGATAAATAGCTTCATAGTAAGGTATACTTCTTTATAGTTTGATGAGTGAAGGTGAATAGACATGAAAAAGAAGATTAGTTTATTTTCTATTCTTATATTTGCGGCATTAGTGCTTAGTGGGTGCTCTGGAGTAGAAAACAAAGAAGGTACTTTTTATAATATTTTTGTTCGACCTTTTGAATTTCTTATACATTTCTTTGGAGAAATGTTCAATGGTAGTTATGGTTTAGCGATTATCGCGATTACTGTACTTATTCGTCTTGTTCTTATGCCTTTAATGCTTAAAAATTATAAAAACCAACAAGGCATGAAACAAAAAATGGACAAGCTGAAACCAGAAATGGACGAAATCCAAAAGAAACTAAAAGAAACAAAAGATAAAGAACAGCAAATGGCTCTACAACAAGAAATGATGGGGTTATATCGTAAGCATGGGGTAAACCCACTAAACATGGGTTGTCTGCCAATGATTATTCAGATGCCTATTGTTATGGGATTGTATTTTGCAATTCTTTATTCAGACGATATTAAAACACATCCATTTTTATGGTTTAACTTAGGTTCTCCAGATATTGCGATGACATTAATTGCTGGAGCAGTTTATTTCATCCAAGCGAAAGTTTCATTATGGACAGTACCAGAGCAGCAGCAGAAACAAATGAAGATGATGATTTATATTTCACCTATTATGATTATGTTTATTTCCTTTAGTTCGATGGCTGCATTGCCGGTTTATTGGGCTGTCGGTGGACTATTATTAATATTCCAAACATATTTGGGGCGTAAATTTTACTCGAATCATCCAGAAAAAGCAGAAGAATCTGTATAACATTAAAACGAAGCGCTTGTTGCTTCGTTTTTTTCTTGAGTGTCCAGACTTCCAGCGCTCTTCATAGGAGGTGTATAGGAATGAAAAGAAATTGGATTTTTGGCCTACTTATCGCAGCGGTCAGTATTTCTGCATTGGTATTTATTATTAAAGGAAATATTAATATGGCTGTCTTATTTATGACGGCAATCTTCGCATTAAGTAATGGCTTCCGAGCGATCAGCTTTAAAGAAAAAGGATTCGTTAAAGAGGCAAAATGGATGAAGGGTATGTCCATATTGTTTATTGTCCTATTTTTTGTTGTGTTATTTCTGCTATTTTTTTAATAAGAAAATAAGAGCGTATTTACCTATCGTGGGTAGATGCGCTTTTACTTATTTAGGAGGATTCAATTATCGAGAAGGATGGTTATAATTATTTTGGTTAGTTTAATTTGAATACGAGAATAGTTATTGGAAAAATGGTAAACTAGAAATAACGTAATAAGAAAGAAGGAAGTCCAAAAATATGCAGTCAAGATATAATTTGTTACAGGAAAAAAAGAAAAAAAAATGGCCATATATTGTTTCTGGAACTATTGCAGGACTACTGATAGGAGTAATTGTAGTTTGGGTAGGGATGAATCAATGGAGTATCGATAAGAGTATAGAGGAACTTCGTAATCTTACAGAGGGTAAACAAACGATAGTTGTAGATAAAACAGAAGAACCTATTATAGAAGAACCTATTGTTGAAGAACCAAAACAGGATGTTCCTGTTAAAGAAGAGCCTGTTATAGAAGAAGTAGATATGTCTGGTGCAAAGGGCTATGTTGGAAATGAAGTATTGCCTCAGGAACCCACAATAGTAAACGGTGTACTAATCGCTAGCAAAAAGTATCCTCTTCCCTCGACCTATGCCCCTGGTGAAAGCAAAGAGGCAAGAGCAGCATTTCAAGAAATGGCTGCTGAGGCAACTTTGTCTGGCTATGACCTTATAGCTTTCAGTACATATCGATCTTTTGACTATCAAACTCAGTTGTATGATCGTTATGTGACGAATGACGGTCAAGATGCTGCAGATCGTTATAGCGCACGTCCTGGCTATTCTGAACATCAAACGGGACTAGCCTTTGATATAGGAGAGCAACACTTTGAGCAACATTTTGCGAAGGAAAGCTTCGGTGAAACGGAGGCCGGGAAGTGGGTGGCTGCCAATGCCCATAAGTACGGATTTATCATGCGTTATCCTAATGGATCAGAAAAAATTACAGGCTATATGTATGAGCCTTGGCACTTCCGGTATGTTGGTGAAGAATTAGCTGTTCAAGTGTATGAAGCAAACGTAACCTTAGAAGAGTTCTTGGATCTCTAAGTGACCAGAATAAGAATATTGAAAAGAGGTTTCCATTTCTGGAAACCTCTTTTTTGGAAGAATAATATTATTTATAAAAATATCATAAGATAATTATGAAGCGACAAGAATGTCCTAAGCATGCTGCTGAAAACGATAGAAACAGGTCTTATTCTTAAAAGGATTTTTCGGTAATTTGTAGTTTTATTAAAGTATTGGTGAAATCAGACGGGCTAATGACTCTTTAAATTTAATAATTCTAGATCTACTTTCGTATACTTCCATAGTCATCTCCGTGGATAACTTCATATCCTCTTCAAATAATTCAGCTAACTGATGAGAAGTTTCACGGTCATATATAAATGCATTTATTTCAAAATTTAATTTAAAACTTCGCACATCAATATTTGCGGTTCCCACCGTAGAAGCCTCATCATCAATAACAATCATTTTGGTATGCAAAAACCCATTTTGGTAAATATACACTTTAGCTCCAGCTTTTATTAAATCCCCAACATATGAATAAGTTGCCCAGTAAACAAAAATATGATCAGGTTTGTTTGGTATCATGATTCTTACATCAATACCAGAAAGACATGCGATTCGTAACGTGTCCATGAAGCTAGCATCTGGGATGAAATATGGAGACTGTATATAAATATATTTTTTAGCCATCATAATTAACTTAAGGTACCCATTTTTTATTTGTTCCCATTCGGAATCAGGTCCACTTGAAACAATTTGTAAACCAACGGAACCTTTCATCGGAATAGCTGGGAAAAATATGTCAGAGTACTCGATATCATGCTCTGTTGAGGCTTGGTTCCAATCGAGAATGAATCGAGTTTGGAGCGGATGGACTGAACTACCTTCAATACGTAAATGCGTATCGCGCCAATATCCAAATTTCTTTTTTAGCCCAAGATATTCATCGCCAACATTAAACCCTCCGATATACCCTATTCTTCCATCAATTACGACAATTTTTCGGTGGTTCCGGTAATTCATACGTGGATTGATTAGTGGGAAGATAGAAGGGAAAAATGCTTCTACACGACCACCCAGCGCAATAAGTTCTTTAAAATGCTTCTTTCTTAAAGAACGCGATCCAGTATCATCGTATAAAATTCTTACTTTTACCCCTTGTTTTGCTTTTTCTAACAATGCCTGATAAATTTGTTGACCAAGTGAATCTAATCGAAATATATAGTACTGAATGTGGATATGATCCTTTGCATGTTCAATATCGCGAATGAGTGCATCAAACTTCTCTCGTCCATCGATGAAAATTTCTACTTTATTGTCTTGAGTTAAGACAGCTTGGTTATTATGTAAATGCATGACGATTAACTCTTTGTAGTGCATAGCATCATCTAAACGAAAATCGAATGAGTCGTCTTCAATAGCTTCCATTTGAAATTCAATGAGCTTATCGATACCGATCTTGTTTTTTCCTTCCCAACGGAATAATGTTTTTTTTCTTAGCTTTCTTCCAAACAATAAGTAAATACCAAAGCCTAAGATCGGAATAAAGAAAAGGACTAGAATCCATGCCCAAGTAGCAGAGGCATCTCGACGTTCTAAAAATATTAGAGCAATCGCCAAAGAAATATTTAAAATTAGAATGCCGGAAACGATAATACCATAAAAACTTGCTATCAAATTTTCACCCCCCCGGTGCCTGTTTATTTATTTCTAGTATAGCCGATTTGTCTCAAAGAAAGTAGGGTAGACATATATTAAGTAGAAAGTAATTCCTACTTGACCAATAGGGATAAAAGTATTATTATATGGTGAGCACAAAAGATGGAGGTCTTTATATGAATTTATTATTTATTATTCTTAACATTGTAGCTTTACTGCTTTTAGTTGGGGTATTAATCATAATGCAAAAAAAACATGTTTCCTTTTCGAAGCGTGTATTTACAGCACTAGGATTGGGTATTTTACTTGGGTTAATATTGAATATTGCCTATGGGGTAGATTCGGAAGTATTAGCAGAAACAGTTCCTTGGTACAATCTGATTGGTACTGGTTACGTAAAATTATTACAAATGATCGTTATGCCATTGGTATTCATCTCTATTTTAGGGGCGTTTACAAAAATTACGATTGGTAAAAACTTTGGTAAAATGGCGGCAATTATTTTAAGTTTCTTAATAGGAACAACTGCCATTGCTGCTGTTATTGGTATTAGCTCTGCGGCATTATTCGATTTGAATGCAGAACAAATCATTCAAGGGGATGCAGAAACAGAACGTGCAGAATACTATGAAGGTCGCTCTGCAGAAGTTGCAGATAAAGCACTTCCAGACCAAATGCTAGACTTATTACCTGCAAACCCATTTTTAGATTTTACAGGAGCACGTCCAACGTCAACTATCGGTGTTGTTATCTTTGCGGCATTTTTAGGCTTTGCTTATTTAGGATTAGCTCGTAAAGAGAAAGAAACTGCAGCTATTATTAAAACTGGCATTGATGCAGTTTACAAACTAATTATGCGAGTAGTAACGCTAGTACTTCGCTTAACTCCGTTCGGAATTTTAGCGATTATTGCAAGAACCGTTGCGACATCAGATTTTGGTGCGATTTATAATTTAGGTAAGTTCGTTCTTGCTTCTTATGTAGCGTTAGCAGTAGTCTTTGCTATCCATTTATTAATCATTACGCTATCTGGATTAAATCCAATTACGTATGTTAAAAAGGCAGCAGAACCATTAATTTTTGCATTCACTTCACGATCAAGTGCAGGAACATTACCGATTAATATTAATGCACAAACGACTAAAATGGGTGTATCAGAAGGAGTTGCTAACTTTTCTGGATCGTTTGGGTTATCTATTGGTCAAAACGGTTGTGCCGGAATTTACCCGGCTATGCTAGCATTTATGATAGCTCCATCAGCTGGTATCAATCCATTAGATCCTATGTTCATCCTAACTGTAGTTGCAGTAGTCGCAATTAGTTCCTTTGGTGTTGCAGGAGTTGGAGGCGGCGCAACATTTGCTGCAATCCTTGTTCTATCTGCATTAAATTTACCGGTTGCATTAGCAGGGCTTCTAGTATCTGTTGAACCGTTAATAGATATGGGACGTACAGCAGTAAATGTAAGTGGTTCAATGACTGCTGGTGTCGCAACTGCGAAAATCACTGGGGAATTAGATAAGGACCTATATAATACACCTTTAAGTAAAATAGTAACTGAAGAAGCATAAAATATTATTAGAAAAGCTATCCTTTCAAAGGATGGCTTTTTTTCCAAGGAAAGCATCCGCCCTTCGCTACAATCAACATCATATCTATAATTCTGTTCTTAAAGTCGGGCGTCTTTTGCCCGTTTTTTTTATGTTTGGCTAAGTTAAAGGGTAGGGTTGTTTTTTTATGAAGCGATGTAGTTTGTGAGATGTTACACTTAAACTAACGAAGCAGGTCAGTCTAATGAGATAACTAAAGGAGTGTTGTTCGTGGAAAATCAATATAAATGTATCTATGATATAGATAAATACAGAGATGCTAGAATTAAAATAAATGGAGATGGTCAAGAACTCGAATTCACATTTATGGTTACATTCGTTTCAGTTCCTCACTTCTTCCATATTCTTTTACAACTTTGGACTGGAAAAGTGAACAAAGCTGAAATAAACGGTTACGGTTTTGCAGTGACATATTATTTAACGGTGGAAGAGAAAAACCTATGTGTTGAAACTCTCACTTTTGGCAATGGTGCTTATAAACCTATTTTCACCAATTATAAATTTGACTTTGAGAGATTTGCCAAAGCATTAGCTAAAGCATTTTCTGATTATTTCCAAGAGCAAAAGAACAAAGGACTATATCCTCTTCCTCTTGAGGTTGATGAATACTGTCATCACTTATCGAATAAAGTAATTGAAAACTATGAAAAATTCTCGACCATCATCAACGAGAGTGAATTGAATATGATTAGACCAGTAGAGGAAAGAAAAGGTAATACTTTGTTAGATGATGTACTTGCGACTTACCTTTTAAAATCCGAAAAGGAAGGTATTGAATTTCTCCTAAAAAACGATTACAAAAAAGTAAATGGTTTAGGTTATTACGTTGTATCATTCCACGGAGAAGGACTAGAAGAAACAGTGTTACAAACTGTATTTGACGATTCAAACGATGCCGTAAATTGTATGGATTTACTGGTACAAAGCTTAGATAATGGTTGCGGTAGAGATATATTAGGTATTTAAAAGAGGAGTAGTTTTCATTTAAACTAACAGATACTTTAGAAAAGAGGAAATCAAATTAAAATGAGCTTGGAGGATTGAACTGCCCCCTGTCAAGTAGACAGTGGAAATAAATAAAAGACATTAGGCGGCTTTAACCCTGTATTCTAAGGGACTAAGGCCGCTTAATCTTTTTTGTAATCTTTCAGTATTATAAAAATGAATATACTCATCAATATCTTCCTTCAACTCTTCAAACGTACTGTACTTGTTTAAGTAATACTTCTCACATTTCAATGTTCCCCAAAATCCCTCCATTGGTCCATTATCAATGCACCTTCCCACTCTTGACATACTCTGTACTATTTCTGCTTTCTCTATTTTCCTTTTAAATGTAGAGGAAGTGTATTGATATCCTCGGTCACTGTGAAGCAGTGGAGTTGCTCCTGTGTTAACTTCCAAAGCTAAATCGAGGGTTTTAAAAACCAATGAATTATTATTGGAAGTACCTAGTACATAGCTCACAATTGATCCATCATATAAATCCAAAATCGCACTCAAATAAGCTTTCTGTGAAACTCCGTATTTCATTTCGGTCACATCAGTTAGCCATTTTTCATTTGGCTTGTCGGAGTTGAATTTCCTGTTCAACACGTTTTCAGCCACATGCCGTGGTGTACTTGATTTATACTTCTTGCGCTTACATCGAATAACCGCCTGGATTCCAGCAATCTTCATCAGTCGGTAAACACGCTTATGGTTAATAGACTTCGATAAGGCACGTCTCAGATTCATCGTTATACGGCGATAACCATATATACCATCCACCTTATTGTGTAGGAGTAATATCTCCTCAAGAATTTCCTCATTCAACTTCTCATTTTCTGAAGGGGCACGATTAAGCCACTTGTAGTAGCCAGAGCGTTGAATTCTTGCAATCCCGCATATTAGCACAATGGAAAATTTCTCTTTCTCATGAAGTTCCTGGATGGCTATATATTTATCGATTAATCGAACTTGGCTTAAAGACGTCTCTTTCAACGCCTCCTTTCTAGTTCCTCCAACTTTTTTAAGAATGCAACTTCTGCACGAAGACACTCATTTTCCCGCTCTAACTTCTTCATATCACGCTGGTACTTCTCATCGGGAGTTAACTCTAGCTCTGCCTTAGTCCGGCCACGCTTGTCTTTAAGACCGTCTTCTCCTTCTTTCTCAAACTTCTTTACCCATTGATACACCTGTTGATAGGAAACATTAAACTGTTCCGATGCCTGATGATAATTTTTTCCATTCTGAAAGTAGTACATAACTATTTCCAAACGTTCTTCAAGTGCAGTGGACCGAACTTTAATCATAGAGTTATTCATCCTTTTCATCTCTTTTAAATCTCTATGATCATTATAAATCTTTATCCACCTTCGTAACACTGATCCACTGGAAATTTCGTACTTGCGTACAATCTCGGCTTGAGAATAGCCATTGGAAAGGTAGTCAAGGACCGCTGCCATTTTTACATCTTTAGAATACCTTTTCCATCCATCGGGATTATTAAGCCCATCCATTCCATATGTTTGAAATTGGTAAATCCATTCTTTAATTGTTTCGTCAGAAACATTGTATTGACGACAGAAGTCACTAATTGAAGTTTTTCTGTCCTCATAAGATACAATTACCTCATACTTTTGTTGTGCAGTAAAAGCACTTTTACCCATAGAAAAAAACCCCCAATAAAGGAAACAGATTTTTTATTATTTCATCTGTCTACCTTATTGGGAGCATATCAGATATCTCCTAGCCCATTTTTTTGTTTTAAATCCACCTCTACCTTTAACATAGCCTTATGTTTAAAATAAATTCTCGAACCCAGCCACTACACTATCTAAATGCGAAATATTTAAAAAACTTTTACATAATATGGTGTAGTAGTTTGCTATAATCGATTTAACTAGGTTGTAAGGAGATGGGAGAATGCTACAAGCAATAAGTCTTTCCAAAAAATTTAAAACAAAGGAAGTTGTAAGAGAAATAAACATGGAACTATTGGCGGGGGAATCAGTTGGACTATTAGGGCCTAATGGTGCAGGGAAATCGACGACTATTTCTATGTTGTCCTCTTTAGTCATACCAACAAGTGGAGATGTTCTATGGGATGATAAGTCCATTTCAAAAAATCCTGAGCCATTGCGTAAAACATTAGGGGTAGTTCCTCAAGAAATTGCCCTATATCCTGAGCTTTCTGCTAGAGAAAACCTGGCTTTTTTCGGAAGAATATATGGGTTGAAAGGGGAACTTTTAGAAACACGGATAACAGAAGTCCTAAAGAAAATTGGATTGTCTGATAGACAAAAGGATATAGTTAAAACCTTTTCAGGTGGTATGAAAAGACGTTTAAACATTGGGGCGGCTCTTTTACACAAACCTTCTATGCTAATTATGGATGAACCGACTGTCGGGATTGATCCTCAATCTAGGACGTATATTTTAGAAACAGTTAAACATTTTGTAGAAGAGGGAATGACACTTTTATATACTAGTCACTACATGGAAGAAGTAGAAATGCTATGTGACAAAATTTATATTATGGATCAGGGCAGAATAATTGCTTATGGTACAAAAGAGGAGCTTAAAGAGCTGGTCTCAGATAACCAAACCATTGAGTTGAAAGCGGACTTATTTACTGCAAATTTTGAAAAGGCTCTAGGTGAACGCTTTCCAAAAGCAACCCTCCGAATAGAAGAAAAGATACTAACGATTTCAATGTCCAAAAGTGAAGAGCCATTAGCTACTATTTTTGCGATTGCTGCTGCAAATAATGTAGTGATAACCTCTGCGATTGTCAAAGTGCCATCTCTGGAAGATGTGTTTTTGCATTTGACTGGAAAAGCACTGAGAGATTAAGAGAGGAGACCTGAGTCATGCTGTTTAGTTTAATTATAAAACAAATGAAAATGCTTATACGAAATAAGCAACCGTTGATTATTTTGTTAGTTATGCCACTCGTTTTAATAACCATTCTTTCAAATGCATTAGGAAGTATGATGGATGGTGGAGAAGAAGTGGCTATTCAAGCAAATTTACTTATAGTAGATGATTCATCCTGGGTTCAAGAGGAAGAAGCAATTAAACTCTTTCTAGAACAAGAGGGAATTACAGGTCCACCTATGGATGCTTTACTTAGTCAACTTAAAAATAGTGATCCAGTCGAATTGTTGAAAAACACCATTTTGACCTCAGATGAAATGAAAAAATATATTGCAACGGACTATAAACAGACAGTCGATTTAAAGGTGACTCGGCAGGATAAAAACATAGATGGCATTTTAAGTATACCATCTAATTTCCGACTGAATTATATTAAATCGGTGTACTTTAACAACGCTGACTTTGCAGAACTATCCTTATACTTAAACCAAGATAATGACATTCGTGCTTCCATAATCGAATCAGTACTAGCTGATTGGAAAAGTGGATATACGCAATCAGCGGCCCTTTTAGATGTAGGTTTATCACCCGAGAAAGTAATGAGTAGTGTCAATAGTGTTGAGAAAATAGAACAGGTTTTAGAGTCTAATGAGCGGAAGATTCCTGCATCTATTTACTACACCGTTGGGATGCTAGTGATGTTTGCGTTATATATTCCTGCTTTTCTAGCAGGCTTTGCTCTGCAGGAAGTGCAGTGGAAAGTATATGACCGTATTTTATTGGCTGGAGTCTCTCCTATTTTATACACACTTTCGATTTTCTTCACAGGAACTCTTGTAGCCTTTATCCAACAAGCTATTATGCTCTTATTTGGTATGTTTGTATTAGGGATAGAATGGATCAGTTTAGAAGGATTGACGGTTATTGTTATTAGTTATAGTGTATTTGTTGGTGCATTATCAGCTTTAATGACAACTCTCCAGTTTCGAACAAAAACAGAAGGTATTGCAAATGTATTCAACGGGATATTCATTACAGTATTTTCTTTCCTAGGTGGATCTTTCTTTAACATTCGAGACATCTCAGAAACACTTGGGAAAATTGGGGATTTAACTCCCAATGGTGCAACGATGTCCGCCATACTATCTATACAAAAAGGTCAAGATTTATCAGTTATTTGGCCATTTATGTTTGCAATATATTTACTGGTCGTTGTGTGCGTATTACTTTCCATTGTTTTCTTTCCGAGAAGAGGTGTAACAGAATGACGGGAATATGGATTGCTAGATTTCAAAACTTAATACGTAAGCCTACCGTTTTAATTATGATGACGGTAATGACCTTGGTGATGGCATATTTGGTAGGTGGCACTAGTAATGGGAAGATGAGTGTATCAGTAGCAGTGGATGACTCTGAGCTGAGTATTGCCGTACTAGAAAGACTAAAAGAAGAGGGAGGATATTCTCTTAGAGAAACTACAGAAGAGGAGTTAAAACAAAAAGCAAAAGAAGATATTCGAATGATCGGAATTGTGTTGAAAGAAGCATCCTACACCATTTTTTCTGCCTCAGATTCAGATAGTGTGAGAAATCTAACTCTTATAGTTGAATCGGCTTATAGCGATGCAAGCTTTAAGCAACAAGTAATCTTGGCAGGTGGAGAGAGTGCATGGTCTGATTTAGAAGTGAGTCTGCAAGAAAAACAAGCATTCCTCCTACAAACAGAGGCAATGGATGAGTCAGAGGTTTTTCGTTACGATAATGCTCTTCAAAGCTTGTTTGGTTTTATGTTATTTTTTGTTTTTTATACGGTGTCTATTAATGTTCAATTTATATTGGATGATAAGCGCACAGGTGTATGGAACAGATTGAAACTAGCATCGATTAGTAGATTCCAATTATACTTTGGTCATCTTTCATTTAGCTATATTATTGGGTTTGTTCAAATGCTGTTAGTCCTGTTCGTTTTCCGCTATGTGTTAGGGACCAATATGTACGATGGTTTTTGGAAAGTAATAATCATTGCTGCTTTCTATGTATTGCTTGTAATGGCGTTTTCTGTTTTTGTTATTTCTTTAGTGAAAACAGTAAGTCAGAGCAGTATTATTATTTCACTTGTAGCAGTAGCCTTTGCAATGATTGGTGGGGCGTACTGGCCTCTAGAAATAGTTCAGTCAGAAGGGTTACTTGCGATGAAATGGATTTCTCCTATTTATTATGCAATGGAGTCTATGAAACGAGTAACGGTATACGAGGGAACTTTAAGTAGTGTTTGGACGTATGTTAGTATGATGGTAGGTATTGCAGTAGTACTATTAGTGGTAGGGATTACTTTATTGGAAAAAAGAACGGAACGCTATCATTCCAGCGAATAGATAGGGGAGATAGGGATGTATTGGTGTAAAATTGCACGTACAGAAAAAGAGTTTGAAGCGATTGCACGACTGAATTATGAAACGTTTGTGGAGGAGATACCTCAACATGAGCCCGATCCTAGTGGAATGCGGGTCGATGCGTTCCATCATGAAAACGTATATGTTATTGTACTAAAGGATCAGGAGCTAGCAGGGATGGTGGCATTTAAAGCTACCCGTCCCTTTTCTTTAGATTTAAAGCTTGGTTCAGTGGAGGAATTTCTGCCAAAGGATGCATTAAACGGACAGCTATGTGAAGTACGATTGCTGGCGGTGGATAAAGCACATCGAAATGGGCGAGTGTTTTATTACCTTGCACGTGCTCTATCCGATTATGCTTATGAAAATGGATATGGAGCAGCGGTAATATCTGGTACGGTAAGGGAACAGAAACTATATAATCAGCTTGGCTTTGAACCGTTTGCAGACCCTGTAGGAACGGAGGAAGCAAAGTATATTCCGATGGTATTAACAAGGGATCGGTTTGAGCTTTCTGTTGCTGCTCGATTTAAACAAAAAAGATATTCTTTTTACCCGGGACCTGTACAGCAGTCTGAAGCAATTCAGCAAGCATTTACAGTTAGGCCTATATCACATCGAACACATGAGTTTAAGGTCATGCTAGAAAGAGTGAAGAAAAACCTACTGTCAATGAGTGGAGCCAAGTATACCCATTTGTTGTTAGGTAGTGGTACGCTTGCAAATGAGGCGATGATTGCACAGATACATGTGTTAGGAGAGAAGGGCTTAATCGTGAAAAATGGTGCCTTTGGTGACCGGTTGGAAAAACAAGCGGAACGTTGGCGTTTATCTTTTGATGTGTCGTCTTTTGAATGGGGAAGCCCACATAATCTAATGTTAATAGAAGAAAAGCTTGCCACAGGTGCTTATAGTTGGCTTTTAATGGTTCATGGCGAAACATCTACTGGTATGTTAAATAGCCTGGAAGAAATGAAGGTCTTATGTAACCGTTATAATGTATTGCTTTGTATGGATTGTGTAAGTTCATTTGGAGCACTTCCATTTAACTTGGAAGGAGTATATCTCGCAACAGGTGTAAGCGGTAAAGCCATTGGAACAATGAGCGGTTTAGCTTTTGTATTTGCAAACACCGAGATAACATCGAGCAGTGATATCCCTTCGTATTTAGATCTGGGACTGAGCGTGAATAATTCGACACCTTTTACGATGCCTTCTCAGTTTGTACATAGTTTAGAAGTTGCGTTAAAGGCCTATGAAAATGGAATGAGGTACAATTTATTGCATAGTCGCATGCAATTTATCGAAGATGAAGTGTACAAGCATGGGATTGAATTACTTTCAGATAATCACTATCCGATGATATTTACATGGAAAGAGGATAATTTTCCACACCTAGCAGAGGACGCAAGAATGTCCGGATTCGATCTTCACTATAAAAGCGATTACTTAATCGCAAAGAATCTACTGCAGGTATCCTGTATTCAACCAGATTTTGAAGTTGCATGGGTGAAGTTTATGGATTGGCTGGACAACTACCGATTATATCACGGTTAACTATTAGGTCTCTTCTAATCTAATAGCTATTAATGAAAGGGCTGCATCTATCAACTAATCGATAGATGCAGCCCTTTTACTATACGAACTTTTCAAACACGTTATCTTTGGGGAAGCATTTTTGTATATTGCGTAAGTATATAAGAAATGAAAGTTCTATAATGAAAGAAGCAATAATAACGATAATCATTAATGGGATACTTATATTCATAGAAATGTTCATAAAAAAAGGCTGGGTTAATGATGTACTAAGCATTATGACCATATACCAGCTGAACATTCTATTAGTTCTAAAAAGCGCTTCGTCTGTAGGAAGTAATTTAGCAACGCCAAGTAGTAAGATGAATAGGTAATAAACGAGCACTATTTTGATTAAAGCTAACAAACTTGGGTAATGTTTAAGCCACTCAATTTGCTGAATCATCTGATCGTTTAAGAAGAAATTAGGAACAGATATAATTACTAAAGCAATGCACAGTACTTTTAGTTTGTCATATGACTGATTTGATAAACTAGCGATTTGCTTTATACCGTTATATATGAAAATGTAGCCAATAAAATCTGGTAACATATCTACAATAATTTGTATTTTTAGAAGGACAAATAAAAAGCCGAGAATGAGTTGCTTGAATCCCTGTCTCATTTATGTTCACCCCTTACTTTCAGGACGATATCATCAATATCCTGATTTAAAAGATTGGGTTCAATTAGTAGAGGGAAAGCATAGGTAAAGGCTTCTCTTGATTCCGTTATGCCCGACCAATCATTAACAACATTTACGTAAGAATCGCTATACTTTGTTTGAAATATTAGTGCAACAGAATCACCTTTCTGAATTTCTAAAGGCCACTCTATATCAGTGTAAAGTGGAGCGGCTATATCCTCCCATTCCTTGTTCAAGAGTTTCTCAACTTGTGCATTAGTGGAGGTATCGGATAATAACTGCACTTTAAGCTCTACCTTATTTATTAGTGAATCTGGTAGTGTAATCTCATCCATCCTAACAGTTTCGGTTGCCTCAAAAAGATTTCCTTGAATCCCTTGGTTGCTTCCAAACCCTGCAGTACTCGAAATGTAATTAGTTTCACTAAGTGGTGTTCGGAAATTTAGCTTCTCCAATTGGACAGGTACAACCTGAACATTTGTAAAACGAGCGTATACCTCATTGGATTGAAACCCTTTTACAATTTGTTTCAATGATTGCTCATCAAATGTAAAACTTGCTTGTTTTAAATATTGATGAGTAAAATGCTGCCTATATGATTGAGCAGTCAAATCCCCAAACCAAGGGAAAAAATTTTGTTCATTGCTATAGGTATATTCACCAGCTATTAAAGTTTCTAACTCGATTACTTCACTGCTATTAGTCAAATAAAATAACGAGAAATTGGTTTTTTCAGAAGATGGAATATCAATGTAAGCATTTAATACGACAGGTTCTTTTAATTGATGCAGTTCAAAGTAAACTATATTAGCAATCCAGCTTATTAAAATAGTAATAACAATACCCCAAAACCAATTTTTCTTCAATAATCTGATCCCCCTATAAACGCATCATTACTTTCTCATGCGTAGTATGGATAAATTTTTTATATGGTGTGTCTGGCATCTTTTCAATGTTGGTCATTGCAACTTTTACAGCAAATACAGCCTTTTCAACTTGGTTTAGTTCTAGATAGCATAATGCAATGTATGCATCCTTTTCATAGAAAATAGATAAATCGATTGGATGGTGGACGACGTCAGGAATTTTCACCTCTATAAATTTCTCCAATGCCTCAGTAACTCTTCCTAATCCGTATAAAGTTTTAGCTCTTTCAAGTTGGAAGTAGTGAGTAAATAAATTTATATTTACCTGGTCAAGTGAGAATTTATGGTATAAAGCATCTGCCTCTATATACATTTTTTTGTATGTATTTAAGTAATGTAGATTAGCATAATGTATAAAAGCTTTAGAATCCTCATCATCCGCAAATTCGCTATAGGCTTCCAGTTTTTTTAAATAATAATCTTTTCTTTCTATGTTTCCTTCCATCATTGCATGTGCTGATGCTAGTCTAAATAGATTATCTATTTGTTTAAATATTTTATGTTCATTGCAATAGAGAATGGCATCATTCATCACTTGAATGGCCTCCTCATTTTTGCCAACTGCAAAGTAAAGTACTGCTTCTAAATAGTCATAATCCATGCGTGATAATGGATCAACCCAAAGTGGATTGTCTTCCAGTTTTTTTCGTTCTTCTAATAAAACATCCAGTGCTACTTGATAGTGATGATTCATAAATGGAATTATTGCAAGATTTCTCCCTATGTCAGCGCTTTTAGTTATCAAGTGCAAGTCTTCATACATTCTTGCAACCTTCTTCAGCAACGCTACAGATTCGTCAGGAGAAGAATAAGCTAAGCATCTTCCGTAAATGTCGAGTAATCGCGTTGCCTCATATCCCTGAGTTAGTTTTGGTATATATGGTTCTATTAGATTTTTTACCTGTTCAATTTCATCTGCAAACTCATAGTTCTTTGTGTTGAGTAATAATTCTGCTTGATCTATTACATTTCGCAACTCTTGTCCGCTTATTTCTTCCAGTAACTCAGTTACTTCAACACCAAGCTGTGAAGCGATATAGTTTAAGCTTTCCATAGAAGGATTTGCTTTGTTGTTTTCTATTAAACTGAGCATGCCTTTAGTTAACTCTGTGCCTGCTAAATTTTCAAGCGTCAGTTTCTGTTGTTTACGTAATGTACGAATGCGTTCGCCTAATGTGGACATCTTTTCACCTCTTATTAAGTTTAATTATATTAAACTTTTAGTTGAATTGAAAGGATAATAATGTTATTCTTTGTTTAATAAAATTAAACTTTTGAATAATTCTTAAAACAAAGGGGTAGGGAAGATGGAAGAAGTATTAAAGCTTAAAAAAGCCACATATCACTTGTGGACGTTTACTATCAGTAAGTTAGTTTCCACTTTTGGTGCACAGGTGTATTCGTTTGCAATCAGCTTTTACATTTTGCAATTAACAGGATCTGCATCTAGTTTTGCATTAAATTTAATTTGTAATATTTTACCAAGGACTCTAGTTGCGCCGTTTGCAGGATACGCTGCAGATAAATATTCTCGTAAAATGATTGTCATCGTATCGCAAATTGCTACGACAATTGCAATTGGTGGATTACTTATTGTGAGCATGACGATGGGTTTATCTTTAATTGCGATTTATAGTACGACAGTGATTTTATCGTTGACTTCTCTATTTTCTGGGGTAACTTTCAGTTCGTCTATTACTGGATTAGTAGATGAAGGGCGAATTCAGAAAGCGATGTCGCTTAATCAAATGTCAATTTCGTTTGCGGCAATTGGTAGCCCGGCGGTGGGAGGACTTCTCTACGGAGCAGTGTCTATGCCTGTATTTCTAATAATGTATATGGCGGCCTCGATTATCGCTGTAGTCTTGGAATCCACGATGGACTTTAATTTATTTGCGAAGCGAAAAGAAGTAGTGGAAGGTGAACCGAAGGAACCAATGCTAGAGAGTATGAAAGCAGGCTTCCGTTACTTAATGAAAAAACCTATTTTAAAAACAATGGTTGTTATCTCCTTATTCATCAACTTTTTGTTTGGTGCCTATCAGGTAGGATACTCATTTATCCTCATTGAAAAATTAAAGATTAGTGCTCAACACTTTGGTTTTACAGAGGGGGCATTTGCAGTTGGGATGCTTCTATTGTCAATTTATTTTTCTGCACGTAAGGAATTGAAATTTCCGTTTCTAGTATCTAAATGGAGCATTGTTTTCATGGGTGTTATTATTGGAGCGGTTTCTATACCGTTGTTGATAGATATGTCCTATACAGTAATAGTTGTATTTTATGTCGCGTTAATGTTTTTCTTTGGAGCATCAATGATTATAACAAACACTCCAATACAGGTGATGATGCAGAAAATGATAGAGGATGATTATAAGGGACGCGTATTCTCGATAATAGAAACATGTGCAATGGCTCTAATGCCAATTGGTATGGTGTTATTTGGATTTTTATATGACGTCTTCCCAGCGGAAGGTATTTTAATTGTTTCAAGCGTTTTGTTGATATTAGTAATTCTATTCTTGGCAAGACCATCTGTAGTTAGAGCCGCACATCCAGAGCTCGGACAGAAAAAAGTAGAGTACTTGAAAACGGAGAGCTGATCAAATTTTGTGATGCGAGAGAGAAATTATCCTATACGAGAAAGAAAACCTCTTATGTGAGAGAGTTCCATGCCTATACGAGAAGCTTGGCATGTGCAAGAACCATTTACGCGGGTGCTTAATTCATAAAAAAACAGGTGAAGGAAACGATTCGTTTTCCTTCACCTGTTTTCATTTCATGCAAAATCTTTCAATGACTTAGTTGACTTGCGGTATGCAAAAATTAAACCTATAGAAAGAATTGCGAGCACTCCGGATAACATGTAAATATTGTCGGGTTGCATTGTAAATAGCCAAGCAAACAATAACGGACCGATAATCCGCCCTAGATTATCCATAGAGTATGACATTCCGGCAGCTGTACCATAGCGTCCACCAGATTCTTTTGTAGTAAGCGAGACAATTGTAGTTCGTGCTAATGCATTTCCTGCGGTGAATATACATAATGAAAGTCCAGCCCAGAAAATACTTTGAGTAAAAACAGTCAAAAATAATCCAACCGCTGTTACAACTTGCGCGTATAATAACCATTTTGTTTCCGTACCATTTTTAATGCGGCGTACGACTCCACCTTGAATTGCTGCATCGACAAATCCACTGAACATAAACAAATAGCCGATTTGTAGTGGAGTAATTTCAATTCTTTCGATCTGGAATAACTGGAACGTTGCTTCAAGACCTGCTAGTAAAAACGTCACCATGAACGAAAATAAGAATAGATATCTAATACGGTAATTCCATAGACTTGAAGCGCCCTTCGGAAGAAGTGCGCGTTTATTCGCTTCACCCGTACGTTCTGGTTCCTTTAAAATGATTAAAGCATAAACAAAAATCACGAGCAATAAAATCGCGGAAGCTGTAAATGGAAGTGCCAAATCTATATGTCCTAATACTCCTCCGATTGCTGGACCAAAAATAAAACCTAAACCAATTGACATGCCAAGGAATCCCATATACTTATTACGGTTCTCTTCATTTGACAAATCAGCTGCAAATCCCGTAACTGCGGTATACAAAGCACCGGAAAATAATCCTCCCACTACACGAGATAGGTAAAGCATGAAAAGCGAATCAAAAAATAATGAAAACAACCAAAAACTTAAACTGAATCCTACTAAACCAACTAAAATAAGCGTTTTTCGTCCAATACGATCTGATAGCATTCCCCATAATGGAGCCGTGAAGAAGGAAGCTAACGAGTAAACCGTCAATAGACCACCTACGTGGATTTCATTATAATCTTGCTCTAAAATAACCTCTGGCAGTACGGGAATAATAATTCCAAAGCCGAGATAAACTAAAAATTGGATAGACATTAGTATAAATATAATCTTATTCATGCATCGAACCTGCTTTCTGCAATTCTTCTATCCTATATATTACACGTTTTTATTATGTTTGACACGTTGTAATCGGGTAGTAGGAATTATGACAGAAACCGGGGTAAATGAATTTGCTGTACTACTAATCGATATATGGAGAAATATAAAAAGCCATCCTGATTTAGGATAGCTTGTGTGTTTAGAATTACCGTGGTTCGGATATACTTTCCATAGCATTTGAAATTTCTTGGACATGTGGGAAAGGAAAAGCTAAATCCGCTAAAGAGACAAAGCCTACGAGATTACCATCCTCCATTACAGGAAGTCGCCGAACTTGATTGCGCGCCATAACAATAGAAGCATCGGCTGTAGAATCTTCAGGGGAGACGGAGATAACGGTCTTGGTCATAACATCCTCCACCTTGCTTTTTATATCCTTGGCTACCGACCTTGTCACGATATCTCGATCCGTAATCATTCCAACTAATTTTTTGTTACTGACTACAGGTAAACAGCCTATGTCCAACACTCGCATCTGATCTGCTACTTCGCTCACATAGTCCTGAGGGTTACAGGTTACTACTTCTTTACTCATTACATCTTTTATATTCAAACCATTCACTCCTTTAGGAATTAGCATGGTTTACAAGTCCATAATATATGTAACAAAATTGAAAGATTCAACTTAGGTAAAAAGTGGTATAATAAAATAAATTAAATTAGTTTTAAAAAGAAACTTTTTTTAAAGAAAATCGTAATTATTAGATAGAAGGACGAGGTGGATTCAATGGCAAAGGAAGTTGATTTAAAGAAAATTGTTAGTAATCTTTCAAAGCTTGGTGTTACTGTTACAATGACGAAATCTAGACTTGACCTACTTAAAGCTTTAGCACCACCAGCGCAAAGTCCTCACGCACAAAACTAAAAAGAAGGTGACTTGAAACTTCATTACGAAATGAAGTTAGAGTCACCTTCTTTTTATCTAGTCCAAGGCCAAGACCAAGACCAAGACCAAGACCAAGACCTGCTGTAACGCGAAATACAATTAACCTCTTCTAATCGGTATCACTTTCCAATAAGTAATTATCCTCCATATCCATTCTAGAGGTCCCATTTTAAAGAACTGTAGCCATACCATACTGAAAGCTAGTTGTATAGCGTAAATGGTAATGCATATTAGTAGCGTATCTATATAGCTGAGTTGAGGTGTGATGAATAACTTTCCTGCTATTAAGATAAAGATCGTTTGTCCTAAATAATTTGTTAATGCCATACGCCCGTAATATTTTAATGGTGATAATAGTCGTTGGAATACTTTAAATCGCAATAGTAATAACAGTAGCCCAACGTAAAAAGCTGATAATAAAGGACCAATAGTTATGCCTATTCTTAAAAATGTACTTGCTTGATCATAAGTACCATCAGCCTCCATAAATATCATGTTGATGAATGGTTGCGAGGGTATACTTTGATATTGAATATAAAAACCAATAACACTAGCTGCTAGAGTAAGAATCGTAAAAAGCATTATTTGTTTTGTTTTAGATACAAGGTTTTCGAATACACGGTATTGACCACAAACTAACCCTAATAACATTAGTGGAATTATTAAGAGTATTTTAGTTGCCAGAACTGCAAATACTATTAATAATACAAGACTAATTACTAGGTTTATTTTTTTATTTACTTTATAAAACGGTAGTATAATAATACCGATAATTGCGTAAAACAATAATGCTTCTCCTGGATGGAACATTGAATGGACTACTCCCAAAATCAACAATATTACTAATCTTCGTGTAAAAAGAATGTATGCTTTCTCACCTCTGGCAAATGAGCGAGAAATAAATAGATAAAAGCCTAGCCCAAATAGAAATGAAAATATTGTAAAAAATCGTCCTTCTACAAATAAATATAAAAACTTCTGGTAGCTTGCGTCTAACGTATTTGGTTCTGGAATACCTATGTTTAGTAGTGCAAGTATATTAACTAGAATAATCCCTAATAATGCAAAACCCCTTATGTAATCAAGTTCATCAATTCTTTTCTCTCTTATTACTTCCTTCATTTCCATAATCATCCTCCTGAGTATAATATTAAACGTTATGATTAGAGAAAGGTTTCTGTAGCAACAAAAAAGCGAGTAGAAATGGTGTAAACCAATTTTCCACTCGCACTATAATCAATCGTCTTCGTTTTTTGCAAACATATAAGTCCGATGATGAAACTTCATACTAAATACTAAACCAATGGCTAACATATTCCCCATGAGCGAACTACCACCGTAACTTATAAATGGTAGAGGTATACCTGTGATCGGCAATAATTGAATAGTCATGCCAATATTTTCGAATACATGGAATGTAATCATTGCGATGATTCCAGCGCAGACATAAGTACTGTATGCATCTTTTAATTGAAGTGTAATTTTCGTCAAATGAAAAATAAGTAGGAAGTAAAGACTAACAACAATACTTGCCCCTACGAAACCGTATTCCTCTCCAATAACGGCAAATATGAAGTCGGTATGATTTTCTGGAACATACACAATACGTTCTCCATAACCTTTACCGAAAATCTCTCCAGAGCCGATGGCATTTAAAGAAGTGATTAAATGCATTCCTTCATCTGATGCATAGGAATAGGGGTCTAACCAAGAATATATACGAGCGAATTGATATGGGTCGAATCCAAACTTATCCTCTAGAAAATCTTGCATATAGACGGCCATCCACAATAGGAGACCACCAATTCCTATACCACCTATAAAGAAGGGGAGTATTATTTTCCATGCAATTCCAGCTACTATAATAAGTGCTATCGTAATTGCCAAGAACACTAAAGAGGTACCTAAGTCAGGTTGTGTAAGGATAAAAGCTAGGGGAATAATTAATGTTACTCCAATTTTAACTAGCAAAATTAAATCTGTCTTTACTGTCTTGATTTGATTCTTCTCATTATGAATCGTGATTAACCGGGCAAGTCCTAATATATAAAAGGTTTTCATAAATTCAGCAGGCTGAATATCACCAACAGGTAAGTGAAACCAACTCTTCGCACCATTTCTCGGCTCAACTAAAGCTAATGAATCAGGGAGTATGAAAAGAACAAGAAGTAAAAATACGCCAATTGCGTATATATACCAGGATAATTTTTTATATTGCTCTGGTTCAAAAAACATGACAAACCCAATGATAATGGAACCGACAACATACCAAAATAGCTGTTTGGGTATAAAGTTTGTTGCATATTGTCCAGAGGTTTGTGCTGACGAAATAGCAAGTAAGCTAATGATAAGAAATAATAATATAATAAAAGCAAGTGTCCAATCAAAACGATCAGCAAAGCCTTTTTTGTTCTCCATGTAAGTCACCTATGTTTCCTTCAAATTTCCTTCACCTATTATAACGTATATTAATACTTTTTGCTTGCTGGTTTAATAGAGACGTGAAAGGGATTAAAGATGTTTCCTTGTATAAATCGTGCTATTATTATGAACAGATAAAGGAGTGATTTTAGTGGCAAAGAAAGAAGTGAGAGATATGGATGAGTATTTCACACATTTATATGTTCACGTAAATGAGGTAGAGCATTTTGCTCTGTTTAGCGGAATAACGGTTCAACAGTTTATAAGGAATTTCTCTGACTTGTCTGCTCTTTTGTTGCTAAAACATAGCTATGATGATGCTTCTTTTAATATGCATACGCAGCTTGAATTTATAGTTCCTGAGCAATACAACCATTTCGTAAAGGATTTTACTGAAGGGCCTTTTGAAGTTTGCTTCATGGATTTTGAAGATGAGCGCAAATTAAATATGCTCTCTCCTCAAGAACAAGCAGAGCTACTATACATAGCACATAAAAAAGAAGCTTTTCGATCGCCCTTCTATCATCACCTACAAAATAGATTTGTCTATCTATCGGATGAAGGTGAGAAAATTACAAAAATCTATTTCCGAGATATGGAAGACTTTAACCAATTAGTTGCAAATGTGGTTACAGGGCTAATTAGTAATAAGTCTAAGTCAACAGCTTTTTGGCGTAAAAAGAACAATATCGTCCTACCAAGATTGTCTGCTGAAAAAGTAACCGAACACAACGAGCTATTTGAAGATGGTGTGTTAATGTCGTTATTCAAAACAGATAAATCTCATTATGGTATAGAAATTCGTATTCTTCCTGAGAATATTTTTCCGGATGAAGTTTTGGAGGATTTGAAATTACATATAGCTAAACCGGTAGATGTACTAATAGAAGTATAAAGAGAACGCTTTTGCCAAGTGAAAGAGGCAGGGGCGTTTATTATGTGGTGAGGTGAAAAGCATGGCCTGGATATTATTAATAATTGCAGGATTAACAGAAATAATATGGGCAATTGGTTTAAAAGAGGCCCATGGCTTTACGGAGCTCATTCCTTCTATTGTAACGATTATATTTTTAATCGTGAGCTTTTTCCTATTTGCTAAAGCTATGAAGACGATTCCGATAGGTACAGCATATGCTATATTCACAGGTATTGGAGCAGCAGGCACGGCTATTGTAGGAATTATTTGGTTTCAAGAAGAAGTAAGTGCTGGAAAGCTATTCTTTTTATTTGTTCTCCTTTTTGGGATCATCGGTCTAAAATTGGTGGATGATGAAGAGGAGGTGGCCTGATGGAGTGGTTTTTATTAATAATTGCTGGTTTATTTGAAGTGGCTTTTGTTATTAATATGAAGTTATCGGATGGTTTCAAAAATGTTAAATATACGATTCTCACGGTCATTTCTGCTTCTTTAAGTTTCTTTTTATTATCATTAGCCTTAAAGGATATAGCGGTCGGTACTGGTTATGCAGTATGGACAGGAATTGGGGCTGCGGGAAGTGTACTTCTCGGGATGTATTTATTTCAGGAGAAAAAAAGTAGAAAGAAATTGTTTTTTCTAAGCTGTATTATCATGGGAGTAGTGGGTCTTAAATTGTTCGGTTAGATACTCAACTATTAAGGCTGTCCGTGATAAACTAATAATATCCAAAACATGGAGGTAATTTTAACTTATGAAAATAAAAGTAGGCTTATTATATGGTGGGAAATCTGCAGAGCATGAGGTGTCACTACTTACTGCTAGAGCAGTTTCACAAGCGATCAATTTTGAAAAATATGAAGTATATCCAATTTTCATCACTAAAACAGGTGAATGGAGAAAAGAAGGTCAGTTAACTGCGCCGGTAGAGTCAATAGAATCTCTAAAATTTGGCAATGAAATAACAACTCCTAATACCATTTCTAGTTTCCTTCCACAACAAGGAGACGATACCACTCAACTAGATGTTATTTTCCCTCTTTTGCACGGACCTAATGGGGAAGATGGAACGGTACAAGGATTGTTAGAAGTATTGAATTTACCGTATGTAGGTAATGGGGTATTAGCATCTGCTGCAGGAATGGATAAAGTGGTTATGAAGCAATTATTTGCGCAAGCTGGCTTATCACAAGTTCCTTATGTCTATTTCATAAGTAAAGAGTGGAAAAAGAATCAGGATGCATTACTACAAAATATAGAAGAAAACTTAAAGTGGCCTTTATTTGTAAAGCCTGCCAATCTTGGATCAAGTGTTGGAATTAGTAGAGTTACAAACCGACAAGAACTTATTAAAGCGGTTGAATATGCCTTTAAATATGACCGTAAAATTATTGTGGAACAAGGGATATTTGCTCGTGAAATTGAAATGAGTGTTCTGGGAAATGATGAACCAAGATGCTCAGTAGCGGGAGAAGTACTACCAACTAAGGATTTTTATGACTACGAAGCAAAATATGAGGACGGTACGACGAATTACGCAATCCCTGCTAATATTTCTGAAAAGCTTCAAGATAAACTAGAGGATGCTGCAATTCGTGCATTTAAAATTTTGGATTGTTCGGGACTTGTCCGGGCAGACTTTTTTGTAACGGATCAAGAAGAGGTCATTATCAATGAAGTAAATACAATGCCAGGCTTTACACCAATCAGTATGTATCCAAAGCTTTGGATGGAATCGGGACTTTCTTATCCGGGTCTAATAGAAGAACTTATCCATTTGGCAATTGAACGCCATGAAGAAAAACAGCAGCTTGAACACTCGAAAGACGGGAAGTGACCGAGTGAAAAAAACATTAGCAAATATAGCAGAATGGTTACACATTCAAAAGAAAACAGACGATAATCCGGTCGTTACGGGAGTTTCGATAAATACAAGAACAATTAAACCAGGCGATTTGTTTATCCCGTTTCGTGGAGAACAAGTAAATGGGCATCGGTTTGTTCAAGATGCTTTTGCAAAAGGAGCAGCAGCATCGCTTTGGTTGAAGGACGAACCGGATCCACCTAAGGGCGTTCCGCTTTTGTTCGTGGAAAGTGGCGAAGAGGCACTCCAGCAAATGGCACGGGCTTATCGAGCAGAATTAAACTCTGTGTTTATCGGCATTACTGGGTCGAATGGTAAAACATCCACAAAAGATTTAGTAGCAGGTATGCTGTCGCCTTATTTTAGTGTGAAAAAGACAGAGGGTAACTTTAATAATGAACTAGGATTACCATTAACTATTCTTTCTCTAGAGGAAGATACAGAGTTTGCAGTGCTCGAAATGGGTATGAGCTCCTTTGGAGAAATCGAGTTTTTATCAAATTTGGCTAAGCCAAAATATGTAGTCATTACAAATATTGGGGAAGCTCATATGCAAGATCTTGGTTCTCGAGAAGGTATTGCAAAAGCAAAATTTGAAATCATTGCAGGATTAGATGCCACTGGTCAATTATTCTATGATGGGGATGAGCCATTACTTCGACCATTTGTGGAGAAAAATCCCAATGTACAGGCGAAATCATTTGGTGTTCAGGAACAAAATGATTTACGTATTGCTGAAGTAAACTTTACTGAGCAAGGAAGTGCCTTCCGTGTTGAAGGAGAGCTAAACGAAACAATGTCTATTCCTGTGTTAGGTGAGCATCAAGTAAAAAATACACTTGCTGCACTGCTAATCGGAAAAGAAGTTGGATTAACTGCAGAGCAGATGCGTAAATCTTTAAAACAAATAGTTTTGACTGATATGCGTATGCAGGTGATCGAAGGAGTAAATGATGCAATTTTCATAAACGATGCTTATAATGCGGCTCCGACTTCCATGCTTGCTGCAATTTCATTCCTTGAAAAGTCATCTATTAAAACTGATAAGTGGCTTGTATTAGGTGATATGCTAGAGCTTGGAGACAATGAGCGGCAATATCATGAAGACATAAGCAAATCTATTTCAAATAAGAGATTTGTGGGAGTGTGTTTATATGGACCACGGATGGAATGGCTGTATAACAAACTTGTAGATCAATTTACAGACGAACAACTCATTTGGGTCAATGACGACACAGAAAAACTTGTTGCGTTTTTAAGAAATAAAATTAATGACCGCTCTATTGTTTTAGTGAAAGGTTCAAGGGGAATGCAATTAGAAAGAGTTATTGAGCCGTTCCAAAAATAATAAGACGGGTGTGGGGACAATGAAAACAGGCGTATTAGGTATTCACGGTTTTACAGGTGGACCATATGAGATTCAACCATTTGTTGACTATTTGAAAGTTCATACAAACTGGGAAATTGTTGTCCCCACATTACCTGGTCATGGAGAAACGCTGGAACTAAAGAATTTAACCGCAGAATCGTGGATGATGACAGCGGAACAGTCTCTTAGGCAAATGCAAAAGGAAGTAGACCGTGTAATTATTGTAGGTTTTTCGATGGGTGGAATTATTGCGATGTACTTGGCGAATCGTTATCCAGTATATAAGCTTGTTTTATTAAGTGCTGCAGCGAAGTACATATATCCGGCACAGCTTTTACAAGATATAAAGGATATAGCCAAAGAAGCAGTGGTAGGTAGGCTCGAAGAAAACTCTTTATATAAACAATACAGTTACAAAGTGAAAGGAACTCCAATTCCTGCGACGTTAGAATTTATGCGATTAGTACGTATAGTTCAGCCCTATTATGGTCAAATTACAGTACCAGTCTATATAGTTCAAGGCAAAAAAGATGGTATTGTACCTTACGCGACTGCCCAGTTTATCTACGATGAAATTGGATCTTTGAAAAAGGAAATAGTCTATTCGGAATCAGGGAAACACCATATTTGTTATAGCGAGGACTGCGAAGATTGGTATAACACTGCTTTAAAATTTTTAAAGGAAGAAGAGGAGGAAGAGACTACAAGTAATTAACTAATAATTATAACAGTTGCTTATTCATTGCAACTGAGTTTGTTGCATGATATACTACGTTTAGAGCAATGGATACATTTTGTGTGAAGACTCTTCAGCGTTTATTGAAGAGTACTTTTTTTTGAACATAACGGTTTGTTGAAGTAGTATTGCACGATCACTCATTAACAGACCGCTCGGCAAAAGACCGGGCTTTCCCTTTATATAAGACCCCTCTGATCTAAAACCACAGAGAATTTTAAGTAACGGAAACGTTCCTCGTATAGGCTCGAATTTGCCGCAATTTCATCTGAAAATGTAACCATTTGTCAAAACAAACAAAAAGGAGATTAAAATTTTGACAAATTTTTCAGAATTAAATATTAGCGCTTCTACATTAAAGTCCGTACAACGTATGGGGTTTGAAGAAGCTACACCAATCCAAGAAGGTACTATTACACATGCTATGGGTGGACGCGATGTTATCGGTCAAGCACAGACAGGTACAGGTAAAACTGCTGCATTTGGTATCCCTATGATTGAAAAAATTGATACTAAAAACCCGAATATCCAAGCGTTAATCATCGCTCCAACACGTGAACTTGCAATCCAAGTTTCGGAAGAGCTTTATAAATTAGGATATGACAAAAAGGTTCGTCTATTATCTGTATACGGTGGACAAGAAATTGGTCGTCAAATCCGTGCACTAAAAAACAAACCTCAAGTTATTGTTGGGACACCTGGTCGTATTCTTGATCATATCAACCGTCGTACTTTGAAGCTTGATCAAGTTCAAACACTTATCTTAGACGAAGCAGATGAAATGCTTAACATGGGATTCATCGAAGACATCAACACAATTTTAGAAAGCGTACCTCCTGAGCGTCAAACATTATTGTTCTCTGCTACAATGCCAGGACCAATTCGTAAAATTGCTGATCGCTTCATGAAAGATCCAGTTGAAGTAAAGATTAAGTCGAAAGAAATGACTGTTGAAAATATTGAACAGTACTACGTAAAAGCTACTGAGCGTGAAAAATTTGATGTTCTTTCAAGAATTTTAAATGTACATCAACCAGAGCTTGCGATTATCTTTGGTCGCACAAAACGTAGAGTAGATGAATTAGCACATGCACTAAGCATTCGTGGTTACCTTGCAGAAGGAATTCATGGTGATTTAAGCCAAGCGAAACGTATGTCTGTATTAAAACAATTCAAATCAAATAAAATTGATATTCTTGTTGCAACGGATGTAGCAGCACGTGGATTAGATATCTCTGGCGTAACACATGTGTATAACTTTGATATCCCACAAGATCCTGAAAGCTATGTTCACCGTATAGGTCGTACAGGACGCGCAGGTAAAAGTGGTATCGCTACAACATTCGTAACACCAAGAGAAATGGGATACTTACGTATCGTTGAGAATACAACGAAAAAACGTATGGAAGCTTTAATCCCTCCAAGCTCAGATGAAGCACTAGTTGGACTTAAACGTGTAGCAGTAGAATCTTTATCTGAAATTGTAAACAAAAATGATTTAGGCGATTATCGTCCATTAGCACAAGAAATGCTTGAAAAATTTGAAGCAGTAGATGTAATTGCTGCAGCTTTAAAATCAATGACGAAAGAACCGGATGATACTCCGATTTCTCTTTCTGAAGAACGCCCACTACCTGCTCGTAGAGAACGTAGCGGTGGAGGCGGTTCTCGTTCTGGCGGTGGTTACAAAGGTAACCGTAGTAGTGGTGGAGGACGTAGTTCATCAGGTGGTCGTGGCGGAAGCGGCGATCGCGGACCACGTTCAGGTGGCGGTTCACGTCCAAGCTCTAGTGGACGTCGTAGCAGTGGTCCACGTGACGGCTCGACTCAACGCAGCACAAGAACTCGCTCATCACGTAGCGAAAACTAAATTGAAAAGCATAAGCACCTATGCAGCTCAGATAAGCGCTGTAAGGATTTCGCATAAAGGCGTCCTTTGCCTTTATCGAAATTCTGAAGCGACTCGGGGAGTTAGGTGTTGAAGCTAGACAAAATTTCAAAGGATGAACTTACATTTCGATGTAAGCTCATCCTTTTTCTTTTTAAGATATATGGTCTGGTCTCGCACTAGTAACCATTAGACTTCATCTAAATGGATGTGTAGAAAATTGTAAGATACTGAAACATTTTAGGGTCTGTTTCGTATACAATGATAAAAGAGGGGGTTTAATATGAGACAAGAACCAATTAATCGATTATCTGAAAAAGGATTACGTGTATGGAGGATTTATGGAATATTTCAAACCTTGGTTGCCTTATTAGTAGGTATAGGGGCTGGAGTTATCAATTATTTCACGGGACAATATATATGGCTATACATAGTAGATGGAGTAGTGATATTACTCATTGGATATTTATTAATTTATTTATTCCCGAAAATTAGGTGGACTCGTTGGCGATACGAAGTGCGTGAGCAAGAAATCGAGTTGCAGCATGGTTTGTTTATCGTCAAAAGAACGCTTGTGCCAATGGTTCGTGTACAGCATGTAGATACTGAACAAGGCCCGATATTGAGGAAACATGATTTGTCATCAATTACTATTTCAACTGCTGCAACTAGTCACACAATTCCTGCCCTCATAACTGCGGAAGCAGATGAACTTCGTGGTAGAATTTCTGTACTTGCAAGGGTGGCGGAAGATGATGTCTAAGGAAAAATTTACATTACATCCTATATCTGCAGTTATTAATTTCGTAAAAGTTTTAAAGGAAATGATATTACCTCTAATAGTAGTTATTGCAGTAAATGGATTTGGAGGAAGAGGAGAATCTGAAGGTTGGAGCTCCTATATAGTCTATATTATTTATGCAGTGTTATTAATCGCTATGTTGGTTAGCGGAATCATAAAATGGAAGAGGTTTCGTTACTGGTTCGAAGAGGAAGAGCTTCGCATTGAATATGGTCTTTTCGTAAAGAAAAAAAGGTATATTCCATTTGAGCGTATTCAAAGCTTAAATTACACTGAAGGAATCTTTCATAGACCTTTCGGATTGGTAAAGGTGAAAGTAGAAACGGCTGGTGGGGGAGCAACGAAAGAAGCGGATGCAGAGTTGACTGCAATTTCTAAAGAAGCAGCCGAACAAATAAAAAAAGAAATGAGTCTCGCCAAGAATAAGGAGTTAAATATACTTAATGAAGCGTTACAATCAGAAAATCAGGTAGTAGAGCAGCGGAAGCCTTTATTCCGGATGTCTCAAAAGGATTTACTAATTTTAGCTAGTACATCTGGTGGAGTTGGAGTCTTTTTCTCTGGTTTAGCTGTGTTTGTCTCGCAGATCTCAGAATTAATCCCATATGAAACTATTTATAATGAAATTATTATGTTTATTAGGTTTGGAGCTCTACTAATAGCTTTAGCTGTATTTTTTGTACTACTTGTTGCCTGGATGGTATCAGTTGCAATAACGTTTATAAATTACTATGAGTTTACTATTCGGGTAGAAGATGAGGAAATTATAATTACTAGAGGATTACTAGAAAAGAAAAAGGTAACGATTCCTTTATCGCGCATTCAAGGAGTGCGTATTGTGGAAAACCCTCTCCGCCAGCTTACAGGGCATGCAGCTGTCATCGTAGACAGTGCAGGGGGCTCATTAGCAGAGAAGGACGAGAAAATCAGATTAATTCCACTTATTAAAAAGAACCGAATCAATCCTATTCTTGTCCAAATTTTCCCGGATTATCATTTTGAACCTAACTTTACGCGAGTTCCTAGGCGCTCCAGAAAGTTCTTTTATCGCTTAGACTTTCTATGGATGATCCCGGTTGCGGCAAGTGTTAGTTATTTCTTTTATCCATTTGGATTGATGTCTCTATTGCTATTGCCACTAAGTTTTCTTTTGGGGGCATGGCAGCATAAAACGGCTGGATATTGGAAGGACGAAAAACAACTTGTTGTACAGTACCGTCTATTTAGTAGAGTATCTCTATGGATGGAAAAGAAACGTATTCAGGCTATGACAGAACGTACTACGTATTTTCAAAAAAAAGCTGATGTTTCTTCTATTGTAACTACTATTAAGTCGGGTGTTACTGGATCTGCTACTACTATCCCATCAATAGAAAAAGCTGATGCAGAAAACCTTATGGAATGGTATGAACCAACTAGAAAAGAACCTATAGATAGAGAAAAAGAACAGCCTTTATAGGGGCTGTTCTTTTTTTAGAAAGTATTAAGTTCAGATATTCCATGTACTTTGAAGAATATACTACTGATTTCGGGTCAAGGGTGGACGCTTTCCGCGGGCGGGTGTAGCTTCAGTCTTCTCGCTTCGCTATGGGGTCTTCACCTAACGCTTCTCCCGCTGGAGTCGCCTCCTTTCACTTCTATCAATTAAGCAGTGCCCAACTTTAAGAATTAACCAGCCCATTGTCAGATGATAGAATTAGTTCAAGTTAATGAACCGATAGAAGTATCCTTATAATCGCTATAAAATTAGGGAAGCTAGTGATCATGTGATTTTAATGTCATTTAATTGACATTTACTGAAAGCTTTTCTTCACTTATACAGATTTAAGCTTACGTTGTCGTTTCTTCCAAGTAGCTATACGCTTAGGATGGAAGTATACCATTCCTAGTATAAAACCGGTTATCAACCCTGCTATATGGGCAGTGACATTAATCTGTGGCTGTAAGAATGTCATAATGACCCCGATTACAATAATAGGAATAATGATTTGTTTTAGCTGTGGCATAAAATTTCTCGTATAATAAACTAAAGCTCCAAAAGCACCGAAAATACCGTAAATGGCTCCACTTGCACCAACACTAGTGTAATTCCAGTCATGTATCAGGTAGGTGGCAACATTACCGACTAATCCCGCTAACATATAAATAGTTAGGAAACGAGCTTTCCCAGCTAATTGTTCCAATTCTGGTCCAAATATGTATAAGGAGAACATATTAAATAATAAATGAGAAAAAGAAGCGTGCAAAAATATGGGAGTAAGTAAACGCCAATATTCGCCTTCACTGATTAATAAGTTAAAATGAACGCCGAAACTAAAAAGTTGTGATCCAAGTATAGGAATTAGCGTTAACAAATGAATAACTATATTTAATGCAAGTAAAGAAGAGACAACTGGATATAGTTTTATGTATTGTTTGAAATTTTCTGTTCTACTAAACATTATTTCACCTCAAGTTTTCTACTATTAGTATATCCTGTAAGGAGGATATTTGGAAAGGAGAAACATTCATGATAATTGGAATTGGATTAGATATAACTGAAATTGAAAGAATTAAATCAATTCAAGCTAAAACTCGTAAATTTGAAGAGCGTGTACTTACCAACAAAGAGAGAATTCAATTACACGAATTGTCAGAGGAGAGACAAATAGAATATTTAGCAGGAAGATTTGCAGCAAAAGAAGCATTTTCTAAAGCTCGAGGAACTGGAATAGGAAAAGAATGCAGTTTTCAAGATATTGAAATTCTTAAAGAACCTTCCGGTAAGCCAATCCTGTACTTTAAGGGAATAGAAGTTAACGGATTTGTTTCTATAACTCATACAAAAGTTTATGCGGCTGCTCAAGTAATTCTACAATCATAACCGGTCGTCCATCTACATACAATGAATGAACGCAGTGATAATAGAAAGGATGGACTGATTGAAGAGCCGAGTGGCTAAACTATTATTTTTATTTTTAACAATCTTAGTACTATCTGCATGTGGGGCCGATTCGAAAGAAGACGTTGTAAAAAAACTGAGTAACAAGTGGGTGGATTCAAAGGGGTATGAGCTCACAGCGGAGATGAGCATTTTAACTGGTGATGAACCAAGAGTGTACGGTGTGGAAGTTTGGCATACAAAGCCAGATTTTTACCGAGTAGAAGTGTCGGATACAAATGCTGAAAATACACAAATGATAATTCGTAACACAGAAGGTGTATTTGTCGTAACACCAGCACTGAACAAAACGTATAAATTCCAAAGTAAATGGCCAACTGAAAATAGCCAAGCGTATCTAATCGGATCGCTAGCAAACGACATAAAAAATGATAAAACAGCAACCTTCAAAGAAGAAGGAGACAATTATGTCTTTGAAACAAAAACTAGTAATAACCACAAAAACATGCTGCCTTATCAAAAAATTTATATCAACAAAAAGACATTACTACCAACGGATGTTTCTATCTTAAATGAAAACAAAGAAGAACAAATTCATATTACATTCGATAAAGTATCACTAGGAAAATCACATGCAGCAGCTGAGTATAAGGTTGAACAAAGCCCTACTGGTAAAGCAGAGGACACAGAAGAAACAGTAGAGGCATCAGCAGAGATTGATGATACTGAATTTGAAACGTATTATCCAATGTTAAAAGGGTGGGAACAAGTTCATAACATTGATGAAAAATTAATGGAAGTGGACGGAGAAAAGAGAGTTATTTTAACATATAGTGGAGACAAAGAATTTACAATTATTCAACATAGAAGTGTACAAGGCGATTCTTCTATCATTCCTGTATTTTCACCTGGTGACCCAGTTGACCTAGGGGTTGCAATTGGTGCCATAACAGACCAATCTCTTTCTTGGGAACAGGATGGAATGTCATTCTTTATTGCTTCATCAACTTTAACAAAAGAAGAGATGATTGAAGTTGCAGCATCAATGACTACTGGTGGTTTAAAGTGATTAGGGTTGACTACTTCATTACACTAGTAGGATAATCGGTGTAAACTGATTAAAAGAGGGAACTATATGTCGCTACAGCATTACCGACCAACGTTCATAAAAGTAAACTTACAAGCTATACAAAATAATATAAAAAGACTCCAGGAAACACTTCCGGAAAATACTGGGGTAATAGCCGTTGTTAAGGCAAATGGATACGGCCATGGAGATATTGCTGTTGCACAAGCTGCATTAAAAGCAGGAGCTAATCTTCTGGCTGTTGCCACCCCGGAAGAGGCATTGCACTTAAGGGAAGCTGGTATTCAAGCGGATATACTTTTATTAGGTACATCTCCGCTCTCTTTCTTAGAAGAGGCTTCCAAACATAACATTACACTTACAGCATATTCATATGAGTGGCTAAATGCTACTCGAGATCTCCATAGACCTTTGAAACTTCATATAAAAATTGATAGCGGTATGGGTAGAATTGGTTTTACGGAAGAAAAAGAGTTAAAGCAGGCACTTACTTTTATTCAAGAAAGAAATTGGTTACATGTTACAGGAGTTTTCACGCATTTTGCAACCGCAGATGAGCAAGACCAAACACTATTCAAACAACAAGTTTCAACATTTGAAAAGTTATTAAATATATTTGAGCAAATACCTGCCTTAGTGCACACCTCTAATAGTGCGGCGGCATTGATATATCCTGACCAACACTGGAATGCTGTGCGTTTTGGTATATCTATGTATGGGATACCACCGTCTCCTTGGGTAAAAGGAGAACTTCCATTTTTGTTAGAAAAAGCACTTACGGTACACACAGAGGTTACCCATATAAAAAAGGTTCCGAAGGGCTCAACCATTGGCTACGGGGCTTCTTATGTAGCTTTATCAGACGAGTGGATTGCAACAATTCCGATTGGTTATGCAGATGGCTTATTAAGAAAACTACATAATCAATCAGTGTTGATAAAAGGAAAGAAAATGCCAATCGTCGGGAAAATTTGTATGGATCAATGCATGATTCGTCTCGATGAAAAAGTAAAGATTGGTGAAAAAGTAGTATTAATAGGTAAGCAAGGAAATGAAGAGATTCTAATAGAAGAATGGGCTGAAGCATTGCAAACTATCCCTTATGAAGTTTGCTGTACTTTTTCTGACAGAGTTCCTAGGATATATAGCAAATAGACTTTCGACAAAATTTAAGAATATATGCATAATTTGTCTAACGATTTCTCGTAATGTCTTTTATTTCAGCTAGAGAAATGGTAAGATGAAGTATATTGTCATATAGGGAAATGTTTTGTCGGAGGTGTTTGCTGTGGTAAGTGATAAAAAGAAAAAGGAAGCTATTATTCAGCTTCCAAATCAATTGGTTAATGAAGGAGTAAAAACCGTAAAACAATCATTAACTGGCGTAGAAAGTTTCGTTCGTGTCCAAGCAAATGAATATGTAAAAAATGGTCAGGCAAATCTTATAAGAGAAGCGATGATGAAAGGCTATGTTGAGATGTCTCATATAAATCTATCCATTTGTACGGAGTGTTTACATGCAGAATACGAAGCTCAACATACGACAGAGCGACTCGTAAGTGGAGGATGAAAATTTGATCGTAAAACGTGGAGACGTTTTTTTTGCGGATTTATCACCAGTAATCGGGTCTGAGCAAGGTGGAACCAGACCCGTTTTGGTGATACAAAATGATATCGGTAATAGATTTAGTCCAACTGTCATTGTGGCAGCTATCACAGCTCAAATTCAAAAAGCTAAGTTACCAACGCATGTAGAGATAAATGCAAAAGAATACGATTTTGAACGTGACTCGGTTATTTTATTGGAACAGTTAAGAACAATTGATAAATCTCGACTCACTGATAAAATCACCCACCTAGACGTAGACGTGATGGAAGATGTTGATCATGCTTTAGGGATTAGCTTAGGTATCGTTAAATTTTAATACATAGTAAGAACACAATGTGTAACCGACAAAGACACATTGTGTTTTTTAATAGGGAGAAAGTTTGTGTTAGCTTGTAAATATATAGAAGGTTTGATTAACCGTGTTTTAAAGTGAGATTTAAGTGGTGGAAGTAATTACCGATTGTATTTGCTCTACGAAGAAGAACGTTGTAATAGCAGTAAGGAATAACTGCTTTTTTTTATGTGGACAAGTATTAATGATCACGTAATTATGTATAAAAGGTGTAAAGTAAGATGAAATTCTGTACAATATAATTACTAATATTCAACAAGGAGATGTATGGGAAACAATGAATAAAAGAATTGCTTCGTATATTCACGAAAATATTGATGAAATTTTAGAAAACTGGAGAGTCAAAATGGAAGAAGAGAAGGATGATCGTTTCTTCCAAATTATGTCGGATAAAGTTGTTGATAATACTGTTCGTGAATTCGGAGAGTTGATGATTTCGAGTATAACGGAAGAAAAAGCGACATATACAGCAAAATTAAATGATTTTTCCGTTCAAATTGTACGTTATGGATGGTCTATTTCTTTTGTATTAAAGGCGCTAACCAACTTTACGGAAGTAATTTATGAAAAAATGGACGAAGCGGAGTACTTAGATGAAGGTTTCCAATCTCATAGAGAAATATTAACTAATTGGATCACGCCTTTAAACCATAGTATTGTGGATGCTTATTCTGTGGTGTGGGAAAAAACAGTGAGCTTACAAAAAATTGCTTTACAAGAACTATCTGCTTCATTAATTCCTGTTTTTGAAAAAATTTCGGTAATGCCTTTAGTTGGTACAATTGATACGGAACGAGCAAAACTAATAATGGAAAACCTGCTACAGGGAGTTGTAAAGCATCGAGCAGAAGTAGTATTACTAGATATTACAGGAGTTCCTGTAGTAGATACGATGGTTGCCCATCATATTATTCAAGCGGCTGATGCTGTGCGTTTAGTAGGAGCCAAATGTATGCTAGTTGGAATCCGTCCAGAAATTGCACAAACTATTGTCACACTAGGTATAAATTTAAATGATTTCACAACAACAAGCACTTTACAAAAAGGGATGGAACAAGCCCTAGCAATGACAAATCGTGCAATAGTAGAGGTGGATATATAATGATGTCAAGAATACCTATTTTAAAATTGAGAGATTGTTTAATTGTTTCTATCCAGTGGGAATTAGATGATCAAACTGCTCTTGCATTTCAGGAAGATTTGCTTGATAAACTTCATACAACAGCTGCAAGAGGAGTAGTACTTGATCTAACGCCGATTGACTTTATCGATTCTTTCATCGCAAAGGTACTGGGCGATGTTATAAGCATGTCTGGTCTAATGGGTGCGAAGGTAGTGATTACGGGCATTCAGCCTGCGGTAGCTATTACCCTCATTGAATTAGGCATTAGGCTAGAGAATGTAGTCACGGCACTAGACTTAGAAAATGGATTGGAAAAATTAGAACGAGAATTGGAGGACTAATCCATTATGAATTTAAGGTCTTCTGTTGATATAATAACTGAGTGGGATATCGTTGCTGCAAGGCAACTTGGAAGAAATGAAGCGAAAGACGTTGGCTTCGGTACAGTTGACCAAGCGAGAATTACAACAGCGATTAGTGAACTTGCTCGAAATATATATTTATATGCAGGTAAAGGTAAGATAGAAATTAGACAAATTACAGAAGGTAATCTTAGAGGTCTATTAGTAATTGCATCTGATAAAGGCCCAGGGATTGTAGATGTTCGTAAAGTTATGGAAGATGGCTATACAACATCAGGCGGATTAGGTGCCGGTCTACCAGGTGTAAAGCGACTAATGGATGACTTTAAGATAGAAACTGTAATAGGGGAAGGTACTACAATTAGCGCATCTAAGTTGCTAAGATAGGAGGTAAGTTAAAGTATGCCTCAAGAGTTTAAGAGACAATACAAAGAAATTTTGGAACAATATACGCTGAGACAAACAGAACATAATTTGTATGAGGGCCAAAATATCAGTAGACAACTTATTCAAAAGAACATTTCTCCAGAAGAAGTTATAAGTATACATAAAGCTTCTTTAGAAGAGATTTTGCCTGAGCTACCTAATGATGTTTGGCATTCTTTTGATTTATTAATAGAAGTGATGATTAGATATGGACTAGCATTAAAAGAACATGAAGCGTTAATTCAAAAGCAGGAAAACTTTAGAATGGAAATGGAGCTTGCAGCCAATGTTCAGCAAACCTTGTTGAAAACAAAGGTTCCAGATATGCTTGATTTGGATATCGGAATGATTTCTGTTCCTGCAAAAGAAATGAATGGTGATTATACGCATTTTCTCCATGATGATACAACCGTAGGTATAGCTGTTGCTGATGTGATCGGAAAAGGAATTCCTGCTGCTCTATGCATGTCCATGATTAAGTATGGGATGGATAGTTTGAATGGAGCAGAAACTGAACCTACCATTGTACTAGACGTTATTAATAGAATAGTTGAGAAAAGTGTAAGTGATTCGATGTTTATATCAATGTTCTATGGGACCTATGACACTTCTAAAAGTTTATTTACATATGCATCTGCTGGACATGAACCGCCTTTATTTTATTGCGCTGAATCTAATAGCTTTTCAGAATTACAAGCAAAGGGGTTATTATTAGGGGTTATTTCCAATGTTAAATATGAACAACACTCTATTTCCTTAGAAAAAGATGATTTTATCGTTATGATGACCGACGGTGTAACTGAATGTCGTTCAAAAGATGGATTCATTGACCAAAATACCGTGATGGATATTATCGAAAGCGTAAGAGATCAGTCCGCCCAAGATATGGTGGAATATGTGTTTCATAAGCTGGAGGAATTACAGGAGTTTGAACAACGAGATGACTTTACACTCGTTATTTTCAAAAAGAAGTAATTTAAGGTTTATCAAAAGCTAGTTGGTGGTATACAGACTAAATATAGCGAAAACGGGGGAATAGTAAATGAATATTTCAGTTGAACTAAATACATTAGATGAGTTGCACATTAAAGGATTTATTGGTGGAGAGATTGATGCTTTTACAGCACCGATCCTTAGAGAGAAACTTTCAGACATAACCTTACTAGAAAAAATACATGTTGAGTTGAATTTAACGGACGTTTCATATATGGATAGTACAGGGCTAGGTGTTTTTGTTGGTTTTTATAAAAGTGTAACTGCTGCAAATGGGCATTTGGAGTTAACGGGACTTTCATCTAGATTGAAACGTTTATTCGATATAACTGGTCTAGTAGAAATTATGGATATCCAGGCTACAGATAAAGAGGTGAAAATAGATGAAACCGTTTGATTATGTGGAAATCCGGGTGCCTGCGAAACCTCAGTACGTTAGCGTTGCCCGACTCACAATTTCTGGTTTGGCAAATCGCATTGGGTTTACGTATGACGATATAGAAGACTTGAAAATTGCTGCAAGTGAAGCCATTACAAATGCTGTACAGCATGCATATGCGGATAATGAGGAAGGCGAAGTGGTCATTGGCTGCGCATTATACGAGGAAAAAATGGAGATAATGGTAGCGGATCATGGGAAAAGCTTTAATTTTGAAGAAACAAAAGCAAAAGTAGGACCATACCATGAATTGGAAGAGGTATCCTTTTTAAGAGAAGGCGGTCTTGGTTTATATTTAATCGAGACGTTAATGGATGAAGTTAAAGTCCATCACCAAGAAGGTGTTACTGTATTTATGACGAAACATGTCGGAGTAGAGCAGGTGGATGAAAATGTCGAACACGTCCCTTCCTAATAAAGAATCGAAAGAGAAAATATTGGAATGGATCAAAGAATATCAAGAGACCGAAAGTGAAGAGGCTCAAACAAATTTAGTACTAAATTATACTAGGTTGGTTGAATCTATTGCTCGAAAATATTCTAATGGTAAATCGCATCATGAGGATATTGCGCAGGTAGGTATGCTTGGTCTGCTTGGAGCAATCCGTAGATATGATCCATCTTTCGGTAAAAACTTCGAAGCTTTTGCAATTCCGACAATTATCGGTGAGATTAAACGCTTTTTGAGAGATAAAACTTGGGCTATTCATGTTCCAAGAAGAATAAAAGAACTAGGACCACGTATTAGAGCAGCAGTTGAAACATTAACAGTGGAATTTCAGCGCTCACCTATTATCCCAGAAATAGCTGATTTCCTTGGGGTAGAAGTGGAAGATGTACTAGAAGCTATGGAAATGGGTAAAAGTTATCAAGCACTATCTATGGATCATTCACTTGAATCGGATTCAGATGGTAGTACGATTACGCTGTTTGATGTAATTGGTAAAACAGATAGTGAGTATGAGAAAACTGATCAACGTTTACTTGTAGCCAACGCACTTAATGTTTTGTCTGAACGAGAGAAAGAAATAATTCAACTTACATATATGGAGCAGCTGAGTCAAAAAGAAACGGGAGATCGTCTCAATATATCCCAAATGCACGTATCTAGAATTCAACGCAAAGCTATAAAGAAATTACAAGAGGCCATTTTATCGTCAGGTGGAGTAGGGAAATGATAGATTTTTCAGATGACAAAGTAGACTTATTTGTATACCAAGAAGCCAAAAGTGGAAATTTAGAATCTGGAGATACTTATTATATTACAAAGACAGACGATTTTATGCTTTGTGCTATAGCAGATGGATTGGGAAATGGACCAGTAGCTAAAGAGTCTGCTGATATTATCCCAGAAATTTTAGAGCAATATAAAGACGAAACGTTAGATGAATTATTATTACGCTGCAATGATTTAATGATTCAAAAACGAGGTGCAGCAGTTGCGCTAGTAAAAATAGATTATAAAAGCCAAACTATTTCTTACAGCTGTGTAGGGAATGTGAAGTTTTATATGTACAAACGGGCTACAGATAAAATGATTTATCCTTTACCAGTAATGGGTTACTTATCCGGGAGAAAACAAAGGATTAATACGCAAACATACGCTTGTGAAAAAAATGACTTGTTTATGTTGCACTCGGATGGTGTTGTGATGAATAGTCCAAAATCAACCATTAAAGTTGCAGCGAATGCTCGATGTCTCTATGAAACAGTCTTTAAAGAAATCGAACATGGCGACGACTCTACATTTATAGTTGGAAGCTTACTCTAATATTGAGTAAGCTTTTTTGTTTGTCTTTTTCTAGATGGCGCCAGATATGGTAAAATGAGTACTATATAGAAAGGACGTGTTTGTTTTGGAAATAAAGAAGATGCTCCATCTTGTTTCAAAAGATACGGGTGTTAAGTCATCGCAAGCGGAACAGGTTATAAAATTACTAGAAGAGGGAAATACGGTTCCCTTCATTGCCCGATATAGAAAAGAACAAACAGGATCTTTAGATGAAGTTCAAATTAAAGCAGTCGAAGATCGTTATAACTACATACAACAGTTAGAACAAAGAAAAGAAGAAATCCTTCGCTTAATTGATGAGCAAGGTAAATTGACCGAAGAGTTAACAACTTCTATTAATAATGCGACAGTACTTCAGCGAGTAGAAGATTTATATCGTCCTTATAAGCAAAAACGCAGAACGAAAGCTACCATTGCAAAAGAAAAAGGTTTGGAACCTCTAGCTACTCTAATAATGACTTTCCCTAAGGAATCCGTAGCTATATTAGCAGAAGATTTTCTTAATGAAGAATTAGAAGTCTTATCTGTGGATGACGCTTTACTAGGAGCTAGGGACATTTTGGCAGAGCAATTCGCAGATGATGCCAAAATACGAGAGCAAATTCGGAATATTACCCGTACAGATGGTAAGATTGTTGCGTCTGTAAAAAAAGCAGAGCTAGACGAAAAAAACGTATTTGAGATGTATTATGAGTATGAAGAACCTGTGAAGAAGATTGTTCCTCATCGTATATTAGCGTTAAACCGAGGAGAAAAAGAGGATATATTAAAAGTAGCTCTTCAGATTCCAATGGAAAAAACAACTAATGTGATGAAAGCACAGTGGATTAAATCTTCATCTAGTGATGCAGTGGAACAGATTGAGTTGGCGGTAGAAGATTCGTATAAGCGACTAATTCAGCCTTCAGTAGAGAGAGAAATTCGAGCAGAGCTTACTGAAAAAGCAGAAACACAGGCTATTCATATTTTCTCTGAAAATCTGCGTAATTTACTATTACAACCACCATTAAAAGGAAAAGTAATTCTAGGTGTCGATCCAGCTTATCGTACAGGATGTAAGCTAGCGGTTGTAGATGATACAGGAAAACTTTTAGAGGTCTCTGCTATTTATCCACATGCCCCAAAAATGGATGTGGAAGGCTCAAGGAATAAAGTGCTTGGTTACTTAAAGAGCTACCCTATTTCTTTGATTGCCATTGGAAATGGAACAGCCTCTCGTGAAACAGAGCAATTTATCGTGGATTGTTTGAAAGAAGCAGAGGGGGAAGTAGCTTATGTAATAGTGAATGAAGCAGGTGCCAGTGTGTACTCAGCTTCTGAAACTGCGCGCAACGAGTTTCCAGATCTACAAGTAGAACAACGTAGCGCAGTATCCATTGCAAGAAGACTACAGGACCCTCTGGCAGAACTAGTGAAAATAGATCCAAAAGCAGTAGGAGTAGGACAATACCAGCATGATGTTTCACAAAAGAAATTATCGGATTCCCTATCCTTTATAGTAGAAACTGCAGTTAACCAAGTAGGTGTAAATGTAAATACAGCATCTGCATCGTTATTACAATACGTTTCAGGACTTTCGAAAACAGTGGCAGAAAACGTTGTGAATATGAGAAATGAGCAGGGTAGGTTTACTTCTAGAGCGCAGCTAAAGAAAATTCCACGCCTTGGGGCCAAAACATATGAACAAGCAATTGGATTTTTACGCGTACCAGATGCGAAAAATCCATTTGATGCAACGGGCATTCACCCTGAAAGCTATAAAGGAGCAGAGCAAGTGCTAGAAATTGCCGGTCTTAAGAAGACACAGATAGGGACAAGAGAAGCAGAAGAGGCACTAAAGAAAATTTCAATAGAAACAGTTAGTAAAGAATTAGAAATAGGTGAAATCACACTAAAAGATATAGTAGATACATTGATCAAGCCAGCTCGTGATCCTCGTGAAGCATTTCCGCAGCCAATCTTGAAAAAAGATGTACTCAAATTAGAAGACTTAAAAACAGGGATGGAATTACAAGGTACCGTGAGAAATGTAGTTGATTTTGGTGCATTTGTAGATATCGGTGTTAAACAGGATGGTTTAGTCCATATTTCTAAACTTAAAAAAGGGTTTGTCAAACATCCCTTAGATGTTGTTTCACTAGGAGATATAGTGACTGTATGGGTTGAACAGTTTGATGCCAATAAAGGAAGAATTGCATTAACAATGCTGCCTCCAGAACAGCAAGTGTAACTTATAGAGGTGTCCAATGAGATATGTCATTGGACAACCTCTTTTCAAATAGGGGTGATTAATATGACAGATGAAAAATTGTATGAACTTGTATGCCGTGTATCAAAAGAAGCTTTTGGGAAAGACTTTAAACATCAAGCGTATTTTAATAAAAGGCTTAGAACTACTGGTGGAAGGTATATGTTGAGGTCGCATAATATAGAAGTAAATCCGTTAGTATTTGAAAAATATGGAATGGATGAATTGGTTGGCGTTATCAAACATGAGCTTTGTCATTATCATTTACATATAGAAGGAAAAGGATATCAACATCGGGATGCTGACTTTCGTGAGCTACTCAAAGCAACAAATTCACCTAGATTTTGTTCTACGCTAGTAGAGGGAAAAGGAAGGAAGGCAACAAAAAGGTATACGTATAAATGTGCAAAATGCTCCATTTCCTATAATCGAAAAATTCGTTTAAACACGAAGAAATACCGTTGTGGCAAGTGTTGCGGAGATTTAGTGTTAGTTTATTTTGAGAATCTGAAATAAATTTTCGAAAAGTAGTTGACGTTTTGCAAAACCCTCTCTATAATAGAAAAAGTCGAGTAAAACAAAACGACAAAAATTATTCCGAAGTAGCTCAGTGGTAGAGCAATCGACTGTTAATCGATCGGTCGTAGGTTCGAGTCCTACCTTCGGAGCCATTATGGCCCCTTGGTCAAGCGGTTAAGACACCGCCCTTTCACGGCGGTAACACGGGTTCGAATCCCGTAGGGGTCATTACCATTTATTATTTAATATTTTCAACGGTCCCGTGGTGTAGCGGTTAACATGCCTGCCTGTCACGCAGGAGATCGCCGGTTCGATCCCGGTCGGGACCGCCATGTTGGGGTATAGCCAAGCGGTAAGGCAATGGATTTTGATTCCATCATGCCCTGGTTCGAATCCAGGTACCCCAGCCATTTTTGAGCCATTAGCTCAGTTGGTAGAGCATCTGACTTTTAATCAGAGGGTCGTAGGTTCGAATCCTACATGGCTCATCAAATTGTTATTGACATTTAAGGTGTAAGAGAGTATAATCAACCTTGTCCTATTAATTACTAAGCGGTCGTGGCGGAACGGCAGACGCGCTAGGTTGAGGGCCTAGTGGGGGATAACCCCGTGGAGGTTCAAGTCCTCTCGGCCGCACCAGTCAAATAACAGTTTAACATAATTTAATGCGGGTGTAGTTTAGTGGTAAAACCTCAGCCTTCCAAGCTGATGATGAGAGTTCGATTCTCTTCACCCGCTCCATTATTTAATACCATAGAATATTGAACATTGAAAACTGAACATGCAAAACGTTAAGACATACAGCTTATCAACTAACATTGTTAGTCTGATAGCAAAACAATTTTGACATCATTTAATGATGATGCCAGCAAAACAAAATGAGCTTTTTAAGTTCTCTATTATGGAGAGTTTGATCCTGGCTCAGGACGAACGCTGGCGGCATGCCTAATACATGCAAGTCGAGCGAATGACGAAGAAGCTTGCTTCTTCTGATTTAGCGGCGGACGGGTGAGTAACACGTGGGCAACCTGCCCTGTAGATTGGGATAACTCCGGGAAACCGGGGCTAATACCGAATAATCCATTTCCTCACATGGGGAGATGTTAAAAGACGGCATCTCGCTGTCACTACAGGATGGGCCCGCGGCGCATTAGCTAGTTGGTGAGGTAACGGCTCACCAAGGCGACGATGCGTAGCCGACCTGAGAGGGTGATCGGCCACACTGGGACTGAGACACGGCCCAGACTCCTACGGGAGGCAGCAGTAGGGAATCTTCCACAATGGACGAAAGTCTGATGGAGCAATGCCGCGTGAGTGAAGAAGGTTTTCGGATCGTAAAACTCTGTTGTGAGGGAAGAACAAGTACGAGAGTAACTGCTCGTACCTTGACGGTACCTCATTAGAAAGCCACGGCTAACTACGTGCCAGCAGCCGCGGTAATACGTAGGTGGCAAGCGTTGTCCGGAATTATTGGGCGTAAAGCGCGCGCAGGCGGTCCTTTAAGTCTGATGTGAAATCCCACGGCTCAACCGTGGAAGGTCATTGGAAACTGGGGGACTTGAGTACAGAAGAGGAAAGCGGAATTCCAAGTGTAGCGGTGAAATGCGTAGAGATTTGGAGGAACACCAGTGGCGAAGGCGGCTTTCTGGTCTGTAACTGACGCTGAGGCGCGAAAGCGTGGGGAGCAAACAGGATTAGATACCCTGGTAGTCCACGCCGTAAACGATGAGTGCTAAGTGTTAGGGGGTTTCCGCCCCTTAGTGCTGCAGCTAACGCATTAAGCACTCCGCCTGGGGAGTACGGTCGCAAGACTGAAACTCAAAGGAATTGACGGGGGCCCGCACAAGCGGTGGAGCATGTGGTTTAATTCGAAGCAACGCGAAGAACCTTACCAGGTCTTGACATCCCGCTGACCGGCCTAGAGATAGGCTTTTCCCTTCGGGGACAGCGGTGACAGGTGGTGCATGGTTGTCGTCAGCTCGTGTCGTGAGATGTTGGGTTAAGTCCCGCAACGAGCGCAACCCTTGATCTTAGTTGCCAGCATTCAGTTGGGCACTCTAAGGTGACTGCCGGTGATAAACCGGAGGAAGGTGGGGATGACGTCAAATCATCATGCCCCTTATGACCTGGGCTACACACGTGCTACAATGGACGGTACAGAGGGTCGCAACCCCGCGAGGGTGAGCAAATCCCATAAAACCGTTCTCAGTTCGGATTGTAGGCTGCAACTCGCCTACATGAAGCCGGAATCGCTAGTAATCGTGGATCAGCATGCCACGGTGAATACGTTCCCGGGCCTTGTACACACCGCCCGTCACACCACGAGAGTTTGTAACACCCGAAGTCGGTGGGGTAACCCTTACGGGAGCCAGCCGCCGAAGGTGGGACAGATGATTGGGGTGAAGTCGTAACAAGGTAGCCGTATCGGAAGGTGCGGCTGGATCACCTCCTTTCTAAGGATAATATCGGAATACGAATCTTTATTCGTATCTTAACGTTTTGCAGTTCAGTTTTGAATGTTCATTTTTATATGAAGATTCGATACTTGTTCTTTGAAAACTGGATAAAACGACATTGAAACAATAAACAACAAGAAATTCTGTTGTGATTATTTACGTAATCACAACGTGTAAGACTTTTTAACTTTTAGGTTAAGTTAATAAGGGCGCACGGTGAATGCCTTGGCACTAGGAGTCGACGAAGGACGGCACTAACACCGATATGCTTCGGGGAGCTGTAAGTGAGCTTTGATCCGGAGATTTCCGAATGGGGAAACCCACTGTTCGTAATGGAGCAGTACATTTGCGTGAATACATAGCGCATCTGAGACACACCCAGGGAACTGAAACATCTAAGTACCTGGAGGAAGAGAAAGAAAAATCGATTCCCTGAGTAGCGGCGAGCGAAACGGGAATAGCCCAAACCAAGAGGCTTGCCTCTTGGGGTTGTAGGACACTCTACATAGAGTTACAAAGGAATGAGTTAGACGAAGCGATCTGGAAAGGTCCGCAGGATAGGGTAAAAGCCCCGTAGTCCAAAATTCATTCTCTCTTGAGTGTATCCTGAGTACGGCGGAACACGTGAAATTCCGTCGGAATCCGGGAGGACCATCTCCCAAGGCTAAATACTACCTAGTGACCGATAGTGAACCAGTACCGTGAGGGAAAGGTGAAAAGCACCCCGGAAGGGGAGTGAAATAGATCCTGAAACCGTGTGCCTACAAGTAGTTAGAGCCCGTTAATGGGTGATAGCGTGCCTTTTGTAGAATGAACCGGCGAGTTACGATTACATGCAAGGTTAAGTTGAGAAGACGGAGCCGCAGCGAAAGCGAGTCTGAATAGGGCGAATGAGTATGTGGTCGTAGACCCGAAACCAGGTGATCTACCCATGTCCAGGATGAAGGTAAGGTAACACTTACTGGAGGTCCGAACCCACGCACGTTGAAAAGTGCGGGGATGAGGTGTGGGTAGCGGAGAAATTCCAATCGAACCTGGAGATAGCTGGTTCTCTCCGAAATAGCTTTAGGGCTAGCCTCAAACGTTAGAATCTTGGAGGTAGAGCACTGTTTGGACTAGGGGCCCATCCCGGGTTACCGAATTCAGACAAACTCCGAATGCCAATGATTTATGTTTGGGAGTCAGACTGCGAGTGATAAGATCCGTAGTCAAGAGGGAAACAGCCCAGACCACCAGCTAAGGTCCCAAAGTATTTGTTAAGTGGAAAAGGATGTGGCGTTGCTTAGACAACCAGGATGTTGGCTTAGAAGCAGCCATCATTTAAAGAGTGCGTAATAGCTCACTGGTCGAGTGACGCTGCGCCGAAAATGTATCGGGGCTAAACAAATCACCGAAGCTGTGGATTGATACCTTTGGTATCAGTGGTAGGAGAGCGTTCTAAGGGCGTTGAAGTCAGACCGGAAGGACTGGTGGAGCGCTTAGAAGTGAGAATGCCGGTATGAGTAGCGAAAGACGGGTGAGAATCCCGTCCACCGTATGACTAAGGTTTCCTGAGGAAGGCTCGTCCGCTCAGGGTTAGTCGGGACCTAAGCCGAGGCCGATAGGCGTAGGCGATGGATAACAGGTTGATATTCCTGTACCACCAAACCACCGTTTGAGTAATGGGGGGACGCAGAAGGATAGGGTAAGCATGCTGTTGGTTATGCATGTCCAAGCAGTAAGGTGTGAATGTAGGCAAATCCGCATTCTGTAACATTGAGCTGTGATGGCGAGGACGTATGTCCGGAGTTCCTGATTTCACACTGCCAAGAAAAGCCTCTAGCGAGGTGATAGGTGCCCGTACCGCAAACCGACACAGGTAGTCGAGGAGAGAATCCTAAGGTGAGCGAGAGAACTCTCGTTAAGGAACTCGGCAAAATGACCCCGTAACTTCGGGAGAAGGGGTGCTCTTTTGGGTGCATAGCCTAGAAGAGCCGCAGTGAATAGGCCCAGGCGACTGTTTAGCAAAAACACAGGTCTCTGCAAAACCGTAAGGTGAAGTATAGGGGCTGACGCCTGCCCGGTGCTGGAAGGTTAAGAGGAGTGCTTAGCGCAAGCGAAGGTGCGAATTGAAGCCCCAGTAAACGGCGGCCGTAACTATAACGGTCCTAAGGTAGCGAAATTCCTTGTCGGGTAAGTTCCGACCCGCACGAAAGGCGTAACGATCTGGGCACTGTCTCAACGAGAGACTCGGTGAAATTATAGTACCTGTGAAGATGCAGGTTACCCGCGACAGGACGGAAAGACCCCGTGGAGCTTTACTATAGCTTGATATTGAATTTTGGTGCAACTTGTACAGGATAGGCAGGAGCCTTAGAGCCCGGAGCGCCAGCTTCGGAGGAGGCGTCGGTGGGATACTGCCCTGGTTGTATTGAAATTCTAACCCATACCCGTAACCCGGGTAGGAGACAGTGTCAGGCGGGTAGTTTGACTGGGGCGGTCGCCTCCTAAAGTGTAACGGAGGCGCCCAAAGGTTCCCTCAGAATGGTTGGAAATCATTCGAAGAGTGTAAAGGCAGAAGGGAGCTTGACTGCGAGACCTACAAGTCGAGCAGGGTCGAAAGACGGGCTTAGTGATCCGGTGGTTCCGCATGGAAGGGCCATCGCTCAACGGATAAAAGCTACCCCGGGGATAACAGGCTTATCTCCCCCAAGAGTCCACATCGACGGGGAGGTTTGGCACCTCGATGTCGGCTCATCGCATCCTGGGGCTGTAGTCGGTCCCAAGGGTTGGGCTGTTCGCCCATTAAAGCGGTACGCGAGCTGGGTTCAGAACGTCGTGAGACAGTTCGGTCCCTATCCGTCGTGGGCGTAGGAAATTTGAGAGGAGCTGTCCTTAGTACGAGAGGACCGGGATGGACACACCGCTGGTGTACCAGTTGTTCTGCCAAGAGCATCGCTGGGTAGCTATGTGTGGACGGGATAAGTGCTGAAAGCATCTAAGCACGAAGCCCCCCTCAAGATGAGATTTCCCATTACGCAAGTAAGTAAGATCCCTCAAAGACGATGAGGTAGATAGGTTCGGGGTGGAAGCGTGGCGACACGTGCAGCTGACGAATACTAATCGATCGAGGACTTAACCAAATTTGTTTAACGTAACAATGTCGTTTATCCAGTTTTGAGTGAACAAACACTCTATTTATTATGAGGGTTTCAAGACACGAGTAATTCGAGGAAACAATTGAGAGAGGAAAGGAACATACTAACGTATGTGACTGACCGAACAAATGAAGTTGACGAAGAAGTACGATGTGTATTGAAAGCCGAATCAGTCTAGTGATGATGGCGAAGAGGTCACACCCGTTCCCATACCGAACACGGAAGTTAAGCTCTTCAGCGCCGATGGTAGTTGGGGGTCTCCCCCTGTGAGAGTAGGACGTCGCTGGGCACAAAAGAGAAAGTCGTTACCGAGTAATTGGTAACGACTTTTTTGTATTAACAAATAATATGCCGTAGGCAGTCTATCTCTATAAGAAAGTATGCGAGAAAGTAGAGGGGCAAAGAGTTCGAGGAAGCAAGTGAGAGAGACTCGGAGCGTATAACATACGTGAGAATATTGAACGAGTGCGGCTGACAAAGAAATCTGCCGACCATTCGCTTTCGCAGCCCGGACACGGAAGTTAAGCTCTTGCGCTGATAGTAGTTGGGAGTCTCCCCCTGTGAGAGTATGACGTGGGACCAATGAAAGTCGTTACCGAGTTATCGGTAGTGGCTTTTTTTATAGGTACAGCAGCCTTTTTAACGGAACTAACCAGATTCCTAGTTTTATAAAAAATTCACAGGGTAAAGAAATAATATTACTATCACCTAAGGAGATGTAGCAATGAGCATCAAAGCGCTAGTTTTAAATTGTAGTTTAAAAGACAGCACACAGAAATCGAATACCCGTGCGCTGATTAACGAGATTGTAAAAATCTTTGATGAAAATGGAGTGGAGACGGAAGTGCTCAGGGTGGCTGATTATAATATCGGCTTTGGAGTTACCCATGAGGCAGTGAATGAAAAGGATCAATGGCCAGAGATTTTTGAAAAAGTGAAGAAAACGGATATCCTTTTACTTGGCTCGCCGATTTGGCTTGGTGAACAGAGCAGCCTGGCCACTTTGGTTGTTGAAAGATTGTATGGTGGAAGCAGTCTTACGAACGAAAAAGGCCAGTACATTTACTATAACAAAGTGGGCGGAGTGGTTGTTACCGGGAATGAAGACGGTGCGAAAAACGTCTCAAGCTACCTAATTTACGCATTGTCGCATATTGGGTTTACGATTCCTCCAAATGTGGATACCTATTGGGTGGGGGAAGCGGGTCCTGGCCCATCCTTTATTGAGGCAAACGGCAAAGAGAACAATTTTACGATGCAACACGCAAAAATAACTGCTTACAATTTACTGCATTTTGCCCGGTTATTGAAAAAGTATCCGATTCCTGCAGAAGGAAATGTGAATGAAAGTCAATAGTATGGTGGCTTGATAAGATTGAATTTAAAAATCAAATAACAAGCTAAACTAGCAGTCCTATTCAAATAGAGTTGATAGCTTCTTTTATTGAAAAAATCGGACCCTATTATTAGTTTCATAAAGTTAATAAAATTTTCCATATATATTCTAAATTACCATCAAACGTTATTGAACTAACGAGCCGCGTTAGTTCATTATTACAACAAATTTAAATGTATAGTTGTCAGACTTGATGCTTAGCATTAAACTGTTATTTTCTCTTTCAATTCAATCTATTATTTACTATACTTCGATTGAATTATACAAATTTCTTATGGGTCATGAGAAAAATGAAACCATGGGGTTCTACTCTCAGTTAAACGGAGGTTAAGGAAGGAGTATTATCAGAAGTACTTTTAAATATAAAAGAAGCAACGTCTTAAATGACGTTGCTCCTTTTGACTAATTGCCTGTAAGTTGATTAAGTTACTTTCTTCATGTATCAAATGGAATTAGCGATAAATTATTTTCCATTTTTAATGAAATTTAAGAGGGTTTTCTTATTTGAGTGTAGAAAAATATATGTGCAAATAAAACACAGGAGGCTACAATGACTAATTTAATTTCACATATCGCTACACTGGAAATACCTGTTACTAATTTAGAAGAATCTATAGAGTTTTATATCGATATCCTTGGTGCTGAAGTCCACTTTAAAGGTGAAAAAAATGCTATGCTTACTATGAAATCAAAAGGAGTTCCAACGATTTTCTTGGTTGAAACTGAAGAAATTAATGGATTATCATTCAGAAATACAAATACTAATATCGTTCATAGCATAATTGACTTTTATACTCCTTCTTTAAAAGAATTATATGAGTGGCTTGAAGGAAAACAAGTAGAAGTTGGTCCTTTAAATTTAAAAGGTGAATTTGGTGGTTTTGGATTTAAAGATCCTTCTGGAAATTGGCTAAGTGCCTGCAATATCCTTCACCCTGAACAATAAAAAATTCTTTTACTATTTAAGTACAGGCGTAATTTTTTACGCCTATTTTTCTATTACATACTATGTGTCAAATGCTATATGAAAACTCCCGTACACCTCTTGAAAGAACCTGCATCGTTATTTTAAGTCCATACGTTCTCAATCTTATATTTACTTTAATAGAAGTATCTTGCGTCAATATCATATACCGAAACACATTTTCCACTGATTAATGACTGATCAACCTTTTATTATTACAGAGCAAATAAGGTAATACATTACTTCCTCTATAGTATGTTGGTTTACATAATTAGAATAGAATTAAAACATTAATTATGGGGAATATAAGATTTATATATCAAAAGTAAACTTATAAAAGAATTTCAAAATACGCTTGCAATAATGATTTATAGATGGTATAGTTATCAAGTTGTCATTTTTATTAATGATTTACACGAAAAACAAAATAAAAAAAGTTGTTGACAACAATATCGAAATTTGTTATGATAATAAAGTCGTCAAAACGACACTGCAACAACATGAACATTGAAAACTGAACATGCAAAACGTTAAGACATATAGCTTATCAACTAACTTTGTTAGTTTGATAGCAAAACAATTTTGACATCATTTAATGATGATGCCAGCAAAACAAATGAGCTTTTTAAGTTCTCTATTATGGAGAGTTTGATCCTGGCTCAGGACGAACGCTGGCGGCATGCCTAATACATGCAAGTCGAGCGAATGACGAAGAAGCTTGCTTCTTCTGATTTAGCGGCGGACGGGTGAGTAACACGTGGGCAACCTGCCCTGTAGATTGGGATAACTCCGGGAAACCGGGGCTAATACCGAATAATCCATTTCCTCACATGGGGAGATGTTAAAAGACGGCATCTCGCTGTCACTACAGGATGGGCCCGCGGCGCATTAGCTAGTTGGTGAGGTAACGGCTCACCAAGGCGACGATGCGTAGCCGACCTGAGAGGGTGATCGGCCACACTGGGACTGAGACACGGCCCAGACTCCTACGGGAGGCAGCAGTAGGGAATCTTCCACAATGGACGAAAGTCTGATGGAGCAATGCCGCGTGAGTGAAGAAGGTTTTCGGATCGTAAAACTCTGTTGTGAGGGAAGAACAAGTACGAGAGTAACTGCTCGTACCTTGACGGTACCTCATTAGAAAGCCACGGCTAACTACGTGCCAGCAGCCGCGGTAATACGTAGGTGGCAAGCGTTGTCCGGAATTATTGGGCGTAAAGCGCGCGCAGGCGGTCCTTTAAGTCTGATGTGAAATCCCACGGCTCAACCGTGGAAGGTCATTGGAAACTGGGGGACTTGAGTACAGAAGAGGAAAGCGGAATTCCAAGTGTAGCGGTGAAATGCGTAGAGATTTGGAGGAACACCAGTGGCGAAGGCGGCTTTCTGGTCTGTAACTGACGCTGAGGCGCGAAAGCGTGGGGAGCAAACAGGATTAGATACCCTGGTAGTCCACGCCGTAAACGATGAGTGCTAAGTGTTAGGGGGTTTCCGCCCCTTAGTGCTGCAGCTAACGCATTAAGCACTCCGCCTGGGGAGTACGGTCGCAAGACTGAAACTCAAAGGAATTGACGGGGGCCCGCACAAGCGGTGGAGCATGTGGTTTAATTCGAAGCAACGCGAAGAACCTTACCAGGTCTTGACATCCCGCTGACCGGCCTAGAGATAGGCTTTTCCCTTCGGGGACAGCGGTGACAGGTGGTGCATGGTTGTCGTCAGCTCGTGTCGTGAGATGTTGGGTTAAGTCCCGCAACGAGCGCAACCCTTGATCTTAGTTGCCAGCATTCAGTTGGGCACTCTAAGGTGACTGCCGGTGATAAACCGGAGGAAGGTGGGGATGACGTCAAATCATCATGCCCCTTATGACCTGGGCTACACACGTGCTACAATGGACGGTACAGAGGGTCGCAACCCCGCGAGGGTGAGCAAATCCCATAAAACCGTTCTCAGTTCGGATTGTAGGCTGCAACTCGCCTACATGAAGCCGGAATCGCTAGTAATCGTGGATCAGCATGCCACGGTGAATACGTTCCCGGGCCTTGTACACACCGCCCGTCACACCACGAGAGTTTGTAACACCCGAAGTCGGTGGGGTAACCCTTACGGGAGCCAGCCGCCGAAGGTGGGACAGATGATTGGGGTGAAGTCGTAACAAGGTAGCCGTATCGGAAGGTGCGGCTGGATCACCTCCTTTCTAAGGATAATATCGGAATACGAATCTTTATTCGTATCTTAACGTTTTGCAGTTCAGTTTTGAATGTTCATTTTTATATGAAGATTCGATACTTGTTCTTTGAAAACTGGATAAAACGACATTGAAACAATAAACAACAAGAAATTCTGTTGTGATTATTTACGTAATCACAACGTGTAAGACTTTTTAACTTTTAGGTTAAGTTAATAAGGGCGCACGGTGAATGCCTTGGCACTAGGAGTCGACGAAGGACGGCACTAACACCGATATGCTTCGGGGAGCTGTAAGTGAGCTTTGATCCGGAGATTTCCGAATGGGGAAACCCACTGTTCGTAATGGAGCAGTACATTTGCGTGAATACATAGCGCATCTGAGACACACCCAGGGAACTGAAACATCTAAGTACCTGGAGGAAGAGAAAGAAAAATCGATTCCCTGAGTAGCGGCGAGCGAAACGGGAATAGCCCAAACCAAGAGGCTTGCCTCTTGGGGTTGTAGGACACTCTACATAGAGTTACAAAGGAATGAGTTAGACGAAGCGATCTGGAAAGGTCCGCAGGATAGGGTAAAAGCCCCGTAGTCCAAAATTCATTCTCTCTTGAGTGTATCCTGAGTACGGCGGAACACGTGAAATTCCGTCGGAATCCGGGAGGACCATCTCCCAAGGCTAAATACTACCTAGTGACCGATAGTGAACCAGTACCGTGAGGGAAAGGTGAAAAGCACCCCGGAAGGGGAGTGAAATAGATCCTGAAACCGTGTGCCTACAAGTAGTTAGAGCCCGTTAATGGGTGATAGCGTGCCTTTTGTAGAATGAACCGGCGAGTTACGATTACATGCAAGGTTAAGTTGAGAAGACGGAGCCGCAGCGAAAGCGAGTCTGAATAGGGCGAATGAGTATGTGGTCGTAGACCCGAAACCAGGTGATCTACCCATGTCCAGGATGAAGGTAAGGTAACACTTACTGGAGGTCCGAACCCACGCACGTTGAAAAGTGCGGGGATGAGGTGTGGGTAGCGGAGAAATTCCAATCGAACCTGGAGATAGCTGGTTCTCTCCGAAATAGCTTTAGGGCTAGCCTCAAACGTTAGAATCTTGGAGGTAGAGCACTGTTTGGACTAGGGGCCCATCCCGGGTTACCGAATTCAGACAAACTCCGAATGCCAATGATTTATGTTTGGGAGTCAGACTGCGAGTGATAAGATCCGTAGTCAAGAGGGAAACAGCCCAGACCACCAGCTAAGGTCCCAAAGTATTTGTTAAGTGGAAAAGGATGTGGCGTTGCTTAGACAACCAGGATGTTGGCTTAGAAGCAGCCATCATTTAAAGAGTGCGTAATAGCTCACTGGTCGAGTGACGCTGCGCCGAAAATGTATCGGGGCTAAACAAATCACCGAAGCTGTGGATTGATACCTTTGGTATCAGTGGTAGGAGAGCGTTCTAAGGGCGTTGAAGTCAGACCGGAAGGACTGGTGGAGCGCTTAGAAGTGAGAATGCCGGTATGAGTAGCGAAAGACGGGTGAGAATCCCGTCCACCGTATGACTAAGGTTTCCTGAGGAAGGCTCGTCCGCTCAGGGTTAGTCGGGACCTAAGCCGAGGCCGATAGGCGTAGGCGATGGATAACAGGTTGATATTCCTGTACCACCAAACCACCGTTTGAGTAATGGGGGGACGCAGAAGGATAGGGTAAGCATGCTGTTGGTTATGCATGTCCAAGCAGTAAGGTGTGAATGTAGGCAAATCCGCATTCTATAACATTGAGCTGTGATGGCGAGGACGTATGTCCGGAGTTCCTGATTTCACACTGCCAAGAAAAGCCTCTAGCGAGGTGATAGGTGCCCGTACCGCAAACCGACACAGGTAGTCGAGGAGAGAATCCTAAGGTGAGCGAGAGAACTCTCGTTAAGGAACTCGGCAAAATGACCCCGTAACTTCGGGAGAAGGGGTGCTCTTTTGGGTGCATAGCCTAGAAGAGCCGCAGTGAATAGGCCCAGGCGACTGTTTAGCAAAAACACAGGTCTCTGCAAAACCGTAAGGTGAAGTATAGGGGCTGACGCCTGCCCGGTGCTGGAAGGTTAAGAGGAGTGCTTAGCGCAAGCGAAGGTGCGAATTGAAGCCCCAGTAAACGGCGGCCGTAACTATAACGGTCCTAAGGTAGCGAAATTCCTTGTCGGGTAAGTTCCGACCCGCACGAAAGGCGTAACGATCTGGGCACTGTCTCAACGAGAGACTCGGTGAAATTATAGTACCTGTGAAGATGCAGGTTACCCGCGACAGGACGGAAAGACCCCGTGGAGCTTTACTATAGCTTGATATTGAATTTTGGTGCAACTTGTACAGGATAGGCAGGAGCCTTAGAGCCCGGAGCGCCAGCTTCGGAGGAGGCGTCGGTGGGATACTGCCCTGGTTGTATTGAAATTCTAACCCATACCCGTAACCCGGGTAGGAGACAGTGTCAGGCGGGTAGTTTGACTGGGGCGGTCGCCTCCTAAAGTGTAACGGAGGCGCCCAAAGGTTCCCTCAGAATGGTTGGAAATCATTCGAAGAGTGTAAAGGCAGAAGGGAGCTTGACTGCGAGACCTACAAGTCGAGCAGGGTCGAAAGACGGGCTTAGTGATCCGGTGGTTCCGCATGGAAGGGCCATCGCTCAACGGATAAAAGCTACCCCGGGGATAACAGGCTTATCTCCCCCAAGAGTCCACATCGACGGGGAGGTTTGGCACCTCGATGTCGGCTCATCGCATCCTGGGGCTGTAGTCGGTCCCAAGGGTTGGGCTGTTCGCCCATTAAAGCGGTACGCGAGCTGGGTTCAGAACGTCGTGAGACAGTTCGGTCCCTATCCGTCGTGGGCGTAGGAAATTTGAGAGGAGCTGTCCTTAGTACGAGAGGACCGGGATGGACACACCGCTGGTGTACCAGTTGTTCTGCCAAGAGCATCGCTGGGTAGCTATGTGTGGACGGGATAAGTGCTGAAAGCATCTAAGCACGAAGCCCCCCTCAAGATGAGATTTCCCATTACGCAAGTAAGTAAGATCCCTCAAAGACGATGAGGTAGATAGGTTCGGGGTGGAAGCGTGGCGACACGTGCAGCTGACGAATACTAATCGATCGAGGACTTAACCAAATTTGTTTAACGTAACAATGTCGTTTATCCAGTTTTGAGTGAACAAACACTCTATTTAAATGAGGGTTTCAAGACACGAGTAATTCGAGGAAACAATTGAGAGAGGAAAGGAACATACTAACGTATGTGACTGACCGAACGAATGAGGTTGACGACGAAGTACGATGTGTATTGAAAGCCGAATCAGTCTAGTGATGATGGCGAAGAGGTCACACCCGTTCCCATACCGAACACGGAAGTTAAGCTCTTCAGCGCCGATGGTAGTTGGGGGTCTCCCCCTGTGAGAGTAGGACGTCGCTGGGCACAAAAGAGAAAGTCGTTACCGAGTAATTGGTAACGACTTTTTTGTATTAACAAATAAGCCGTAGGCAGTCTATCTCTATAAGAAAGTATGCGAGAAAGTAGAGGGGCAAAGAGTTCAAGGAAGCAAATGAGAGAGACTCGGAGCGTATAACATACGCGAGAATTGAACGCGTGCGGCTGACGAAGAAATCTGCCGACCATCTGCTTTCGCAGCCCGGACACGGAAGTTAAGCTCTTGCGCCGATGGTAGTTGGGGGTCTCCCCCTGTGAGAGTAGGACGTCGCTGGGCACCAAAGAGAAAGTCGTTACCGAGTAATTGGTAACGACTTTTTTGTATTAACAAATAAGCCGTAGGCAGTCTATCTCTATAAGAAAGTATGCGAGAAAGTAGAGGGGCAAAGAGTTCAAGGAAGCAAATGAGAGAGACTCGGAGCGTATAACATACGCGAGAATTGAACGCGTGCGGCTGACGAAGAAATCTGCCGACCATCTGCTTTCGCAGCCCGAACACGGAAGTTAAGCTCTTGAGCCGATGGTAGTTGGGGGTCTCCCCCTGTGAGAGTAGGACGTCGCTGGGCACCAAAGAGAAAGTCGTTACCGAGTAATTGGTAACGACTTTTTTGTATTAACAAATAAGCCGTAGGCGTTCTATCTGTTAGTATGCAAGAAAGTAGAGGGACAAAGAGTTTGAGGAAGCAAGTGAGAGAGACTCGGAGCGTATAACATATGCGAGAATTGAACGCGTGCGGCTGACAAAGAAATCAGCCGACCATCTGCTTTTGCAGCCCGGACACGGAAGTTAAGCTCTTGCGCCGATGGTAGTCGGGGGTCTCCCCCTATGAGAGTAGGACACACGTAGCTGGGCACCAAAGAAAAGTTTCGGCACACTGAAAAATTTCTGTTAATTAACGCTCATTCATTAATGCATGTGTATTTCCTTCGGTATCTTTAAAAAATACCATCCATGTCTCTGTATCTCCAACCTTTGCTACCATATGTGGTTCATCTATGAAAGTGGCTCCTGCACCCTTCATTCTAGAAACCTCACTGTTCAAATCATCAACTTGAAAATACAAGACGGAGCTTGGATGATTGAATTCTTCCTTTTCAGCTAGGCTTAAAAGAAGTCTTGTATCTCCACATTGAAAAAAAGCTAGACCATCCATTTCAAATAATAAAGATAATTTAATAACATTCTTATAAAATGAAACAGCCCGTTCTACATTTATAACATTTACCGCAACTTGACCTAATTTCATAAATCATTTCCCTCATTTCTTATACATATATATTCTCCACTCATTTATAAACTCCTTTTTAAATACTTATGTATATCTAAATAACTTAACGGTAATGGAATTCCAGATTAAACTAGACAATTTCAAAACGGTATTATATACTACATTACAACACTAATGTACTAATTTTGATTGAGAGGAGATTAACCTCAGGTGATTATAAATACCAATAGTACAAAACCGATATATGTACAAATTGCGGAGTGGCTGGAGAATGAAATTATAGCCGAGCGTTTTACGGATGACCAAAAAGTATATTCACAATATCAGTTGGCAGAGCTTTTCAATATCAATCCAGCTACAGCTGCTAAAGGCTTAACGATACTAGTAGAGGAAAAAACTTTGTATAAGAAGAGGGGACTTGGGATGTTCGTAGCACCAGAAGCCAAAAAGATGATTCTGGAAAAACGGAGAAATGAGACACTAACAAAAATGGTAGCTGACATCGTTTTAGAAGCAAAAAGGTTATCGGTAACAAAAATGGAACTAATACAACTCATCCATAACTGCGAGGAGGAGATCTAATGAATGTGATAGATTGTCAAAAAGTAAGTAAGGGTTTTCGACGAACTAGTGCTCTAGAAGATATAACGTTTGAGCTAACAGAACAAAAGATTACAGGGCTTATTGGACGCAATGGAGCTGGAAAGACTACTTTACTAAAAATACTAGCAGGCTTAACTAAGCATAAGTCGGGTGAAGTGAGTGTTTTTGGAAAAAATCCTTATAATAACTTAATGGTTTCTGCAAACAGTATTTTAGTGGATGATCAAATGACTTTTCCAGACTCCCTTACCTTAGAAGAAATATTGAGAAGTGCACCAGCTTTTTATCAAAGGTGGGATGCAAAACTTGCTAGTCGGTTATTTCAATACTTTAAGTTGGATTCCAAGCAACAGCATTCTAAGCTATCCAAGGGTGCAAGGGCTACATTCAATATGATTTTTGGATTGTCAACTCGCTGTGAGTTAACGATGTTTGATGAGCCAACAAACGGAATGGATGAAGCAGTTCGTACAGATTTTTATAGAGCTTTACTAAAGGATTATATAGCACATCCTCGCTCTATTTTAATCTCTAGCCACCATTTAACAGAAATTGAGCATTTATTAGAGGATATTCTATTGATTCATAATGGGAAAGTTGTATTACATCAATCTCTAGATAAAGTGAAGGAATATGCGGTAGCTGTTCAGGGATCAATTGCAGATGTGGAAAGATGGACAGTGGGGGAAAAAATTCTTCATTCAAAAAGAGTTGATGAGCAAAGGCAGTATGTAGTAGTTAAGAATAACTCTAAGTTGGAGAGAGCTCGTTTAGAGGGAGCCATCATTCAAACGATTCCTGCAAGTGAAGTATGCATGTATGTGACGAGTGAGACGAAAGGAGGAATCGATGATGTTTTTAAGTAATAGCAGTCTAACAAGTGTAGTTCTATCTCAGGTGAAGTTTAAGCTCAATGCTTATAATGGATTGGTTTATTCGCTAATCATTTTGCAGATACTGGGGATATTTTTTGCAGGCGAAGCAGGAGGTAGTGGAACTTCTTTTAATAGTACTTCTATTAGTATAAATATATCTTCTATTGATATTGGTTTTCTTTTTGTGTCATTACTAGCTATTTCAGTGGGAAACCTAATAACTACTAAAGCGTATCGATATGATGACTTTTCGTTTGTGGCAACTCGTCTTAGTAGTAATTTAGCTAATTGTATTGTCTTATTAATTTTTAGTTGCTTTGCGGGTGTAACTACTTTCCTATCAGGTTATCTAATGCGTATCTTTTTAACTTTCAATAGTAATAATGAAATTGTAGAAGGTTCTACTATTCTAGAGAATCCTATTAATTCTCTACTAACTATTCTAGCGATGATAACTCTTTTATGGATGTTCAGCTCAATAGGATATATAGCTGGCATTTTGTTTCAAAAGCATAAGCTATTGTTTTTTGGTGCAATAGTAATTATTGTTATGTTGTTAATGACAGGTATTTGGATTAGGATATCAGAATCTATTTTTGTTGAGAACGGTTCATTGCTGATACTTATTATGAAGATTTTCGTCATAACGATATTGCTCTTTGCGACATCCATTGCAATCTCAAATCGTTTGGGGGTTAGAACATGAGTAATACATGGCTGATTCTATTTATTGGATTAATACCTATAGTCATCGGAATAATCATTGTTCTTTATCTAACGAAAAAAGTAAAATATAAAGGGAACTTACGTCTAAATAAAATTATTATAACTGTCTATGTCGGTATATTAATCGCTTCAGGTGTTGTATATGAACTTTTACCAAAAGAAACTATGTTAGAAAAATTATCCGTTGAAGAATTAGTACAATTACAAACGGAAAATAATTCTTTTCAAAAATCTTTACTTAAACTAGAAGAAAACAAATTCAATCAGAAGTTTCTTAAGGAAGAATGGTCACATGAATTGAGTGGAAATATATTATCTCTCGAGTATAAAGGAAATGATCCATACTCAACAAAAGTGGTAGTGGAATGGATTGACTCTACAGATTTTAAAGTAGAAGGGATAGAATATAGAACTCATATAAATGTATATGGACTAAAAATTGAGGACAGAATTCCACTTAATGAATTGGACTGGAATCGAGATCAGTTAGTTATTCATGAGCCTTCAGAGAAGGAGCTTAATTTAGAATTGTTTTCAAATGAATTGTATTCTTTAAAACAGTCATTACTTGATGAGGAGATCAGAATGGTAACAGGTTTCACATATATTCACTTAAAAGTCCCAAAACATATAGAGGTTGTAGACCCATTAGGACTGCAAATGTATTAGTAAAAAGTAAAGTGCCTGCTATATGCAAGGCACTTTATTTTAATTTCACATCGAATAGGAATTTTAGTCTTCCCATTAAAAGCTTTGAGGGGATAAAAGGGAATAAAAAATCACGAACTCTGGCGAGTGGGCGAAACTTGATTTGAGCGGTTGCCCCTATTTGACGAGAAAGACGGATTACTTTTGCAGTTCTTGCAACTCGTTTTTGTTCATAAAATGCTAACACATTCTCCACATGTTCAAATTGTTTGAAGCCATTTCCAAGGACAATGGCATCTTCAATTGCTTGCCCAGCTCCTTGTCCCATATTGGGTGTGGTGGCATGAGCCGCATCCCCAAGAAGAACCACTCTGCCAAAAACAAATTGTCGCAGCGGTTTAATATCAGAAATATCATGATGTAGAATATTTTCTGGAGGTGTTGTAGATATTATGTTATTTACAACTTCAGGAAAGTGGTCAAATAAGTTTCCGATATCCTGAGAAGCGAGATGCTGAAATTGTGGATTCCTTGCAGATGTATTAATACAAGCGAACCAATATACTAATTCATCCTTCATAGGAGCCATACCAAATCGTCCTTTAGTAGACCATAATTCGGTAGAGGTGTATTTATCAATTCTGCCTTTGTTTTCTGTAATGCCTCTCCAGCATGTATAGCCAGAGTATCTAAGAACAGAACCTGGAACTAGCTGTTGACGTATAGAGGAGTTTATACCGTCTGCGGCTATTAGTAAATCTACGCTTACTGTTTCTCCATCTTCGAAATGGATGGTTGCTTGAGTATCGTTTTGGTCGACAGATATGCATTTTTTATTGAAATGGAGTGTATTAGGCTGAAGTGCTTTCAGAAATGTCCTGTGTAAATCAGCTCGATGAATAGTAATATTTTCTTGGCCATAAAGTTCCTTTAGTACAGTAAAATCAATCGTATTCAGTGTCTTCCCTAGTGCATCCTGAAAGACCTGTGTATGAAGGGCATGGCCATTTGCAAATACATCCTTACCGACACCAATTTCCATAAGTGCCTGCAAAGCGTTGGATCCTATTCCAATACCAGCGCCTACCGGATGAAAAGTTGCATTTGATTCGTATACCTGAACAGAAAAACCTTGTTTTTGTAAGGTTACAGCAGCACAGAGCCCCCCGATACCTCCACCAATTATTGCTATTTTCATTTGGCAATACCTCCTCCTCTTGTGATATGCTGATTAAAAAGGGGTGAAACTCATGACTAGGCTTACTATATATAATGACGATTATAGAAAATCGTTAGAGAATTATCCGTTATCTGAAGAGCATCTTTCATTTACTGGTCATCCGTTAGAATTATTAGAACGTGCTCAAGTTAATGTAACGTATACTCCCATTATTATAACGGAAGACGATCAGGTTGCTGGTTTTTTTGTGCTAGATACTGGTGAGGATAAATTCCATTATACAGATATCCCGGAGAGTATTTTACTAAGAGGATACTCCATACATCCTGCTTACCAGGGGAGGGGAATTGCTCAAAAGTCTATGAAGCTACTGCAAACTTTTGTAGCTAAGCATTTTTCAGATATAAATAGAATAGTACTTGGGGTGAATGAAGCAAACAAGGCGGCACAAACTGTGTATGCAAAATCGGGTTTTATCGATGAAGGGAGACGGTTTAATGGAAGATCGGGTATACAAATTGCTATGGCGCTTTCATTAGATATAATTGAGGTTCGCATGGCACAGGCTGGTGATGAACAGGGAATAGTTGATGTTTGTATAGCTGCTCAATGGAATACGTACAAAGATTTGTATTCGAATGATTACATAGAAGGAATTATAGCAAAATTTTATACAGTGGAAAGAATTTCGAAGGAAATTAAAGATACAAATCGAAGCTGGAATGGTTATTTTGTTGCGCAGTTAAATGAGGAAATTGTTGGTGCAATCGGTGGGGGAGTAGATGAAGATGGAGTAGCTGAAGTTTATGTTCTTTACTTGCATCCAGCAAAAAGAGGTCAAGGTATCGGTACAAAATTACTAAGTTACTTAACAGAGATTCAACGAGCTGAATATGGAGCACATGAACAATGGGTTTCTGTCACCAAAGGAAATCAATTGGGCATTCCGTTTTACGAAGCACGAGAATTCACTTTTCAATATGAGCAACAGGCGTATGAAAGCGAAGCGGAAGATAATGCTGTTTCATTAAAATATAAAAGATCCATTTAATCCTCCTGAAAAGGAGGATTTGTTTTGAATCGATATCTCCCGACTTTTATTTTATCCTATACAGCACGTCATCGTCCTCACCAGGTGTTCCGCGTCCGTCGGTATTATTAGTGATGAAATAAAGCGATTCTCCATCGGAGAATACATCACGTACTCGTCCGAATCCTGTAATCGAATGTTCCACTTCGCCAGTTTCTACATTCATCACTTTAACAGACTCTCCACGAAGTGTTGCTACATATAGTTCGCCTTTATGAAATGTAATGCCAGATGGTGCCCAGGTTTCGTCACTACCAGAAGTAACAATAGGAGTTTCAAGCCCTTCTTCACTTTTCTCCCCCTCGATAATTGGATAGCCATAGTTTTTACCTTGTTCGACTAAATTGATTTCGTCGTTAGCTGACTGGCCATGCTCAGCTTCGTATAGCGTTCCATCTGCGGCCCAAGCAAGTCCCTGTGGATTACGGTGCCCCATGGAGAATATTTCAAATGAGCCATCGTCTTCCATGCGAAGAATTTTCCCATTTAGTGAAGTTGGGTCTTGTGCATTACTAGGATTACCTGCGTCTCCAACGGTCACATACAACGAACCATCTGGTCCAATCTCCAAACGCCCCCCATGATGAATGTTGCCGGTCGGTATGCCGTCCAAATGAATCGCAGTTTCTTGCCATTCGTCTTCTCCTCGTTTGAGAGTCACGACTTTGTTAAAGGACTCTCCGTTTATATCATACGTATAGTAAGCAAATGCTTCACCTGTTTCTTCAAAGTCAGACTTCAGCACAAAGCCGAGTAATCCAGCTTCAGAGATAGCTGCAAGATTATCCGAAAGTCGAACTGGTTCATGTACAACAGAACCACCTTGTATACGTGCAATCGTTCCGACTCGTTCTGATATATAAAAGGTATTATTGTGTAAATTGATAGACCATGGAATATTTAAATTAGTAGTGATCTTCTCTGCAATTGGACCCTGAGTGGGTAACTTTACAGCCTCCTCTGTACAACCAAATAATACTAGTGAAATAACTAATAACCATTTCTTCATGAAATCCCTCCTTATATTACTACTTCCCTTAAGAGTACTAATAATCCTTTCAAAGATGATAAGTTTTTCATATGCAAAACGATAATAACTATCGAATTTACTTATGATAGGAGTCAAGGTATGCTAAAAGAACAAAAGTGGTTTTTGAAAGAAGGCATTTAAATGGAGTTTTTAATCTTTTTCATCATAGGAATTGTGGGGAATGTAGTAGGCACATTAGTAGGTGGGGGAGGTCTTATAAGCTTGCCGATGATGCTATTAATGGGACTGCCAGTGCATTCTGCCATTGGGGCAAATAAAGTGTCCAACACTGTCAGCTCGCTTTCAAGTTTTCTAGTGATTTTCACTAAAAAGGAAGTAACCGGAAAAGAGGCACTTTCGGTATTGGTATTTTGTTTAGGAGGAGGAATAATAGGAGGGCTCATTGCATCTTTTCTAAGTGGAGAGGTACTAACGATAATTGCTATTATTTTACTTAGCTTCGCCTTTGTTACATCCTTTATGGGAAAAGGGAACTTTGGGGGAAAGGAAACCTTTCAACTGAATAAAAAAACAGTTCCAGCATTATTAGGAATTGGTATGTACGATGGCATGTTCGGCCCTGGGAGCAGCACACTTGCTCTATACTTGTATGCGAGTGAAAAAATAGCCTACATTCGAGCTGTTGGGCTTGCTCGAATTGGTGTATTCTCTAGCTGCTTTGGAGCATCGATTACGTATATTTCTACTGGAAAAATAATATGGCCAGTGACACTAGCATTAATGCTAGGTGCAATAATAGGTGCCCAGCTTGGACTTCGCCTTGCACGAAAGTTAAAGGCAGAGCATGTTAAGCCGTTATTACGAGTGGTCACTATATTACTTTTAGTGCAAATTGTTGTGGATTATTTGAAATAGGGAGGAATTAGTATGAGGATACGTTGTGCTATTCTAGATGATTATCAGCAAGTTGCCTTAAAAATTGCCGACTGGTCAACTATTACAGAGAAGGTCGAGATTGTATCGTTTTCTAAGCACTTTTATGATGAAAATGAACTAGTAGACTACATTAGTGATGCAGAGATAGTAATTGTTATGCGCGAGCGCACACCTTTTGGAGTCACACTTTTTGAAAAACTACCTAAACTTAAATTGCTGATTACATCTGGAATGAGAAATACATCGATTGACCTTGTGGCTGCAGCTGCTCATGGAGTAACTGTTTGTGGAACTGCGAGTTCTTCAGAGCCACCAACAGAATTAACATGGGCCTTAATACTGAATTTGGCACGTAATATTATGAAGGAAAACACTGATCTACGTAGTAATGGATTATGGCAGAGCACGGTTGGGTCGGATTTATATGGCAAGCGTTTAGGTCTCCTAGGGCTGGGGAAAATAGGTAGTCGAATGGCAACTATAGCGAAAGCCTTTGGAATGGATATAATTGCTTGGAGTCAAAACTTAACGAAGGAGCAGACGGATCAGTTAGGTGTTCAGTTGGCAAGCTCAAAAGAAGAGTTGTTAGAAACAAGTGATTACGTTTCTATTCATCTAGTGTTAAGCGACAGAACTAGAGGTCTTATCAGTGAAAATGACTTACAACTCATGAAAAGCTCAGCCTATTTGGTTAATACATCTCGTGCTGCTATAGTTGACCAGCAAGCTCTCATAAAAGCTATCCATGAAAACTGGATTGCAGGAGCAGGATTAGATGTATTCGATATCGAACCGCTTCCAGTGGACCATCCATTCCGTACAATGCCGAACGTATTAGCAACTCCACATTTAGGGTATGTAACAGAAAGAAATTACACTACATATTACCGAGAAGCAATTGAAGATATTCAAGCGTACTTGGATGGAAGAGTGATTCGTTCCTTAATTTAATAAATAGATAAGAGAAAGGCTATCCGAGTTCACTCTCAGATAGCCTTTTTCAAATGAAAGCACTAACCTGTACCTTGAGTTGTAGGAGGGTGACGGACAGTTAAACGCCATAAGATTTCCGAAAAAAGAGATGCTGGTCGTGACCGCAGTCACAATCAGCATCCTCCCGGTTATTCTATTATTATTTTAATGCCTCTAGCTTTTTAGCAAGCTCTTGTACAGCAATGATTTCTTCAGCTGTAGTTTTTTGCAGTAGTGCTTTCTGTCTTTCAAGTGCCTCATTCAGAGAGGCTAGTTCTGCGGATATATCGGCATCTTCTTGTCCACTTTTTTCGATTAATGCGTTGATTGGATTGAATAGATTTTCGTGGCCAACAATTCTACCATCACCCCACATAAGTTTTTCCTTAGGAGCGTCTAGCACATAGTTTGTGAAATAATCGAATACCTCTTTCTCAAAATCGTAAGCATACCAGTTATTGTCAATAGCCCATAGGTATTCATCAATCGCAGTAGTTATATCTCCTTTATTTAAGGCATCAATAGCTAGTGTAAGATTTGTAATATTATTTTGAGCATGTTCGTGTGGGAATATTTGATCATCCTCCCATGTTAAGCGAACGAATTGATCTTCAGCGTATTTGAATGCAGAGAGTAGACCACTATTCAATTCACGGCTATCTTCATATAATTTTTGTGCCTTATCTGTATCTTCTTCAGTTAAAGCGGTTAGGTAATTGTCATTAACTTTTAAAACTTTTGTATTAACTTCTTCTGCAAGCGCAATTGCTTTGTCAATCTCCGCAACTAATTGGTCGGAAGAAACTTCAGCTTGACCAAAAATATCAGCATCAATTACTTTTTTCATTTCTGTCAAACGCGTTGTGAAATCCAATGGAACAACCGCTGTTTGATCGTAATGCATCGAAAGTAATCCGTATAGATTCAAATGGAACTTCAGTGCATCAGCATTATAGGTGTCCTCGTTATCAAATTGGGAATGATAATGAGTGCGCATGAAATCACTATCTTGGAAATCATTCCGAAGAGCTGGAACACCAGCAATTCCAAATGAAAAATCATCGGACCAAGTACGAAGTGGAGAAACAACGGAAATGCCGTCTTTATAGACACCATCTACGCTTGGTACAGTTTTAGCAAATTTAGTTAAATAATTATTCAATTCGTAGACAGAACGAATTTCATCCTGTGTTGTATGCTCATACGCTGGAAGCTCGAAGTTCATATTGGCAAATGCTTTTCCAACCCATTCAGGATGAATATTGAATATTTGGTTGTAAGCTCCGGTTGACCAGTCATAGCGAGAATTAGAAACTCCCCATTCCTCAGCAGCAAGTGCATTAAAAATAATCGTTTTTTCTGGTTGATACCCACTATCTACTAATCCTTTAGCAACACCCATCATTAACCCGATTGCTGCATGGTCGTCCTGGAATCCTGTGAAGTAAGAATCGTAATGAGCAGATAAAATGATATAGGACTCAGGGTCTTTACCGATAATTTTTCCGTAATAGTTATACGACTTTCCATCCATTTTCACAATAGATTTAGCATCGAATTTTACAGTCATCGTCCCATTTTCACTAGATTCTAAAGCTTTCTTAAGTTGATTGGCATCTGTTTGGGACATAGAAAATGCAGGAGCATCATCTGGTCCACAGATATCCTGTGCATTAAGCGCGTCTTCATCTGTTTCTGCATATCCAGCTTCCTGAACTGCAATAACTGCAGCAGCTCCTTTTAAATGAGCTTGATAGGCAGGGTAGTTAATCCACCATTCCTCGCGTTGATTTATGTCAATTAAAACTAACTTACCTTCGACATCAAGATTTGCTAAATCATTAGCAGTACCTTTGCCTCCGTATACAATCTCAAGCTCCTTTACACCATTCGTATCAAAATTTACTTGGTAAGCCCCTAAAACTGCTAAATGTTCCTCGCCGTTTTCATCAACGAAAGTTAGGTCAGCCTTTTCAAATTCCCATGTGTCTAAGGTAAACTCGTCCTTTGTTACTTCAGTAAGTCCAATTTCTTTCATTTCTTCAGCAATTTTTTCCCCAGTTTTCAGCTCTGCCACTGATCCAGCAGTTCGGTAACCAAGTTTTTCATTCGTTTTAAATTCCTCTAGGCTCTTTGTGAACTCAAAAGCATAATCGACATCGACGGCTGATAAGTAATCTTTATTCGCATCCACTAAATCTTTTACAAGCGCAACCTCTTCTTTTACATCTGTCGACTCTTTAGGTGCACAGGCCCCCAATGTCATACCGATTAACATGGAAAATGCTAATCCTCCTATAAACTTGTTCATTTATCACATTCCTTTACAAATTTTTTTAACAACTAGAATATTAAACGATAAAACATAAATAATTACAAGATTATTTTTCATTATTATTCATTCCCTATTAATAAAAGAAAAAACACTAAATCTATTGTCTACTTTACACTTTTAGTGTAAAATTACACTAAATAGAAAGAGTATTCATTATAAAGGGGCATTTTATGGATAAAGAATATGTAATTCAGCTTATTTCTGTGAGGATTCGAATGGTTCGACTTGAAAAAGGATATTCACAGGATAAAATGGCAAGCATTATGGGAATTTCGAAGAAAACGCTTGTCCAAATAGAGAAAGAAAGAGTGCTAGCTGGTTGGACAAATATAATTGCTGTATGTGCGTTGTTTCGAGATAGTGAAATTTTGCATTCTGTGTTAGGAGATGAGCCATTGGAAGTGATTGAAACAATTGCTCATGATGGCATTGATCGCCCAAAGGACAAATCGATGGGTGGTCATGTGTGGTGGAAGGAAGTAAGTTCAAAGGGGAATTTCCGAATGCAACAAAATGTTATCAGCCAACATTACCGCATTTTAGACGATAAAAATTATCGTTGGTTCAGTTCTTTTGATGAAGAGGAAACAAATATTCGTCTAAGCGAACTATTCAAAACAGAGTAACCACAGGGGGAATTGGGATGAAAGTAGAGTCGAAAATTGGAGGAGTAATACTTTCTATTTTTGCTTTGATTGGGATGGTGTTCTTTGTATTCGTTGGTTTGTTTTTTGTACTTATAATGGGGGGAATAGATTATATTGCATTGCTTATAACTGGTGGAGTTGTATTATATGTGTTGTTTGTGTTTAATATATTTCACTTTTTTCAAACGAAAAAGCGGAAAATCATATTTGGTAGTTTAGCAGGAGCAGCAATATTAATCAGTGCGATTGCTCCCATAAAAGATATATATACTCATTTAATACCGACAGTAGATGCTGAAGTAGATATAGCTAAGTACGAACCCTTTTCACAATTTGGCAATGTAACAACTTTAAATGAGAAAGCGACACTTCAGCTTACTGATGATCTACCAAGATTGGACGGTGCAACTGCGCTTTATCCGTTATACGCGGCAATTGTAGAAGCAACTTACCCAGAAAAATCCTATCCATCATACAATAGTGAAGTATTGGTGAGTACTACACCATATGCTTATGAGAATCTATTCAGTGGAAAGGTTGATATGATCTTCGCGGCAGCTCCCTCCGAATCACAAAAGAAAATTGCAGAGCAAAAAGGATTAGAGCTTACAATGACACCTATTGGTCGAGAAGCATTTGTCTTTTTTGTCAATCAAAAAAATCCAGTTGATAACCTTACTGTAGATCAGATAACAGATATATATACGGGGAAAGTGTCTAGCTGGGAGCAGCTAGGGGGGAAAAATGATCCAATTCGTGCTTTTCAACGACCAGAAGACAGTGGGTCACAATCTGCGCTTCAATCTCTGATGAAGGGAATGCCACTTATGGATCCACCTTCAAAAGATATCGTTACAGGAATGGGAGGAATCATAAATGAGGTATCTCAATATAGAAACTATAAAAATGCAATTGGCTTTACATTCCGCTTTTATTCTACAGAAATGGTCGGTAATGATCAGATCAAGCTGTTAGAAATAAATGGAGTTGCCCCAACGAAAGAAAATATTCGAGCAGAAACCTATCCTATAACATCCGAATTGTATATTGTGACAGCTGGAACGGATAATTCCAATGTGGAGCCGTTAATTGAGTGGATTTTATCGGACCAAGGGCAAGCACTTGTGGAAAAAGTAGGTTATGTACCAATAAGTGAATAGAGATCACAGTTAGAGAAGGGGAAATCCAATAAGATTACTGAAAAAAGATGCAGTCCATGACGTTAGTCAAGAACTGCATCTCTTTAAAATTTACCGGTAATAATAGAATCAGATTTTGTTCTTAAAGGATTGTCATCACCAATCCTTAATATTATTAGATTCTAATCACGTACAAAAAAGTCAAAGCCAAGGGAGGTTGCAACACCAAATACAATTGCCCAAGCACCTATACTTATTGTTGACCAAACGAGTGTTTTTACTTTAGATGCACCAAGTGTCATCCCAATAAATGCAGCAATATGAGTCCCGATTAAAATAGGTCCAAGTAATAGCATCCCCGGTAGTCCATATTTGTTCCAAAGCTCTTTTGCACGTTCACTTCGCTTAGATGCTTTTTTCTCTTTTCCTTCATTTCGTTTGGCAAGCCAAAGTTTAAATTTATCGTAGCCAATAATTAGCGCAATGACCGTGACCATATTCCCTATAAAACCGAAGATAATCACTGCTACAGGATTCATCCCCGAAATAATTCCAAGTGGAATGACTAGCGCTAATTCTAGCCAAGGGATGGCAGCTCCCAAAAATACTAAAAAGTAATCCATGATCCATACACTTCCTTCCGTTCCTTTAGTTACGATGTAAGTGGAAGATAAGTTTCATTTTATAGCAGTTCAAGCTCATCGTTCAGTTTTTTTACTTGCCGCTTAAAATATAAATAAAAGCTAGCCCAAATAACTAAATAGACTACTAGGAATAATCCCATCGCTGTTAAAAAACTAGGGACGTTAAAAGGCACCCAGCCTATCCCAAAGGCAAGTAAAAAGTAGAGAATAACAACCGTCACGAAATGGAGAATTGTTTGTTGCCATAATTGGAGCATTTTATTTTCGAAGTATAAAGGACTTACAGTGAAAAACCATCCACAAAATACAGATCCTAGTGAGTTTTTCAGAAATAGCGCACCATCTAGTGTATCTTTCTCACTAAATAAGACAACTGAATTGGTCAGTATAACTGCGATAAACGCTCCAAAGAAAATACCAATCATACTTCTAAATAGGAAGGTTTTCATCCGTTTTTCCTCCTGTTCATTTTCAACGCATCTTTAATAGCACTAACGTAGGTACGGGAAACATATTCCTTTACACCGGATTTAAAATACACGCATAAAGTTCCGTTAAATGATGCCTCAAACCTACTTAATTCATGTAAATTGGCAATGACTGATTTTGAAAGTCGTATAAACTTATTAGAGGGAAGAATATCTTCAAGTTCGTACAGCTTTTCCTTCAATTTATAGGAACCGTTTGCGTTGACTGCTAAAACGGAGTCATTTTCGGTATGAAAAAAATGGATGTCTTGAGGCTTTAGTATATGTTGCATCTCTTCCACTTTTCCGACCAAAAATTCTGTATCTCTCCCCTTTATAAAATCTAACACCTCTTGCACAGAGGCATCTAATGTAGGCGTCTCTATTATTACTTTTGTTTCTTTATAATCACGATCGATATCTAGTAAAACCTTCAACTCAAACTCACACTCCTCTTTCATTTAAGTGTAATAGTTTCACTGAGGGGTGGCTATCCTATTTTTCGTTTATTTTGAATATGGAGGCATATCAACGCTACCATTACAAGTAATGCTAAGTATCCACTAGAGAGAAGTGTCTGTGAGTCCAATGAAAACTGGCCGTTCCAAATAGCGATGAAAAGATTGTTCATATGATACAGAGGGTTAAAGTCTGCAACTACTTGTATAAAGTTGGGCATTAGTCGTATAGGCATAGCTAAGCCACCTGTGAAAATAACCACTTGAAAAATAACTATAGAAAACACCAATGCACTGTTCATACGTTGAAAGAAAGAGTAAATAGCTGAAGCTAGGATGAGCAAAACTGCATTCAATAGGATGAAAAATCCGTATGACAATATGACACTCCAAAATCTAAGTTGTAAATCATACATTAGATAACCAATAACAGAAATTAGCACAAAACCAAAGCTAGTCATAAGAATAGCGCGAATAATACTAGAAAGGAGCAGTATTTTTTTTGAAACTGGAGAGATGCTGATTCGTTTTTCCACTCCTGTTGTACGCTGCATTACTTGATCGAACCCAAAGGCAAAAAATACAACCGTAAACGTGATAACTAGTATGAAGGATGGTGTATATGTTTCTGCGTAATTTAAATTACCGGCATAAGTTTGTTCCCCAAATAATTGCCCCATGAATAAATACGTAACTGGTGGTACGACGATTGTGAATACTAAGTAAAATAATTCTCTTGAAAACATTAGTAAGTCATATTTCAATTGAGTCATTAACATATGATTTCCTCCTATATCGTTACTTTCTGAAGATAAAATTCATGGACAGATGGAAAACCAGAAGCTAGGATTCCGGAGGTCGTATCAAAAACTTCGTTAATCCCATTATTGATGAGCATTACTTTGTCACAGTACATCTCAATTTCCTCCATATTATGAGTAGTCAATATGACTGTTCCACCGGTACGAGTATTGTAGTTTGTAATATAGGTCCAAAGCATGTTACGCATATGCGGATCTAACCCAGTAGTTGGTTCATCCAAAATCAGTAATTTTGGTTCAGATAAAAAAGCAATCGCTAAACTCACTATTTGTTTCCAACCGCCTGAAAGGTTATCAAAATATTTCTTACGGTGTGGCTCTAATTGGAAGTCCATTATAATCTGGTGAATCTTTATATTTGATCGATAATAGGCCTTGAATAATTTCAAAAGCTCTTCTACTTTTAGTGTTTTATAAAATTGAGTAGGTTGAAGGACCACTGAGATTTGCTTTCGAATTTGGTCTAAATTACTCTCTTGAATATCTTTTTGAAATAGAACTACATGACCGCCATCATAATCTTTGATAGTCATTAATATCTCTAAAAATGTAGACTTCCCAGCTCCGTTCTTTCCAATCACTCCAATTATTTCTCCAGCCTGTGCTTGAAAGTTTAACCCTCTTAAAACCTGATTAGAGCCATAAGACTTTTCTAAATTGTGGACTTCCACTATATTCATGTCTGTTCCTCCCGTAACTTCTTTGTACACCAAGTGTATGACAATAAGGGGTTCAAGGTCTGCCGTTTCAAGGTGAGATGTATAAATAGCAGAGCAACTTGTAGATTAGGGGAGGTCAGTTGCAGCGGAAGCAGAAAAACCATATGGCGGAAAATTTTAAAGAGTGCGATAATATGTTTCAAAGTAATTTTGAAAGGAGGAGTAATGTGGTTTATTTAAGTATGGTGTTATTTCAAGTGGTTGCTCCTATTTTAATAATGCTTGTGATAGGAGCAATCCTACAACTTAAGTTCCGTTTTAACTTAAAAGCGTTATCTAATCTAATCACATACTGCTTAATGCCAGCAGCGGTGTTTATTAATATTTATGAGACGCAAGTAAATGCAAAAGTCCTAAGTAGTATTATCGTTTATTTACTTATTTTTAGTATTTGCCTTATGATGATTAGTTGGTTATTTAGCAAATTATTAAAGCTTAATAGAAGCCAGGCAGCAATTTTTAATAATAGTATTGTTTTGATAAACTCAGGCAATTATGGGATCCCGGTTAGTCAAATGCTATTTGTGGCAAATCCGCTTGGAACATCGATTCAAGTAATCATTGTTATATTCCAAAACATTATTACCTATACATATGGTTTATATAATTTAATCTCCTCAACCAAATCAGGTTTGGACATACTTCGCAGCTTACTACGTCTGCCGATTGTTCATGCATTAATCATTGGTGCAATAATGAACTTTTGGAATATAGGCCTTCCTATTACATTTAGAATTCCGATTGAGTACTTAGCGAATGCTTTTATATCAATAGCGCTTATTACATTAGGTGCTCAGCTGGCGCAGATAGAGTTAAAAACAATATTTAACAAGGTAATTTTCACTAGCACAGTTGGTCGATTAATAATTGGTCCTACATTAGCTTTGGGGTTAATCCTATTAATGGGGTTTGACGGAGTAGTAGCTCAATCACTGTTTATAGCAAGTGCATTTCCAACATCTCGTAATAGCTCTACATTAGCGTTAGAGTATGATGTGGAGGCAAACTTGGCCGCACAAATTGTCTTGTTTTCTACTATTATGAGCTGTATAACGGTTACTATTGTAATTTATATTTCTACTATTTTATGGGGATAGAGAGTGATAAGCATGAAAAAGAAATCGTTACAATCTCGTATTTTTTTAATTGGTGCTGTATTTGTATCGCTTGTTGCAATTATAATAGGAATTTCTTTTTACTTTATCGTTTCAGATGCAGTAGAACAACAAGTAGGAGAACGGGCTCTTAGTATTGCGAAAACGACTGCAGAGCGGCCTGATATTTTGGCAGGGTTTCAATCAGAAAACCCTACAGAAATACTTCAGCCAATTGCCACTGTTATAAAGGAGAAAACAGGAGCGGAGTATGTAGTAATAGGAAATGAAGAGGGGATTCGCTACGCCCATCCAGTATCAGAAAGACTAGGCAAGAAAATGGTCGGTGACGATAATGAACAAGCACTTATTCATGGGAAATCATATATATCCGAAGCAACCGGTACATTGGGGAAAGCTTTACGTGGAAAGGCACCTGTTATAGATGAAAATGGACAAATTATTGGTATAATTTCGGTTGGTTTTTTAAAGGATAATATCGCTACAATCTTTTCTCAGTATATAAATAACATTGCGTATATCGTACTAATTGCTATTTTACTAGGTATTATTGGGTCGAGTATATTAGCACGCAATATTAAAAAAGAATTGTTTAACTTGGAGCCATCAGAGATTGCGAATCTATTTACTGAGAGAAATGCATTGATAGAGTCTGTCCGGGAAGCGATTATTACAGTAGATGCTAATGGAGTTATTAGAATGGTAAATAACGCGGCATATGAGATTTTATCGCTACCTACCTATACAGAGTTAATCGGTCGAAACATTTGGGATGTTATTCCGAATACAAGCCTACCACAGGTCATGGAATCGGGTGAGGGGCAGTTAGACCGACCAATGGAAATACGAGGTAAAAAAGCAATAGTTAATCGAATACCGATACGGATGGGAGATAAAATTGTCGGAGCAGTATCTAGCTTTCGTTTACAGTCTGATTTTGATCGCTTGGCTGAGGAGTTATCACAAGTGAAACAATATACAGAGGCGCTGCGTGCCCAAACGCATGAATACAATAACTCTTTATATACAATTTCAGGTCTTATCCAATTGCAGTCATATGAAGAGGCACTAGAATTGATACATATAGAAACTGCTGAGCACCAATCACTTATCCAATTTATGACGAAACGGTTGCAGGATCCTTTCCTCGGAGGGATAGTAATAGGTTTTTTCAATCGTGCAAAAGAATTAAAGATACGATTTATCTTAGATGAAGATAGCAATTTAGAACGATTACCAAAACACCTTCAAAAAAACTTATTGGTTTCAATCATAGGAAACTTAGTAACAAATGCATTTGAAGCAGTTGATAATTTTCCAGAGGAACAACGGATTGTTCGCATATTAGTAGTGGAGACAGAGGAAGAAATAGTAATAGAGGTGGAAGATTCAGGTGAAGGAATTGCAGATAATTTATTTGGAAGAGTATTATTGGAGAAAATTTCGACTAAAAGCGAAAATGATCGAGGATATGGATTGCTTAAGGTTCAGGAAAATGTAAGTGATTTAGGTGGAGTGATAGCAATAGAATCTGGTGATTTGGGTGGGGCATTGTTTATCGTGTCGATACCAAAAGGGGGGTACTTATATGACAGAGCAAATTGAAATACTAATCATAGAAGATGATAATAGAATTTCGGATATACATCGACGATTTATTGAGAAGCTTGATGGTTTTCAAGTAATTGGAACAGCAAACACAGCTGAAGAAGCGAAGGATTGGATTCTATCCTACAAACCAGATTTAATACTACTGGACGTTTATTTACCAGATGCACTTGGGACAGATTTATTAGCAATTATTCAATCACATAGTCCAGAAACGGATATTATCTTTATAACAGCAGCAGCAGAATCAGAAATTGTAAAAAAAGCATTTCGAAGTGGGGTTGCAGACTATATTTTGAAGCCTTTAACCTTTGAAAAATTTAAGGAAAGCCTACTTGGATATAAATCTAAAAGAGAAATACTAGCAGCAGAGGGAAGTGTCGAGGAAGATTTGATCAAGTCTCTATGGAATAACACGATGTCTTCGCCAACATTTTCAGAGATAACACCACCCAAAGGAATAGATCCAATAACAAAAGAGAAGGTAGTAGACTATATAAAAAAAATAGAGGATGGCATCACTGCTGAGTCTCTTGGAGGAGCAGTAGGGATAAGTCGTTCCACGGCGAGACGCTATTTAGAATACTTAGCTTCTGAAAAACTTGTTTACGCCGAATTAATATATGGAACTGTTGGTAGGCCGGAACGGAGATATTTTACCAAATCATTGTGAACTTTATGAACAAAATGCACTTTAAAATCATTATCTAACTTATTACCAAAAACATCGAATATGGGGAATGTTTTGATAAATTATGTATAGGCGTTTGAAAGCGCTATCAAACATATGGTATGAGGGGGATTAATAAATGTGGAAGAAAATCACTACGGTTGCTTTTGCGGCAACTTTGGCATTAGGGTTAGCTGCTTGTTCATCAAGTGATAGTGATGGTGCATCGTCGGATGGATCAGATTATCCCAAAAATAATATTACAATAGTTGCTCCGTCGGGTGCAGGCGGTGGATGGGATTTAACCGCACGCTCGGTTGCTAAAATTATGAATGAAACAAAGTTAGTGGAAAAAGCAATTACCGTGGAAAACAAAGCTGGTGGCGGTGGAGCAGTATATATGGCGGAATTTGCTACGAAAGAAGTAAAGAACGATTATGTACTAATGGTAAAATCTCCACCTATCCTAATAAATAATAATAAAGCTGAAGGTAACAGTCCTTATGGTTACAAGGATACGACACCGCTTGCACAGTTGACTCGTGACTATGGTGCAATTGTTGTGAAAAATGATTCAGCATTCAAATCGTTAGAAGATGTTCTTGATGCTATTAAAAAGGATCCAACAACAGTTACATTAGCAGGTGGATCTGCTCCTGGTTCAATGGACCACTTAGTAGGGGTACTGCCAGCATTTGAAGCTGGAATTGATCCAAAATCTGTGAAATACGTTTCATACGACGGTGGGGGAGAAGCAATAGCAGCGCTTTTAGGTAATAATGCGGATGTCATTGCAACGGATGCTTCTACGATTGCAACATATGTAAAATCAGGTGACGTACGTGTGTTAGCGGTTAGTTCGGCAGAGCGTTTAGAGGGAGAACTTTCTGAAGTGCCAACTTTTAAAGAATCGGGCATCGATGCAGAGTTTACAATATGGCGTGGTATTTTCGGACCGAAAGAAATGTCTGATGATGCTAAAGAATATTGGAATGAAAAAATTGGTGCAATGGTTGAAACAGACGAATGGAAGACAGAGCTTGAGAAGAACGGTTGGGCAAGTGAATACCGCAATGGGGAAGAATTTACTACTTATTTAGAAGAGCAGGATAAAGTTATAGTCGAGTTATTAACAGCGCTTGGAATGCAGAAATAATAGTTTGTAGGCGGCTATCACGGTCGCCTTTTCTGTTAGGAGGAATAACCATGAACAAAAAATTTGATAGAGTCGCAGGAATTGCTTTTTTATTAATTGGTATACTTTTTTTCATTGAGAGTCAAAAAATTTCGGACAGTGCATATGGATCATCTGTCGGTCCGAAGATATTCCCAATGGGCCTTGGACTTATTTTGACCCTGCTAAGTATTCGCTTATTATATGAAACTTTTAAATATAAAACAGAGGATTCTACAAAAGATAAACTGCAGTATAAGAAGTTTTTTATTATTTTTGGGAGTGCTCTTTTATATGCATTTTTCTTAGAGAAAATAGGATATGTCGTTTCTACATTTCTATTTTTACTAATTGCTTTCCAAACATTAGAACGAGGTAAAGTAATCTATTCGATAATTATTTCTACTGTTTTTTCTGTTGGTATTTATTATATGTTTTCGGAGCTTCTGGGTGGTTCGTTACCAGGGTTTCCACTGTTTTAGGGAAGGGGTTTAGCAATGGACACATTACAATTTTTAGCGGATGGATTCGGTGTTGCGTTTCAGTGGCATAATATTCTGTTCGCATTAATCGGAGTTATTATTGGGACAGCAGTCGGTGTCTTACCAGGTATCGGTCCAATGAGTGGTGTCGCTCTCCTTATTCCTGTAACAGCAACGATTACTTCGGGAATGCCAACGGGAGCAGCGGCCGCTAGCTCAATTATTTTACTAGCAGGAGTATATTACGGAGCCATGTATGGTGGATCCACTACTTCAATTTTACTTAACACACCAGGAGAATCATCCTCGGTCGTGACGACTTTAGATGGATATCAGATGGCGCAGCAAGGGAGAGCGGGAGCTGCACTTGCTATCTCAGCAATTGGGTCATTTGTGGCGGGTATCATTTCCCTTATCGGATTAGTACTTCTAGCAGAGCCGTTGTCCAATGTTGCGATAAAGTTTGGACCTGCGGAGTATTTTTCCCTCATGTTATTAGGCCTAGCTGCGGTTAGTGGTTTAGCGGGAAAATCGATGACAAAGGCAATAATGATGACAGTATTCGGACTTATGTTGGGGACGATCGGAATAGATGCAGTTTCAGGTATTGCTCGATTTACATATGACCAGCCTATTCTATTTTCCGGGTTGGAGTTTTTAACAATTGCTGTTGGATTATTTGCACTTGGTGAAGTTGTAAAAACAGTTTTAGAAAAAGACGAGGAAACAGGTAGTATAGCAAAGATTAATCGAATATTACCAACAAAACAGGATATGAAAGATAGTACAGTCCCAATCGTTCGTGGATCATTACTCGGTTTCTTTATAGGGGTTTTACCGGGAGCAGGAGCAACACTAGCATCATTTTTCTCGTATACTACGGAGAAAAAGTTAAGTAAGAACCCTGAAAAATTTGGAAAAGGGCATATTGCGGGAGTAGCAGGGCCAGAATCAGCAAATAATGCCGCTTCTGGTGGTGCAATGATTCCACTACTAACTCTAGGGATACCAGGGTCCGGAACAACTGCGATATTGATGGGTGCACTTATCATGTATAACATCCAGCCTGGCCCATTATTATTTGATGAACACCCTGAGGTTGCTTGGGGGCTTATAGCTAGTATGTTCATCGGGAATTTGATGCTACTTTTGCTGAATATGCCATTAGTTCGGGTCTTTGCAAAAATTATTCAAACACCGAAAAAGTATTTATTGCCAATGATAATTGCCATTTCTTTTTTTGGAGTATATGCGGTACAGTATACGACATTTGACCTCTATTTATTGTTAGGATGTGGAGTGTTAGGTTATTTACTCTCAAAGAATGACTACCCAGTTGCACCTTTAGTGCTGGCTCTTGTATTAGGACCAATGATTGAGAACAATATGCGTAGGGCGTTAACGATATCCAATGGCGACTTTAGTATATTTGTGACAAAGCCATTATCGCTACTATTTATCCTTGCTGCAGCGGCTTGGTTATTAGTCCCGTTATTGTTGAAACTTAAAGGACGTAAGATTATTATCAATGAGGAAGATTAATAAAAATGCAGACTTCATTGTTCACGAAGTCTGCACTTTTTGGTTATTATTTTATATCCAGTGGGATAGTAAGGTTTTGATTGATACCTAAAGAATGTAGAGCTTGCTTAACTGTAGACTTGGTAGGAATGGAGTCTAGCTTATAATCTAACTGTATTGCCGTTAGAGCCAATTGTGGTCTTAACCCTGTAATAATTGAACGTACACCAAGCAAGGAAAGGACGTTATTAATCTTAAATAGATAATCTGTCACAACACTGTTTAATGTATACATGCCAGAAAAATCAATGATTAAGAAATTAATGTCTTGTTCTTGTACTTTAAATGGTACTTCATCTAGTAGTTGTTTTGCTCGATCCTCATCAATTGAACCCATTAAAGGCAATATAGCGATTCCATTTAATACAGGAACCAGTGTAGCTGATAATTCATTGATTTCTTTCATAATTTCATGTTGCTTCAATTCTTTTTCTTTACGCTCGGTAATATCTCTAACATACGTTTGTATTGCTTTTGTCTTCCCAATTTGAACGGGATGACAATATAATTCAACTTCTACAGTAGTCCCATCCATTCGGTAAATTGTTTCTTCAATAACTTTGGCTGGTTGTTGGTAGGCAGATTCTATTCTTTTTTCAATAGCTAATTTAGAAGCTTCCTGAAAAATATCTAAAGGACTTGCTCCAATGATTTTATCTTTGGTTGCTCTGAAAAAATCTACCGCGACATGGTTCACGTCAATTATTTTAAGGTTAGTATGAATAATTAACGGATCACGTGAATACTCCATTATCTCACGGTAATCTATTTGAGATAAGCTTTCGTTCATATAAAGAACTCTCCTTAACAACTATGTATTACATATTTCATGAAATAATAGAAGGTGTATTTTAAACGAATTATATACAGATTTTGTATCATGTAATGTGATTAATCATTATTCATTCTAAAAATTGTAGCAGTTTATTTATTCATCATACCACGCTTATAAGGATAAATTCTATGTAGTTGGATAGTTTGTAGGCTAGCTGTTTAAATTGTTTTTCATTTATTAATCATTTCATTGGACAAATCCCAAAATGTGTTATATAGTTAGGACAATAATTAAATTGCTTAGTATAGAAACAATGAATTCACATATTACAAAAGGTAATCGTGAGTCTTCGGTAGCTTTTTGCAATATGTGAATTTTTTTATTCACCAAAATGGAGGTTTTTTACATGACACAAGGTACAGTAAAATGGTTTAACGCAGAAAAAGGTTTTGGATTTATCGAGGTTGAAGGTGGAAACGACGTATTCGCTCATTTCTCAGCAATCCAAGGCGAAGGATTCAAATCTCTTGACGAAGGTCAAAAAGTTGAATTTGACGTTGAAGATGGTCAACGTGGACCACAAGCAGTAAACATCGTAAAACTTTAATTCTTAAGAATTTTAAGTAAAGATAATACTGTATAAAGAGATGCTCTTTCGAGAGTGTCTCTTTTTTGTTGGCTTAAAAACTTGTAACGAGCAAATTGTAATTTTGGTAAACTATTAGTAACTTATTATTTAAAATAGACTCTGTAATTTAGGGTGATTAGAAACAGAACAAACTGAAGGAAGTGTAAAAATTGTCCAATACTACACATAATCTACGCGCTGACTGTGAAAACTGCTTTGCTTTATGCTGTGTGGGACTCCATTTTGCTGCATCAGTAGACTTTGCTGCTGATAAACTAGCTGGTACACCGTGCACGAATCTTCAAACAGACTACCGTTGTGGTGTACATAAAAAGCTTAGGCAAGAAGGATATAAAGGCTGTACAGTATTTGAATGCTACGGGGCGGGGCAAAAGGTTTCGCAAGTTACTTTCAAGGGAGTAAGCTGGCGAGAGAGTCCAGAAATAGCGAGGGAAATGTTTGACGTTTTTCCAATTATGCAGGAGCTTCATGAAATACTTTCATATCTTACAGAGGCTCGTACAAAGGAAGAAACGATTACTATTCATAAAGAACTTAATCATGCAATAGATGAAACCGAAAGACTTACGTTGCTTAGCTCTGATTTGCTCTTGGAGTTAAACATTCCAGTGCATCGTGCTAGGGTGAACCTCTTACTCGCAAAAACAAGTGAACTAGTTCGTAAAGATAAAGGTTCAACTAGTAATAGGAAAAAAGATCGTAGCAGAGCAGATCTTCTAGGAGCTAATTTACGAGGAGTAGATCTTAGAGGTGTAAATTTTAGAGGTGCTTACCTAATTGCTGCAAACCTTCAAAATGCTGATATGAGACATGCAGATTTAATTGGGGCAGACTTCCGAGATGCTAATCTAAGTGGAGCGGATCTGACGGGAGCAATATTCCTCACACAAGTTCAGGTTAACTCTGCTAAGGGAAATGACCAAACTAAGTTGCCATCAACTGTTATGCGACCAATGCATTGGACATAAAAATTCATCAGAGGAAGAGAGGGTTAAGGATGAAGAAACTACTATTAACTGGATTTGAACCATTTTTATCATTCACGGTGAATCCGACCATGAAAATTGTAGAGGAATTAAACGGAACAAAAATAGGGAGATATGAGGTGATGAGTAGGGTTCTATCAGTTGACTTTTCACAGTCTGGAGACCAGCTTATTCATTATCTAAAGGAGTTAAAACCAGATGCAGTTATCTCTTTGGGATTAGCTGGAGGAAGATATAAAATTACTCCAGAACGTGTTGCGATCAATGTGAAAGATGGAGCCGCAGACAATCAAGGCCAAATACCATTGGACGAAACAATCCAAATTGATGGAGAACCTGGATACTTTTCTACGCTGCCTATCCGTTCGATGGTCGATGAACTTATAAAAGAAGGTCTCCCTGCTGCAATATCGAATACTGCAGGTACATACCTGTGCAATAACGTCATGTATGAAGCTTTACATTATGCAAAAATGAACAATCTAGACGTACCCTCGGGATTCATTCATATACCAGCTTCTCATGAGTTAGCCATCCAACATGGGAAAATACCAAGCTGGTCCCACGTTGATTTAAAACGATCGATAGAGATTTGTATAGAAGTGTTAGGTAAGTAATAAAAAAACTTAATACAAAAAGGAACCCTCGATAACAAAGTGATCAAGGGTTCCACATCATATAACTTTCATTAAGAAAGTTTGAATTTTTGTATTTCATCCTGTAGTTCTAAGGCATTTTGACTAAGTTCTACGGCTACTCCACTTACTTGTTCCATCGTCGCTGTTTGCTCCTCGATTGCAGCAGCAATACTTTCGATATTAGCAGATGCATTTGTTGTGCCAGTTGCAATTTCATTTGCAGAAGCTGATACCTGTTCAGCTGATGCAGAAATTTCCTCAGAGGTTGCAGAAATTTCTTCAATCTGGATATTCATCTTTTCTACTGCGGTTACGATTCCTTCGAAAGAAATCCCTGCTTGACCAATAATTTTTACACCATCTGATACAGAGGTTAAAGATTCTTCCGCTGCTTTCTCAACGTTTTCCATATCGCCCTTAATCTCTTGGATTAACTCAACAATTTGGTTGGCAGATAACTTAGATTCCTCTGCTAACTTTCGAACTTCATCGGCAACTACTGCAAATCCTTTCCCTTGTTCGCCAGCACGTGCAGCCTCAATAGCAGCATTTAATGCAAGTAAATTGGTTTGATCAGTTATTGCGGTAATTACATTTGTAATATTTTCAATTTCAGCAGTTTGTTTACTTAGTCTTTGGACTAACTCATTTACCATATTAGATGAATGATTGATCGTATTCATTTGATTACTAGCTTGATCGATGATTTTTCCACCAGATATTGCTGTATGATAGGTTTCTTTAGAGCTTTCGTTCAAGCTTTGTGTGGATTCTGCGATACGTTGAACTCCAGTTGCAGTTTCTTCCATTGCTAAGGCACTTTCGCTAGCTGATTGCGCAGCAGATGTTGAAGCATGAAGTGTATCATTTGCGCGATTAGCCATTTCCGTTGTGGAAGCAGTAACTTCCTCGGTGCTAGCAGACAATTCTTCAGCTGCTGCACTCAAATGTTCGGAGTTTTCTTGGATCCGTCCGAGTAAAGAACGAAGGTTATTTTTCATCAAATTATTAGCAGTTGCTAATTGTCCAATTTCATCTTGTGATTCGACAGGTATATCATTTTGAGATAAGTCACCATTAGCGATTGAATGGGAAATACTAGCCATAGCTTTTAATGGTAAAGTTATTTTTTTATGTACGAATAAAACTAATAAAATCCCTATAATTATACTAATGATACACATTACAATCGAGATAGTTGTTGATAGACTTAAAGCATCATTCGTTTCATCCGTTAAAATCTCTAATTGTTCATCCTGATACTCCATTATTTGTTCAGTCACTTGAAGAATATCGTCATTTGCTTTAGCGATATCTGTATTAAGTATCTCTGTACCCGCCTCTTTATTTTTTTCTTCCGCATATCCTAAATAGGTAGAAGTTGCAATGTTGAATGCCTCATTATGTGCATTTAATTGTTCTATTAACTCTGCCATCGTGTCTGAAGATGACATGCCATCGATTTCAATGATTCGTTCATCAACATAGTTGGCATAATATTCTAGTTTCTCTAATGTTTCAGGTGTGTTATCTGTTAGTAAAGCCCGGACATATTGTCCTTGCATTCCAATCCCTACTCGAATTTCTTCAATAACAAGTATTTGTTTTACCCGATCGTCTAGGGCCTCATCCACTTTGTCTTTTACATTTGTTGAACTTAATATTGCCATACCAGTTGATACAAAAAGTAATAATATCATTGCTATGAAGGATAGATTTAACTTTTTTCCTATACTCATTTATATACCTCTTCTCGTTACTATTTAGTTCATGTGGTTATTATCGACTATTTTTTATCATAATGAAGCTGAATTATAAATAATTTTATATCTTTATTACCATAATTACTTTTATTAATATATAATATTTTGATAAATTAAATAATTTTATGTTTCCAGGTTACTTTTAATACTCTTAGTTGAAACAATATATCTACTTATACGTATAAAAGGGAGGAGGGGATTTACATGTGGGAGGAATTACAGGAGCGTCAATCGGTTTTAAAGATGGAGATTAATAGGAGGGAAAAAGCAAAAAGAAAGCAGCAAACACTGGCAGAGCAATTAGAAACAGCATTACATAAAAAGCAGGAATATTGGACGAGATTAAAGGAAGAACAAAAAGATGTAGAAGATCTAGATAGGTTTTCAATTTTGAAAGTGGTTAGAACATGGACGGGAAAGCAGGATCTAATTCGAGAGAAGGAAATAAGCGAGCTAGCTGCTATAGAAGCGAAGTATAGAGAAATTGAAAAAACAGTAATAGATTTGGAAAAGGATATAACCGTTAACGAAAGAGAATTAGAAAAAGGGGACTGGGAATCTCTTGACTTGGAGTGGAAACAGATTATTGAAAAGAAGAAACAATGGCTTCTTGTAAATAATCACGCTGAGGCGACTCGTCTCGAGAGGTTATACGAACAGAAGACGATTCTTGCAACAAGTATCCGTGAAATAATAGAAGCCATAACAGCTGGTAATGAAGCTAAAATAGCATTAAAGAGAGCGTTAAAGTCGCTTGAAGGTGCTAAGGATTATTCTACGTGGGATACCTTTTTAGGAGGAGGAATAATCGCCACTTCTTTAAAACATAGTAAGCTTGACGAATCGGAAGAAGCAATTCACTATGCTCAGCGTTCCTTACAACGATTTCATACAGAACTTTTAGATATCCAGAAAATCAGTATCGAAAACATAGCTATTGAAAGAGAAAGTTTTGTTACGTTTGCAGATTATGTGTTCGATGATATTTTTTCAGCATGGTCAACTCATTCCAAAATAAACAATTCAATAGACCGAATGGAACAGACACTTCAAAATTTATCGAGTATATCTGACCAATTGCAAAAGCAGCTTAAAGAAACTCAAGAAAAACAATCTAATGTAGAAATAGAAATTGCCCAAATCATTGAGTACTAACATAAAAGAATTTTATTCAGTTCTGACAGAGAGTAGAATGCGCTTTCTGTCATTATTTCTTGGGAAATAATCTGACAAATTAAATGTATTTTCGTCTAAATATTTTGTTTAGGTAATGCTGAGTCGTTTAGTTAGATATTCTCGAGTGAATCATTGGTATTTACCTATACTTATTTTCAATAAATAGAGGATGAAGAATATCTAAAGTGATTGAAATTTCACTTTACGTTGTGTCTGTATGTAGACTAAATAGGGAATAGTATAAGGACACTCAAGTCGGGAGGAAATGATATGTACGATCCAACTATCTTTGAAAATTTAAAAGTGGCATTTGAAAACCATGTATACGATTTAGACAACTTAGAACGAAAGATAGATATCAAAAATCGGGTTGACCAAATGGACCTTTCGATTATCGCTAGAACTTTTAAGATTGAATTTACTCTTGTTGACCAGTCAGACATAGCTGCGGAAATTATACTAGACGCATCTCTAGAGGATCTAGCAGGTGAAATACTCGAAATTAGAAATAAAAATATAGGTTGTACACTGGCGTTGAAATTTAACAAAAATATTCAAAATCCTGATCTGCAATGTGAGGAAATAGAACAAGCTATCAAAAATATTTGGGAAGACGACATAGTGTTAACTCAAACACTAAGTTTTGAATTTGGAACAGAACTTTCTAGCTATACAAACACAATAGAGGTTAGGTTCACACAGAAAATAAATGAAGATCAAATAAGTGATCTTGAAATGTTTCTTGAACATGTTTTAGAAACGTTAGACATATTAAATAAAATATAATAAGCAATTTACTATCTTTCTGTGTGGAAATGGTATATAGTAAAGATAATAATTAAATTGCTTAGATAGAAACAATGAATTCACATATTACAAAAGGTAATCGTGAGTCTTCGGTAGCTTTTTGTAATATGTGAATTTTTTATTCACCATAAATGGAGGTTTTTTACATGACACAAGGTACAGTAAAATGGTTTAACGCAGAAAAAGGTTTTGGATTTATCGAGGTTGAAGGTGGAAACGACGTATTCGCTCATTTCTCAGCAATCCAAGGCGACGGATTCAAATCTCTTGACGAAGGTCAAAAAGTTGAATTTGACGTTGAAGATGGTCAACGTGGACCACAAGCAGTTAACATTGTAAAACTTTAATTCTTAGGAATTAATTAAACATAGTTAGCAAATAAAAAGAGATGCCCATTTTGGGTGTCTTTTTTTTTTTGCTGAATAATACCATTGAGATATAGTTGTTGTTTGGAAGCTTACTGTTCTAAATTTGAATGAAGGCAATACAAATTATAATAAAAAGTTTACTGCGATTACTTTAGTGGCCTTGAATGAAACGAGTTCCTAGTGGATTATATATAGAACTTTTGGGATGTTTAAGATTTTGGACACATGTCCCTGTCAGCTTTTATTCGCCAAAAGTGATAATATTATACTTAGAGAATATTAGAATGGGATGAGTAAAAGATGAGTAATACACATATTTTTTCAAAGCGTGAAGAGATAGCTAATGCGATTATTCATGGAATTGGTGCTGTTTTTAGTGTAGCTGCTCTTGTAATATTAATCGTATCCTCCGTAATGCATGGAACAGCTTGGCATGTTGTAAGTTTTACATTGTTTGGTTCTTCGATGATCCTTTTATATTTGTCATCTACACTTGTCCACGGTTTTCCAGCAGGACGCGTAAAAGATTTCTTTGAGATCATGGATCACTCAGCTATCTACTTTTTTATAGCAGGTACTTATACACCTTTCTTATTTCTTGCTATTAAAGGTACATTAGGTTGGACATTGTTTGGTATAGTGTGGGGGCTTGCAATTGCGGGTACTGTGTTTAAAGCTTTTTTTGTGAAACGTTTCTTGCATACTTCTACCTTATTATACGTCGTTATGGGCTGGTTATTGGTATTTGGATGGAAACCACTTTTGGAGAATGTATCTTCCCAAGGGATTATACTTCTAGCAATTGGGGGAATCCTGTATACAGTAGGAGCTGTTTTCTACGTGTGGCGTGGATTTACCTACCATCACGCAGTTTGGCATGTATTTGTTCTTGCAGCATCTATACTGCATTTCTTTGCTGTCATGACATTGCTACCTTAAAGTAGTAAGCACTTAAACAATGGCTTTGTAGAGAGTTGTTTCAGCAAATGTTATAATAGTATCTAAATGTCTGGCACCAGGATTAGTACTGGATGGCCTTTAAAGTTAGTATGAGGGAAGAGATGAGGATAGTTATGAACAAAAAATCTATATATGGATTAACATTAAATCAACTGATTGAGTGGCTTCATGAGCATGGCCACAAAAAGTCTAGAGCGCTAAAGGTTTGGGATTGGTTATATAGAAAACGTGTCACTAATTTCGCCGACATGACAGACGTGCATGAAGAATGTATTCAATTATTGCAAGATAACTATACAATACAAACGTTAACGGAGCACGTAAAACAAGAAGCAGCCGATGGAACGATGAAATTTTTGTTTAGACTACAGGATGGAAACTTGATCGAAACAGTTATGATGAGACATAAATACGGCATTTCCGTTTGTGTGACGACTCAAGTCGGCTGTAACATCGGTTGTAGTTTCTGTGCAAGTGGCTTACTCGCAAAAAGTCGTGATTTATCAAGTGGAGAAATAGTGGAACAGATTATGAATATCCAATTGCATCTCGATCAATTGAAGCAAAAAGATATCGTGAGCCATATTGTCGTAATGGGGATTGGGGAACCATTTGATAACTTTACAAATTTGTTAGACTTCTTAAACGTAGTTATTGACCATAAAGGGCTAGCGATAGCTGCAAGGAAAATAACTGTTTCAACAAGTGGAATTGTAGGTAAAATCTATGAATTCACAGATACGAAGATTCCAGTAAATCTAGCGATATCCTTACATGCACCAAATAACGAACTACGAACTAGAATTATGAAAATAAATCGAGCTATGCCAATTGAAAAGCTAATGGAATCTCTAAAATATTATTTAGCAAAAAACAACCGTAGAATTACGATTGAATATATTCTACTTAAGGATGTAAATGATACAAAAGAGGTAGCTGAAGAGCTTGCCGATTTACTTAATGACATAAAAGACCAGCTTTACGTCAACTTAATACCTTATAATCCTGTCGATGAACATAGCCAGTACCAAAGAAGTGAACAGGAATCTGTGTTGTCATTCTATGACACGCTGAAAAAAAGAGGTGTCAACTGCAAAATTCGTCAAGAACATGGAACAGATATTGATGCGGCCTGTGGACAGTTGAGAAGCAAACAGCTTAAAAAGGAAAAAGTGCGTTAATTAGCGTACTTGTTTCCAATAAGAGCACTCAGATTTAGAACATATATCTGAGTGTTTTTTTATTTTGTTTGATACTCCACTTTAGTTAAGAAAAAAAGAAAACGATAACTTTATTTGACGAAGTGTGCCATTTAATTTATGGATAGTAAATTTAATGATACGATATTAGAATAAACTTATCATTGGGGGAGATTCCGTGTTTTTGGATAAGCTAAAGAAGGAACTGCATTACAAGCAGCCGCTTTTTATAGGAGAGGATACAGCGCTACGTTTTGCTGTTTTAATACCACTTGTGCAAGTGGATGACGAATGGCATGTTTTATTCGAGGTGCGTTCATTAACCATGAGAAAGCAACCAGGGGACATTAGCTTTCCAGGTGGTCGAATCGATCCTACAGATGCATCTCCAATGGAAGCTGCAATAAGAGAAACACATGAAGAGCTAGGGGTCGATCCGAAATGTATTCAAGTTCTAGGACAGATGAGTGCATACATTGCATCTCCATCTTTTGTTGTCTATCCCTTTGTTGCAACGATTGACCATCATAAAATCGAATCTTTTAACAGACATGAGGTCGAGGCGGTATTCACTATTCCAGTCAGCTGGCTTAAAAACCATGAGCCTTACATGCACACAGTTTCTGTCCAGCCGATGCCACCTATGGATTTTCCATATGACAAAATTGTCAACGGTGACAAATACCAATGGAGGCCGAGAGATATAGAAGAATGGTTCTACGACTATGAAAAATACACAATTTGGGGTCTAACTGCGAGGGTGTTAAAGCATTTTGTAGAGACAATTAAATTATAATATTTCAGTATAAAACGACCTTTATTGTGAGATTAATAGAGCCCGTGTAGTGACGACATCACTATCACGTGCTCTTTTCTTTTATATTTAGAAGTTGAAGAATCACTCAGATGTTACGAGTTTATATGTTCGAGTCGTTCAAAATTAATTGTTTCAATTAAACCCCCAAATAATTATGTGATATTAAATCGTTTTTTAATAAAAAACGATTTAATAGATTTGAACGGAAAGGCTCCGCCTAGAGCATAAATAAACGCTGTTCGGATTACTTTACGTATAAAATGGACTTACTTATTTATTAATTTTATAAAAATTTTTAGGCCTAGATGCCTAATGCTATTCTTTTTTATCTTTAAATATAATATAATAGGACTACTATTAATTATTACCTTTAGTATGTACAGGTTGCAAAATTTAAGTACAATTGACTCATTAAGCTTAAAGTGGGGAGTTTGGGCGATGCGATTAGTAAAAATAGATAAGTACAAGCCAGGAATGAAATTGGGTAAACCAATATTGAATGACAATGGTAAAATTTTGTTAGCAAAGGGAGTAGAACTGATAGATCGGCTCATCCCAAAATTGAAAAAGTATAATGTTTCAACCATTTACATAGAAGACGAAGTATCTGAAGGGATAGAAATTGTTGAGTCTATACCAGAAGCGTTACGTGTGGAAGCTTTACATACAATTACCGAGGGGTTTCAAGCATTAACGGACTTGAATCAGTCAAACTCAAATCTTCAGGGAATGATGAAATCAAGTAGAGCAATACGTAGCTTTCAAAAGGTTTTTAAGGATATAGTTGCATCACTCACGGACAATCAGCATGCATTAAATTTATTGGCTACAACAAAAGTACACGAAAACTACGTATTCAATCACTCATTGAACGTTTCTATATATGCGTGTCAGCTTGCACTCGAAAATGGGTTACCTCTTAAAAATGTGGAAGAAATCGGAATGGGAGCTATGCTACATGATTTAGGAAAAGTACATGTTCCTTTAGAACTATTAAATAAACAAGGTGAATTAACAAATGAGGAAAATGCCATAGTCAAACAACATTGTGAAAAAGGTTTTGAGGTACTACGAAAAATTCATGAAATTCCATTAACAGTTGCTCATTGTGCATTTCAACATCACGAAAGAGTAGATGGTACTGGCTATCCTAGGGGATTAAAAGGTGACGAAATTCACAAGTATGCGAAAATAGTTAGTGTTGCAGACGTGTTTGATACAGTAACTAATCCAAGAGCCTTCAAACCGGCAGTGTTGCCACATCAAGGACTCGAGATTTTGTATGCGGGAAGTGATACGCAGTTTGACACACATCAAGTTAACTTGTTTAGAGAATGTATCGCCATTTATCCTCCGGGCTTAACCGTTACATTAAATGATGGTCGTACAGGTATTGTTTCAAAATATAATTATAATTCAGCTGGTCGACCAGTGATCAGAATTACCAATAATGAAGTAAATGAAAATGTTTCCCCGTATGAACTTAATCTAGGAGCACGGGAAAACCTGATGCTTGAGATTGTAATGGCAGATGCACTGATTTAGGTGGTGTGTTTTAAATAGGGCACCAGGTTCTTATTGAGTTTAAAATTGTGGCTAGAACCCGGTTCCCTTTATGGCTTTACGTCCACCACATCTGACTGATAGAATCTTTCACGATAATGGGTTTTAAGTTTTCAACTGCTTTTGTGAACCCCTCTTCGATCGACATTAATCCATCCTCATGTTCGATACTTACTACATAATCATATCCATATAATCGTAGAATACTAATGATGTCGGCCCAAGTTTTTTGATCGTGTCCAAAACCAACAGATCGAAAATACCATGCGCGGTCACGCATATTGGCATAATCGGTCATATCCGTAAGTCCATTTCGGTTCATATTTTGCTGATCTATAATTGTATCCTTTGCATGGAAATGATGGATGGCATTCTCACGTCCGAGAATTTTTATGGCCTCAACTGGGTCAATGCCTTGCCACCACATATGGCTAGGGTCAAGGTTAGCCCCAATCATAGGTCCGCATGCTTCTCTTAATCGCAATAGTGTTGCAGGAGTATGTACAGAGAAACCACCATGTAGTTCTAAACCGATCTTGACATTAAGTTTTTGTGCTAAATCATTTTTTTCTTTCCAGTATGGTATAAGTTTTTCTTCCCATTGCCATTTTAATATTTCTTGGAAATCATGTGGCCAAGGTGCTACTGGCCAATTAGGATAGAGGGCATTTTCATGATCACCCGGACATCCCGAGAATGTATTTACTACAGGCACATCTAGTTTTGATGCAAGATGCATTGTTTTTATAAATAATTCATCAGCTGGACCAGCAATTTTTTTCTGTGGGTGCAGAGGATTTGCATGGCAGCTTAACGCGCTAATGATTAAGCCATGATCACTGATCTTTTGCTTAAAGCTCTCCAATTTCGTATCATCGTTTAACAATTCATCCACTTTACAATGAGCATCGCCAGGATATCCACCAGTACCTAATTCAATTGCTTCTATGCCCTTAGAAGAAACATAACTTAACATATCTTCAAAACTTTTATCGGAGAAGAGTACCGTAAAAACACCTAATTTCAATGAGAAAACCTCCTTTATTTATCAGAATATACTGTAATGTAAACCGTTACATTATTACCTTATATAAATTGTTCAAGTAAATCAATAGTTATTTCTAATGAAAAAATAGTTATTGACGCATAATTCGGAATATAATAACATGTAAATGTAAACGATTTCATTTTCCTTTTATGAAATCAGAGAAAGTGAGACTACGTAAATGACAAACATTCAGCAGGTGGCTAAACAAGCAGGGGTATCTGTAGCCACAGTATCAAGGGTATTAAACGGTCAAAATACTGTAACTTCGAAAACAAGAATTAAAGTAGAAGAGGCTATAAAAGATTTAAATTATGAGCCTAGTATGTTAGGGAGAAATTTAAGGAATTCAGAAAGTAGAATTTTTTTAATACTAATTCCGAGCATTTCTAACCCGTTCTATTTAGAAATTATTAAAGGAATTGAACATGTGGCGCTAAGTCAGAATTACAATATCCTATTATGTGAGACTGATTCAAATCCGGAAAAAGAAAATATTTACTTTGACCTTGTTAAGAAAAAAATGGCAGATGGAATTATTTCAATGGATCCAGCAGTTAATATTGAAACATTAAAAGAGCTAGCAGAAAAGTATTCCATCATTCAATGTAGTGAGTATAACGTTGATAGTGGGATACCTTACGTATCGATAGACAATGAAGAAGCATCTTATCGGGCGGTCAAGCATTTGATACAAATAGGTCATAAAAAAATTGCTCTAATGAATTCCGATGAAAAATTTTTATATGCAAGACAGAGGGAGATGGGTTACCAACGAGCATTAGAAGAACATGGTATTCCTTGGAATGATGATTATATTATTTATACAAAACAACTAGGATTTGAACATGGACAACAAGCAGTGAAAAAGATTTTAGCAATACAGGATCGTCCAACAGCAATATTTGCTGTATCGGACCTTTTGGCAATCGGAGCACTCAAAGAAATAAATGCATCTGGATTACATGTACCAAATGATGTAGCAGTAGTTGGTTTTGACAAAATCGATTTTTCTAGTATGACAAACCCAACGCTCACTACGATTGCTCAGCCTATGTATAAGATGGGTACTGTGGCTGGGGAAATGTTAATCGATAAGATCAGAGGTAATGTCGTGGATAGTGTCATATTGAACCATGAACTAGTTCTTCGAGAGTCTACGTGAGAATGTACAACTAAGGTTATTGCTCTGTTATTAAATGGATATTAATAATAGAGCGTTGCCCTTAGTTTCACATGTAATCGATTACAAAAAGGGGAGCTTTTCATAAAAACAAAGGGGGAATGGTGTTGAAGAAGTTTCTGATCATATGTTTATCTTTAGTAACAGTTTTTAGTTTAGCAGCATGTAGTGATAATAAGAATTCTGCAAATGGAAAAGAAGACGATACTCTAAAAATCGGTATTTCTTTACCTTCAGCAACACATGGATGGATGGGAGCACTAATTGATAGTGCTGAAAAGCAAGCTAAAGCACTTAAAGAAAGTGATGGCATTGAATATGTAATGACGAATGCAGCTGACCCAAATAAACAAGCAAATGATGTAGACGATTTGATAGCACAGGGTGTGGATGTTATTGTCATGCTCCCAATTGAGTCTGCAGCACTTTCACCTGTAGGACAAAAGATTAAAGATGCGGGAATTCCTTTAGTAATAGTGGACCGTGAGCTTGAAAATGATGCAGCTACAGTTGTTGTAAAAGGCGATAATGAAGGTATTGGAGTAAATGCGGGTAAATATTTTGTAGAAAAGTTAAATGGAAAAGGAAAAGTTGTGGAAATTTCCGGACCACCAAGTTCAGTTACAGAACAACGTGGATCAGGATTTAAAGAAGCGATGGAAAGTGCAGAAGGTATGGAAATAATTGCTTCACAAAGTGGTGACTTTTCTACTGAAAAATCGCTAGAAGTGATGGAAAACATTTTACAAGCACACCCGCAAATAGATGCAGTATTTACACAAGACGATGGAATGGCACTTGGTGTCTTACAAGCTATCAAAGAAGCTAAGCGAACAGACATCCAATTTGTAACAGGTGCTGGTGGCGGAAAAGCTGTATTTGAAGATATCAAAGCAGACGGTTTTATAACAGCAACCTTCCTATACTCTCCAACGATGGTAGAGGATGCAGTGAAGATTGCGGCAGATATTGCAAAGGGTAATGATCCAGAAGAATCTATGGTAGTCAAAGAAGCTACTCAGGTAACAAAAGAAAATGTGGATGAGTTCTATGATCCAGAATCTAAATTCTAAATGAATATTAGGAAATACAATAGTTGTGCAAACAGTTGTTGTATTTCCTCTTTTCCTATATTAGGAGGGATAAATACCATGACTAAAAATCCTTATATAACAATGAAGAACATGAAGAAGTCATTTAATGGTGTACCCGTATTAAAGAATGTGACTCTTCAAATTGAAAAAGGAGAGATTCATGCATTGTTAGGTGAAAACGGTGCAGGTAAATCCACTCTGATGAATATTCTAGGGGGAGTTCATCAACCTGATAATGGCTCTATCTACATAAACGATAAGGAAGTTAAGATGAGCAATCCAAGAATATCGCAGGAGCAAGGGATTAGCTTTATCCATCAAGAACTAAATATGGTAACAGATCTCAAAGTGTATGAAAATATGTTTTTAGGTTCTGAACTTCGAAACAAAATGGGATTTTTAAAAGTAGAAGAGATGTGCCAGCAAACACATGACATCTTAGCTAAGCTAGGTGTGGACATAGACCCAAAGGAATACGTAAGAAATTTAGCAACTTCCTATAAACAACTGATAGAAATATCGAAAGCCTTGCTTCATAAATCCACCATTATAATTATGGATGAGCCAACAACCTCATTAGCTGAACATGAAGTGAATCGATTATTTGAGTTAATGAAGAATTTAAAGAAATCAGGCATCTCGATTATTTATATTTCCCACAAACTGAAGGAAATAAAAGCAGTTTGCGACCGTTATACCGTATTACGTGATGGAGAAATGATTAAAAGTGGAGATGTAGAACAAGAAGATCTAGATACAATAACTAAGCTAATGGTTGGAAAATCAATTTCCCAAAATCGATTTGTACATGAACATACATTTGGTCCAGTATTGCTAGAGGTGAATAATTTAACTAGCTTTGGATTATTTAAGAACATTCATTTTCAGGTGAAAAAAGGAGAAATAGTAGGCTTTACTGGTCTAGCAGGGGACGGCCGTACAGAACTTTTTGAAAGCTTATTTGGATATCGAAAGAAATACACTGGTGAAATAAAGATCAATAACCAGTTGATAAAAATAGATCACCCACGAAAAGCGGTGGAAGCAGGAATAGGTCTTGTTCCAAAGGATCGCAAGGAAAATGCAATCATTAAAGATTTAAGTGTGATCCATAATATGAGCTTGTCATCTATAGGGAATTTTGAGAAATCAGGATTTATTCTAGATAATGCTGAGAGAGATAAATTTCAGTACTATAAAGAGCTGTTGAACATCAAAGTTCACAACCCACGTATTACAATCGATAAGTTAAGTGGTGGTAATCAGCAAAAAGTCATCATCGCCAAATGGCTTGAAGTCGGAGCGGATATACTAATCTTCGATAACCCTACCCAGGGAATAGACGTAGGGGCAAAACAGGAGATTTATCAACAAATTGTGGCATTAGCTGAACAAGGGAAATCGGTGATTATATTGTCCTCAGAGGCACCCGAGGTAATGAGAATTTGTCATACGATTAATGTGATGTACCAAGGGGAAATAACAGCACGATTTAACGGAGAAGAAGCAACGGAAGAAGAAATTATGCATTATGCAACCGGCTCGAAAAGGGAGGCCGCTAAAATTGGCTAATACAAATGTAAAAGAATATAGTCCGCAAGTTTCAAGTGCAAAAAGTCGTCTTACATGGCTGTGGTCAGAATATAGCGTCATTATTGCTTTCATCATTATTTTTATAGCATCTACTATTATGAATCCTAGATTTCTAGATATTAATAACCAGCTAAATATACTAATGCAGGTTTCTATAATTGGAATTGTTGCATTGGGTATGACTGTCGTTATGCTTTCTGGTGGAATCGACTTATCGGTCGGATCCGTGCTTGCGCTAGTCGGTGTCATCACAGTTTTAGCGTTAAATGCGTCAGGAAGTATACTTGTTGGGATTTTTACTGCATTAGTTGTTGGTTCATTTGCAGGATTCTTAAATGGATTAATGGTTGCAAAAGGCAGGATTGCTTCGTTTATTGCTACATTAGGAATGATGGCGGCAGCACGCTCCATTGCGTTATATATTGCAGAAGGTGGAAGTGTTTCAGGAGAGGTTAAGGGGTTTACTGCCATCGCGAATAATGACTTATGGATATTTGATTATCCAGTTTTAATTTTCTTTGCCATGACCGCGTTGGTATATATTTTGATGCACAAAACGAGGTTTGGAAGATATGTGTATGCACTTGGAAGTAATGAAAAAGCTGCTATGCTTTCTGCAATTCGAGTGGACCGTATTAAAATTGCTGTGTATAGTTTGGCTGGGTTATTGGTAAGTGTAGCTGCTATCATTGAAACGTCACGCTTAAATTCTATTTCATCCTCAAGCTCGGGAGTTCAATATGAGCTCGATGCGATTGCTGCCGTTATAATAGGTGGAACAAGGATGACAGGTGGTCGTGGGAAGATTATAGGGACACTTTTCGGAGTACTCATTTTAGGAATTCTAAATAATATGATGAATTTAATGAATGTTTCTCCGTACCTACAAGGATTTGTAAAGGGCCTAATCATAATTATTGCTGTAGTATTCCAAAAAAGAGAGTAGGTGTAATCATATGGGGTTAAAAGTAGGGATTATTGGGTGTGGGTCAATTACTAAATTGCGCCATGCACCAGAATATAAAGCAAATCCATTCGTGGATGAAATCTTTTTTTATGATCGAAACCCTGAACGTGCAGAGGCGTTAGCAGTCATGTTTGATGGTACAGTAGTACAAAGCGTGGATGAATTATTTACAGATCCCACGATACAAGTAATTAGTGATTGTTCTTCGAATGAATATCACCATATATTTTCCACTAAAGCACTATTAAATGGGAAGCATGTTCTGTGTGAAAAGCCAATTTCCCTTACAATTGAACATGCAAAAGAAATACTTGATGCCCAAAAGCAATCCGGGAAAAAATTTATGGTAGATCATAATCAGCGATTTACTCGCGCGCATCAAAAAGCGAAAGAAATCATTAAAAGTGAAGAACTTGGTAAAGTGCTGACTTTTAGAACAACTTTTGGACACTCGGGACCGGAACAATGGGGAATAAATAAATCAAATTCCACATGGTTCTTTCAAAAGGAGCGTTCTGGTCTTGGTGTTGCTGGAGATTTGGGAATCCATAAAGTGGATTTATTGCATTACTTATTAGATGATGAAATTGAGCAGGTAAGTGCCTTCCAGGGAGCACTCGACAAAGTCGATGAAAATAACGAACCGATAGAAGTATGCGATAACATCGTATGTAGTTTAAAAACAAAAAAAGGTCGTATAGGTACTGCTACGTTCTCTTGGACATATTATGGTGAAGAAGATAATAGTACAATTATCTATTGTGAGAAAGGCATTTTGAAAATTTATCATAGTGAACAGCATCAATTAGAAGTGATTACAAAAGATGGAGAGAAAATACAATATCAACTAGAGAATATCCAAACAAATAACAATCAAACAAATAGTGGTGTAATCGATGCATTTATCGAATGTATTCGCTTTGACCAACAGCCGCTTGTCACTGGAGAGGATGCATTATCTTCGCTAAAAGTCATTTTAGGTATTATAGAAGCGGCTGAAACGAATGCGGTTGTAAAGATATAAAGCACAAGGGTTAAATTAAATTTAATATAAAAGCCGTTTTCTGAGTGAACAGAAAACGGCTTTTATATTATAATTATGATTTTTTTTTGTGAACCTAACTATTTCGCAGTATAGCCGCCATCAACGTGAATAGTAGTACCTGTTACGAAGTCATTTTCTGCTAAGAAGACAACTGCGTGAGCAATTTCTTCAGGGTTACCAAGGCGACCCACTGGATGTTTTGCTACTAAACCATCATAGAAATCACCTAATGATTCTTTATTTACTAAACCTGATTCGATGAATCCCGGAGCTACAGCATTTACGCGAATGTTACGATCAGCATATTCTAATGCAACTGATTTTGTGATTAAGTTAACTGCACCTTTGCTAGCTGCGTAAGGGATTGACGTTGGTTCCCCAACAGTACCTAAAATCGAGGACGTATTAATAATTGCACCGCCACCAGTTTTTAACATTTCACGAAGTGCATACTTAATACCATAGAATACACCATCTTGGTTTACGGCGATAACACGTTTGTATTCATCATCTGTTAATTCGTGTGTAGGTTTTTGAATACCAATACCAGCATTGTTGAAAATAATATCTAGTTGACCAAATTTATCAACCGCTGTTTTTACAAGGTTTTCAACAGATTGCTCGTCTGCTACGTCTGTACGTACAAATAATACATTTTCAAACGTTTCTTTTAATTGTTGTACTACAGCTTTACCAGAATCCTCGTTGTAATCACCAATAACAACTTTTGCACCTTTTGCTAAAAAAGCTTTTGCAGTAGCTAATCCTATACCAGAAGCTCCTCCTGTTACAACCGCTACTTTATCTTTTAAATCAGTCATGATAAATCCCTCCAATTAGTTTATATAAAAATTAATAACAATCTAATTGTATTCCTCTATTTAAGATATTTCAAATTAGAGAATCCTAATTATAAGATAAATATTAAACGAATATTAGCACTTGGTGAAGATGGTGTAGTTTTAGGTTATTGACCTATCTCGAACTATCTTATAATATCCAACAACCTAGCCCTTCAAACATTTATAATTAAGGTTCTTTCCAGTTTTGTTTCCATAGGAAATGAAACGCCAGAATATTAAACGAGTTGATAGCACTATTTTTTTGAACTAATATTAGTATCAAATTTATTATAGCTTGATAATAATACTTGCAGTTTGTTTGGAAACAATATAATATTTAAATAGTAATCGTTACTATTTACAATTCGATACAATTGTGTTGAATGGTTAGGAGAAAAATGGAGAATAGAATACCGGTAACAATATTAAGTGGATATTTGGGTTCAGGAAAGACAACTTTACTGAATCATATTTTACAAAATCGTCAACGGCTTAAAGTAGCGGTCATCGTAAATGATATGAGCGAGGTGAACGTTGATGCTTCTTTGGTAAAACAGGGTGGTTTTTTACGTACGGAGGAAAAGTTGATTGAAATGCAGAATGGGTGTATTTGCTGTACGCTTAGGGAGGATTTGGTAATCGAAGTGGAGAAGTTGGCTCAACTTGGAGATATTGATTACATCGTAATTGAGTCCTCTGGTATCAGTGAGCCTGTTCCGGTAGCTCAGACATTTACTTACATTGATGATAGCCTGGGCATCGATTTATCAAAGTTTTGTAAACTAGACACTATGGTTTCTGTCATAGACGCAAATAGATTTTGGCAAGATTTTTCTTCTGGAGAAACGTTGCTAGATCGTAAGGAAGCAGCGACTTATGACGATGTACGGGAAATAGCCGATTTACTTATTGACCAGATTGAATTTGCGAATGTATTAATTTTGAACAAGGCTGATTTAGTTGATGAAGAGACAATAGGCGAGTTAAAAGCTGTCCTTAAAAGCTTTAATCCAGATGCGAAAATCATAGTGACAGTAAACGCAAATCTTGCTTTAAACGAAGTATTGAATACAGGCTTATTCGATTTTGAAACATCCAGTCAAGGAGCGGGGTGGATTAAAGAGTTAAACGAAGAACATGTTCCTGAAACCGAGGAGTATGGTATTGCCTCTTTTGTCTATCGAAGTCAAAGACCTTTTCATCCAGAGCGCTTAATGAATTGGATTATGGATTGGCCAGTTGAAGTGATACGGACTAAAGGATTTTTATGGCTAGCAACTCGGGATGATACTGCTGTACTGCTATCTCAAGCTGGGCCATCTCTAGGGATAGAAGGAGCTGGAAATGGGATATGGAGTATGGCATCAAGATGACAGAACTAGTATTTATCGGAATAGATATGGACCAGCAACAAATCACATCCGACCTAAACCATTGCTTGTTGACAGAACACGAGTATGCACAGGATTGGACTAGTTTTTCTGATCCACTACCAGCTTTTGAAATTGGTATTCAGATTAAAGAGGAGGAAGTAAGATGAGAGTAAATATCACGTTGGCCTGCACAGAGACAGGTGATCGCAATTACATAACGACCAAAAACAAAAGAAATAATCCAGAGCGTATTGAATTGAAGAAATACTGTCCAAGACTTCAGAAGGTGACACTTCACCGAGAAACGAAATAAAAAATTTTACGTAATTTTAAAACGTAATGATTACGATATAGGAGAGGGTAAAATGGCAAAAAAATCAAAAGTGGTAAAAGATAAAAAGCAACAGAAAATGGTGGCCCATTACGCAGAGCTTCGTAAAGAACTGAAAGATAAAGGGGATTACAGGGCACTAAGCAAGTTACCGAGGGATTCTTCACCTTCACGCTTGAAAAACCGTTGTGAATTGACTGGTAGACCGAGAGGTTATATGCGCAAATTTAATATGTCACGTATTGCTTTCCGAGAGCTTGCACACAAAGGACAAATCCCTGGAGTTAAAAAAGCAAGTTGGTAATGAAGTATTGAGGTATTATGTACTAACAGGGAGGTGAGGGAAATGAACGAACGATTAATAGAGTTTCTCTTAAGAAGTGAAGTCGCAAATCTCCCAAAAGAAAAACAACGCCTTTATAAGTTTATTGTTGATGCAGAAGACTGCTTGGTCGATATAGCGGAAACAGTCGATGAGTTTCAACAGTTGTTAGTGAAACACTCTCCATATGAACAGGCAGTACACCATTTCAACATACCTTTCAATGAGATTGTATACATGATGGATGAAATTGAAACGGAGCTTAACAGAAAAGTTAAAAAGCGATGTGAAAAAGTGGAATGGATAGATTATACGGACCAATTTTCTCGAAGCGTTACAGCTAATAGCAGCAAACGCATATATTTGTTTATCAATTAGTGGAGTTAGTTATTTTCAAAATGAATGTATGGACAATAAATAAATTTCCTAAATAACAAGAAGTGAAAAAGAGACCTGAACGGTCTCTTTTTCATGAAGTTATGTGTTTAAATCCTAGATAATCATTTCGTAGTGAGGATTATCTATAACGAACTAAACTATTTATTAATCCTTCATTTTAAACTTGTGCTATGGATAAAATAGTTTTGTTTGAAGAATATCCATAGCACGTTCAATATCATCTAAATCTTCTTTGGAAGCATTCTCTAGTCGCTTTAGAAAACGAGATTCTATAGTTGCAAAAGCTTCGTTCATCAAGTCTTCTCCATCATTAGAAAGACGAATATATTGTTTTCGTCGATCTTCGGTATCATTTAATTTCTCGATTAAATTTTTCTTACTTAACTTGCTGAGCTCACGACTTGTGTTCGGCATAGACATGTTTTGACAATCGTTAATTTCACTTGGCGTCACTGGTTGACTAACTGAAATATATTCAAGAATGCTATATTGAACCTGCGAAATGGAGTCTGACTTCGCATTTTTTGTTAGTTCATGTGTTACTCGATGAACAGAAGATGTAAATGATACTAGTTTATAAAAAAGAGCATTTTTGTCCATTTCTCTCACCTCTTATAGACAAGGTAACAAAAATGTTATCGAAAAACAATTATCATTTGATAATTAAATTTCTTCGTGCTATTATTTAGTTATCAAATGATAACAAAGAGGTGCGCTATGAAGATGTTGTTAATTTACACATATCCAAATCACAAAAGTTTAAACTATGCATTTTTACAAAAAGTTATTGAGGGGAGTAATGAAAATGCCAATATAGAGGAGTTGCAGGTTTTAGATTTATATGAAGAGAATTTTGATCCTCTACTAGTGTTTAACGAGCAAAAGCGAAGACGTGATATGTATACTGATCCAAATATTGAAAAATATAGAAAACAAATTATGTGGGCAGACAAAATTGTTTTTATCTATCCAATATGGTGGGGGAGACCACCCGCAATGCTATTGGGATATATAGATCAATTATTTTCCTCTAATTTTGCTTATAAAGATAAGAAGGGACTTTTTCCAGAAGGACTTTTAAAAGGAAAGTCTGTAGTATGTGTGTCTACCATGAAGGGACCAACTAATTATCCATTTCTTTGGTTGAACAATTCTCACAAAATTTTAATGAAAAGAGCACTATTTAATTTTGTTGGTATCAAGAAAGTGAAGTTCTTTGAATTTGGAAATATGGAAAGTCCGAAGGGAAATCAAAAGAAAAAGTTAGAAAAGGTTTATAATTATTTCAAAAAGATTGAGCATTAAGAAAACCGAAAACGATTTGAACAACAAGATAAGTACATGAAAGTCATAAAATGATTAAATGGCATGATTCGAAGTAACACTGAATCATGCCTCATTTAGTTACATGAAAGCATTAATAAATAAAGACAGAAAAAGAAAGGTAGTCATGGCACATCCAGCTGCAATGCCTTTTCCTCTACGTTCTGGATCTGCCGATTGGAGTGCGTGCCTAAAGTAAAAAAAAGAGCCCGCAGAAATAAGGAGAAATTCTAATAGAAAGCTTGCTGAAACAGATTCCCATAGACCGAAACCAAGAAGCGGAAAATCACCTACATTTCCAGGGAAAATAGGCATATCCGGTCGATGAACGATCAAATCAAGAATCCAATGGCTAAATACGACGGCTCCTGTTATAACTGCTGATTTTTTACCCCAAAATACTCCTGCAAGATACGCAGCTATTATGGAAAGAAATAGTGCCCCAATGAAGGAATGAGTATAGAATGCATAAATCATCGCATTAGCATATCCACCATCGCCCAATGGCTCTATCGACTCTTCACCTGCTAAACTAAATGGTACAAAGGCAATATCAAGCAATTGGGAGCTGACTAGTAGCGACCAAAGTGGCAGTTCTGGAGCCTTACTTTTAACAACAGCGGCAACTCCAAAGTGTCCAGCGAACATCTCAACCACCTCCTTAATAATAACTTTAATGAAGCACTTCCATTATAACTTGCCAGTGCAAGTGGTATTATAAAGTATTTGTAAATTTTTCAGATAATTGCGTACTGTTAGTTTGTTATCTTATAAATGGAGATATATTAAGAAATTTCATATGGAGGGCATTAGTATTGATAAAGTAAAGTGAAGAGTTAATGGCTGACGGAGAATATTATAAAAGCTTAAAGGAGATTAGAATTTTCTAATCTCCTTTAAAGCGACTCCAATTCACTTTGGAACACTCAACATCCGCAATTATCAGTTACTTTAGTATCTTGGGCTATTTCTGAAACAGGAAAGTCCATCTCTTGCCAAGCTGCAATACCCCCGGTTAACTCTTTAACTTTATAATCTCTTTCTAATAACACTTTCGCTACTTTGGCAGCAGTATTGCACCAGACATCCCAGCAATACACAATAATTTCCTTGTCCTTTGGAATTTCACTTAAGCGATTTTGTAATTCTTGTTCTGGTATAACATTCGCATCTTTTATAGTTAACCTTCTTACATGGGCTGGACCGTTTCTAACATCGATTAAAAAGTATTTTTCGGAATCCATTTGGTGGGATTTCAGAAAATCCATAGGGCTTATAGTTGCTTCGAGACGTGCATTAAAATAATCTAGTGCGTTCATATTTGATATCCTCCTATTTTCTACAGTGAGCTCCAAACTTTAACAAGGAACTCTTTAAACAATTGTTTCTCTTGCTGATTTAAAGGGGTTAAAACTACCGATTCTACATGGCTCAAAAACTCCCACCGGGAATCCAGTACTTCTTTTCCTTTCCTGGTAATTACAAGGCTATATGATCTTCTATCCTTAGGATTTTTTGTCCTCTCAACAAATCCTAGGGTTTCCATATGATCAATATGACTCACCATGGTTGTGCGATCGATCTGTAGGTTTTCAGAAATGTCTTTTTGTGAGGAGTAAGGATTTCCCTCAATAAATAAAAGTACTCCATATTGTCTGGCGTTAATAGTGAAGTCGACAAGTCCATCAGCAAACTTACTTTCCATTTCCTGTAATATCTTTCCAAGTAAAAAACCATAGGAATTATTCCATTTCTCCATTTTAATTTTCATCTCCCATATTAATCAGTTTAATATATAATCAGTTTAACTGATTAATTTATGGAAAACAAGTATCTAAATTTTATAATCTGCAGAAGAATATCTATATAAAGTCTTCCAAAGAAATAAGAGAAGTTTATGTGAGAGGAAACTAAGTTATACTGTAGGAAATTAGATTAAGTACTGAGATTCATAATTTCGGTTGAACAGGAGTTATTAAAGTGAAAGAATTCAAAGTAACTTACTTTTTTGATGAAAACCATTATATAAGAAGATTTATCAATGTTGAGTCTCAAGAAAAGGCGGTAGAGTTAATTCAAAAAGAAAGGGATGAATTTATTTCATTTATCGATAGCAGGGGGATATACCATGAACTGAACACCAGCGGAGTTAGAGTGACTCAAATATCGGAATATCACAGAATAGATAAAACAAAGAAAGCATTAGGGTCTGATAAAACCTGATGCTTTCTTCGTTTTGCTATCTTGTCTTTGTTGTTTACCTTTTTACTTCATAATGCAACTCAGCAAACTGATTAAAACGATTGATGCTTTTTAAGGTAAGCTCTAATTCAAAATCAACTTCTTTAAACAATGGAATCCCTTTTCCGATTAATACCGGAGACACTGTAATAATTAGCTCATCCACTAATTTTTCATTGATAAATGAGTGTATTAGATCTCCACCACCCATTACCCAAATACTTTTACCTTCTTTGTTTTTCAAGTGATTCGTTAAATCGACAACATCTCCACTGAAAAATTTGACGTTCTCATTATCCTGACTTAAGGTTCTGGAGAAAACATAGCATTCCTTACCCTCATAAGGGAAGCTTTCAGTTTCTTGTTCAAGGAGCCAGTCGTAGGTACGTCTGCCCATAATAACCGTATCTACTGTGTCATAGAAGTCAGAATATCCATTATCTCCTTCACCATCTACCTTAAACAACCATTCCAAAGAGTCGTCCTCTGTGGCGATATATCCATCTAAGCTTGTTGCAATGAACAATACTAGTTTTCTTTGATTTGTCATAATAATCTCCTTTTAATTTGATTTCTAGAGAGACCACACCAAACAGGTTATAGATATAATAACGGAATTTCTTTCAATATGGGTTGTTGAGTGGGTTGCACAACGTGTCTGGTAAGTTCTTGTGTAAAAGTAGTATAAAGGTACCCGGGTTAAGATACAACACAGAAAAAATTCTAAGTAGTGTGGAAGTGGTGTCTAACAAAGGGAGCTTTAAAATATAGGAGAAAATAAATGAAAATCTCGTTTCATAAATATCTAACTTCACCAAGGTTCTGAGTGAATCTTGACCTGTTTCCGGTTTTGGGATAGAAGGAAAATGCTTGAATCATGAAGGTTTTAATAAAAAATGTTAGAAGTGAATTTTTTAGGGAAAAGAAACATTAAGAAGAAAAATAGGAAGGTGAATATGATGAAAAAAGAGTCGAACCATGAAAAGGATTCAAATCAAAAAGATCTAACTGTTGAGCAAGGAAAGTCCAATGAGTTAAGTGAAAAACAGAAAGAAGAACTTCAAGTGAAAGATGGCCAAAATGATCATCATGTGGATGAACGGGGCGGAAGATAAGTGTAGAAAGTTAATAGGATGAAATCCATGACTTCATGTGGCATGCTAACTTAAAAGAATCAAACAATAAAAACACCTTTCATTTAAGAGCAGGTATACCTAATCATTAATGGAAGGTGTTTTTTCTATGGGAGAAAACCATAAGAGGTCCAACCATAGTCATGCTAATGGTCGAATAATACTTGTTTACTATTCGTGTATGTAGGTTTTCCTACGTAATAAGCCGTAACTTATTTATCCTCAACTTCTATCAAATAAATGCCTTTCTCAAATCCACCACGTTTTTGTTTCTTAGCAATACGGACTTTCTCTAAATCCTCGTAAGTTGCTTCGTGAAGAGGAAGAGCAGCATGAATTAACTCTAAAATGTCAGCTAGTTCCTCTAATGCAGATATATGGTTCATCGTTCTTTGGAACTCCTGTACTTCTTCATGTAGTTTTTTCTTTATTTCTGTTAAGTGTTCGGAAGGATCAAGTGTACGTGTCGTGAATTTGCTTCCTGAGTTTTCGATGACCTGTGGTATTAGGTCGCGTACTAGCTTGTTATAGACGGGCATTGGGTATCCTCCTTTTTCTTTTATTATAGAGAACATTGGATTATTTGAAAGGGAAGTTTTAGGGGATAAGTTTTTTTGGTGGCATAGTTAATATATCTATTGCTCTTTCTCTAACAGATATTGTTATGAGTTTGATTTTCTTACGGTGGTTAAGAAAATCATTATTCGTAGCTGTCGCTGTATAACCTATGTATTTGTTGAATACAAAAAAGTTTCTGTATACAATGAACTTAGAAACATAATATAAAAGACTGGATACGCTAATATCCAGTCCTACAACTGCTAACCGCAGAAAGAGCGGTTGGTCCTGGGCCTAAAATAACCGTCGAACCTTTGCTGAGGGACGGTTATTTCTTTTTAATAAAGAAAATAATCAATGTCACAACGATTGAAAAAGTTGCTAAAATTACAGCACTTAGCTGTTTCAACAAGCTGATTGCTTCGTATGTGGTCAATGGCATCACCTCCTTGAAAGGAAGTGACAAACCACCCGCTCTGCTATGCAATTGTGCCTTTATTATCACTTAAGAAAATGAACGTTCTGTATTATATCGAAGATCATATTAAATAAACTATCCAGGAAAGAAACAATCAGTAATGTTTCCTTTCTGGATTTTTTAATACTTCGCAAGAAACATTCGTGTTAGTTTGAAAAAACATGAATATCTAAACATTCGTGTTTGTTTGCTACACAGGGACAAGCACAATTTTCATAATTTCTCACTTTTAAGACAAGCTATAAAAAAAGAGAAAGGTGATCGAATGGATTATAATTATGGAATAGGTATTATGCAATATGAATAAGCCCTTCGTACCGCAGCTTGTATATTTTGAACCCAATGCACTAGATTATCCGCTTGGAAAAGAACTGAAGCAAAAGTTTGAGAAAATGGGGATTGAAACGCGTTTTACGACTTCGCACAATCAAATTCGGGATTTGCCTGGGGAAACGGATGCTCAAAAATATCGTATCGCAAAATCCACCTTAGTCGTTGGTATTCGAAAAACGTTAAAATTTGATACGTCCAAGCCTTCGGCAGAATATGCAATCCCGCTTGCGACAGGGTGTATGGGACATTGTCATTATTGTTATTTACAAACGACGATGGGCAGCAAACCGTATATTCGAACTTACGTAAACGTGGAGGAGATTTTCGAAGCGGCGGATCGCTACATCGAAGAACGAGCACCTGAGATTACTCGGTTTGAAGCTGCGTGTACATCCGATATTGTAGGGATTGATCATTTAACGCATTCATTAAAAAAAGCAATTGAACATATTGGTCAAACAGAATTGGGTAGATTACGTTTTGTGACGAAATTCCATTTTGTCGATCATTTATTAGATGCCAAGCATAATGGGAATACCCGATTCCGTTTTAGCGTAAATGCTGACTATGTCATTAAAAATTTCGAGCCGGGCACATCTCCTTTGGATAAAAGAATTGAGGCAGCAGGGAAAGTGGCAAGAGCTGGCTATCCGCTAGGCTTCATTGTTGCTCCCATTTACCTTCATGATGGTTGGGAGGATGGCTACCGCAACATGTTTGAACGACTTGATAAGGAATTGCCACAAGATGCAAGAGATGATATTACATTTGAATTCATTCAACATCGGTTTACAAAACCCGCGAAAAAAGTGATTGAAAAGAATTATCCAAAGTCAAAACTGGAGTTAAATGAAGATGAAAGACGCTACAAATGGGGTAAGTATGGAATTGGTAAGTATATTTATCAAAAAGACGAAGAGGATGAAATAAAATCTCGTCTATACGGCTATATGGAAAAGTACTTTCCGAATGCGAAGTTAGAGTATTTTACTTGAGCAATCATAAAAAGCGTAAGGCTTCTGGGAACAGAGGCTTTACGCTTTTTTTTGTTGTCCCTGTGTAAGAAACATTCGTGTTAGTTCAAACAAACACGAATGTTTGAATTTTCATGTTTGTTTGCTACACAGGGAGCACATTAAAATACTGCTTTGTCTTATTTATAAACGTATGAATAGCAGGTGATACGTAGCGGTTTTTTAAATATGTTAAATAGACAGTTCTTTCCAGTGCAGGTGAATTAATAGATTTTTTTACAAGTGTATTATCTGGGAGGGCTTGAAGATAGTTTTCTGGAATTAGCGTAATTCCAATACCTTCTCGTACCAGACTTAATGCTGTTTCAAAGCGTTCAATCTCGTACTTGATGGTAGGAATTATATCTTCCATTTCAAAAGCATTCAACACATCTTCTCTTGTTTGAAAACCTTCACTACTAATAATGAACGGCTCTCCTACAAGGTCTTTTAATGTTACTGATGAATTATTTGTTAACGGATTGCTTTCATGGAGTACTAATACGAGTTTTTCATTATATAAAGGAATGGTTTCGATATCGTTCTCTTGAATAAATTGATTTGTTATGATGGCGTGTGTCTTGTAGTTTCGTAACGAATTTTTTACATTATCACCACTTAGAACTTCGGTTAATTTTATGCGCATATTGGGAAAATCATCATTGTATTGAAGAATCACCTTTGGAATCCAATGCTTTACTGACTCAATCATTCCAAGTTGTATCTCCCCACTTCCTATATGCTTTACTTCATCCATTTCTTTTTTTACCCTGTCCATCTCTAATAAAAGTTGAACTGCTTTACTATATAAAATAGCTCCTGCCTCAGTTAACTCAATGCTTCTCGTATTACGATCAAGAATTTGAAAGCCTAAATCACTTTCTAAACTTTTTATGGCATTACTAAGGGATGGTTGAGATATATGCAGTTTTTGTGCTGCTTTAGAAAAGCTCTTATAGTCGACAATCGTCACAAAATACGCCAGCTGTTTTAAATCCATAAATGTCACTCCTATTATTTATAGTTTCAAACTATATATTTATAGTAATTATATATTAGAACTAATAAATGTGTTGATTTATAATTGATAAAAATATAAATTCATAAATTTCAGAAAGGATGAATGGTTTGCTAAAAAAAGTAAATGAGGATATTTGGTTAGGTCGGACTGATCATCTTGAGAATAGAACAAGTTTCCGATATCACCAAATTGTTGAATTGGAACAAATAGAAAAGCTTGAATCCTTAAATGAAACTTGTGTAATTATCGGTTTTGAAAGTGAAGAGGGTGTGCGTAGAAATAAAGGTCAACTAGGAGCAGCAAAAGCACCTAACGCATTACGGTCAGAATTGGCAAAGCTACCCTGGAAACTTTCTAAAGAAAAACGTCTTGCAGACATAGGGACAATTGAGTGTATTGGGAATGGCCTAGAAAAAGCCCAACAACAACTTGGGGAAGTAGTTAATAAAGTTCTAAATAAAAAAATGATCCCGATTATTCTTGGCGGCGGTCATGAAACCGCTTACGGACATTATCTCGGTGTTCGGAATCATATTGGAGAAGATGCAAAATTAGGGATTATCAATATTGATGCACACTTTGACTTACGGCCATACGATGAAAAGACTTCTTCGGGGACGATGTTCAGACAAATACTTGAACAAGATGAAAATAGTAATTATTTCGTTCTTGGTATCCAACGATACGGGAATACACAAGAGCTATTTGACAAGGCAGATGAATTAGATGTTACCTATATTTATGAAGAGGAAATGCATCATGGACAGTTTGAACAAGTAAATACAGCTTTAGAGAAGTTCATCCAAAAACATGACTATATTATGCTGACGTTATGTACGGATGTACTAAATGCTGCATTTGCACCTGGTGTAAGTGCTCCATCACCGTTTGGTTTGGATCCGACTATTGTTCGTGCGATTATCAAGGCAGTAATTTCCCATGATAAGGTGTTGTCTTTTGATATTTCCGAAGTAAATCCGGCCATGGATGAAAATAATCGAACTGTAAAACTCGGAGCATATTTAACAAATGAAGCAATTACATCATTTTTTAGGAGGAAGAAAGAATGACACTAGCTCTTGACCAAATTACAACAATCTTTCTTTCCATAGCACTTTTGGTTTTAGGTACATACCTAGTAAAGAAGGTTGGATTTTTAAATAAGTTCTGTATACCCGCTCCAGTGGTAGGTGGATTACTATTTGCATTCCTCGCTACAATAGCCAAATCGTTTGGTTTGTTTGAAGTTACTTTGGATACATCTTTACAAGGATTGTTTATGCTGACCTTTTTTACTACAGTTGGCTTAGGTGCAAGTTTTAAACTGGTTAAATTGGGTGGGAAGTTACTAGTTATTTACTGGCTAGCTTGTGGATTTTTAGCGCTTGCCCAAAACACAATTGGTGTGTCTATGGCATATTTGTTTGACCTTCACCCTTTAATAGGAATGATGGCTGGAGCAGTTTCAATGGAAGGTGGACACGGTGCAGCAACTGCATTTGGACAAACTGTTGAAGACTTGGGCATTAATTCGGCACTTTCTATCGGTGTAGCAGCTGCTACGTTTGGTCTCGTTGCAGGGGGACTTATTGGAGGGCCAATTGTTAAATATCTTGTTACAAAGTATGATCTGAAATCAACGGAAACCGATGATGATACACCACAGGTTGATCTTGAGGAAAATAATAAAGCAATCAAAACGAATACATTTTTCACACAACTACTGCTAATCACTTTCTGTATGGCACTTGGTACATACTTAGGAGGCTTGTTCTCCTCAGCAACTGGATTTGTTCTTCCTGGATACGTTGGGGCTATGTTTGTAGCAGTTATCGTGAGAAATATTGTAGATAAGGTTAATCCTAAAACCGTAGATATGAAGAGTATCGGCTTAGTAGGTGATATTTCTTTAGGTATCTTCTTATCCATGGCACTAATGAGCATTAAACTATGGGAAATAGCGGATTTGGCGCTTCCTTTAATCGCAATCGTCATTGTCCAGGTTATATTCATTGTTCTTTTCGGTATCTTTGTTTTGTTCCGTCTATTAGGAAAAGATTACGATGCTGCTGTTATGGTAGCAGGATTCACCGGACATGGCTTAGGTGCAACACCTAATGCAATGGCGAATATGGCTGCTGTAACCGAAAGATTCGGCCCATCGAAAAAAGCATATCTAGTCGTACCAATTGTTGGAGCATTCCTCATAGATGTGTTTGCAATGCCTATTATTATTACGACAATTAACTTATTCCAATAAACGATAAATAATCCCTTGTTCATGTTGTTGAACAAGGGATTAATTATCGTCCTTGAACATTCGTGTTTGTTTGCTAAATCAAGAACAATCAACAACTTGCGATTTGTGTTCCTGATCTTGCGATTTCTCGAAAGTATATTGCGATTCTCGAGGTAGACCTTGCGATTAGAAGCACTTGACTTGCGATACGCACAAAAACATGAGTCAACTTGCGATTTGTGTTCCTGATCTTGCGGTTTTCCGAAAGTATATTGCGATTCTCGAGGTAGACCTTGCGATTAGAAGCACTTGACTTGCGATACGCACAAAAACACGATTCAACTTGCGATTTGTGTTCCTGAACTTGCGGTTTTCCGGAAGTATATTGCGATTCTCGGGGTCGACCTTGCGATTAGAAGCACTTGACTTGCGGTATGCACAAAAACACGATTCAACTTGCGATTTGTGTTCCTGATCTTGCGGTTTTCCGAAAGTATATTGCGATTCTCGAGGTAGACTTTGCGATTTGTATTACTTGTACCAACACAAGAGTGAAGAATCACCCCATCGCTTCATACAACTTCGTTAAAGCCTCATAACGCTCCGCATCAAAATCCTTCTGACCGCGCATAAACTTTTCTTTTAGATTAAAATAACATATCTCAAAATATTCCTCGTTATGATGATGAATGAAAGGATGCGCCACCTTCTCGTTAGATCCATCTCCGAAGTAACGCTCCATTTTATCTATCGTGCGAATATTAATATTGCGTGAACGCATTTCATGCAAAACAAGCTGGGTATAGGCAAACAAATCGTCTTTTGAATAGTCATAAATATAGTTAATCAAAATATGACGGTCTTCCTTTGCAAAAATACTATTCAATTCACGCCACTGTGCCAACAGTTGGGATTTCGGCAAAACGTTTAGTAAACTGTGGTGCCATAAACGCAAAAAATCACCTCCTGTTCAATCTATTGATATGATAACAAAATAATTTCATTTTTATGTTCATAAAACCTTCCAGTAATGATTGAAGTCGATGAAACACTTTAATTTCCCTATTACAATAAAATGAAAACAATAATAGTGGTTATTTTATTATCAGTTCATAATGATTATTAAAACCGTGATTGTCTGTTCTTCATTGTAAAAATTGGATGTAGCTTCTTTCCTTTTTTATCCACTAAATACTATTTATAGCATTTTGTGGGAACATTCCTTGTCTAATTCCTCGATTTGCTCTTCTTTTATCCAAAAGTTATTATTCCATAAACATACAAACGCTAAAGGAGAATATGTTCCTACCTTTAAATGTTCAATTAAATTTATCCCCTAATTATGATTAATAGAATGACATCCGCACAGAATAAGTAGTAGCTTCTGTAAGAAAAGGATGTGTCACATGGATTTTTTTCAAAGTCAGGAAACGCTAACTACTATTGAATGGGTTCTTCGAGCAGTTGTTGCATTTGTCTTTTTAATCATTGTTGCTAAAGCCTTAGGGCAGCGTGCCATCTCTCAGTTAAGACTTTTAGATTTTGTGATAGCATTAGTCATTGGAAATATAATTGCCCATCCATTATCTGATGAGAATCTAGGGCTAAAAGGATCTGTTACTACAACAACTGTATTGGTCACCTTATATCTGGGTGGGATATTTCTAATGCTTAAATGGCCATGGTTTAGAAGACTAGTAACGCCTCCTCCAATCGATCTTGTAAGGGATGGTGAGATTATATATAAAGGGTTAAAAAAGGCGAGAATCTCTATTGATGTTTTACTAGAGGAGCTCCGGGAGGAAAAGGTAGAGGACGTAAAGAAAGTGGCATTAGCTGTTTGGGAGGCAGACGGGAAAATTTCTGTATTTTTGAATTCACAATATAATCCAATAACCCCTGCAAACTATCAGATGGTAACAGAACCTTTTGATTTACCAAAGCTAATAATAAAAGAGGGGAAACTAGAATCTAAGGAGTTAAAACAAATTAATAAAGACGTGGAATGGGTAGTTTCTAACTTGAAAATTCAATATCAGACCGATATAACTAACGTTCTGCTTGCTACCATTGATAAGAAAGAAAATTTGAAGGTTTTTTTATATAAGTAAATTGAATTGGACCTTGTGTAAGAAACATTCATGAATGTTTTTAACCTTTGTAATTTGTTTGCTACACAGGGAGAAAATTCAATTCACGCCATTGTGCCAGAAGTTGGGATTTAGGCAAAACGTTTAGTATACTGTGGTGCCATAAACGCCAAAAAACAAATTTCGGAAACCAAGTACTAAAACAATTAAGACTAGCGCCCAAGCTTTATGAGAACCTAATACCTTTTACTGTCCAGGGACAACCTCTGGAAAAGATTCCTTTAGGAATTTTAGGAAATCTTGCATCATCGGACTAAAATGCTGATTTTTTCGGTAGATTAAATAGATATATCGCTCGTTTACATAGTTAGGTAAAGGTTGGGTAAAGAATCGACCTTCTTTTATTTCTTTTTCTACACTTAACTTCGGAAGGATAGCGACACCAATGTTAAGCTCTACTGCTTCTTTAATCGTTTGAATTGAACCGATTTCCATGATGATATTGAGTCGGATGCCGTTTTCGAGCATCCACTTTTCTGCTAATGTGTGACTTACTGCCTGTTTTTCATGCAAGATAAAAGCGTACTGGGATAACTCAAATGGCTTTATATTCGTTTTGATTCGCAACGGATGATCTTTATGCATGATGAGAACAAGTTCATCTTCCATGATTGGGATGATTGTTAATTCGGGGTCGTATAGCTTTCCATAAGCAATGACGCCGAGGTCCAATTTATAGTTTTTAACCTCTTCTAAAATAGTAGGTGCTTTATGTACGACTAACGAAATATACATACGATTATGCTCTTTTTGAAATTGTGCTAAATACGGCGGCAAAATATAAGATGCTGTCGTTTGACTGGCGCCAAGCTGTAATTTACCGCGCTTATTATTTTTATAGTCATTCATTACTTGTTCAGCTTGTTCAGAAAGCTGGATTATTTGGTGAGCATAATGATAAAATGCTTCCCCGGCATCGGTTAGAATCCAGCGTTTCAACTGAGGCTGTTCAAATAACTCCACACCTAACTTCTCCTGCAACCCTTTTAAATGGAAAGTCGCAGTCGGTTGTTTTATTTTTAATAACTCCGCAACAGTGCTAAGCTTTCCAGTCTGCACTGTTAAGACAAATACGTTTAACTGTTGTAAATTCATCACCAAGCACCTACTTTCTTTGTTTAATATAGATAAAATCTATGGGTATATCAATATAATTCAGTATTATTTAATAAATCATTTACATTCCCTACATATTCTATTAATCGCCTTCCGTTACTCTAAGGGTAACAAAAATTGAAAAGAGGTAGAGGAATGAAAAAACATTATTGGTTATTATCTGGATTTGCAGCGTTAATGTTAGCAGGATGTTCGTCAGATGTAGAGAGTAAAACTGCAGAAGAAGCAAGTGCTGAATCTCCAGAGTCAACAGAAGTCATGGAAGATCAAACAAAACAAACAGAACCACTTGTAGTGTATTTAAATGACTTTGATGAATTAATCGAACCTTTATTTGAAGAAGCATCAGGCTACGATATTGAACTAGTTAGTGGTAATGGTGCAGAAGTACAATCACGCATTGAGGCAGAAAAATCAAATCCAAATTGGGATGTTGTGTGGCTAGATGGTCAAGGTTCTTTTGCCAGATGGGAAGAGGATGGGATTTTACTAGAGAATATATCGTTAGAAAATGAAATAAACTTAAATGAGTTTGGAGAATCACTTGTACCGACATCGAAAGCATACTATCCAACAGGTGCACATGCAGCAAGTGTCATCGTCTACAATACCAACGAAATATCCGCTGAGGATGCTCCTAAAACATGGGAGGACTTAACAAACTCTAAGTACAAAGGTGTTGTAGGTATGGCAGATCCTGCAGTAGCAGCACCTGCATATCCATTCGTCGCTTGGTTTTTTGAAGATTTAGGAATGGATGGCGGGAAGGAATTCTTCACAAAGTTATTTAATAACGGTACAAAAGTATATCCAAAAAATCCGAACGTTGTTGAGGCATTATTAAGTGGAGATTTAAAAGTAGCAGCGCTTCAAGAATCTAATGCTTACAAAATGAAACAAGACGGAGAGCCAATTGAAATCGTATGGCCAAAAGAGGGAGCACCAGCTTCTGTACGTTATGCAGCTATTAGTAAAGAGACTGACCAAGAAGAAGTAGCGAAAGCATTTATTTCCTTTCTATTAGAAAAAGAAACACAGGAAGAAATGATTTCAGCTGGTACAGAAGGTTACTTTACATCTCCGGTGAAAGAAGTTGCGAGCCCAGAAAATCGTCATCAGGAAGCACCACTATTTATAGCTGATCCAGCTAATGCTGCCAAAAATGAAGCAGAAATTAAAGAATGGTTCGCCGACCAATCTGTTCAATAAAGCTTATGGAAATCTTAAATAAAGAAGGTACAATTGCATATGCGTAATTTCTTTCAAAATAAGCACACTGCTCCAGCCATGCTGGGGTGGGGTGTTGTCATTATATTATTCATCTTAATTTTACTTCCACTTTTAGCAGTTCTCATCCAAATATTTTTACCTGGTATTTTTTTCGGGAAGCTCGACTTTGCGGGCTTCGGGCTTGTATTTGAGATTTTCGAAAGGAAACTGTGGAGTAAATCACTGACGAATTCTCTTATGTTAGCGACAGGCACCGCTGTTTTAGGTACTATACTCGGTACAGCATTAGCAATAATGCGTACATCGAGAGCATTTAAAACGAAATTTGCGCTTGATTTTACTGCGTGGGCATTATTGATATTACCATCTTTTATCATGGCGCAGGGTTGGGTTTTGTTTTCAAGTGGTAAAGGTATCGCAGCTAACGTATTTGGAATGGAGTGGGTAACCGATTTAGTGTTTCAACCAATAGGTCTCATATTTATAATGACTCTTTGTAAATTTCCATTTGCTTATTTAGCTGTAACGGCTGCACTAGAATGGAATGTTTCACAATATAATGAGGCGGCACGTCTAAATGGGGCTTCTGGCTGGCATGCGTTACGAACAGTGCAAATCCCATTAATGATTCCAGCATTATTATCTGGTGCTGCACTTATATTCATGGATACTATAGGAGACTTTGGTTTGCCAGCTTCTCTTGCTGCTGTCTATAGTTTTCCAACACTTTCTTATTCCATTTATACATCCTTATACACTGCACCGATTCGCTTTGATATGGCAGGGATTTTATCATTCTACTTAGTGGCAATCATTGTTGTAGTTATGCTATTTCAATTATTTATTCTTCGAAAAGGTGATTTTTCATTCATCACAGGACGTGCAATTCGAAAAGAGCCGTTACAAACAAAAAATAGCTGGATCTATGATGTTATTAATAGTCTTTTTTTAGTAGTTGCACTTGGTATTCCAATTGGCAGTAGCTTACTGGTTTCGTTTATGGATAAGCTTGGAGATGGTGTTTCGCTAAGTAATTTTACGTGGCGACATTATACGGAGCTACTTAACATAGATTCTACGATTTTTGTAGGACTGAAAAACTCCATAGTTATTGCGGCTTTTGCAGGTATGATTGGTCTTGTTGTTGGCGTATGTATTGGGTATGTATTAATATTTACCGATTTCAAATACCGCGCAATGATCGACTCACTTTCGGTTATATCACTTGCTGTACCTGGAGTAGTACTAGGAATTGGCTATATTTTCATTTGGAATCAACCATTTTTAGAAAGCATCCATCTGCATTTATATGGGACACCCGCCATATTAGTTCTAGCTAGCATAGCAGGGGCTATCCCAATTGCAGCTCGACTTATGATTAGTTCCATGACGAAAATCCCTTCCAGTTTATTGGCTTCTGCTTCAGTTCAAGGAGCATCATTATATTATCGGATTCGAACAATACTGTTGCCATTGATGCGTGCTTCCTTGCTCACGGCAGGCTTAACAGCATTCGGCACGAGTATTTTTGATTTGGCAATTACATCCATTTTATATCCGCCGAATTTTGTTACATTACCAGTAGCGATTAATAAGGCATTTGAAGATTTAAATTATGGATTTGCAACAGCTGCAACCATTACGAGTGGCACACTTATCATTGTTATTATGATGGCATTTAAATGGTTCGTTGAAAAAGGGTTCAGCCTTATGTTACGAGCAATAAAAAAGGAGAAAAAACATGTCATTACAGATTCAAAATGTATCAAAGAAATTTAATCAATTTCATGCGGTCGACAAGGTCAGTTTTGCTGTCCAACCAGGAGAAATCGTCAGTATCTTAGGCCCATCTGGATGCGGTAAGTCTACTCTTTTACAAATTGTCGCGGGATTACAATCATTAGACGAAGGGGAAATCACCCTAAACGGTGAGGTTATTTCATCGTCACATTTCACATTACCCCCTGAAAAACGCGGTATTAATATGGTTTTTCAGGATTACGCATTATGGCCTCATATGACTGTTCGTCAAAATATTTTTTATGGCTCAAAGGTTCGAAGGGTGAGCAAGCAGGAGCAATCGGAGAACCAAAAATTTTTATTTAATCTACTTCAATTAAACGGATTGGAACATCGCTATCCTAGCGAACTTTCTGGCGGTCAGCAACAGCGTGTAGCAATTGCACGTGCATTATCAACAAAGCCTGAGTTGTTACTACTTGATGAACCACTGTCTAATTTAGATATGCAGCTACGTTTTGAAATGCGGAATGAATTATCTTATTTATTGCGAAAGCTTGGTACTACAGCTCTACACGTCACACATGATCCAGTAGAAGCGTATGCATTGGCGGACCGTATTTTAATGCTACGGGATGGTAAAATCGAACAATTTGGTACGCCTATGGAGGTGAGGCAAGCCCCAGCCTCTTTATGGGTAGCTGGCTTGCTCGGGATGAATAACCGTCTGCAAGCAGTAGCTATAAATAGCAATACAGTAAGAATAGGTGCATCCATCCTGCATGGGATCGGCACACTTACGGTGAATGAGGATGTCATTGTAGTGATGGATTCAGAAGCGTTGAAATTAGAAGAACAACAAATAGATTCACAACAGAATACTTTAAATGGACGTGTGACACATTCTATTTTTGAAGGACATCGATGGCGTATTATGTTGGAAACAGCAGGAGGCCGTTTAACTGTACTCCATGATGTGTCAGTAGAAGTTGACAGGGATGTAATGGTGTCCTTCGATCCGAGCGATACATTTTTATATAAACAACCAGAACAGGCAGCTACTCCTTTTCTAGTAAATTCAGGAAAGTAGGTGGATGTTTTGGTACGTATTTTGGCTATTTCGGATATTCACGGACACGTCGATGCACTTCATGTATTACTGAAGTACGCAAATTACCAATCTGATCAAGATGAATTGTTTTTATTAGGAGATTATATAGATAAAGGTCCAAATAGTGAGGAAACATTAAAGGCAGTGGAGCATTTAGTCCAAGAGGGGGCCAATGCCATTATGGGAAATCATGAGAAATGTGCACTCGATGATATCGCTATTGGAAAGACTGCATGGATAAAATGGAAAACCTTTTTACAAAGTCTTCCACTTTATATTGAGAGGAAGCCATTTTTATTCGTCCATGCTGGCATTCGTACGGGAATACCCCTCCATGAACAAAAAATTACGGATTTGCTCACGATACGAGAACCTTTTTTCAATCAGCCAGTTCAAGAAGACGTAACAGTCGTCTTTGGACATACGCCAACTAACCGACTAGGTGTAAACGTTGGCTCCCTGTGGAAGCAACAAAAGAAAATCGGAATTGACACTGGTGCGGGTCAACAGCAATATCTTAGCTTAATCGACTTAACCAATAGCTTACAATACCGTATACTCCTAGCAAATCAGTTAGATAGCCAAGTAGAGATTTTATCATTTTAGCTTGACACTGCTAGATAATTTTAGGTAACGGGTCCAATACAATTTAGACTAGTATTCAAGTGGAGAAGCTTCAAAAATATAAACGCTTCTAAGTACCGGATACCCCATTCACACAAGATTCGCGCCGTTGCAAACACGGACTACCTGAGCTTAGAATTTTTCATAAGAAACCAAAAGGTCTTCAGAATGTGATTATTCCGAAGGCCTTTTGTCGTCAATTCGAAAAGTGAATGCAGTTAACATACCTGCAGTAAGTGCGTTCATTTAAAACATTTCTTTGAATTTTAAGAAGGATTTATATAATAATATATAGAATTGTAAAGTAGGTATATACACAAAGTATACAAACTTTTAAGTGATAGCTAATTTATACGGAGAAGAGTGATTCTATGGAAAATCATCAATTGAGTAAAATGTATGATTATCATGTGTGGGCAAATCAACAAGTGATTCAGCACATGAAGAAGCTTCCAGAGAAAGTTTATAACGAGAATGTTAAAAGTGTATTCTCATCGATTTCAGAAGTTTTAATTCACCTTTATGGTGTAGATATTATTTGGCTGGAGACGATGAAAGAAAGTAGCTTCCAAAATACGATTGAGATAGTAAAGCGCCGAAAATCGAAAGTAGCAGGAGCTTCGATAGATGAACTCGAAAAGTTTTATGCTGAGCTATCGGAAGAATTTTATAACTTTCTTGCAAATGAACAGAATCTCGAACGAATTATCATCACGGAGCATCCTAAATATGGTCGATGTGAATTTGTACTTAATGATCTCCTAACTCATGTAGTAAATCATGGAACCTATCATCGCGGAAATATAACGGCGATGCTTCACCAACAAGGGGAGCAAGGTGTACCAACAGATTATGTATATTATATCTTCGCATCCCAAATGTCATAACAATTAAAACACCGTTCGAAAACCGTGTTTTAACGATATCTTTATTTTCAATGAAAATATTTAATATATGTATAGTAAATTTTTAAAAGGAGCTGTAGAAGTTGGTAGATTATAAGGTTAAAACCTATGAAGAAGCTATACAAGTAATCGATGAGCTCGGGTTGCTACCTCTTGCATCCTTAGTGCCTGGTTATCCCTCGTTGAATAGCATAACTTTAGAAGAAAACTGGCACTCTGATACAGAATTTGATCCTTGGATATGGAGGACTAAATTTTCGTCTGACGGCATTGCAGGTTACGGGAAATTTATTAAGAAGAAATCAATACTAGTATCTCCTAAACTTCTCCCATACCTAAAAATAATTTTGGGATCTGATGAATCGATTGAAGACCGTTATTTAAGTGGAAATGTATCACGGGAAGCATATAGTTTATATAAGATTATTGTTCAAGAAGAGGGAATAGATACGAGAGCATTAAGGTCAAAAGCAGGACTAAAGGAAAAAGAGAAAAAGAAGCTATTTGAAAACGCATTATTAGATTTACAGGGAACAATGGATATTGTAATCTCGGGCATCCAAGAAAAAAAGAATGAAAATGGAGAAACGAATGGTTGGAGTAGTACCGCCTTTGAAACATACGATTCTTGGACAAGCAGAAATAAAATAGCGAGTATGGATATAAATAGAGAAGATGCCAAGAAGTATCTTTTGGCTCACTTTTCAAATGTTTGTAGTAATGAATCCTTAAACAAATTCGAGAAAATTTTTAGATAGACTGTCCCTGTGTAAGAAGAGGCTGGGACAAATGTAGAAATTTTATTGGATAAGGAGAAAGCTTTACCGAATTATGGATATTTAATAAAGTTGATTGGAATGGAGGGGCGACTCCTACGGGAATAGCGTGACGCCTGAGACTACAGGCTCAGGCCACGCCCGTGGAAAGCGTCCCTGGAATGGAAATCAATTTTGTGCACAGTAAAAAACAGCATTTTTCGACAGAGAAAAATGCTGTTTTGGGGTTCTGTCCCAGCCTCTTGAACTTTCGTGTTTGTTTGCTGCACAGGGGAAAATTATTCTATAAAAGCGACAGCGCGAACAGTAATACCTTGAAGTTTTTCAGCTTCCTCCAACATATATGCTACAGCTTGAATGGGATCTTTATAATCGGATACGTCTATTAGAAAAAAATAATATTATCCCTTAAACTAGAAAACACCTCTTATACAGAGGTGTTTTAGCATTATTATAAGTAATTTTTCATCCATTCTTGGAAGTTAGCAATTACTATATCGATAAATTCGATTGTTGATTTGTCTGTTAATTCACCACTATCATTAAATTTTGTATGCGCTGCTCCAACGTATACTTCGTTCATTGGTAGTAAAGGTGAATTTAGGCCACTCGCGAATAAAATATCACGTAGGTGCATTTGAGCTTTTACTGTTCCTAGAACACCCATAGAAGCTCCCATAATCATAGATGGTTTTCCATTCATTACTTTATCTACACGGCTCATCCAGTCAATTGCATTACCTAATACACCTGGAATTGTAGAATTATATTCTGGTGTTACCCAAAGTACTGCGTCTGCTGCTTTTACTTTAGCTTTGATGTCTAATACTTCCTGCGGTGCATCCAGTTCGATATCTTGGTTATACATTGGGATTGGCTTTAAGTCTAAGATTTCTAGCTCAAACTTATCTGCATAGCGTGCTTGTACATGTTTTGCTAGTTTTAAATTGAATGAATCTTCACGGATACTTCCTACGATTGCAACTACTTTCATGATGTGTTCCCTCCAAATTTCCCTTGTAGTGTGTGACTTCTTGTTATTAACGATGACACAATACATTTCTTAGCGGTGCCTCTAATTTGAGTAGCTGATTTTCATATTGTGCCATGTCTTTGCCTCAGTCCTTTGTTAGTATAGAAGGTTACTAAAAGTAAGTCAAAATATTTGGCTCAAGTTTTTCTATTTAGGTATTTAAGAAAATAAAAAGAATCTGTAGTGGCTTCGTCTGGAAAAGATTGGATTTTACTTATAGTTACTTTTAATCCATAAAACTTTCAGTGCAATGAAGAAAAGTATCTTATACACTTCGTTTTATGAAAATGCAGAAATGCAAACAGTTCCAGTGGTGACTTCTCCTATTCCTAATATTACCTCTATGAATTTCAATTATTTTTGGTTCACTTCTTTTTATGAGTTAAAAAATTATTTTCTATATCGCAAAAAGATATTTCCATATAAACCCTCGTATAAAAAACATTTTTAGATGCACGTTATAACAGTCGACACAATCAGAATTTAGAAAATCTAGTAGACCATTTACTTTTGTTTGAAAGCAATCTATTGCCACTTGTAAACAAAAAGGTTTGTATCATTCATTTTTGGGGCAATACATATAAGGGATTATTGAAAATGTAAGATGGGGGTAGAACTTTGAAGATTAAAATTGCGATTTTTACATTATTTTTATTAAGCATGACTTTTTCTACTGCAAGTGCAGTAGAACCATTATTGGGGCAATATAATTTAGCGAATGAAGATATGGATGAAAATCTTATCTATGAGGAAAGTTCTGTAGTTCTTCCGGATCCGTCTATTCATACAGTTGTAGATGGGGATAACTTATATGATATTGCGTCTACATATAATATTTCGGTTGATTTACTTATGGAGTGGAATGGATTAGCCGACCACGTGATTTATCCAAAAGACCAGCTAGTATTAAGTAGTGATACTACACTAGAAAAGCACCCAGATACTATACCGCCAGAAGGGCCTGGAATAGAGATGACAGTGGAGGCAACTGCTTATACTGCCTATTGTTATGGCTGTATTGGAATAACAGCTTATGGTATCGATTTAAGATCGAATCCAGAAGAGAAAGTAATTGCAGTCGATCCGACGGTTATTCCGCTTGGTACTAAAGTGTGGGTAGAAGGGTACGGAGAGGCAATTGCTGGAGATACTGGTGGTGCTATAAAGGGGAATAGAATTGATGTGTTTATTCCTACCTATGATGGTGCAATTGAATGGGGCAGACAGGAAATAACACTTAAAATAATGGAGTAGTCCTATGAGAATAACTATGTGTTTATAACGCCATTTTTCCAAACAGATTCTAGTTGTTTGGGAGGATGGTTTCTTTTTATTTTTTTAGAATGTTTGTTTTTGTAAGTTTTTGGGCAATACTTAGTCAAATTTAAAAGTGATTGAAAGATTGCTTGTAAGGAGGATTTAGTATTGAAAGCAAAAACGATGTTAGTGATTTTAATCATTACTTTTTCGATGAGTTCAGTAACGTATGCTGCTGACCCTTTTTTAGTCGCCACGACTGATGGAGAAGGATCTGATATATTTAAAGCAGATATTGAGACAGATTTTATTTTTTTCGATGATGCATTAAATCTGGAACTAGCTTATGATATTCTTTTTGAGCCTGCAAAATATACAGTGAAAAAGGGTGATAATCTATTTCGGATTGCACTTGAGCATAGTATTTCATTGGAATCGCTAGTGGAATGGAATAATATTGAAGGGGATTTAATCTTTCCGGGGGACGAGTTGCATGTAAGTGATAAGGGAATCCCTAAAACTGTTAATAAAGTAGCAGCTGCATCAACTGTAGCTAGAAGTTCTCCACCTCCTGATCCGGTAGAAGAACCGAAAGCAACCGTATCATCTTCTATAGTTGAACCAGCAAGTTCCGGAGAAGAGATGATTGTTACCGCTACAGCCTATACAGCTTATTGTGAGGGGTGCTCAGGAACAACTGCATACGGAATTGATTTGCGAGCCAATCCCAATCAAAAGGTAATAGCCGTCGACCCTCGTATAATACCACTAGGTACAAAAGTTTGGGTAGAAGGCTATGGAGAAGCGATAGCTGGTGACACTGGAGGAGCTATTAAAGGTAATAAAATTGATGTTTTCATTCCTTCATATGATAATGCTATTGCTTGGGGAGTCAAAGAAGTGAAAATTAAAGTTATCAATTAAACTCAAAAACAGATCAGTGATTATAAGCTGATCTGTTTTTTTGTTTGATTCTCTATTAAAATACGAATGAACCTTATGGAAAGCAAAGTTGACGGTGTAAGAGTATCCCTATTTACTTTGTAAAATTCCTTCATGTAGTTTTTATAAGCAAATAAATAAAATAAGGTGCACCAATTACTGAGATGACGATTCCAACAGGTAATTCCATCGGTGCTAAAATGACTCTACCAAGTGTATCTGCTAGTAGTAGTAATAGTGCTCCCAGCAAAGCTGATAGTGGCAACATTTTGGAATGTGAGGCTCCAACTAAGCGTCTAGCCATATGTGGGGCTATTAAACCAAGAAAAGTAATACCTCCTCCAACTGATACACAGACACCAGCTATAGCTACAGAGATAAATAGCAAAAAACGTCGTTCTTTTTCGATATTTGCACCTACACCTATAGCGATAGAGTCTCCAAGCTTTAATACATCCAATACTCTAGATTTGTAAAGAGCAAGAGGAATTAGTACAACTAACCAAAGGAAAATCATCCACACAAACGTCCAATTCGTCCCCCAAATACTACCAGAAAGCCAAACTATAGCTTTCATAAAGTTAATCGGCTCCATTTTCATTTGAAAAATGGTTAGTCCTGCTCCAAATGCTGCATTGATTCCAATTCCGACAAGTATAAGTCTAACTGGTGTTACTCTACCATTTTTCCAGGAAAGAATGTAAATAAGGAATGCAGCAGTAAAACCACCGATTAGTGCTGCGAATGGCATGACGAAAATAGAAAGCCATCCGGTCATAAATATAGTTCCTTGGAAAAAGTACATATAAAGAACGACTGTAAAGCCTGCACCGGAGTTGATACCAAGAATACCAGGATCAGCAAGTGGGTTTTGTGATATTCCCTGCAAAATAGCACCTGATATTGAAATTCCCAAACCAACAAGTAATGCCATGAATATTCGAGGTAAACGGAACTCGAATATAGTCAGTTCATTTTGGGGGTTACCATATCCAAATAATGTGGCAATAACATCAGCTATCGGGATTTTCATATAACCTGCATTAATACTTATAAGGACGGCAACAATGATTAAAGCAAAGGTCATTATCATAAGAAATTTATATTTTGCTTCATTTTTAGATAAAGTATTTGTCATTATAGTCCTCTCCCTTCTTTACGCGCTAGATAGAGGAAGAACGGTACACCAATAAGGGCAGTAATCGCACTAACAGGCGTTTCAAACGGGGGGTTCACCATACGTCCGACGATATCTGCAGTTATCAATAATATCCCGCCTAATATAGCAGAGCAAGGAATTATCCAGCGATAATCGACTCCTACTAAAAATCTAGTGATATGAGGAATTACGAGACCTACAAATCCAATCATACCAGCAATGGAAACTGCAGCTCCTGTTAAAAGAAGAACGGCGATTGTCCCCAAAAATTGTATGTAACCAGTTCGCTGACCAAGTCCTTTTGCGACATCTTCTCCTAAACTTAACACAGAGATAGAACGAGACAGGATTAATGCTAATATAAGCCCCACAACGATAAATGGAATAGCAAACAAAATATGCTGAGGCTGAATACTAGAAACACCTCCAGCGTACCAATAGCTGATGTCCTTCGAGACATTAAACTTAATACCAATAGCTGTTGATAGAGAACTAAGTAGGGATGTAATGGCTGAGCCGACTAGCGCTAATTTCACAGGGGTAACCCCACCCTTAGCCATAGCGGAAATTCCAAATACTAAGCCAGCCCCGAGACCTGCTCCAACGAAAGAGAACATCATTAAGCCCAAATAACTTATACCTGGTAAAGCCGCAAGAGCAATGGCTATTAAAAATGATGAACCAGAGGTAACACCCATTATGGATGGAGAGGCCAAAGGATTTCGTGTCATCCCTTGCATAATTGCTCCAGAAACAGCTAACGCTGCTCCTACACAAATAGCAGCAATTGCACGAGGTAGTCGAAGTTCACGGATAATAACATGTGAAGAATTGTCTGGGTCAAAATGAAAAATGGCTTTCCAGACATCTTGATAACTTAAGTTAGATGCACCAAAATTTATGGACACAATCATACTAAGTCCTAATAGCATAATGCCGATGATAATGACGGCGGAGCTAGTGAAAGGATTTTTAAATTCTTTTGTGGTTTTTTTGAGATTCTTTGATTTTGTATTCATATGTATCATTATCCCCATCATTCGCAAAAATAAATATTGACAAATGAAAGATTCTGTATTCTAATTGAAATCGAGAATCATTATCAATGAAGTAATTATAACATATGAAAAAGGAGATTAACATGAAAAATTTACTAGGTAAAAATAAGTGGCTGCAATTAGTTGGAGCAAGCGCGTTGGCTTTAACATTGGCAGCTTGTGGTGATGAAGAGAAGACAGACAATCAGACTTCGACAGACCAAACAGAACAAAAAGCTGACACACAAGAAAGTGATACTCGTACATTGACGGATGCGATGGGCAATGAGGTAGAAGTACCAGCTAACCCAAAACGTGTACTAGCTTCATACTTAGAAGATAATTTAGTTGCTTTAGGAATAACACCTGTTGCACAATGGAGCGTAAAAGACGGAGCTAGTATCCAAGGATACTTAAAAGAGGACTTAAAAGACGTTCCAATGATTCCACATGACTTGCCATTCGAAGCGGTTCAAGAATATGCACCAGATTTGATCATAATGGACTCAGCAAGTATGGTAGAAGGCGGTAAATACGAGCAGTACAGTAAAATTGCTCCGACATATGTAATTGGTACAGAAGTAAATAACGACTGGCGCGATGAACTAAAACGTGTAGGGGAAGTATTTGGTAAAGAAGCAGAAGCCCAAAAGGCATTAGAAGATTATGATGCAAAAGCTGCGGAAGCTAAAGAAACGATTGAAGCTGAAGTAGGAAATCCTTCAGTAGCAGCAGTATGGCTAGTAGGCGGGAAATTCTTCGTAGTAGGAGAAAATCTATCTAGTGGAGCTGTAATGTACGGTGATTTAGGATTGAAGATACCTGCAGTAGTGAAGGAAATCTCAGCAAGTGCAACTGGTAACTGGAGCGAAATCTCTTTAGAAAAATTGGTTGAGTTGGATGCAGAACATTTATTCTTAATCAACAGTGATACAACAAGTGGTTCAGCTGCTCTAAGTGATGCTTTATGGAATAGTGTACCTGCAGTAAAAGCTGGAAATGTATATGAGTTCTCACCAGATGAAAGCTGGTTATATACTGGTACAATCGCAAATGAACAAATTATCGATAATATTTTAAAAAGTATTGTAAAATAATTAAGCAAAAGCTCTCTCCCAACTATTGTGAGAGAGCTTTTATTTGTTTTTTAGTTCTTCTGCCAATTTAGAACTACGAAATCTTCTATGACGTTTTAATTCTTCTATTACTTCTCGTGGTTGATAAGAAAGTCGAACATGATAATAATTGATATACTCTACTAGGGCGAAAAGATAAAGAAAAAGAAGCCAATAGAATACGTTTGAAAAATAGAATAATTGATAGAGTAGAATAACGAATCCCATACCGAGCAAGAGTATGTTCAGCTTCTTGAATGCCGTGAAAAATTTAAGTTTATTTTTTGGCAAAAAAGAGAAATTCCTACGCTTAGCTTGTCGCCATTTCAAAAACCAATAATAACTCCCTTGTAATAAAAGAAATTCCAATAAGAAAAAAGCGAACAAAGTGTCTAAAGAAGTTAAATATGGTTTTGTCCATTCATAAGTATTTAAATACATTATCCACACCGTCGCAAAAGCTATTGTTGCAGCCAATTCTCCTGTAAATAATTTAAATAGTTTTGTAGTTAGTTTATGATACATTTATTCACCCCATTCGAACCAAAATAAAAGTCTAGAATCCATAATACGACACTTTAGTTATTTAATCTGCTAAAGGGTTGAGAAGATGTGCAGAATGTTGCATAATAAGAAAATTAATATTTAAATAATGGGAGCTGTTTATATGTCAATCAACACACAAGCAAAAAGTAATTCGCAACAGCAAAACACCTATTTAGAAAACCGTGGACGTCTGCTAGTAAAATGTCCAGATAAGCCAGGAATCGTCTCTGTATTATCTACATTTTTACATACACATAATTCAAATATTATTGAATCTAACCAGTATTCAAGTAATCCAGAGAATGGTACATTTTTCATACGAATTGCGTATCATTGTGACACACTGCTTGAAACAGCATCTAAAATGGAAAAGGATTTCGAACAAATTGCTGCAGCGCATAATATGGAATATAGCTTTAACTATTTGCACGAACGTAAACGTTCTGCAATTTTTGTTTCCAAGGAACCACATTGTTTAATGGAGCTTTTGTGGGAATGGCAAAACGGAGATTTAGATACCGATATTGTCGTAGTCATCAGTAATCATGAAGACGCACGACCATTTGTCGAAGCTTTAGGTATTCCATATTATTATATACCAGCAAACAAAGAAATTCGAAAACAAGTGGAAGCAGAACAAATTCGGTTAATGGAGCAATATAACGTAGACTTACTAATTTTGGCTCGCTATATGCAAATACTAACGCCAGAGTTTGTAGGGTATTTTGAAAATCGTATTATTAATATCCACCATTCATTCCTGCCGGCATTTATCGGAGCTGGTCCATACGAGCGTGCTTACGAACGTGGAGTAAAACTAATCGGTGCTACTTCTCATTATGTAACAAATAATTTGGATGAAGGTCCTATTATAGAACAAGACGTGGAACGGGTAGACCATCGTGATGACGTAGTTGAGTTAAAGAAGATTGGCCGTACTATCGAACGACGAGTATTAGCGAAAGCTGTGAAATGGCATTTAGAAAATCGTATAATCGTGGAAGGTAATAAGACGATTGTGTTCCACTAATAAATATTATAAAGAGTTACTTCGCCACTTTTGACGTCTAAGAGGATATTAATGCTTTTGTACTGAAAGGAAAGTCGAAATAAGGAAATATTGACCAGGTATGAGTTGAATAGGATATCTATTCTGTATATAATGAACATAGACTAGAGAGACTGGATACGCGAATATCCAGTCAGCAATTACGACCGCAGAAAGAGCGGTTGGTCCAAGGTCAAAATAACCGTCAAACCTTTAGCTCAGGGGACGGTTATTTCTTTTTTACAAAGAAAATGATTATGGTCACTACTATGGAAAAGGTTGCTATCAGTACAGCGCTTAGCTGGATCAACAAACTCATCATCTGGTATGTTGTCATGGCAACACCTCCTAACGAGAAAAGTGACCAACCGCCCACCCTGCTATGTAATTGCCCACTTATTATAACATAAAATCGAACTAATGTTCTATTTTAATGAATTCAAAACTAAATAATGTTGAAAAGCCCGACAGATCAACGTTTGTACTCTGTTAGGGCTTGTTTTTGTATTAGCGGCAGCATGACTTTCCTTCGAGGTTCGCTGTAGCGATGGCCGAATGGTTCAACTAAAAAACAGCGAGGATAAAATAATCCCCACTGTTTGAAGTTGCATGTTTTTAGATTTGAATTAGTTTCTGCGCTCGAATATCTCCTAAGAAGAACTTTCCATATGGAATCATTTTTTGAATGGCGATGGATGCTACTATTGGGGTGATTATCCCTAGTGTAGTAAAGCCAATAATGCCATATTGGAAATAATTATTCAGGATGATATCCGTAAAAATATGCAAATACATTATAGAAATCGAGTGTTTTTCAATTTTCGCCAACCAATCTAGCGATAGAATAGCGGTAACTCTTTGAAACAGTCCAAGAATAACGACTATAAACGCAATAGGAATGACTAAGTCCAGCAGTAGATGTTCGTATCGCAGGAATTTCATACTTAGGTGATAGTCGATATAGCCAAGTTTGTCTGTTATTATCGCAGTGATTGCAATGACCAAAGCTCCTATCAACCAAGATTTCGTAATGTTCATCCAAATTGATTTGGCATAATAGCCAAGAGCAAAATAGACGATTGCCATTAGAACGACGTCTAGGTTCCAAAGCATAGGAATTGTTTGTGAAGCTTCGTCTGGAGCGCCGTTAATATATTGCATAGCGAAAATACTCTCTAGATGAGCAACGATATAAAAAACAATGAGTAGTACAATTTGCTTGACTCGACTTAAATACTTTGTCATCATCATGAATAACAAATACGTAAAGAAAAGTGTCGTTACAAACCAGAAAACTCCATAAGCACCACGTGCAAAACGGCCCGCAATAACTAACTTCCATAAATCTTGCAAGTACCAGGATAAGTCAAAGTTACCTCCAGCAAGCTCCATTCCATATCGAACAGTTGTAATAGCTAATAAGAAAAACAAGTAAGGAACTATTAGCTGTAGGAATCTCTTTTTTATAGAGACTCTTGTGTCTTGATCTTCTTTTAATTCTTTAAAAAATAATCCACTTAATAAGAAAAAAGCTGGCATATGAAACCAGTATATATATGTGATGAACGGAAAATCTAATTCACCTGGATAATGTCCGATGACAACTAAAATCATTAAGAATCCTTTTGTTACATCGACCCATGTTAAACGTTTGTTAGCCATAAAACTTCCTCCAAAACATTAATTTCTATGTTTGTTTATCCGTTTTTGGGTAATTATAAACGTATAGTGTGTTTCAATTATATTACATATTGTTAAAAGGAGTTTTGTTATATGTTGGAAATAATTTGTTTTGGGGACAGTATCACTGCTAGAAAAGAGGGCAATCCATCACCCATTTTAACTCATAAATTGATCTCAAAAATGCCTAATTATGAATTTATTAATGCCGGAGTATCTGGAAATACAACGGAGCAAGCAATGTTCCGTTTCAATAAAGATGTGTTATCTAAGCGCCCTGATGCGGTGACTGTACTTTTTGGAGCGAATGACTCAGCGACACATAAGTTTGTAGATTTAGAAACGTTTAAGCGTAATATTTCTTTATTTGCAAAGCAGGTGGGGCCTGAAAAGACAATATTGATCAGCCCTGCTCCTGTGGATGAGTCTCTTCAGCCGAATAGGACGAATGAACGTATGGAGCAATATGCACAGGCTGTTCAGGAGGTTGCCGAAGAAACGGGTAGTTATTTTATCGATTTCTTTCATATTTTTTATTCCAAACCAAACTACAGGGATCTATTAGTAGGGGAGAAGAATGATGGTCTGCATTTTGGTGAAGCTGGCTATGAATTGCTTTCTGATTTAATAGTGCAAAAAGTGGAGGAAATGGAGATTGAGGATGGTTTCTTTAAAAAACTAGTAGACAGATTAATGAGAGGCTAGTATTTTTAAGACGATTCTTGGAGATGATAGGATGAAGATTCGAACGAGGAGTGGATTATTTTGCTGCAATTACAAACGGAGTTGGAAGGAAAAGAAATTGGTTTCGGTGATTTAAGAAGTAGAATAGATAGCCTAGGCTACACGATTGGCGGAAATTGGGATTACCATAAAGGTAGTTTTGACAATGTATTATGGAGAGATGAAGCGGAAACAATATACTTGCGACTTCCATTCGAAGTGGTGGAGGGAGAGCTAGACAATTACGATGCCCAAATTAAGTTCCAAACCCCTTATGTCATCAAGCATGTAGTTAATATAGGTTTAGACGAGGATGAAAATTCTTTGCTAACATCGACAGGCTTCAATCAATTCCAAAATCCAGTTGATAAGGACGGTCAAATTGCCAACAAAAATAAATGGACAGTAGCTGGTGAGCAAGCAGTTGAGAAAATCGTACGGTTAGTCCAATAAAAAAGAGATCATTTCGTAGTGGATGCGAAGTGATCTTTTTTAATAGATAGCGTATATAAGAATGTCCTGTGAACACTGGGTTTGTGGTATTTTTTTCAAAATGAATATTACGACTGATTTCCGTTTTATGAAGTGAAATAGCGAACGAAATTGTATCTTCGAGAGTTTCCTTTATCAATAGGAAAGTAGCTTTTCTCTAGTTATCCAAAAACGTACTTACCTGTTTCTAAAAGTTGTAGGAGGGTGTGGACACTGGGCTCAGAGGATCAGGCTTCTCTTTTTATCCGGTTTTTCTTAGCCCCCGAAGCTACCCTAAAGACCCCACACTTACAATATTCGATATATTTCATTATAATAGAAGCAATAGAGATGTAACTGGAAAGGAAAGCGACCGATGAAATATGAACGAATGATTAATTCGGAGCAAGAAACAAAGGCACTCGCTGAGCAATTGGCAGTCCAATTACATGCCGGTGATGTACTGACGCTAGAAGGCGACTTAGGAGCAGGTAAAACGACATTCACAAAAAGTGTGGCGAAGGGTTTAGGAATTACACGAAACGTAAATAGCCCAACATTTACTATATTAAAGCAATATGAGGGCAGGCTGCCGTTAAATCATTTAGATGTCTACCGACTTGCGGATAGTGATGAGGATTTAGGCTGGGACGAGCTGTTTTACGGCGATGCGGTAAGTATCATTGAGTGGGCACATTTGATAGAAGAGGATTTGCCAGCAGAACGACTGGCGATTCAGATTCTTCGTCTAGATGAGAATGCCAGAAAATTTACGTTTATGCCCTATGGCAAACGATATGAACAATTATGTGAGGAGCTTTTTGAATGATTTGGTTAGGAATAGATACATCAAATACACCTCTTGCGATAGCTATTGTAAAGGATGAACAAGTACTTGCTTCGTTTCAGTCATCAATGAAAATTACGCACTCGATTGGCACGATGCCAGCTATTGAAGAATTAATGGGAAAAGCAAATATTAAGCCAAATGAAATAGAAGCCATTGCTGTAGCGAAAGGACCGGGTTCCTATACAGGAGTTCGTATTGGAGTAACGATTGGAAAAACACTCGCTTGGACACTAAAAGTGCCAATATATTCGGTGTCAAGCTTACATGTACTTGCTGAGAATGCTCCGTATTTCCAAGGTGTTGTTTGTTCCATTATGGACGCACGTCGTAGTAATGTATTTGCTGGAATTTATGCAAACGGTGAAGTAGTAAAGGAAGCACATATATCCTTAGTTGATTTACTAACAACTCTAGATAATCTGGAACAGCCAGTGTTATTTGTCGGCATGGACGTTTCGATACACTGGGAGCAAATAAAAGAAGTACTTGGAGATAAGGTTCAGCAGGCTAATGCCGCTTTCGATTTACCAAATGCAGCTGTATTAATAGAAATGGCGAAAAAAATGGAGCCTTCCGAAGTACATACAGTTGTGCCTGAGTATTTGCGTATTACCGAAGCAGAGGCAAACTGGATGAAAGAGCAGAAGAAAAATGGAAACTAATATAACGTATCGAAAAATGACTTTAGATGATATAGATCAAGTACTGTTGATCGAACAGGAGGCATTCGACACACCTTGGACGAGGGAAGCCTTTGAGCACGAAATGACGACAAATTTGTATTCACATTATCTTGTTGCTGAAACAGAAGCAAAAGATATAATCGGATACTGTGGCATGTGGATAGTTATGGATGAAAGTCATATTACTAATGTGGCAGTAGCTGAACGTATGCGTGGAAACAAAATTGGCGAAGGATTGATGCGGGAGGCTATCCGTGTAGTAACAGAGCAAAATGTAGTACTCATGACACTTGAAGTTAGAGTATCAAATGATGTGGCGAAAAACTTATATTATAAACTTAACTTCCAAGACGGAGGCATACGGAAAAATTATTATTCAGACACCGGAGAGGATGCACTTGTGATGTGGGTGGAATTTAAATGAGAAAAGACCAATATATATTAGGAATTGAAACGAGCTGTGATGAAACAGCAGCATCGATTGTAAAAAATGGGCATGAGATTATATCCAATGTAGTAGCATCACAAATCGAAAGCCATAAACGATTTGGTGGAGTAGTACCAGAAGTCGCATCGAGACACCATGTGGAGCAGATTACGATTGTTATCGAAGAAGCATTAAAACAAGCGGATATGACACCACAGGATTTAGATGCAGTTGCAGTTACAGAAGGCCCAGGGTTAGTCGGAGCACTTCTGATAGGTATAAATGCTGCGAAAGCATTCGCTTTTGCAAATGGGCTTCCACTAGTTGGAGTCCACCACATCGCGGGGCATATTTACGCTAATGCACTAGTACAGAAGATGGAATTCCCACTTTTGGCATTAGTTGTTTCTGGAGGTCATACGGAGCTTGTATTGATGAAGGAAGATGGACAGTTCGAATTAATCGGTGAGACTAGGGATGACGCTGCAGGTGAAGCGTACGACAAAGTAGCTCGAGTATTGAATCTTCCATATCCAGGAGGTCCACATATCGATAAACTTGCTAACGAAAGTGATGAAGCATTGCAATTTCCTAGAGCATGGCTAGAGGAAGGGTCATATGATTTTAGCTTCAGTGGATTAAAATCTGCAGTTATCAATTATCAGCATAACGCCGAGCAACGGGGGGAAGAAATAAATCCTAACCACCTAGCGGCAGGATTCCAGCAAAGTGTAGTGGAAGTGTTAACGACAAAAACTATACGTGCAGCACGTGAATTTAAAGTGAAGCAAGTAATTGCTGCTGGTGGAGTTGCTGCAAATAAAGGACTTCGTAATTCACTAGAGGAAGCTTTTACAAAAGAGAATATACCTTTTTATGTACCACCCATCAAGCTATGTACAGACAATGCAGCCATGATTGCTGCCGCTGGAAATTCTAAGTATTCAGCAGGACATTTAAGTGATATGTCGATGAATGGTAGACCAGGTCTAGAATTAAATAGTTGGAATTAAGAAAAACAAATGCGCCTATTTTAGTACCGAGATTCTGAAACGAGTCAAAGCCTATTCGCTTGTAGTCTAGACTCTAAACAACTAAATGAAATACTCAAATCCTCTTTTCTTCGACAAGAAAAGAGGATTTTTTATCATGGAATTTAGAAGTTGTCAATAGAGAACATTCGTACTTATGCACATTTTGTGGATAACATGTGCGTAACTTAGACGCAAACTATATATAGTATGATTGTTATACACATCAATGTGGACAACTTATTTTTAAAATTGTGGACAATGTGGATAAACCTGTTGATAGATTGATATAACTAGTTTTTCTTTGTGAATAAATATGTGGAGAAAAGTTATTATAAAATAGTACTTGACCAACATATATGTATACTATTCGACACTGCAACAATTATAAGATTAAAACATAAGAAGGATTATCACTGAAATTGTAGAATTCTAGTAATAGGTGGAAAGTATCGGAATAGGTTGTAAGGTTTCATTCTGGCCAATAAAAATAAGATAGAATATTATTACTCAATTTTAGTGAGGAAACTTAGTGAAGATGTTTTTTCAGTATAATTGGTTGGTTAGGGAAGACTGGTATCTATGGTGTGAGAGATTAAGTGAAGAAGAACTGTTATGCAAACGCACAGGTGGAGTAGGAAGCATTTTAGAAACATTATTTCATATAGTAGATGTGGAATGGAGTTGGATTCGTGTTTTACAGGATCAGCCCGATTTTCAGGAGAGTTTTGAAAATTATAGTACTCTGGAGAAAGTAAGGCAATTAGACGCAAAATTTCGATTGGAAGTCGAAGCCTTTGTAAACAACTGGAATGATAGCATGGAAAGTCGCATACTTTACGATACGTTGCCAGATGGAAGAATTGAACGGGATACTTGGGGTGAAGTTATTCGACATGTAATTGCTCATGAGATACACCATATCGGACAATTATCTATTTGGGCAAGAGAATTAGGAAAAAAACCGATATCTGCTAATGTAATTGGACGTGGACTTGCTGATTCAGCAAAAGAATAAATGATTCACAAGACAAACGGAGTTGTAATTTACCGCACATCTTCGATGAAGTTTTATCTTTATCGGAGGCATCTGATTACCTTAAAAATAAGTGAAAAATCTATTGAGGCAATTATAAGTCAGGATAAAATACAATTGAATAATTATGGTTCATTTTTAGGTATGATGTTCCCTTATTCAAAAGTATATGAGGAGGTTATCTTTTCAAAAAAGTCCTTAGATGCTTGGGTAAATGAGACAACAAAAAATAGGAACGAGTTTTCTAAAGATAATTAGGAAGAATCAGTTAGGTTCTATACACATATTTTGAGATTCAAAGGATTAGGTCATTTTTAGAAAAGGTAAAAGAGTGCAACAGCTAAAATATTTTTCTAACAGCTTATTTCAAATGTTGTAAAACGATGGAGGACATAATGTTGAATACGACAAGTATAGAGGCCGTAAAGAGGCATTTGGATAAATACTTTAATAAAATTCATCAAAAAAATACTCAATCAAGCATCCAAATTCTGATTGATAGTAAAAAGTTAGATTTTCAGTATAACTATTCATCAGAAGATTCAAACCAACCTTTCCATATTGCAAGTATTGGTAAAATGTTTACTGCTACTCTAATAATGATTTTAATAGACAGAAATAGTTTATCCTTACACGATCCGATATCAAATTATTTTACAAATATAGAACTTGAAAATCTCTTTATATTTAAGGATAAAGATTATATGAAAGAAGTTACCGTAGAACAATTATTAGCGCATACTTCAGGAATCGGTGATTATTTCGAAGATCCAGTAAATTTAGGTAGTCCGATGTCTAAATTGATCGTTTCCGAATCTGAAAAGAAATGGACTCCTTATGAATTAGTTGAATTCACACGGAAAAGGCAAAAAGCTGCAGGGATACCTGGGAAGGTCTTTCATTACTCAGATACTGGTTATATTTTACTTGGTTTAATCATTGAAAAAGTTTCAGGAAAACCATTTCATGAGAATCTACATGATGAAATCTTTACCCCACTTGGAATGCAGGACTCTTATATGCTATTCTATTCGGAACCTAAAAATCCCCTACAAAAATTTCAAAAGATTTGGCTTAACGGCACAGATGTAACAGACTTTCAAAGTCTAAGTGTGGACTGGTCGGGAGGTGGAATAATATCTACTCCAAATGATCTTCTTTCTTTTAATAGAGCTTTTAGAGAAGGAAGATTATTTAATGAAGAAAAAATACAGTTTATGGAAAAATTCAAACATAAATTCAGAACTGGTATTCACTATGGAACAGGGCTAATGGAAATCCGATTTGAAGAGTTCTTTTTTCTATTGAAAGGGTTACCAAGAGTAAGAGGGCATATTGGAGTTCTTTCAACTCATTTGTTTTATGACCCATCTACTGAGACCCATATTATTATGAATTTTGGATCGAGTAAACTAATGGTTCAAAGTTTCAAGGCATTAATTGAAGTTATTAGACAACTAAAAAGAGTAAAATCATAAGCAATTAGAAAAGGTAGTGAAGCCAAAAAAACGAATTGGTTTCACTACCTTTTTCTTTATGGGGCTATTTCTTCTAATTGTTCCTGTAATTCTAACCATTCATTTGATAGGTCATCTTGTTTTTCCTTCAACTGATCTAGTTCACGCTGTAATTGTTGGACAGCTTCGTGGTCTTGGAAGATTTCAGGGTCACATAGCTTTTCTTCAATTGTAGCAATTTCCACATCAACAGTTGGAATCTGACTTTCCAATTCCTCTAGCTGACGTCGAAGCTGGCGTTCTTTTTTCTTTGATTCTTTATCAATTGTGGATGTGTTCACTTTCGTAACTACCGTATTTTCAACAACTGCATTTTCTAATGCTAGTTCTTCCATTTCTTCTTTTTTCTCTAGGTAATAGTCGTAGTCTCCAAGGAATAGGGTTGCATCCTCGCTTGCTAACTCAATAACCTTTGTTGCAATTCGGTTTATAAAATATCTGTCATGGGATACGAATATGATAGTCCCGGGGAAGTCGAGTAATGCATTTTCGAGAACTTCTTTACTGTCTAAGTCTAAATGGTTGGTAGGCTCATCGAGTACGAGTGTGTTCGCTTTTAAAAGCATTAGCTTTGCAAGAGCGAGTCTTGCCTTTTCACCACCGGATAGTGTAGATACCGTTTTTTGTACATCATCTCCTGAAAACAAGAAACGGCCTAATACAGTGCGGACATCTCGTTCATTCATCAACGGCCATTCATCCCATAGTTCTTGTAAAGCTGTTTTGTTGCCAGTTAATGCAGCTTGTTCTTGATCATAGTATCCAAATTGGACATTCGTACCATACTGGATTTTCCCATCAGCGGCATTTAATTGTTTCATAATTGTTTTTAGTAAAGTTGATTTGCCCACTCCATTTGGTCCAACGAGTGCAATGCGGTCTTGCTTGTACACAGAGAAGGAAATATTCGATGAAACAGTTTTGTTTGGATAGCCAACTGCAATTTGCTCCAGACGAAGTACGTCATTGCCACTTGGTCGATCGATAGTAAATCCGAAAGAAGCAGATTTTTCATCACCATCTGGGGATTCCATCCAATCTGTTTTCTCAATAACTTTACGTCTAGATTGAGCCATTTTAGTTGTAGAGGCACGGGCAAGATTTTTACTGACAAAATCCTCGAGCTTTGCTTTTTCCTCTTGCTGTTTTTCATACTTCTTTCTATCTAACTCATAGTTTTTTGCTTTTTGCGTTAAGTACGAACTGTAGTTGCCAACGTATCTTACTACATTATGCCGAGATACTTCGTAAACAAAGTTGACTACTTGGTCTAAAAAGTAACGGTCATGTGAGACGATAAGAACTGCACCGCTATAATTTTTCAGATAGTTTTCTAAAAAGCTTAGCGTTTGAATGTCCAAATGGTTGGTAGGCTCATCGAGGATTAGCAAGTCTGGCTTACTTAGAAGCATTTTTGCAAGTGCTAGCCTCGTTTTTTGTCCTCCTGACAATGCTTGGACAGGCTTATCATAATCATCTGGGAAAAACTGCATGCCGTGTAATATAGAGCGTATATCTGATTCGAAGCGATAGCCACCTGCCTCATTAAAGGCTAACTGTAATTCATCGTACGTTGCTGCCACTCTTGCATAAGCTTCAGTATCTTCATATATAGTAGGGTCTGCCATTTGTGATTCTAGGGAACGAAGCTCTTTTTCAGAGTTAATGAGATGACTAAAGATTGTCTTCATTTCCTCCCAGATTGTCAATTTAGATTCGAGACCTGCATGCTGTTCTAAATAGCCAAGACGAATATTTTTTGGCATAATTATTTCGCCTGAATCATACGACATTTCACCTGCTATTATTTTAAGTAGTGTAGATTTTCCGGCACCGTTTCTACCAACAAGGGCAACCCGGTCTCGATCCTGAACCTCTAGCTTTACGTTAGTTAATATATCTTCACCGTTAAAGGATTTTGTTATTTGATTGACTTGTAAAACAATCACAATTATTCGCACCTCAATTCTATCCTTAGTGTAATAGATAGGGCTTGTCGTTGCAACGCTCTAGGTTTACAATGGTAGAAATGTCTAGTAAGATAATAACGATTTGTTTGACTAAACTAGGAGGATTTTTATGAAGCCAGAAATACCGAGAATTCCTCAAGCAACTACGAAAAGACTTCCATTATATTATAGATTTTTACAAAGCTTTCATAATGCTGGGCACAAACGAGTTTCTTCGCAGGAATTGAGTGAAGCGATGAAAATCGATTCCGCAACAATTAGGAGAGATTTCTCTCATTTTGGTGCGCTTGGAAAAAAGGGTTACGGTTATGACGTTCCGACTTTACTTGAGTTTTTCCGTAAAACACTCGATCAGGATGAGGCTGCGAATGTTGCGCTCATTGGAGTTGGAAGTTTGGGAACTGCTTTTCTAAAGTATAATTTCCAAAAAAACCATAATACAAAAATTGTCGTGGCATTCGATACAAAGGCTCCGGTAGAAGGAACGACCATAAGTGATATTCCTGTGTATCATTCGAGTGTTATGCTTGAAAAGCTAGAGGAATATGGAATTGAACTGGTCATTTTTACTTTGCCAAGTCGATCTGCACAGCAAGTAGCCGATCAATTAGAAGCTTCTTCTATTAAAGGGATATTAAACTTTACACCAATACGTTTACAAACAACCGATGCTATCCGTGTACATACCATCGATCTTTCTGTAGAATTACAGACTCTTATTTATTTAATAAGAAATGAACTGACTGAATAACAAAAAAAGCCTTTGACCATAATGCTAACAGGTCAAAGGCTTTTATTAATGAAAAAATAGGAACTGCATATTTGAATATTGTTTAAGAAACTGTTGAATTTCCTCACCGTAAAATTGAACTAGCACAACAAATCCATTTAATAACATATGGGAGATAATTGATGCGATAATTCGCTTTGTCTTGTAATAGATAAATGCGAATATAAATCCGGAAACCGCATATAGTAGTATGTGCGTAAAGTCAAAGTGAATAATTCCAAACACAATTGCACTTACAGAAGCGGCTACAAAGAAATTCGTTTTTGGCAACAGAGTTCCGAAAATGATTCTTCGGAATATCAGCTCCTCTAATATAGGGGCAAAAATGACAATTGAAAAAATAGCTAATGGTACGGTATGGGCAATTTCTATAAACTGAGTTGTATTTTCTGATCCAGGATCCACACCAAATTTAAGCTCGATGCTTGCTGCAATACCCTGTCCTACAAATACTAGAAAGAAACCAGCAATTCCCCAACCGATCGTTTGGAGGGTTGGGCTTGGCTTACCATTTAGTGGCTTCAAGTAAGTCTTGTCTTTACGGATGATTAGCAGGGTGATCAATGTAGCGATTCCCATGCTAAGAAATACCCACCAACCAGAAATGAAAAGTGCTGGATTTTCCACTCCTTTAGCTTCTAATAGGGTATAAAGCTCTGGTAGGAACGGGACAAGTATACCTGAAGATAGTTGCATTATACAGTAAACGATTAAAATGTATATACCAGTTTTTTGTTGTTTCATAAACAGTTTTATTCCTCTCTATATGTACCTTCTTTTCTTATTGTATCGGAAATAGAAAATAAAAGAAAAAGATAGCTTCTTACTTGCAAAATGTTCTGTGATTAATTATTATTATAAGTGTGTTAGCACTCAAAGAGTAAGAGTGCTAATAATATTACATTTTACTATTTTAGGGAGGTAGTTTCACTTGTTAAGACCATTAGGTGATCGTATCGTAATCGAATTAATCGAAGCTGAGGAAAAAACAGCATCTGGCATCGTACTTCCAGACTCTGCTAAAGAAAAACCGCAAGAAGGAAATGTTGTTGCTACAGGGACTGGACGAGTACTTGAAAACGGCACTCGCGTTGAACTTGACGTAAAAGAGGGAGACCGCATCATCTTCTCTAAATATTCAGGCACAGAAGTGAAATATGAAAACAACGATTATTTAATTTTACGCGAAAGCGATGTTCTAGCTATTATTGGCTAATAAAACTTAGGAAAATATATTCAGGAGGTAACTAACACATGGCTAAAGAAATTAAATTCAGTGAAGACGCACGTAGCGCAATGTTACGTGGAGTAGATAAACTTGCAGATGCTGTTAAAGTAACACTTGGACCAAAAGGACGTAACGTAGTTCTTGAGAAAAAATTTGGTTCACCACTTATTACTAATGATGGTGTAACGATTGCAAAAGATATCGAATTGGAAGATGCATTTGAAAATATGGGTGCTAAATTAGTGGCAGAGGTTGCTTCTAAAACAAACGATATAGCTGGTGACGGTACAACAACTGCTACTGTATTAGCGCAATCGATGATCCGTGAAGGGTTGAAAAACGTAACAGCTGGTGCTAACCCAGTAGGAATCCGTAAAGGTATTGACCTTGCAGTTGCTGCTGCAGTTACAGAGTTAAAAGCAATTTCTAAACAAATCGAAGGCAAAGAGTCTATTGCTCAGGTTGCAGCTATTTCTTCAGGAGATTCTGAAGTAGGTGAACTAATTGCTGAAGCAATGGAGCGCGTTGGTAACGACGGTGTCATTACAATTGAAGAATCTAAAGGGTTCACTACTGAACTTGACGTGGTAGAAGGTATGCAGTTCGATCGTGGATATGCATCTCCTTATATGGTAACAGATTCGGATAAAATGGAAGCTATTTTAGACAATCCATATATTTTAATAACAGATAAAAAAATCACAAGCATACAAGAAATTCTTCCTGTGCTTGAGCAAGTAGTACAACAAGGCAAACCACTTTTACTAATCTCTGAGGACGTAGAAGGGGAAGCTCTAGCTACTCTAGTATTAAACAAATTACGTGGAACTTTCAATGCTGTAGCTGTTAAAGCGCCAGGATTTGGTGACCGTCGTAAAGCGATGTTAGAAGATATCGCAGTTCTTACTGGAGCTGAAGTAATCACAGAAGATTTAGGTTTAGACTTAAAATCTGCTAACATTACTCAATTAGGTCGCGCTTCTAAAGTTGTTGTATCTAAAGATAATACTACAATCGTAGAGGGTAACGGAGAGTCTGATCGCATCGCTGGTCGTGTAACACAAATCCGTTCTCAATTAGAAGACACTACATCTGAATTCGACAAAGAAAAACTACAAGAACGCCTAGCTAAATTAGCTGGTGGTGTAGCTGTAGTTAAAGTCGGAGCAGCAACAGAAACAGAACTAAAAGAACGCAAGCTTCGTATTGAAGATGCTCTTAATGCTACTCGCGCAGCAGTTGAAGAAGGTATCGTAGCTGGTGGTGGTACTGCACTAGTAAACGTATATAACAAAGTTGCCGAATTAGCAGAAACAAAAGAAGGCGACGTAGCTACGGGTCTGAAAATTGTACTTCGTGCATTAGAAGAACCAGTTCGTCAAATCGCTAACAATGCAGGTCTTGAAGGATCTATCGTTGTAGATCGTTTAAAACGTGAAGAAGTCGGTATCGGATTCAATGCAGCAACTGGCGAATGGGTGAATATGATCGAAGCAGGTATCGTTGATCCAACTAAAGTAACTCGTTCAGCACTTCAAAACGCTGCATCTGTAGCAGCATTATTCTTAACTACAGAAGCAGTAGTAGCAGATATTCCAGAACCAGCAGGAGCTGGCGGTATGGGTATGCCTGATATGGGCGGAATGGGCGGCATGATGTAATAAACTTCCCCAAAGTACTGATATAACAGTACTTTGGGGATTTATTTTTGTGATTTATCACTAAAATATCACACAGATGTCACTTTTGTTTTATTTTTTGCTAAATCGAGGATGTTTCCGAAGTGTATTTTCACTTTATCGGAGGCATCTTTTTTCATAGTGTCTGTAATATGTGTGTAAATCCTCATTGTTGTATCTGCATCATCATGGCCAACTCGTTTCATAATGGTAGCTAAGTCGATGCCAGCCTCTGTGAGCATGCTGATATGTGTGTGACGAAATATATGAGGAGTTGCTTCTTTTTTAATTGAAGTCATTTTAAGTATTCGATTCATTCGATTCAAAATGGTTTTAGGAATGAAGGGATAGCCATTTGGACGACTAAATATAAAACCTTCATCATGATAATCAGGGTAGTTATGTTTGGTTCCTAACTTAATTTTAGCTTGTCTAATTTTATGTTTTTTCAAAAGTTGTATAACATCCTCATCTATATCTATCGTCCGTATAGCTGCCGGTGTTTTTGGTGGGGTTAATTTGTATTTTTTCATATTGTTATCTGGATTATATATAGTTTTTGTTATACGGATTTCATTTGTCTCAAAGTTTACATCTGTCCATTTTAAGGCGCATAGTTCGCCTGATCTCATGCCAGAGAATGCTAAGAGATAAAATCTTTCAATGTCTTGATCCATACCATGTTTACTAACGGCAGTTAAAAACTCTTCTATTTCAGCATGTTCTAAGTATTCGTCCTCAATAGAATTGTTCTCGATATCTTCAACAGTTAATAGTTTTTTAGGGATTACTGCACCAATAGTAGGGCTATCCTTTCTCATCTTCTCTTTGATAGCATACTTGTAAACCATTCCTGCAGTAATGTGTACACCTTCTATTGTAGTAAACGCATATCCGTTGTCATGTAAATCATTTAATATGTTCTGGTGCATTCGTGAAGTAACTTTTGTTATATTAACTTTTGCGATGTAGCGAAGAATAATCTTTATTTCTTTTCCTCTTAATCTAACCGTACTTTCCTTAACTTTACCTCGAGCGTAAATAGATAACCATTCCCAAGCAACTTTCTCAAATGTCATGTGCTTTAACTTTTTTTCATCTATTCCATGCTCTTTTAATTCTTTGATAGCAGCTTCAACTCTTTCTTTAGCCACTTTCTTCGATTTATTGCGCCTTCTTATCTGATTCCTCTTTCCAGTCACAGGGTCGCGAGGACCATCAGCTACACATTCCCATACACCGCTATTAAGTTGATCACATTTCATTTGATATTCAACCTCCTAAACATCAACCTATCATTTAAACACAGGTTGAATCGGTCTAATTATGTTAATTCCACTATAATATGTGAAGTGTATTCTCTTTAATTTATTTGTGAATGAAATCTTTTGATAATATGATTAGTAGTTTCTAAATCAACTTCATTACCAAGGCCATCAAAAAACTTATCTACGTAGGTGTAAATTTCACCATCTATCAACTTTATTTTCCCCATGAGAGGGATTCCGATATATTCTCCTTTTTCGTCTTGGCAAGCTGCTGTAATTGCATTTAAAGTACCAAATATTTTTTCAGTCATATTTTAATCCTCCTATAGTGATTCGTATGTGATTACTCATGTATTGATCTAGTCTCTTTTTTGCGAAATCATAGTCTACATTAAATATCTTTTGTAACACATATATTGCTTTTGGTTTAGTGTCAGGCAATTTAATATTATCTAGCATAAAAGTAGGTATACACGCATGTAATGCAAAGTTATTAGCTTTCCACTCTTGATAATCCTTATATAGATAAGGGATGTTTAATTGATTACCAATATCGAAAATTGCATGTCGTAATTCATGCCCGAAATCCTGCCATTGTTCTGTGTCAGACAGTCTTGAATCTAAAATGATAGTATCCCCTTCATAAATGGAACCGATCTGCAAATAATCTATACATATTCCAAGCCTTTTCCCAATCATCTCAGGATTTAATTGACGAGGATGAAAAATACCTATGTTTGTGTATAAGTTAAAAATATAATCTTCTAGATGCGTATAAAGGTGCGGCTCTCTCATAAAACCCCTCTTTTCAAACATATGTTCTCGTAATCATAACAAAAAAACCTTCCAATTGGAAGGTGTCTTTTAATGAAATCATTTTACAAAAGTCGTATTGCGTACTTTCCAATCTTCTAACTTTATAAAAACCCAAAAACCATAAATTCCTAATGTAATTAAAGTTAGTAACCACCACTTTATCCAATGTCCAAACAACCCTATAGCTGAACCATTGAATTGCATTCTCTTTCCTTCTACAACTGTGTGATTTATTTTCCACCCATAGATCATCGTAATAGACCATGGATAACATATACCTAATGTGCACACAGTTACTAATGTACCTAGAATAGTCCAACCGATAAATTGTAATAGTCCGCCGTCGAAATAAGATGTTTTACCATTCCTGGTTTCAAGTGATGTTTCTTGTGTTGATATGTTGATAGTCGTCATTTTCTTCTCTCCTTTTATCGTTTTATTATATCTTGTATTACACTTGTTGCTGCAAACCTTTAATTTTCTCCTCAATCATATTAATATCTTTAGATTGTAGGTTATCATCGATATCGTCTTTCTTTAAAAAGAAAAGAACATCCATATATTTATCTATCGCTTTCTTTGAATTGCCCTTGAATTCCTCTTTTTCTGCTTTTTCATACAAATCTTTATACTCAACGAGATGTGTGTATTCCTTAATTTTTCCTAGCATGGTTGAATCCTTAAAATCATATTGTTTTTTCATTTCTTCAAGAAACAATATAGCTTTATTTGCATTGTTTAGTTTACTATTAAGTGTTTTAGCTAAATCAGCTTTTTGTAAACATTCTGTTACAGTAATATTTGCAAATTTATTTATCATTTTTTCTTTTAAAGAAAGATATTTAATTATATTGGCATCGATATCACCAGTAAGTTGGTACCCTTTGTTAGCGTAGTCTTTTAAATAATTGAGGTGGTCTAGTATATCATCAATTCTACCAATTCTTGTTTTGTAGTTCTTTGATTTCTCAACAAGCTCTTTAGATTCTTTAATTATACGAAGATGATTAGTTACTGCTTGTTGAATAAATGGACTACATGATTTACAAGATTTATTTTTATCTATTGTAAGGAAAATACTTTTCTTATTACAATACATACATTGAGCCATTATAATACCACTCCTATTATTTATTCTGTGCCAATTGACTTGCGTAAATATTACTATATGAAAATTATAAAAAGAGACATGCAAATACATGTCTTATTTCTTATCCTCTTGTTTCTTCTTCCAATACTCATAAAAAATTTCGAACTCTTCTAAAGCGTCCAGTATATTTTCTGGCTGATTCTTAAAAGCTAAATTTTCTCTACTTACAAAGAAATCTATTACTTCTTTCTGATATGAAGATAAATTGTTATAGTCTTCATCGGAAATACCTGCTTGTTCATAAGTAGGTTGTTTATATTCAGATATCCCCAGTAAGAAATCTGTAGAGACATTAAAGTATCTCGCTAACTTTTGTAACAGTTCAAAGTCTGGTTCTCTTTTTCCTGTCTCATACTTTGATAAAGCAGAATATGTGATATCTAAGGCCTTAGCTAAATGTTCACGTGTAATATTTTCTTTTTCTCTTAACTTTTTTAATCTTTCGTGAAACATAGACAGCGCTCCTTAAGTATCTTATATATAGATATTACACTTATTGTCCAATAAATAAATGAGTTTGGACAAAATGTGTAATTAAGTGTTGACATTGGACATATTGTCTTATATAGTTAACTCAAAGGACAAAACGTCCAATTAAGTGAGGTGAACATAATGAGAAATAAAATGAAGAAACTCAGAGAAGAAAGAGGACTGAGTGTAGAAGAAATGGCAATATCTCTAGGGATTTCGATATCTCACTATTATAAAATTGAAAGTGGGATTCGAAACCCTAACTTTATCCTAGCTGGAAACATTGCTAAATTTTTTAATTCTAATGTGGATGAGCTTTTTTTTGATAACGAATTAGACAAAACGTCCAAAAAAGTAGTTTAGGAGGAAGGAAAAATGAATCAATTGAAAGGCGGTGAAGTGGATGACAAGACTAAAAGATTTGACAGTATCTATAGAAGTTAAAAATCTAGATGACTTGAAAGAATTGCTCCAAAAGGCTACCGACCAGGTGGAGCAACTACAAGAAACGATAAAAAAAATTAATCAATCAGAGTATCAAATAAAACCTAATTTAGAAACTTAACTTTTTTTTGAAATATTCAACGTTAGCAGTATCAAGCATTTCTTGCCAAGAATCAAAATTAGAATTTTCTATGATGAAGTTGTCCATTTCATCATCAGGTATTTCTTCAAAAGTTGGATATTTTGAGAAGATTTCTTGTTCTTCAAATACTTCAAAGCTACTAAACTTTGTGTTTTTCGATAAGAAATCATCTGTTAAAAGAGTGGTCAATGAAACTGAATCTGTCTTTGATAATTCTTGTAAATTCTTTTGAAGTTTCTTTAGGTTATTTAAACCAGTAATCTTAACGCCCATAGTAACACCTCCATCCAATATTATTTGGAACATTTGTCCAATTAAACTAAATATAACACAATATATTGTGTTAATCAAATTAGGAGGCACACTATATTGATTTTAAAGCTGAAAGAATTACGTGGAAAAAGAGGTATATCTCGCTATCGACTTTCCAAAATATCAGGAGTCAACGAATCTACTATTCAAATGATTGAAAACAGTGAAGATCCAAATCCAACATTCAAAGTTATGTGCAAGATTGCAGATGCTTTGGAAGTTAGTTTAGACGAATTAAGGAGGAGCGAAATATGAATCAATTAATCACAACGCAAAACAATGAGCAAGGCGAAATAATCATAAGTGGTCGTGAACTGCATGAATTTTTAGAGGTTAAGACTGCGTACAAAGATTGGTTTCCGCGTATGAAAGAATATGGTTTTGTAGAAGGGCAAGACTTTAGCTCATTTTTGAGCGGAAGTACAGGTGGTCGTCCGTCGCAAGATCACCATATCAAAATAGACATGGCCAAAGAAATTGCGATGATCCAACGAACTGAAAAAGGGAAAGAAGCTAGACAGTATTTCCTTCATTTAGAAAGAATGTGGAACAGTCCAGAGATGGTTATAAAACGTGCAATGGATTTCCAACAACAAAAAATAATCACGTTAGAAACTCAAATTCAAGAGGATAAGCCTTACACGAGTTTTGGAAAAGTTGTTTCAATGTCGGATGGAGCAATAAACATTGGTCACTTTGCAAAAATACTTTATGACGATCATGGAATCAATATAGGTCGAAATAAGTTAATTGCTTGGCTACGTGATAATGGTTATCTCATTAAGCAAGAAGGAGCTGAAAAGAACCTACCAAAGCAAAAATATATCGAGCAAGGGTTATTTAAAGTTAGACCAACAATTGTAAAAAGAACATCTGGTGATGTACAAAGTGGCACAACACTTGTGACTGGAAAAGGACAAGTGAAGTTAACAGAAGTATTGCTTCAAGAGTTTAAAAAAGCAATTTGAGGAGGCTGTCAAAAGACAGCCGGAAGGAGAAAAACATGTTAAATGTTCAATTTGATGCAGAAGCGTTGCGGGAGATTATCCGCGAGGAAGTACGCGAAGCAATTAAGGATACAGTCAAAACACAACAATTACCACCAATGCTGACTATTCAAGAACTAATGGGAGTCTTGCATATAGGTCGCTCTAAAGCATTTGAACTAATGGCACGAGATGACTTTCCGGTTTGTAGAGAGGCAGGCGTTCTGATTCCAACGGACAAGTTGTTTAAGTGGATTGACTACCATACTCAATGGGTGGAATCGAATACGAAATACTTTAGCTCTGTAATTTAATTATAACTCTGTTGCCTGTAGTCAACGGTCTACTACAAGTTAACTCTTTAATGAAATGTGAATCCAATATATAGGAAGGTTGGTATAAATGAACAAAAGTAAAGTGGGGGAAATGTTGAAAGAAATGAGAGGGGAACAAACACAGTTATCACTAGGTTTCGACCTTAATTTAACTCGTGAAACAGTTTCAAAATATGAAAATGAAAGGTCTAAAGTGCCTGCTGATATATCTCGTACTCTAGTAAATAAGTTTGATAATCCTAAATTTGCTATAACGATTCGAAATGATTACACAGGTACAGGTCCTAAGTGGTTGGATGGGCCGAATGTAGATCTTCATCGTTCCAGTGTAAAAGAAAAGACATTAGAGGAGCTAGGTGAAGCAATAGAAACACTTTCCAACTTTTGCTTATCTAAGCCGTTGAAAAAATTACAGGTGTTTGAAAAGCAAGCCTTAGAGTGTGTTTTGGATGAACTAGTTGAAGCGCAAACAGCAATAGACCATATGGTTGCAGTTGTATGTAAAGAGGCTGAAATTAGCTACACAGGGGTTTGGGACAAGCATTACAAATCATTAATGAGCGCGGGATACCTAGGAGGTACGAGATGAATCAAAATCTATTCAAAAAAGAAGATTATCACGCAGCACTAAGAGAACACTCTAGCATTTTGGATTGTGGAAAAGCTATTGAGGATTGTGTTAAAACAGGTGATTTGAAAGAAGCTCTAATGTTTGTTCAAGACATTAATAATTCTCTAGAGACATTGAAGAGAATGGCAGAAAAGAAAATGGTGGAAGACAATATGAAAACTTTGCTAGATCAGTTAGTTACAGCAGGAGTAAATGTAATGGTGGTGAGAAGACATGTTCAATAGTCCAGAAGGTGTAATGGTGTATGTGGTTACGATAGCAGCATCGATTTATGTAGGAGTGCTTTGGAGAGAGTTTACAGGCACAAAAAAAGCTGACTAACTCGGGAAAGTTAATCAGCAAATAAAATCTTCTGTTAGGTCTATTATGACGGAGCTTATGGCTCCCGTCAAGAAGTCTAGGATTTCCCCCTTTGCTTTCCTAGGCTTCTTGATGGGATTCAACCCACAGGAAGAGGTGAGAATTATGGACAACCCAATGGTATTTGGTTATGGATACGAAGAACAATTGCGAACTCCTAGAAAGGTTGGGTGCTGCAATTATCGACACTGTAAGGAAGATTTATATGAAGGTGAAGGCTATGAGTGGGATGGCTACTTGTATTGTTCTACAGAACATATGGGTGAACACATTGTAGAAGAAAACTTAGCGGTGGATTTAAGTGCATAAAAAAATCCGCTATGTGGAGTAGCGGATTAGGTTCTCTCGAATTATTAAGTAATTTCATTATAACGAGAGACCTTGAAAATTACAAGAGGAGGGCTAAATATGGAAATAGATTTAAAGTCACAGTTCTATAGTTTGAGTCGTTTTGCGAGAAAAAATAACATGAGCAAAGTGGATTTAGACATTCTCAATATCGCATTAGCAGTAGAGTGCCAACGTTTAGTAATTACTAATGAAATTGACCGCTTGCCATCCTTAATGGAACAGTACCAGGACATTGAAAACCAAATACAAAATGAAAATGGAGTGAAAATAGCATGAGTGAATTATCAATGCAATTTCAACAAAACCAACAAGGTGGGGTAGTTGGACAAGCTACAGCATCGCGTGAAATGGAAGAAGTAAAGGGAGCTATCTTCCTTGCTAAACAATTCCCTAGAAATATCTTTCAAGCGGAACAAAGAATACTAGATTCTTGTAAACGTGCATCGCTTGCAGAAGTAGCTATGTATCAATACCCAAGAGGAGGAACAAAGGTTAGTGGTCCTTCTATAAGACTGGCAGAGGTATTAGCTCAGAACTGGGGAAATCTTTCGTTTGGAGTAAAGGAACTTGAACAACGTGAAGGTGAATCGGTAGCAATGGCTTATGCATGGGACCTTGAAACGAATGTAAGGCAAGAAAAAGTATTTACGGTAAAACATAGTAGACAAGCTAGAGGTGGTTTGCAGCAACTTACAGATCCTCGCGACATATACGAAATGGTTGCAAGTAGTGGTGCTCGTCGTGTTCGTGCTTGTGTACTAGGAATTATACCTGGGGACATCGTAGATAAAGCGGTAGCAGAATGTGAGCAAACGCTTAAAGGAAATAACAAAGGACCTTTAAAAGACCGTATTTCAAATGCTTTAAAAACATTCAAGGAACAGCATAGAGTTACGCAGGAAATGGTAGAAGCGAAGTTTGGATATAACGCTGAATCATTTACAGAATACGACTATCTAGAGCTAATTAAGATTTTTAACTCAGTTAAAGATGGCATGAGCAAAGTAGAGGACTGGTTTGACAAAGATGCTGGCAAGAAGAAATCTAGTGATCTTGGAGAAGCATTCACAAAGGAAAGTAGTAAGGAGGCTGCAGTAGATGGTGGCACAATCGAAGCAGGAGATACTACAACTAAACAGTCAGAACTACCACAGTAATGAAGCTAACAAAGAATACTTTTCCGTTTCACAGTTCAAAAACATGTTGGATTGTGAAGCAAGAGCATTAGCTGAGGTGAAGGGCGAATATATTCGTCCTCCTTCTACAGCATTAGTAGTCGGTTCTTATACACATGCAGCATTTGAGAGTGACGAAGAATTTCTAAAGTTCCAAGAAGAGAACCATGATTCAATATTCAAAAGTCGTGGTGGTAAGTACGCTGAATTTGTTCAAGCAGACTTGATGATTGAAACGATTAAAAATGATCCATTCGCAATGTTTGCGATGGAAGGTGAGAAAGAGAAAATTTTCACTGCAGAACTGTTCGGAGCTACATGGAAAATCAAAGTGGATTCCATCAATTATCAGCGTAAAACATTTAGCGATTTAAAGACTACTCAGAGCCTTTCTAATCGATATTGGTCGGATAAGTACCACAAGTATGTATCGTTCGTACAAGCCTATGATTATGTACTACAAATGGCTGTCTATCGTGAAGTAATCCAAAGAAACACTGGTGAGTATTTCAATCCCTATATTGTGGCCGTAACAAAAGAAACTCCTCCAGATAAAGCGGTATTACACTTTGATACTTCTCGCTTTGACTTTGAATTAGAGTACACAGCAAATATGATGGAGCGTTTTGTTCGTGTAAAAAGCGGTGAAGAAAATCCTATCAGATGTGACAAATGCGCATATTGCAGACAGACAAAGCAATTAAATAATACTTTTGAGATTGAATATTTACTAGATTAGGGGTGAGTGAATTGGAAGGGTGGATTAAATTACATCGAGAGTTACTTGAGAAGCCGATATGGGAAGGATCTACTCCAGAACAGAAGGTGATATTAATTACCCTTCTCACAATGGCCAACCATAAAGAAAAAGAGTGGGAATTTAAAGGTGAAAAATACAAAGCTTTACCAGGTCAATTTGTAACAAGTTTGGACTCGATTGTTAAAAAAGCCGGTAGTGGCATCTCAATTAAGAATGTTAGAACAGCCTTACAACGTTTTGAAAAGTTCGGATTTCTGGCAAACCAATCGACAAACAAAAATAGACTCATAACCATTGTCAATTGGGAGGTTTATCAAGGTTCTAATGATGTGGGTGGCAGGCAAGATGGCAAGCAACTGGCAAGCGAGTGGCAAGCAACTGGCAAGCAACCGGCAACTAACAAGAATGAAAGAACTAAAGAACTTAATCTATCTACAACAACTACTACAGATGATGTAACGAAACTTATAAATATATTTAATCAAAACATTTGTCCGTTATCTCCATTTCAAATGGAATCACTGGAAGATTGGTATAAAGATTTTAAAAACAACTTCGAGATTTTGATGGAAGCTATAAAAATATGTGCTGATCGAAACAAAAAGAGTTTTGGATTCTTTGAGTACTTACTTAGAGATTGGGCTAACAACAACATAACTAGTTTTGAACAAGTACAAAGCTATGAGCGGAACAAGTTTGGTAAACCAAATAAACTCCAAGTAGTTCCTTCACCAGAAAAGAAAAAAGATAAACCCGAATACAATTACGGATTTTAGGAGGGATGAATCGTGAAAGCTATTCAAGAGTTCTCAGCTATGCCAAAGCCAGTTATTTTGAACACATACGAATGTGAAGATTGTCTTGAACAGGTGAAGGTTGCAGAAATGCCGATTGCTGGAGGACCTGATAAAGGTAAAATTGAACGCTTCTATCTTGGATGCAAATGTGGAGATTTACCTTTAGCAGAAAGAGCGTTAAAGAATGACAAGAAAGCTCGGATGAATCGCACAAAGGATATATTCGACCAAAACTCTTTGGTAAATAAATCACTGTTAAAAGCGACGTTAGAGAACTATATACCGCCTACCCAAGAGCTGCATGAAGCAAAGGGGACGATTACTAATTTCGTGAATGAGTTTAACCCAAAGGATGGGAAAAACCTTCTGTTAGTCGGCTCTTATGGAACAGGGAAAAGTCACTTGTCCTATGCAGCGGCTAAGAGATTGATAGAAAAGGGACATTCAGCGTTATTCCTATCAGTTCCTAAACTATTAACCAAAATAAAAGAAACCTATAATGCTGGATCTAAGTTTTCGGAGAACGATTTACTAGAGTTTGTGGCAATGGTGGACCTGCTTGTCCTGGATGACTTGGGCGCTGAGTATACAAACGCTAAGAATGGACCGGATAACTGGACTTGGACAAAGCTATTCGAGGTAATCGATAGCAGAGCCGGAAAACATACGATTTACACGACAAACCTATCCAGTACGGATCTCGAGAGTAAAGTGAATGCTCGTAACTTCTCACGGATTATGGATGATACAGAGGTTATTCAGATGAACGGTAAGGATTATCGGAAGAAAACATTTTAGGGGGATGGAAAGTAATGAGAGAGATTAAATTTCGTGCTTGGGAAACAGGAGAAGAGATAATGCACCCAAATGTAACGAATGGGGTTTATCAAGATCCAGATGAAATTATAGACTTTGATTTTGTTCTCGGACTTGAGCGATTTAAGGTCATGCAATATACAGGACTTAAAGACAAGGACGGAACAGAAATTTTTGAGGGCGATATTGTTTCAACTGATTTAAGTAGACCTTTTCTTATTGTTGAGTTTAGAAATGGTGCATTCATGTATCAATGCCACCATAACGGTCAAGATTACTATGATTTTATGGAACCCTCTTACGAAGAAATAAAAGAGTTTACTAAATATCATAAAGTCATAGGAAACATCTACGAAAACCCTGAGCTACTGGAGGTTGAAGCCAATGCCTGAAAATATGAAAGCTTACCAAGTTAGTAACGGAGAGTATGGCTGTATTGCTTTTGGAACTCGCGGACAAGCTCGTTCATTAGGAGCTAATGAATTTGGATGTAATTTTACTGAAGTGGATGTTAAACGTGCAAAATGGGCTGATGAATACCAAGGGGCTGAAAATATACCAAAGGAAGCATTTTTAAAGAATGGTTGGTGGTGGGAATGCAATTGTGGTCAAGCTCAATACGAAGAAACTGCGATTGTAATAAACGAAGCTGTCTATTGTGAAAAGTGCCTTCCTAACCGAGAAAGCGAGGTCGAAGCCAATGCCTAAATGGATACCAGGGCAAGGCTTTCACCTTGTCCAATCAACTGGACCTATCGACCATGAAGCGAATCAAAAGCGAATGGATATCCTCGAGGAACGTTTGCAAGCTGCAGAGATACGTTTCGGGATGAGAGAGGGGAAATCGGCATGAGTAGAGAGGTTAAGTTTCGTGCAAAAGTATTGAATACAAACAACTGGATATACAGACAACCTTTTCATATCAGAGGTACTTGGTATATGTATAACCAACTGTGGGATATGGTTCCCATCGAACATAAGACAATAGGTCAATTTTCAGGACTATTAGACATAAAAGGAAATCAAATCTATGACGGTGATCTACTTAAAGATGATGAAAATTTCATTTGGGAAGTTTGCTACAAACAAGGCATGTTCTATGCGAAATGTGATGATTTACTAGCGCTACAGATGCTTTCGACAGTCAATCTTTATGGAGTTGTTGTTGGTAACACATTTGACAATCCTGAGTTACTGGAGGTAGCGCAATGAAAACGCCAGTTGCAGCGTGCGAAAACCATCGATGTGAAAAGGCAATCCATAAAGGCGACCAGGTATGGCGTAAAGGCTCTGAAATGTATTGCTCCGGGAAATGTCTATTTCAATCGTTTGGACACGTTAAACAAACGATTTTGCGTGAAAAACAGGTAGTTGGAGGTGCGAGATGAATCTAGCGAAGTTATTTGAGACTCAGAGAGTACTAGATGCACGAATTGAAAAGGAACATCCAAGAGTTGAGGGTGAAGATCGTTTAGCTAAAAAGATATTAGCGTTACAAGTTGAACTTGGTGAATGTGCTAATGAATGGAGAGGGTTTAAATTTTGGAGTGCATATCAAAAACCTAAAAATATCATTCACACTACTCAAGGTGCTACAACTGATAACGCTGTTTATTATCAATGTTCTGAAGAAGAATGCGGTGAAAGATTTAATAAAAATGATGAACGTCTAAATGACCTTTTCGGTAAGAATGATGAAGATTGTCCGGTTTGTGAGGATGGTTTGTTATACGCATTCCGTAAAAAGAATCCGCTATTAGAAGAATACGTAGACTGCTTACATTTCATCTTGTCGATTGGGTTGGAGTATGAATTAAAGCAATCTGATTTTGCTTATTTAGGAAGCGAACTCAATGAAACAATTATCGAACAATTTATTATGTTGAATGTTGTTCTTACTGAAACATTTTATACTCCTAAAATGCATATTGAACCAGAGTTTAGACAGTTAATCGAATTGTTCATAGGACTAGGAGAAATGCTAGGCTTCACTTGGGAACAAGTAGAACAAGCCTATTACGAAAAGAACGAAATCAATCATGCACGACAAGAGGCTGGTTACTAATGAGTACTTGTAACCGTTGCAACCGTCCTCTGAAAACATCTAAAAGCATTAAAGAGAGCTATGGTCCAGTTTGTAAAAAGAAACAGGCAGAAGCTGATGCTGAGTTCTTAAAAAGACAATTAACTATCGAAGAAGTGATGGAAGAATGATGACCAGTATTCTTTTCGAAATACCTGGTGAGCCAGTCGCACAAGGAAGACCTAGAGCAGGGAAATCATGGGGCGGTAAAACCGTCCTTTATGATCCAGATAAGTCTCGTGATTTTAAACAGTATGTGAGATTAGTAGGTAGCCAGTACGCTCCAAAAGAGCTCTTAACAGGTCCGATTGACTTAGCGATAGATATTTACAGGGCAACTCCTAAGAAGTATCAGACGAAGCCAAAACAGGCTCTTATTGAGAAGGGTGAGCTAAGACCGACAACTAAGCCCGATGTAGATAATTATGTGAAGGGTGTGAAGGACGGATTGAACAAAGTCATTTGGCAGGACGATAGCCAAGTTGTTAATTTGACCGTTCGGAAGTTTTATAGCATGCAACCTAGAGTGGTTGTTAGGGTTGCTTATTGATAAGGCGTATTAGAAACACATTAAGTGAATTAAAAGAGGTGAAAGAGATGACAAATAAAATTGTAACTTGGGCACTATTTGATAGTGGCAACGGTTGTTATTTTAATGGAGCTTCAAATTTTGCGAATATCGAAGTCTATAGTATTGGTTTGGATATAGAGAATAAAAATAACCATTTTATTAATTTGAATTTAGCAGATTATAGTTACTTATTCGGTGACAAAACCTTATATGAAACGTTGGATAATTTACCTAAACCCGATTTGATTATCGCATCTCCTCCATGTGAATCTTGGAGCGTAGCGAGTGCTATGGATAAAGGTAATGCATGTTGGAAACAAGAACAAGGAGATTCTCTTTTTGAACCGCAAACTCCACTTTCTCGATTCACAATACGGGATTATAAGGATTACGAGAGGTATCAATTCAAACCTGAAAAGTCGTTGGTAAAACGTATTAATGGGGAATTATGCACAGTCAATTTGATTCAAATCATTAAAAAATACAACCCTACTTATTTTATTATTGAAAACCCAGCTAGTAGTAAGATATGGGATTACATCGAAAAAATATTAGGCTTTGAAATCCCTTACGAAAATCTAACTTATTACAACAACTATGATGATTACCCAGTAAAGAAGCCTACAAAATTTAAGTCTAATTTGCAATTGAATTTAAAAAGCGTAGTTATACCAAATAAAATAGAGTTTTGCCAAATGGCAGGTTATAACAATCGTTCGAACATTCCACAGACTTTAGTAAATGAAATATTTGCGAGAGTCATAGAAGAATATACACAAAAATTAGCAATGTAGTTAATACTCTGTACGAATATAAAGTGACTTAGGAAAGGAGCACAAACATGAGAAAAATCCGAGAAAGTTCATTGTTTAGTGCAGAGGAACAAAAAATCATGCGTAAACATGGCATTACTTTAGAAATGGCTAGAGTACGTCACAAAAAGCTAGGCTATTCTAAAGAAAAAGCTATAACAAAGCCTGTTAGAAAGTGGGTGGAGAGAGTATGACGGATGAAGAACGATTAGATAAATTAACTGTAGCAATCTTTGATAATGCACATCTTGAGCAAGAGAATAAGAAACTACGTAAAGCGTTAGAGTTTTATGCTGATGTTGAAAACAATAGATACTTTGCTGATTATCCTGATAGTTATCTAACAGAATCAGAGGTTATGCAAGATGAAGGAAAAATAGCTAGAAAAGCATTGGAGGATTCCAAATGATTAACCGCGTCGTATTAGTTGGGAGATTAACAAAAGATCCAGAGCTTAAATATACTCCTTCTGGAGTAGCGATGGCTCGCTTCACATTAGCAGTTAACAGAACGTTTAAGTCAGAAGGACAACCAGATGCAGACTTTATAAATATTATCGTATGGAGAAAGCAAGCCGAGAATACGGCCAACTTCTTGAAAAAAGGTAGTTTAGCAGGAGTAGAAGGTCGGATTCAGACGGGGAGCTATGAAGGGCAAGATGGGAAAAGAATTTATACTACTGATGTCGTTGCTGATAGCGTTCAATTCCTTGAACCGAAGAATGGACAGGCTTACCAAAACAACGGCACTACAGGGCAATCTCAAACAAATAATCAATCGAACTACACCAGAGCGGATGAAGATCCGTTTGCAAATAGTTCTGGACCAATTGATGTGCAAGATGATGATTTGCCTTTCTAAGTGAGGTGACAGCATGAATTACTTTTTATTTGAAGACGATAAGCACAAGGTGAACATGGTATTTGAGGAAAGAGAATTAGAAACTTTCGTGTGTTATTGGAAAGAAGGATATGGGATTGAGCGTATTTCGGAGGAAATGAAGAGAAAGCCAGTAGAAATTGCTCTTCTAATACTAGACAGAGCTGAGATAGGGAAAATCAAGCCACGGAAAAAAGGGATATTCGGGTAGGGGGTTTCATGAATATGGAAGATTTAAATATAAACCCTAGTACAATGAAACTAGAAGTTGATATAATGGAACTACCTAAAAGTTGTGTGATTGTTATCTGCGACGGCAAAGCAAAACTCAGAGAACTTCCAACACATGGGGAATATAAGATTGTGACGCATCAAGGGAAAGTGAAGAGGATGCGTGTCGAGCAGGGGGAAGAGTTTTGAAAAAAGGTAAATTGGAAAAAATAATACTTTATATAGTTATAAGTGTTTTATTTATATCATTATTAACTTTAATTTTCTTCATGAACTTTTCTCAAGTTAATTTAAATATAAACAGTGACATATGGGGCCCGATATCAACTTTTACTGGGGCATTAACAGGAGCTCTTATATCAGGTAGTATAGCTATTTACGTTATGCATCGTGACATTTCCTCTAGAAGAGGAGAAAAAGTAAAAGAAATAAATAACAACTTTAAAAAATCCTTTGAATTGATAGATATGTGGTCAAACACTTACCTTCAAACTTTAGATTCTATTCATGGATTTGCAAAGTTAAAAGAAGGAACAAAAAAGAATTCAATGGATATAGAATTAAATGCTATGAAAGAGTGTGCAACTAGACTGGAGAAAATAAATGATGATTATATACCTCAGAAAGTATATAAAGATTTTTTAGACTTAAAAGCTATAATAGATTTAACATTCCACCAATACAAAGCCTTTATATCCACTATAGAATTATTAAAGAGTAAAGATAAATTAATTGTTTTAAATGAAAATAATGACCTGAAAAAGTGGATATTAGAATCAAATGAATCAATTAGAAAGAGTTTTATTGGACATTTAAAGGTTCTGCAGGAATATAAAAGTAATTTAGAATAATAGTCCACCCAGCCAACTGGAGGACAACGAACGATTACAGCAACCGCTGTGTCATTTGTTGTCCTCTTTTTTTATTTCATCTAAGGGAGAGATGGGAATGAGAACGATTCAATCAGAGGTTATCGAAAAAGGGTTAAAACAAGTCGATAGAGAGGGTTTAAGGAATGGACACACGAATACAAGCAACAAGAAGAAAGAAACGCTCACACGTAAGGAAATTGAGGAATTGATGGGGTGCAATCGACAAACGTACCGACGTGTTGGTGGAGCTGTACGAAATAAACGATAGGAGTGGAGAAAATGTTCAAAACCGGAACTTCAATAGCATCAATTATTGCAGATTATCAGATGATGAAAACAGAGATAGCTAGATTAGAACAGATTTTGTACGGTTTTAAAATTCCTATGGATAACTGGGGAGTCGCTCAATATGGTTTAGATGCAGCAATGCCAAAAGGTTCTTCCGGTAAAAGTGAATCTGAATTAAAAAAGATGGATGTTAGAGAACGAAAGCAATTGGAACGACTTACTTATATGAGATACTGCGTAAGTATATTAGAAAACTTCACGAACACATTTTCAGATTTAAGAACAAACATTATTTATGATCACATTCTAGATGGATGGACTTATCGACAAATAGCAAGTGAGCTAGGTGTAGGAGTTACTTACGTAAAAGAACGAAAGCATCAAATCATCGATATCATTGTTAGCGCACGAAACGCACAGAACGCACAAAACGACCACTATTTGCCAAAAGAAAAATCTGCGGTGTAAACTGGAAGGAGGGTCGGCTAGGTAGGTCCCCCGGGCGAAAAATAGTTTTCGTATACCATCTTGCGATGCTTTGTAGGAGGATTTTCACTTTCTTTGACGAATATTGTCAATAGGAGGTGGTAATTATGATGGAAATAACATATGCAGAGTTTTTAAAGCATATGAATAGCTTGAGTTTTAATAACTCTACAGTTGAAGATCAAAATTATTCATTGAAAGACGTTGTAGAAGAGGATAAGATATTGTTTTTTTACCCAAAGAATTTCCTTTTCAAAGAGAAGACTATTAAGGACGCAGAATTATTTTTATTTGAAAAAAATAGAATAAGAGTTATTAACTTTTTAGAGGATGGATATATTTCTATAACAAATAGAAATTTAAGTACCATTACTAAAGTTCAACTAAAACATAAAAACAGAAAATCAACATCTCTAACATTATTTTTTAATGATGATTCAGAATACGTTTTTGATAGCCAAAATGATAGCAGTAATTATAATTTTAAACTCCAGACAGTCATTTTGAATATATATAAACAATTGCAACAGTAATTTCGCATCTCTTATGAGGTGCTTTTTTTTATGTCATAAATAGCAAATAGCATAACGGGGTGATGCCATTGATTGAACGTAAATTAACATTAAAGCAACAAGCGTTTGCAGATAACTATATTGAGTTAGGGAATGCCACAGAAGCTTACAAACGTGCATATCCTAATGTGAAAAGGGATGAGACAGCAAGGGCAGCAAGTAGCAGAATGTTAACTAATGTTAACGTAAAATCTTATATAGAGAATCGTATGGAAGAGTTAAAGTCTGAGCGTGTTGCTGATCAACAAGAGATTCTTGAATTGCTTACATCTATAGCTAGAGGTGAGACGACCGCTGCAACACTGCGTAGTGTCGATGTGGGTGTGCAGACAATTGATGAAGATATGCCTCCTACAATGGGTGAACGTATAAAGGCAGCTGAATTATTAGGTAAGCGGCATGCTATGTGGACTGAAAAACAAGAGGTGGGTATCACTGGAACTATAGATAATAAAGTAGATTTCAGCGGATTAAGTACAGAGGAGTTGAGAGCAATTGCCAACTCTAAGCGCCGAACAGATTGAAGCATTATCCCACGAAGCCGAAAAAGAACTAGCTCGACGCAATTATCGTGATTATGTGGAATTTGTACATCATGGTCATTATTCGCATTTCAAGCATACAGAATTAGTGTGTAGCGTACTTCAAAGGATTGCTGATGGTGAACAACTATCTGTATTGATTGAAATGCCGCCAAGGCACGGTAAATCGATGACGGTAACAGAGACATTTCCCTCTTATTACATTGGTCGAAATCCTAATAAACGAGTAATTGCAGCTGCATATTCTGATGGTTTGGCTACCAAGTTTGGGCGTTTGAATCGCAATAAATTCAATGAGTTTTCTAATGAGTTATTTGAGGTTCAATTATCTGATTCTAATGCAGCTACAAAAGACTGGGGTGTTGAAGGTAAACGTGGTGGCATGATTGCTACTGGTATTGGAGGTTCTATTACCGGACAAGGTGCCGATTTAATGATTATTGATGACCCTATCAAAAATATGAAAGAAGCTAGCTCCCAGACTATCCGAGATAATATCTGGGATGAATGGGAAGCAACTCTTTCAACTCGTTTGCATGATGGAGCTAGTGTCATTGTTATTATGACTAGATGGCACGAAGATGACTTAATCGGACGTTTACTTGCTCGTAGTCCTCGAAAATGGATTCGTTTATGTTTACCGGCTATAGCAGAAGATGAAGAAGATTTATTAGGTCGTGTTATAGGTGAACCCCTCTGTCCAGAACTTGGTTTTGATATTCAGTGGGCAGAGGATAAAAAGAGCGAGGTTGGTTCTCGTACATGGGCTTCTCTTTATCAGCAAAGACCTTCGCCTGCAGGAGGTAACATCTTTAAACGTGAATGGATTAAGTATTACGTCCGTACACCAGAACAAAAGAATGAATGGTCGTTGAGTGATGAAATTCTATTATTACCTACCCATTTCGATAAGGTGGCACAGTCATGGGATTGTACATTTAAGGACTCTGAAACAAGTGACTTTGTAGCTGGTGGTGTATGGGGACGCAAGAAAGCCCAGTATTTCTTATTCGATATTGATCACAGGCGTATGGGCTTTGCAGAAACAATGAAAGCGATTCGTGCTATGTCTGATAAATGGCCGAATGCACGAAGTAAATATATTGAGGATAAAGCGAATGGTACAGCTATCATCGAAATGTTGAAAGATGAAATCAGCGGTATTGTTCCAGTTAATCCCGACGGAGGAAAGGAGGCACGCGCTAATGCGGTGTCTCCTTTATTTGAGGCTGGAAATGTTTATTTGCCTCATCCCAATATGTGTGCGTGGGTTGAAGACTTAATTGAGGAATTAGTAAGTTTCCCTAATGCTGCACATGATGACCTAGTAGATATGACCACACAGGCATTGAATCAGCTCTATTCAAACAATGCTAATCCGTTAGATCGTTACAGAAATTTGTTAGGAAAGTAGGTGGTTAAACTGAAATCAATTGATCAAGCAAAAGAGTTACGTAATGACTTTATGCAAGGTAATGGTAAAGCAAACAGTAAAGACAAACTAACTCGTCAAGTAGCAGGTGCGCGACGTAAATTGTCGCAAGATGAACTTTCTGCTTTATATGCTGATAGTCGTATTGTGCAAAATATCATTGAGATTCCTGCAGAGGATATGACGCGTAATTGGTTCACTCTTCGCATGAAGGATGAAAAACTCGCAAGAGATATTATGAGTAAGTTATCAGACTTGAAAGCCAAGCAAGCTTTTAAGAAGATGCGTTCTTATGAGCGATTGCGTGGTGATGGTTTTATATCGTTGGGTGTTACTCAAGGAAATAAATTTACGTTAAATGATCCATTGGATATGAAAAAACTGTACTCAGTTGATTATTTACATGCATTTAGTTCTCTCAAAGTTAATGAGTTTTTAATTAATGAAGACATGTTCGATATAAAATACGGACAATTAGAGGAGCTGCGTATTAATCGGAATTCACGTAACGGTATTCAGACAGTCGAATCAGAATCGGCAGTGCATATTTCTCGTTTATTGCATGACCAAACGAGACGCTTAGAGGATGAATACCAAGGTCAATCATTGCTAGAGCCGATGTACGACATTTTAACTGTACTAGACACGTCCTTATGGTCGGTAGGTCAAATACTTCATGACTTTACTTTTAAGGTGTATTCATCAAAGGATATCGAGAATTTAGATAGTAAAGATAAACAACAGCTTTCCATGCTTATGGATTTCATGTTTAGAACTGAAGCTCTTGCCATGATTGGTGAAGGAGAAAGTTTGACTAAACAATCAACCTCTGTAACAGGTATTAAAGACTTGCTAGATTATGTTTGGGATATACTTTCTGGTGCTGCACGTATGCCAAAAACGGTTATTAAAGGTCAAGAGGCTGGCACAATAACAGGAGCTCAATATGATGTCATGAACTATTACTCTCGTATAGTAGCGGACCAAGAAAACGAAATGAAACCGCATCTCGAAAGGTTAGTTCGTATGTTGTTAATGTCTGAAAAAGAACTAGGTGGTCGTATTGATCCTGACTCGCTCGAATGGGAGATTAAATTCAATCCTCTTTGGAGTGTAGATTCCAAGACAGATGCTGAAATACGAAAAATCGTAGCAGAAACAGACCAAATCTATTTGGTAAACGGAATTATTATGGCAGATGAACTTAGAGAAACACGTTTTGGACAATTTGGATTAACTGATGAACTGAAGTTTAGTGGTGATTCTGCTGATTTAGAGGAAATGGCTAATGAAATCTATGGTTCTTATAAGGAGAATCGAAATGGCCAAGCGTAAGGTACCTCTTACACGTTTTCCAGATGCAGTTGCGGTCTCATATAATCGAGCAATTACCAAAATGGTTAGAGAATTAGGTAAAGAAACACTAAAAATGTTTGATCAACATATTGAACGCCAGATTGAGCTCAACAGAAAAGATAAACATGACTTTATTGTTGATGGATTTTTCGACGTATTTAAAAGCATATTTCAGTCATTTAAAAACAAGGCATCCAAAACCTTTTCAAGTAAAAGAAAAGAAGATGCAGCAGGTACATTCCTTGCAAGCTTGAACCAATTCAATAAAAGTAACATGTTTCAACAAGGAAGAATACGAGGAATTGATCCTACCAAAACTGAACCTTGGCTGAATAATTTTATGAAAGCGAAAGTTGCTGAAAATGTAAATTATATTACCAAGATTCAAGATGACTACGTTGAAAAGATTGAAGAAATCATTGAAACAGGTGTTAAGGGTGGTACGAACCCTAAAGTAATACGGAATCAACTTGTCGAAAGAATTGGAATGACTGAAAGTCGTGCTCAATTTATTGCGGTAGACCAAGCAGGATCAATATTAGGGCAAATGACTGCAAAGAGACATCAGCAAATGGGTGTTGAAAAGTTTAAATGGCTTACTTCTAAAGATGAAAGAGTAAGAGAATCCCATAGAGAACTTAGTGACATGGTGTTTACTTATGATGATCCACCAGAAGTCGGTTTACCTGGTGAAGATTATCGTTGTAGATGTGTGGCTATTCCTGTTTTTGATGATGATTAACTATTCTCTATATATTGAAGGTGGTCAGTGAATGATGGGAATGGGCATTGAACTCCCTGTATGGGTAATCACTTCTAAATCAAAAAGTAAATTTTTTAATCTAAAGTCAAACAGATTCGATAAAGATGTAAGCGAATCGTGCTTATATTATTCGCCAATCGAAGCGGAACGTCAGCTATGTTTATTAGACTATGGTTATGTTTTGAAAAAAGGTCGTCATTACAAGGACGCAAAAGTAAATCGAATCCAATTAAACAGTTAAATATTGTGATACTGGGTCTTATTTTCGCTGGAAGGGGGTGAAATTGATTGAAACTACAGCGCTATGACAAATCATTTATAAATGATTACGGAGAAACACCAGAAGGCTACTTAACGGTACAGGTACCGATTACACGCCCTGGTGTTTTTCCATATCAACGGCAAGATGGCACAGTCCAAATGGAAGCTAAGTTGCCAGATGAAATTTTTAATGATCGTACTATTCGTTCTGCACGTTCTAAGCCCGTTACAGATGAACATCCAAATGAACCGGTGACAATAGACAACTATCAAACATATGCAAAGGGAATGAGTCACACCGATGCACGTGTAGAAGATTTAAAGCTATTTGTCTCTTTAACAATTACGGATAAAGATCTTATTCAAAAGGTTTATGATGGCAAGCGAGAAATAAGTATCGGCTTTATGAGTGACGTTGTTGCTGAATCCGGAGTTTATAACGGACAAACATATGAGTATGTTCAGCGTAACTTAGAGATTAATCACATTGCCATTGTTGACCAAGGGCGAGCTGGTCCAGAGGTGGCTATTCGTTCTGATAGTGATGCATGGCAAATTGAAAAAGAAGAAAAGGGAGGGCATAAGATGCCGACGTACAAAATTGATGGAAAAGACTATGAAGTAGATTCAGCTGTTAAATCATTTTTAGAAGCACAAGCAGCTAAATTAGAAACTGCTGAAACAAAGGTGGCTGGATTGGATTCCTTACAGGGACGTTTTGATGCGCTTGAAGTGAAATTGCAAAACACTGAAAAGGATCTCAAGGAAGCGAAAGAAAAACAAGTATCAGCTGATGAAATGGATAAAAAAGTCGAGGAACGTGTTGCCTTAATCAGCACAGCTAAACCGTTACTAGGAGATTCCTTTGACTTCACTGGTAAAACAGAACGTGAAATCAAAGAAGCTGTTATTTCTACAACTAAAGAAGAATTTAAAGGTGATGGTAAGTCGGATGACTATATCAACGCCTTTTTTGATGCAACAGTTGAGCAAGTTCAGTCAACTGGTTATTCTTCTACAGGTGCAAACAATGCATTTACTGGTGATTCAAAAGCCAATGAAAAAGAGCTTGAGGAATTGAAACAAAAACGTCTAAATATGCAGAAAAAATAAGGAGGAAAACACATGCCTATTACAAATTATTCAGATTACATGGAGCCAGCTGGTAAAGCAGGTCAATTATCAAATTATCAAGACTACACAGCGGACACATATGCGGTTGAAACTTTAGTGCCTTTCGGTGCTGCAGTTCAATTAAACGCAACAGGGACTGCAATTAAACCTATCGCTACTGCTGGTACCGTTATTGGTATTGCGCTTGCGCAAAACATTCATGATTGGGTGGAAAAGAAAGATGACCAAAACTATCCAGTAGGGGAGCCTGCAGCAATTATGAAGCGAGGTCGTATATTCGTTGTTGCCGGTGGAGACGTCATTAACGGACAACCAGTAAAAGTAGATCCAGCAACACAAAAATTTGTAGCATCAGGTGCAGCAGTAATTGACGTTACAAACGCAGTATTCAAAAATAACGCTTCAGCTGATCAATTAGTTGAAATCGAAATTAACTTACCTTAAGGAGGATATTATTACATGACACAACTACGTATGGACGCATTGATTCGTCCTCAAGATCTAAATGCAATCGACAAAAGAGTGTATGAACCACACGCTTCAGAGCTAAAAGCACGCTCAATTTTTTCTCTAAAAACTGATATTCCAGCAGGAGCTAAGACATATAGCTATGACGTTCTGACTCGCTCTGGTGTCGCTAAAATTCTAGCTCCCGGTGCAAATGACGTACCTTTGGTAGATGCTGATTTAACGGAAGAAACAGTTAAAATCTATTCAATTGCTGCTGCTTTCAATATTTCAGTTCAAGAAGTACGTGAAGCTCAAATGGCTAATCGTCAAATTGAAGTGACAAAGGCTGATACGGTACGTAAAGCAATTGCAGAAAAAGAAAATCAAATTGCTTTCTCTGGAGACTCTAAGCACAAAATTAAAGGACTTACTGATGCAGTAGGTATTCAAGTTTATGCAGTGCCGCAAAATGAAGCTGGCACCTCTACGAAGTGGGCGGACAAGACGGGCAAAGAAGTCGTTACTGATATCCGTAAAGCTAAAAATATGATTAACAAATTAAATGGCCATGAGGCAGATACTTTACTTTTAACTCCTGATTCATTTGAAGAATTAGAAAAGACATTTAACGATTTAACTCAACAAACAGTATTGGAGTATATTCGTTCTCAGAATTGGTTTAAAACCATCGAGACAATCAATGACATAAAAGGCAAAGGGTTAGCTAGTACTGATTGTTTTGTAGTTTTAGATTCTTCACCAGATGTCGTACAACTAGGCATTCCATTGGATATTATGAGACATCCACAAGAATATGCATTTCCAAACACAAAAGTGCCTTTTGAAGAACGTACAACAGGCTTAATTATCCGCTACCCGATGGCAATCTGCCGCGCTGATGGAATTTAAGGAGGAATTGATATGTTAGTACAAAACAAAGGTAATCACTCTTATCAAGCAAACGGATTAACGCTTATTCCGGGAACAAATAAAGTAGATGAGCAGGACTTTGAGAAGTTCATTGCTCATCCTTTGATGTCTTATTTAGATCAAAAAGGTGAATTTGTGTACGACAAAGAAAAGACAAAGCCTAATGCAAAGGAATTAATTGCTTTGATTGAGGATACATTCGATGTTGATACTTTAGAAGAATTGAAAGCGGATGAAGATCGCAAAACAGTTCTTGATGCAATAGATAAGCGTATCGCTGAATTGCTAAATCAAGATAAATAAAAAGGCGGTGGAATACCGTGTTAACAACAATTGAACGTGTAAAAGCAATGGGAAATGAATTTACTTCTATACCCGACGAACGTTTAACAATGTTCATTGAGGATGCTTCATTGGAAGTATCCTCTTTGTCATTTATAGTACCAGAGCAATATAAAGAAAGATTAGCCCGTTATTTAGCAGCTCATTTAGCGACTGTAAATAATAAGCTTGTTGTTCGTGAGAAAGTTGACGTAATCGAACGTCAATATAGTGATCCTAATAAGCTAGAAGGCATTTTCTCTACACGTTACGGGCAAGAATATCAAAGATTAATAGATGCTTTAGAAAAACAGTTAAAGCCAAAAAAATCTATTAACTTGGTGGTGCTTTAATATGGCAGGAATAACTATCCGCATTACTGATACGAACAAAATTCCACAGTTGATTAAGGAGATTAGGGAGTTAAGGAGATACGCAGTGGAGGTTGGTGTTTTTGGTGATGATGATTCTTTTTATGTCATGATTGCAAGCGTGCATGAATTTGGAGTGACCATACAACAAGAAAGAGGTTCGATTGTTATACCCGAACGATCTTTTATGAGGACTACCTTTGATGAAAAAAAAGGAGAATGGTTTGAGTTTGTCAAAAGGCAGTTAAATAATGTTATGGATTTCAAAATAGATGCACAAACGCTTTATGCCCGCTTAGGAGCAAAAATGGTAGGAGATATTCAAGAGAAAATCACCGATTTAGATGCACCACCTAATGCGCCTTCGACTATTAGTAAAAAAGGATCTAGCAATCCACTAATAGATTCAGGTGGTTTACGCAGGAGTATTACTTTTCGGGTGGTGCCAAATAATGCCTGAAATTATGATATTTAAAGAAGTAATTGAAGAAAATGGCGTTCCTTTTACTGCTTTTTTGAGGGGTGAAGGAAGTCATGTTAATGGTAAATGGACTCCAGGTGTTCCTAGTGAGGTACCTATGTTTGGTATCATTTTACCTGTTGTTGCAGGCTCGAAAAGTATAGGTGAAGAGCTCAGTTATATCGAAAACGGTGTGTACACTTTAAAAGAAAAAAAGCTATTTACTACAACTCCAATTGAATTAGGTGTCCAAGTTAAGTATAAAAACGATTTTTACACTGTCCAAGCTTTTAAAGATTTCAGCGAGTTCACGGATGTTTTTATTTATCTTATGAAATGGCGTGAGGGAGTAGGTAAGATTGATTAAATATGATGACATTTGGATTCCATTGCAAAATGGATTATCCAATTATACTGGTATAGAAGTCATTCAAGCAGAGAGTATAGGAAAACAGCCAGAATATCCATTCATCTCTATAAAGAAGACTACAATCGGGCAAAATGTAGGACAAGTTGCAGAATCTCTGACAGGTAATATAAAAACAATTGAACAGGATGTAGAATCTGTGTTTTCAATCACTTGCAATGCAGCAACAATAGAAGATGCAGAAGACTATACGCATAAAGCACGTGCTTACTTCTTGGGTAAGGGTCATATTGATTTATCAGACAAAAACATTACAGTTGTTGACGTGTTAAACGCAACAAATCGTGATGTTTTTTTAACTGTTGCTTATGAAAGACGATGTGGTTTTGATTTGCGTTTGCGAGTACGGGGTCAAGAATCATACGAAATTGATGTAATTGAAAGAGTAACAATTAATTAGGAGGGATAACATGCCATTAAAAGACGTAACAGTCATTATTGACATTAAAAAGCCGTCTGCATTAGAAGGTTTAGGTACACCTTTAATTTTAGCAGATAAGACTGGCGCTCAGTCGTTTAAAATCTATGGGGATATTGAGGGTGTAGAAAAAGATTTCCCTACGACAACAGATGCTTATAAAGCGGCGAAAGTAGCCTTTAAACAAGGAGATACAAGTACAGCGAAAGTAGCAATTGCAACATACGATTCGAGCGCAACAACGCCAATAACTGCTGCAGAAACACTTGCTGAATATTACGGTGAGGATTGGTACTTTGTTTCACTGGCAACAGGTTCAGTATCTGATTTCATTGCTATTTCAGATGTGGTAGAAGGCGAAGGGTTTAAGATTGCGGCACATACTGTTGATAATCTAACAGATTTAGAGACTATTTCAGCTAAAAAATATGATCGCACTTTTGTAATAATGCATGACAAACTAGCGCAATATCCACATTTAGCATTAATTGGTGGTCATGGTTCTAAAACGGTTGGTTCCATTACTTATAAGTTTAAAAAGCTTATTGGGATAGATCCAGCACCTTATGACAAAACCACATTACTTGCTATTCATGCGTTAAACGGTTTTGCCTATGTATCTAAAGGCGGTGTCTATCAAACCTCAGAGGGTACTATGCTGAGCGGTGAGTACATTGACGTTATTCACGGTAAAGACTGGGTGAAAGTGAACATGGAACAAGCGATTTCAACGCTTTTCACAAATAACGACAAAATTTCATTTGATGATGTGGGAATTCCACAAATAGAAGGAGAAGCACGTACAATCTTAGAAATCGCAGGGCAACAAGGCATTATTGCTCTTGATGAAGCGGAGCAACCACTTTACACTCTTACAGCGAAAAACCGCGCACAAACAAACGCTGCTGATCGTGTAGAACGTCACTATAAAGGATTATCATTTAGCCTAGAACTTGCAGGTGCTATTCATGAAGCAACTGTTTTAGGCGAGATGGTTTATTAAGGAGGGGTAATCAATGACAGGACATATTGGAACATATGATGCCCGTAAAGTTGTAACGACTGTTGGAGGTATGTTTATTACCGGTTATGGTGATGGAACGATGGTAAAGGCATCAAAGGACAACGATAATTTTGAAGCGTCCTCTTCTGCACAAGGTGATGCAGTCGTTTCTATTAACGGAGACGGCATGGGAACAATAGAAATCACATTAAATCAAACATCCCCATCCATTTCTTTACTGGATGGCTTCGCAAATGCAAGAACGCTTATTCCAGTCTGGGTAAACTCGAATAATGAAATAAAAGAAGTGGTAGGCGGTACTAAAGCGATGGTAACTAAACCATCCGATAAAGAGTTTGGAAAATCAGCTACTAGTCGCGTATATACACTTAAAGTATTTGACTACACAGTTAAATAAAAAAAGAAAGGGGAGTGGGCTCATGCTCACTCTTTTTAATTTGCTATGAAAAAAACACACATTACCAATCATTTAAAACGAAAAGAATGGGAGCGAAAGCAGATGGCTAAAAAAGGTGAACAAAAAACATTTGAATCAAAAAAGAACGGTAATAAATACTTATTTCAACATCCTGGGTTACGTGAATCGATTAAGATGCGTGATAAATCTAAGAATGAACATGGTGTACAACAATCTGAAACACTTTATGAAGATATGATGGAACATGTAATTTTCTTGGAAGATGGTGGAAAGGTAGACTTCGATCATTTCGAGGAAGCAGGAGGATTTTCAGAGGTAATGTCCGCGGCTGTTAAATTTACCTTTCAAGAGGGCTAAACCCATTCATGTACATCGACAAACAGTTGATGAAAATTGGGTCTTTTGGCGTCCAATCATGGAAGAAAAACTTAGTTATGAACGCGCAGAAACTATGACTTTGGATGAGTTATTAGAAGTTAATGCGGCTTTAGATAGCTATGCACAAAGGTTAAAAGAAGCGAGGGGAGGTTAGTTTGAATGTCGTCCTTACGTGATGTAAACGTTGCAATAGGCATGGATATAGCAGATGGTCCCCTTGCTCAGTTAGATAGAAAAATTGATGATGTAATAAGAAGTTTGATGGGAATTGATGTATCTGCTATTGATAATGCAATAGACGACGTAGGAGATCTAGCAGATGAATTTGGTGATCTAGAGGATACTATTAATGGTGCTGCGGATGAGGTTGGTAATTTAGATGATACAAATCTAAATAATCTAGATAACGAAGTAAAAAAAGCAGATAAGGGTATGGGAGTACTAAAGAAAGGCGTACTAGCCGTTGGTTCTGCCTTACTTGCTCTTGGAATTGGTGCAGCACTTAAAGATTTTACGACAGGAGCTATTGAGGCGGCTGCTGGAGCTCAAGCAATGAACGCTCAATTTAGTTCTGTATTTGGAGAACTTGAAAAAGATTCCACCTCCAGTCTTGATAGAATCGCAAAAGAAACTGGTATGCTTCCAAATAGGCTAAAAAGTAGTTTTACACAAATGGCTGCTTTCGCTAAAACTACGGGAGCAAGTACAGAAGAAGCCCTATCACTGTCAGAACGTGCAACGTTAGCCGCGGCGGATAGTGCTGCTTTTTATGATAAATCTATAGAAGATGTTTCGGAAACCATGCAGTCATTTTTAAAAGGTAACTTCGAAAATGATGCCGCATTAGGAATATCTGCTACAGAAACAACTAGGAATGCAGCAGCTAATGAATTATACGGGAAGTCCTTTAAGAAATTGGACGAAGCGCAAAAACAATTAACTTTACTGAAAATGGTTGAAGACGGCAACAAACTTTCAGGAGCTTTGGGACAGGCTGCTAAGGAATCGGATAGTTTTGAAAACCAAATGGGGAACTTGAAACAAGCCTGGCAAGATTTCTTAGAAAAAGCAGGCACACCAATTTTAGATCAAGCTGTAGATACATTATCGTGGCTTAGCGAGATTCTTTCAAATATTGATCCGGGACCATTTATGGAATTATTATCGGATGGTGTAGGGAAAATATTTGAAATGAAATCTGTAATAGTCGATGTAATCGGTGTTTTCCAAGAGTTATTTTCTGGTGATGGGATGAGCGCTTCAAGCGCTATGACTCTTTATGGAAAATTAGGAGTACCGCCAGAGTTAGTCGATAGCATTGTGTTATTTGTAGATCAAATTGAACAAGGTTTTGAATTAGGTAAAACGGTAGTAACATCATTCGTTGATGAGGTAATTGTTCCACTAATGCCAGTTGCTCAAGAATTTATTGGAACTGCGATGGAATTCATCGGTAATGTAGTTTCAGGTGCAATGAATTGGTTCGATACTTTAAAAACAATTATCGTCGGTTTGATAGAAAATGTGATCATCCCATTGATGCCAGTTGCAAGCTCTATAATCGAAACCGTATTCAATATAATATCGCCAATATTAAGGATTGCTGGCGATTTATTCGAAGCTATATCTGGTGCAGCTAAATTTATGGTAACAGAAGTAATTATCCCACTATTACCTTTAGCAGCCAGTGCATTAGAAGGTGCTTGGGTTGTCATGAAGCCAATACTAGACGGCATTGCTTGGGCTTTTGACGGAATTGCTGATTCGATTGAATGGGTAATTAAAAAACTAGGTAGCGTTACCTCATCAATGAAAAACTTCGATGTCGGAGATAAAATCGGTGGTGCAGTTTCATGGGTAACTGATAAGGTGCCTGGTTTAAGTGTCGGTCTTGGTCGTGTTCCTTACGATGAAATGCCTGCTTATCTTCACAAAGACGAGGCAGTTTTACCAAAAGATGAAGCTGATGCTTTACGTAATACAGGTATCTTAAAAGGTGATGGAACAGATCCTACACTTGATTTAGATGGTGCTAGTTACAATAGTGCATCACCTATTTCCAGTAATACTTCTTCAACCACTGTACAAGCACCGGTTCAAATCATTGTACAAGGTTCAGATAAGCCACAAGAAACTGCAAGGAGTATTAGAGAAGAATTAGAAGGGTGGTATAGCGATTTAGGGGCTATATTTCCAGTAGTAATGGAGGGATAGAGATGGCAAAAATAAACGGAATAAAGATTGATGTATTAAAAGAAGAGCTTCAAAATGACGTTGAATTGCCATCTCATCCAGTCGAGAAGGGTATCAATTTAACCGACCATGTAGAACGCAAACCAATAGTCTTATCTATAAGTGGGAAATTAATAAGACCAGATAATACATCATTAGAAACACTATTGGGGAGATTATCAACAATTGAATCAAAAGGAACTCTAGTGGCATATGAAGGACGCAGAATCTATCATAACTTGATGATTGCGTCCTTTTCTCATGATGCTGACTCTAAAATAATGAACGGTTTCAATTTTAACATGAAGCTTATAGAAGTTCGCTTTGCTCAACCTTCTTATGTATCTTTATCAAAGAAAACAAAAGCGGCTGTCGCAGGTGTATCTAGTGTTGGTCGTAAGCAAACGTCTAACAAAAAACAATTGCCTATTTCTCATGTGGTGAAAAAAGGAGATACCTATTATGCTTTAGCCCAGAAATACGGTGTGAAGTGGCAAGACGTTCAAAAAAATAACAAGTATCCAGCAACTCAAATACCAATCGGATCAAAAATAAAAGTGGGGTGATAAGGAATGAACTTTGAATTCATTGAGATAGAAAAAGAGCTCATTCCTTATCGCTTTGAAATTGAGCTAGGTGTTGAACTCTTTGAGATGGAGATTAATTATAATCTGGTACATGATTTCTTTACTATGGATTTATACAAAGATGAAGAGGTTTTAGTATATGGTGAAAAACTCACTTATGGAGTTCCTCTATTTGAAGAAGTATTTGATTCACGTTTTCCTGGTCCGACAATCATCCCGTTTGATGAATCAGGACAAGAGCAACGAGTGACCTTTGAAAATCTTAATGTAACAGTGTTTTTAAGGTTGGTGAATGATTTATGAGTACTATTCAATTTGGACGGGTCACTGAGATTATAACGAGTGATTTGAAGATGTCTAGTGAAACATTGGAAATAGAATTTAGTATTCCTTTTGACGATGATCCAGATCCCAACATAAGCGAAATCGTTGTTTACAATTTATCAGATACTACATTAAGTAAGCTCAAAAAAGGTGTAAAAATAACCATGAATGCAGGTTATAAGAATGATAAAGGTGTTATCCTATCGGGCTACATCTCAAAAGTTTCATCTGAGAAGGGTGGAGCTGATAGGGCTACAAAAGTCTCTGTAGTTGATAGTTATCCAATTGATAATAAGAAAACAATAAAGATAACATTCAAAAAAGGCATAAAAGGTGATCAAATATTAAAAGAGCTTGCGAAAGCGCTTGGTTTGAAAATTGCAGTTATCAAGTTACCTAAAAATGTTGTCTATAAAAAAGGCTTTTCAGTTAATGGTCCTATTGTTGATGCAATGAAAAAGATAGCTAAAGACTGTGAAGCGAGCTTCTATATCAGTCGTTCGAATGCTTATATCCGTTCGATAAAAGAGGGAGATAACACTAAATTCATTCTTAACTCTGATACTGGTCTAATTGGATCTCCAGAGTATTTCGAAGAAGAAAAAAACGGAAAAGTGGTTAAGGGGTACAAAGTAAAATCCTTGCTCCAATATAGAATGAATACGGCTTCTATCATTGAATTGCAATCAGTATTTGTTAAAGGTAAATTTCGAGTGCGAAAAGGTAAGCATTACAGAAAAGGTGATTCATATTATTCAGAAGTAGAGGTGATTACTTGAGTAATTCTTCTGAGTTTTATTCTAATTTTAAAAATCAAATACTTCTATCTATAAATACCTGCATGCCCTGTAAAGTTCTTTCGTACAATGAAGACTCTCGAACAGCTAAAATTCAACCTTTGTTCATGGTAAAAGAAATGAATCGTGCGCCTGAGAAGTTATCGGTAGTTAATGATGTTCCAGTAATGTTTGAAAGAGTAAAGATAAAAAACAATACGGCCATCTCAGTATCTATACCGAACAGTGATCATACTCAAATTACATTTAACGAGCCTGTAGAGTTAGAACCATCTATTAATGCGGGAGATACTGTCTTAGTTGTTTTCGCTCAAAGGAGTATTGATGATGCAGTTGAAGGGAATCTTGTTTATCCTGGTGCCTCCCGTTTATTTGATGTCCATGATGCAATAATTGTAGGTCTATTGTGAGGTGAAGGAATGAAAACTATTGAGCTAACAGGTGATGGAGATTTAATGTTTGAAAATGGTGATTTTAAGCTGATTGAGGGAACGCAAGAGGTTGAACAAGTATTAATTATCTCGCTGTCAACTAATCTAAAAGAATGGTTCCTAAACCCTGATATAGGATTAGATTTTATGAAGTTACTTGAAAAGCCTTCTGATGAAGAAATAAGGTCCGAAATCATTCGTGTATTAGGGCAAGAGGAACGGGTAGAAATTATTAACGACGTTGAAATAATACAGGACCGTAAATTAAGAAAATTAAATGTCAGATATGAAGTTCAATTAATCGATGGCCAAACATTAAGCGAGGAGGTGGTCTTAGGTGGCGCTTGATAGCAACGGCTATAAACGAAAAACTTATGATGATTTATTAAATGATATGTCAGCAAAAGCAAAAGAAAAGTTCGGAGAGAATGCAAATGTATCTGAACGGTCCATATTAGGCATTTTACTTAGAATAATGGCATGGTTTTTATCTTTGGCATGGCAAGATAACGAAAATGTTTACTATTCAGCTTATCGAAAAACAGCAGAAGGTACACAGTTGGATATGCTCTTACCATATGCAGGTATAACGCGAAATTTAGAACAATATGCTTTTGGAGCATTAGAAATAACCGGCACACCTAATCATTTGGTGAGTGCTGGTTTTTTAGTATCTAAATCTAACTCAGATGTATTCTTCGAAACAACTGAAGATGTAGAAATTGATACTTTGGGAAAAGGGATTGTCGAAATAAAAGCAGTTGAATTAGGTAGTGGTGGAAATGTTGGAGCAAATACAATCGTAGAGATTGTTAATCCAGATGCAGATGTAACTAGTGTGACAAACATTTCTAAAACATCAGGAGGCAGAGAAAAAGAAACGGATTTAGAAGCTCGTGAAAGAGCATCTGTCACTGTTGAGGGCATGGGGTCTGCAACAACCAATGCAATTAGAACGAATATATTGAAACTACCTTCTGTTCGCGCAGCTACAGTTATAGAGAATTACGGAGATGTGCCAGATGCTTATGGAACTCCAATGAGGTCTATACAAGCATTTGTTTTGGGTGGAACAGATGAAGAAATAGCTACGGCAGTATTTGAAAAGAAAGCTGGGGGCATTCAACCTTACGGAACAACTTATGTATCCATCATTGACGACAGCAAAAACATTCAACAAATAGGGTTTACTAGAGCAATTGAAGTACCTGTATATTTAAAAGTTGCCATAAGTACAAACACTTCATTCCCTACAGAAGGAATTGAACAAGTTAAATCTATGCTTATCAGATATATAGGTGGTACTGATATAGACTCATCTGTCTATGCCGGTTTAAATATGGGGGAAGATGTTATTGAATCCAGGTTAATCGCTCGTACTTATCAAGTTCCTGGTATTGAAGACGTTTCAATCCATTTGTCCCTAGATGGTATTAGTTTTGAGGAATCAAACTTAGCGATTGGTTTACAAGAGGTAGCTCAGTTAGATGCTTCTAATATAGAGGTGACAGTTAATGTTTAGTACAAAGACTATCATGAGTCGTTTTGCTGATTACTTTGCTAAGCATCCTAATTCAAACTTATCAAAACTGATCAGTATTTTTTCTGATGAATTGGTGGTATTGCAAAATACAAATCAATTCATCATGTCATGGAGAGATATTGATAATGCAAAGGGCAAATCATTAGATTTAATTGGAGAAAACGTTAATCAGTCACGTGGCGTTGCAACAGATGAAGTTTATCGTATCTTACTTAAGTCAAAGATTGCTAGAAACCTTAGTGATGGAGCAATAAATACCATTATTCAAGTAATCTCGATAGCGTTATCCACAGATCCATCCACAATTAAGATAGTGGAGAAATGGAATGATGTTGATGAACCAGAGCCAGCTGCAATTAAATTAATTGAGCTTCCTCTTACGAAAATTAATGAGGCTGGTTTAGATCCTATAAATTTTATAAGGATTGTTCAAAGGACAGTAGCTGCAGGTGTGAAAGTTGGAGTAATAGAACTTGCAGGTACCTTTGAATTTGGAACAACTGCAATGGAAATAGATAACTTAAAGGGATTCGGAAACATCGATGGAACCATCGGAGGATACTTCGGAGCTGTTTACACTCCATCAACTGATCAAGAATTACCGATATAGGAGGGATATAAATGCCATTTATTAAACCGCTACCTCACTGGGAAGCACCAGGGATAGAACCCCCATTATTACTAAGGCAAGAAGGATGGAAGGCAGGAGTTAAGCCTCCAAGTGATTATTTTAATTACCTACAAAGTAGAAGTTATGAGGCATTGAAAGAGTTGCAAGAGAATGCTATTCATAAGGATGAAATAGATTTAACCGTTTTAGTTACTAATGAAGTGTTTGAGACGCACTTGGAAGACTATTTGAAACACACGGGTTACGCAGTAGCAACAGGTACAGTAAACAATTATGTTGCTACTTTAAATCCAGCGCTCTCAGCATATGCAGAGGGTGTTACTTTACGTTTAAAGGTAAACATAGCTAATACAGGAGCATCTACATTAAATGTAAATGGTCTTGGTGCTAAGGGAATTAAGAAATCTAGTGGGAGCGCTGTTTCAGCCGGAAATCTTAAAGCAGGAAGTATATACACTTTAACCTATGATGGCACGGATTTTATCTTACAGGGTGAAGGGGGGGAGTATGGAAATGCTACAGCAGCTGACGTAATAAGCGGAAAAACATTAGGGACTGAAGACGGTTTAGTAAATGGATCTATGCCAAATAACGGTGCAGTTAGTATAATTCCTGGGGCAAATAATAAACCTATACCAGCAGGCTATCATAATGGTAATGGCGTTGTTGAAGGTGATATAGACTTAATATCGGCTAATATTGTAGCTGGTAAAAATATATTCGGTGTCCCTGGTAGCTTTGTTGGGAAAAAGTATGCATCCGGTACGGCGACAAGGGTTATTGAAAATGGGAAGAGTATCATTAGAGTAACAGGTTTAACTTTCACACCTTCATACGTATTTCTAGGGTCATCCACACCTACTGCCGCGCCAGAAGGCATTGCGTTATTTGCAGGACAACCCATCCCATATTCATACAGTGGCTCAAATATAAACATGAAAGTAGCGTGGACTACAATCAATAGTTCAACTTCTGGGATGGATACAATGCCTTCAACTGAAGCTAATATACTCGCAGATGGTTTTTTCGTAGCGCCAAGAACTGCCATTACATCGTTTAACTGGACAGCATTTGAATAGGAGGTCAAAAAGTGAACCCGATTGGAAGAAAAATATACTATGAAATATCAACAGGGAATGTAATTGTAGATACTGGAGACAGACAAGGGGGAGTAGTTGCTACTACTATTGAACAAGATTACGAGAGCTATATAGCCTTGAGTGAACGTAATCCATCTACAGTAGGTGTATTAGAATTAGAATTCGGACAGTACGCACAAGATTTTGCGGAATCTAGCAGTTATAGAGTAAATCCAACTACTAAAGAAGTAGAATTCAGCTATCCAAACCCGGACGAAACAGAAGCTCCACAAGTATTTCGAAAACCTTTGAGTGAAGAAGTTGAGCGATTAAAAGCAGAAGATCTAAACAACAAAGAAGCAATAGCAGAACTCTACCTCCTATCGATGGGAGGTTTTTAAATGCCTGAAATTAAGTCAATTCATCGAATTTTTGCCGCTTTAATAGCAGCGGAAGCTCCCCGGAGAACTATAGAGGATGTTCCAGAATCAGATCGCGAGGGTGTTCAATATGTATTGGATACAGAATATAGCAATTAAAATACTCATGAAAATAATAGGAGGTAATATTATGTTTATGGTAGCAATTTTTAGTGGATTAATCGCAGGGAAACGAAGAACGATTGTGGATGTTCCGGACCATTTGAAAGAACCTGTGCTAGCTGATTTAGCTACGCTTGGTTTAGATGGGCAAGGGAATCTAATTACTGATTAAAGGTTTTAATTAAACGCAGCATAAGCTAGCGTTATTTTTTATGCTCATAATTACAGAAAATACCTACGTAATAATGTAAAATAAAATTATGGAGGGGTTGTTATGAGTGAGATAGCAAAATATAGAGAAAAAGAATTTAAAAAAGCTAGAATCAGTTTTTTAAAGGAAACTCAACATGATGAGGCTTTAATTGTCATTTTAAGAGCGCATCTTCTTGTAGAGAGAGAGTTAAACTTAGTTCTGGAAAAGTGTCTTAAGTATCCTGACAAAATGGATTTAGAGAGGGTTACGTTCTCACAAAAGCTCAATCTAGTTTATGCATTGGGAATGCTAAAAGATGGTATTTATAGATCAATTAACAAGTTCAATAATATTAGAAATGGCTGTGCTCATAGTTTAGATTATAAGATTGATGAAAATTCTGTAGACTCTATTATTTCTTGCCTTTCTAAGGATGAAAAAAATGAAATGGAATCAGATTTAGGTGAGTTTAAAATTTCTGAGCAACCAAGTATTAAAGAAAAAATACGTTTAGTGCTAGCATACCTACATGCAGACATAACTGTAGAAAGATTAGTGGTCCACTTAACTCTTCGTGAGAGGTCAATTGAAATAGAACAGAGTGAATTAACTGGAATTTTTAGTACCCTAATTTCAAAGTAGGAACATAAAGCGTCGTAAGAAAAAAGAATAAACTAAGCGAGAACGTCCATTGGTCGTTCTTTTATTTTGCAATAAAGTAGGGGGTATGGGGATGACGGAAGGGAGTAGACCGTCAATGTTCGAGACAGTAAGGGATCATGATGAAAAAATAAATAATCATGAAGAACGAATTGGAGCATTAGAAAAGGTTGACCAAAAGCATGAAGAACGAATAAACAATCTTGAAGAACAATCAATTAAATTAGAAAATACCATTCTAAAAACAAGCACTGAAACAAGAGAAGTGATGCGTGAGCAAACAGAACAACAGACGGAAAAATTATTTGAACTTTTGCAAACTGCTATGGGTATTCAAAGTACCAGGTCCACACAAAATCATGAGTTCAAAATGCTCAAATGGAACACTATAGCTACAATCGGAATGAAAGTGAGTGGAGCTTTACTTGGACTACTTTCTTCTGGCGGATTACTTTATTTCTATATAACAGAATACATGATGAAATAGGAGGAAACATTTATGAAAATCAATTGGAAAGTACGTTTCAAAAACCCTGTATTTTTATTTCAACTACTACTTACTGCTTTAACTCCAGCACTAGCATACACAGGACTTAGTTGGGAAGGGTTAACTACTTGGACTTCTTTATGGGATTTGGTAGTACAGGCATATAGCAATCCATTCTTGTCTGGTCTTATAGTGATAGCTCTTTACAATCAGATTACTGACCCGATGACCAAAGGATTTTCGGATTCTAAACTAGCGTTAAGTTACGACAAACCAAAGGAAGATGCGAAATGGTGAAAATCCTAGACATCCGAAATAAAGTAGCTCCTTCTAAAACCACTCGTAAAATATCTCAAATAACAAAAATAGCACGTCACCATTCAGCAACAACGAATGGTGATTATTTTGCGTTCTGGAATAATCGTTGGAAAGGTCTTGGGTGGGGTAAAGGTGGATATCATGAAATCATTTTAACTGATGGTACAGTTCAACTCTGTTATGATCCTATCTATCCTACTAACGGGATTGGTAATCATAATACAAACACCTATCATATTTGCGTTGTAGGTAATGGGGCATTTACTGCAGCACAAGAAAGAGCATTTGAAGAACGTTGTCTATTAGCTATTCACAACTTTGGTTTAAGTGTAGATGACGTACTTGGCCACAATGAATTTAGTGGCACCGCAACATCTTGTCCAGGCATTAACATGGATAGCGTTCGAAAACGTTTGAAGGAGCTAAATCAACCTAAGAAAGAGGTGGCTGGAGTGACAGAACAAAAATTAAATGCAGACCAAGAAAAAGTACGTCAAGAAGCGATAAAGTTAGGTATTACTGATGGAAAAAATCCTTTTCGTGAAGTAAATCAATACTATGTTTGGAATGCTTTGCTGACAATTGCAAGAGAGTTGGAAGAACTGAAGAAGAAAGTTAAGTAATCTTATGCCCTGCTCATTAATTTGAGTGGGGCTTTTTTGTTTGTAATAATATTTTTTTAAAATAAAGGATTTAACACACTTGTATAGAATATACATATAAATAGATATAGGGGTGAATAAGTATATGACAGCTGAAATATGTTTAATCAATAAAATGGGAGTTGCTTTAGCTGCCGACAGTGCGGTTACTATTGGTGGGGGGAATAAAATTTATAACAGTGCAAATAAATTATTTGCTTTGTCTAAGTATCAACCAGTAGGAATTATGGTTTATGGTAACGCAAGTTTTCTAAGAGTTCCTTGGGAAACTATAATAAAATTATTTAGAGAACAACTTGGGAATACAATTTTTGATCAACTTAGCGATTACAATGATGAGTTTATTAATTTCCTAGAAAATAATGAATTTGACGAACTAATGACTGTTAAAGAAGAAGAAAATTATAATCTGACAATTATTGAAGAAAGTATCATTAATATATACCATAATATTATGAAGGATTTGAAAGAATACATAGACGATTCACCACAATTGAATGAAGAAGAATTAAAAGAACTTGTTAAAGACTTATTTAAAGTGAAAATTGGCTCTAAACTAGACGAAATAAATAATGAGGAATATATTGACGACCTAGATGAAAACGATCTAAGATATATAAGTGATATATATGATACACATATTACACACATTGTAGATAAATACTTTGAAAACTTCATTTTTTATGATGAGCAAGTAGAAGAAATTAGTCAAATAGTAAAGCAAAAGCTTTTGAAAGAATTTTCAAGTCACACTTCAGGAATTGTAATTGCAGGGTTTGGCAAGAAGAATTTATATCCAGTAGTGATTGCACAAGAAATAGATGGTAAGATAGACAGTAAAATAAAAACTGCCGTTACAACTCATACTTCTATTGGCGAAAATGCAGATTCAGGGATATATCCTTTTGCACAAAGTGAAATGGTTTATTCGTTTTTAGAAGGAATTGACCCAGATATGGAATCACTTTCTGATTATTATTTAACTCAAATATTTAATGAAACTTCTGATATTTTTGTAGATCAAATGGAATCTATATTAATTCCAGAAGTACAAATAGATGTTTTAAAATCAACTATTAAAGGTGAAATGGTAAAAATATACGAAAGATATAAGGCGACAATTAAAAGCTATCAAGAACGTGAATTCACTGACCCAACACTAGGTATTTTGCGTAGTCTTCCCAAAGGAGAACTAGCAGAAATGGCAGAAGCTCTAGTTAATCTAACATCATTTCGTAGAAAAGCATCAGGCAGTTTAGAGACAGTAGGAGGTCCAATTGATGTGGCTGTAATAACAAAAGGTGATGGATTTGTTTGGATTAAGAGAAAACATTATTTTGAACCGGATAGAAATCAACATTTTTATACAAACTATTTTAAAAGGGAGGATTAATTATGAACCAGTTATTAAAACTTTCAGTTTTGTCAAGAATGGATAGTAAATTAAATATAAATGAAATTAAATTAACTCCAAAGTCTAGTTTGAAGGAATTGGGTTCATCTATGGCGAAAAAGTCATTGGATAAGGTACTTATTAAAATATAGCACAACTCAGGAAGCATCTTTTAGAAGGTGCTTTTTTTATTTGCCCAAAAATTACTAGTTGTAAAATGGAACGATTGTTCGTATACTAATCAAAAGAAGGAGGGAACAGATGTGCGTATAAATATTTTAAAATCCATGCAACTCAATCAAATAATTGAAATGATTTACATGAAAAATAGCGGTGAAATTAGTAAGCGAAAAGTAAAGGTGTTATCTGTGGAGGGCAATACATTTAAAGCGTATTGTTTTTTACGAAATACCAAAAGGACTTTTAAAGTTGAAAATGTACTCGCATTTGTTCCCATCATCCATAAGGAGCGTGAGGTTGTATGAATAGACGTCAAAAAGAAATTTATGAATACATCAAACACTTTTTAGCAGAAAATAAATATTCTCCATCAATGAGAGAGGTCGGCAATGCTGTTGGAATAAAGTCTTCTTCGACAATTCATAAACATCTAGATAATATGAGGAAAAATGGTTACATCGATTTTATTAACTCATCCCCAAGAACTTTACAAATAATCAGATGATTGATTATAGCGCATTACCTAACCGGTCAATTGCTTGCATAGATATGATGAGCTTTTATGCATCTTGTATAGCAGTATTACATGATTTAGATGTTAGAACCGTTCCAATTGCTATTGTTGGTAATTTCGAACAAAAAGGTGCTGTTGTATTGGCAGCATCTCCACCTATGAAGAAACGATTTGGTGTCAAGACGGCATCCACAAGATTACATGAAATACCTAGTCATCCAGATATACGATTATTTGAACCGAAAATGCAGTACTTCCTTGAAATGAGTATGGCAGTTACAAATATCCTCCACAAATATGTTCCGCCAGAAGCAGTTCATGTATACAGTGTAGATGAAAGTTTCATCGATTTAACAGGTACTGAAAAACTTTGGGGATCTCCAGAAAATACCGTTAAAGAAATTCAAAAAGAAATATTAGAGACCTTACAACTACATTCATCTGCAGGCATGGGACCAAATATGTTAATGGCAAAACTTGCTCTTGATTTGGATGCTAAGAAAACAGGTTTTGCTAAATGGACATATGATGATGTGCAAACAAAATTATGGCCAGTGACTCCGTTAACAGAAATGTGGGGTATTGGTCGAGGAACAGAAAAGACTTTAAACAATATGGGTATATTCAGTATCGGACAATTAGCTAGGACTCCTTTAGAGTTACTGGAAGATAAATTTGGTGTTATGGGGAATCAATTATTTCATCATGCACACGGAATCGATTTATCCGATATGAGCTCACCTTCGGTTGAAAGACAAGTCAGTTTTGGCAAAAGCCAAATCCTCATGCGTGACTACAATAAAATTGAAGAAGTAAAAGCAGTTCTTCTTGAAATGTGCGAGGACGTTGCAAAGAGGGCAAGAGATACTTTCCAAGCTGCTAGAACTATTTCATTGGGAATTGGTTATAGTAAAAATGCATTTGGTGGAGGATTTCAGAGAGCTAGAACAATACATGATGCTACAAACGATACCATGAAAATTTATAATGTTTGCTTAGATTTGTTAAAAGAAAATTACAATAAGAATCCTGTAAGACATATATCTATCTCCATAACAAAGTTAGAAGATGAACACTCCATGCAGTTAAGTTTATTTGAAAAGAAAAACTGGAAGAACAGAAAACTCGCGACTGCTATGGATAACATTCGAAATCGATATGGATCCGCAGCGTTATTAAGAGCAGTGTCTTATACTCCAGCAGGAACAGCAGTTAAAAGGTCTAAAATGGTTGGTGGGCATAAAGAATAGGAGTGGTACGTTTGATTAGAGATCGCGGTATGATGAAATGGCAGGGCATGATGTTAACCGAACATGTAGCGATGTTGAAAGAATATAACCAGGATATAAAAAAAGAACCCAGACCAGAATTAGACGAATGGGATTATGATGCCATTCAACATACTTTGGATGCAGCCATTAAAAGTAAAGCTGATACAAAAATTAAAAGATGGAAAAATGGAGAATTTATATACAACAGAGGAACGGTAGAAAGTGTGAATTTGCAGAAGCGAGAAATCGAATTGCAAGATCCTTTTTATTTGTTATCATTAAAGCTTGATGAAATAGTAGACGTAACTATAATGGATTAAAGGTTGTGAAGGTAGTGGATAGAACGGAAGAACTATTTAATAAGTTACTGGATGAACATCCTCCAGAGTTAGTACTAGGTGCCCTAGATGAGATGTCACGAATGAATAGAGAAGAACTTATAGCATTAGGTAAATTATGCGAGGTCATAAATCGAGTAGAAGCTAAAAACCACCAACCAAAATAATGGAAGGTGGTTTTCTGTTGTTATATATTTAAAAAATATCACAAAAATTATCACAAAATTTTTAGACTCTATTAAACTATGGTGGACTTTCTCCTATATAAATACTAATAAGGATAATGATTATGAGGGTAATAGTTTAGATGTGGAAGTACGTGGATTCCGTTGGGTATATGGGCGGCATGATGTAATAAGAATTAGAAACCCTTTATAAATAAGGGGTTTCCAGTTCACTTTGCACTACTTGACCACTTCGGTGTGTAAAAAAATGCATATGACTAATTTTAGAGAAGGTCTTTCATCAGTTTGCTAAACTGTTGGGAGGCCTTTCTTCCATGTTTATTGTTATATTCTTATTCATTGTAGTTATTTTTTCATCAGTCTGGATTTTTATTCGTTCACTATTTTAGGTACATCAGAAATTCAAGTCACACTTATTCCTTGTATTTAGTTTAATCTATATGTTGGTTATTGTATTATGGATAATAGAACGACTGCCTCAACAAATATTAAAAATATAAAATTTAAGGAGACTTACATGTCCTGGAGCAAATTGAAGCAAAATCTGGAGAGTTTTCTCTGTCCTGCATTATTTGGAAGGGTTGAATACACTGCAACCAGCTATCGTTATTTACCTGATAAAGCAGGACTTTGTTATATTGCGGTAGATAAAAAGAATGTACTCAATATGAATGATAAAACTACCTTAATTAGATGGTATCAGTCGGAACAAGAAATTAAGAATGACCCAGATATCCAAATTCCTATCAATGAAGAGGAAATTGAAGCGATAAGAAAACAAACTAAGGGGACAGTTCCGGAGGATCGCTTACTAGTAATTGCAAGGGGTAGGAAATTATCAGAATATGCAAAGGAGATGTTGTCAGCGCAGTCATCATTAAGTAAATCAAATTTTATCGTTGTAGCTAATAACTTCTTATCCACTTCTATAGAGGAAAGTATAGAGAGTAATGATATCCTATTGAATATCCTAGCTTTAGTGGATAGACGGGTTGGAAAAAAACGGATTTTGAACATGACTGAGCAAATGAAATTAAAGCATCCAGCTGTGCAGTATTTTTATGAACTACGGCTTAGTACGTTATGATAATAAATACTGATCAACTGAATACCAATTGCGAAAAATTATAGCTTATCCACGGGCAGTTCAACCTAAACTGTAGTGGTTTTTTCATTTTCGAATAACTAAAAAATAGTCCGGTCATTTAGAGAAGCTATTTTGTACTCTAAAAAAAAATATAGCTCCTATTTTGAACAAAGATTGATCAAAAATAGGGCTATTTTTCATAAACTAATTAGTGCTATTATTATTGAACCTTCCCATAATTACGGTATTATAATAATTTCCATCTGATAGTAGCTTATCCATCTTTAATAATCCTTCTTCTTTAAAACCATATTTTTTATAAAGCATTATGGCTTTTTCATTGGTTTCAAGTACATTCAAAGTAATTTTCTTAATGTTATTTGTATCGGCCCATCTAATTGTTTCTTTTAAGAAGTTTGTACCAATGCCATATCCCCAGAAATCCTTTAGTACACAAACCCCAAACTCAACTTTATGGGACATTCTTTTCAACTGATTGCCTTCACACCTTGAGAACCCTACAATACTTCCATTTGATTCGCAAACTAAAAAAAGATTATGGTCACTTTCTGTATCTTCTTTGATAAGTTGTCTAAAGCCTACTTCATCAATGTATGATTCACCTTTTTCTCTATCCATATTTTCTGTTTCGCTATCTATCTGCAATCGTACTTCAGACAAGCTTTTCGCATCATCTTCTTTTGCCAACCTTATAACATAACTTCTATTTCGAATATTAAAATCTATAGGATTTTCTCTTATTGTAAACTCCTCCTTTAAATTATACTGGTTTGTTATTTAAGTGGGGCATATGACCATTTTGATATGTAGGTTTTCTCCAACCACATTATAATAAAATTCAGGTTTTTCTAAGAGTTTGAGACACGACAATAATTAATGTTTGTATTTATAACTTGATTTTATTAAGGGAAATCATTGCCGTTCTTGTCTTGGATAATTAGCTCATATTTCTGATTCTCTGTCATTCTTTTTACTTCTTCACTATCCAGGAACTCAGTAATTTCTTTTCGGATTTTGGTTACGACCTCTTTAGTCTCTGGATCCGATGATTTCATGTTAGTCATGATGGTAATAGACACTTTTTCAGGCTTGTAGGAATATCTAATGTCAGCTACCTTGTACACTTTTTTTAGAAAAAACTCTTCTTGAATACTAAACGTGACGGGCATCCATTGACTCTCGATTTCCTCTTCTGAAAGGTCTCGAGTTATAACTTGTACCTGTTTTGGTGTTTCGTTTGCTTTTAATAGTTCAATCGCTGCCTTGTAGATTTCTACTTTTTTAGCTTCATCGGTTATTGGGATGTACACACTGACCACAGGGCTGTAGGCGTTAACATTCATAATCGGATATCCTGCTTCCTGCAAGTCCGACATCAACTTTTCGCCTAGTTCCTCCCTCTGTTTTTCTATCTCGTTTAGCTTGGGGGATACTTCATTCGTGTCAGAAGAAACCCTTAACTCGTAGTTATCATACCCTCTCTTTTCCAAAGTTTCAGTCAATATTCTTAAAACTTTATCCTCTTCTTGCTTAACGTATTCTTCCGTGCCCTTTAGCCTTATGTTAAAGAGTGCCTTCTGTCCCCATATGCCCATGCCGATACCATTTGGTTTATATCCTTCTTTCTCCAAGGTTTCTGAAATTACTACTTGTATTGGTTTATGGAATACTTGTCCTAGATACGGGATTTTTGACATTACTTCGGCCATAGCTGGATTTAGGAATGCGGACCCTATTAAGACGCCAAGACTGATAACTGCGGCAATTACAAACTGTGATTTCCTCCAACCTCTTTTTTTTCTTGTCGATTTTTCATAATCCGCTCTTTTTTCCGATTCTTCCTTTATGTTTTTTGCAAATTCATACATGGAAGATGGGGCCTGGATTTTCTCCATCTGTTCGTCAATTTCTTTCTTCAACAATTCATCGATCTTCATTGTGAATTCACCCCTATAAACTGATTTTCAATCAACCTTTTTTTCAGAGCGTTCCTTGCTCTGCGAAGATGGGATTTAACAGTCGAATTTTTCAGTCCTAGCAAATCTGATATTTCTTGGATTGCTTGTTCTTGGTAGTAATAGAGGATGAGAACGTTCTGGTAGTCGCTGTTATCAAGGGATGATATGCCCTTTTTAATCTCGTTTTCTTTTTCCTCTTTTAACACGCTTTCAATAACGGCATGTTTTTCTGTCCCCACATCAATTTCAAGCGGTGATTCCTTCAGACGATCGTTTTTTCTCCAAGCATCAATTGAACGATTGGTAACCAATTTATAGAACCATGTGTTGAAATAGGAGATATCCTTTCCACTCATAATATTTCGGTATGCCTCGATCAGCGCATTTTGGATAACCTCTTCTGCCTGTTCTTTCGATTTGAGAATACTAAAACTGGTCCTGTAACCCTTTTCAATCAAGGGGTTGACTAGTTGAGCAAAAGCATCGTCCTCGCCGTTCCGAATCCGTGTCATCAATGTTCTCTGTTCCATGAGGAAAACCCCCTTTGTTGTTTCTATCTTTTAGGCGACGGTGAGGCTGTTTAGGATGCACAATTTAAAAAAATAAATCTATACACAACTATACTGATGTGGAAGATGAGATGAATGGATTAATAATGTATGATTTTAAAATCAACAAGTTTTTATTCCAAGGTAAGGGAGATAAATGAATTATTGTATTTCTTCCATTTTGATTTTTAATTCTTTTAGACGCTATCTATAAGTCCTTTGAATTTATTATAAAGTATTACTAAATTATAAAAGTGATAAAAATTATAAACTTTCTTAAAAGAAATTTATAAAATTAAAGACTTCTCATTAGTTGGTTAAACTTTTGAGAAGTCTTTTCTTATTCGTTACTAAACTTTTTATTGGAAATCCAATAATTTGTTATAAAGATTGCTATGGCGGCACAAAGAAGGGATACTACTAGATTCACCATAGCGTTAGAGTTTACAGATCCTGTTATAAGCACTTCCATTGCATGTTTACTCATACTGGCGGGATTTATTATATCTATCATAGAACTTAAGCCAACGATAAGTCGGCAGCCTATTAAAAAAGCAATGGATATTAGTGCGATAAGCCCTGGGCTATTTATAAGAGTGCTAATCATTGTTGTAAAAGTGATAATAAAAAGAATCCAAACAAGATAGAATAGTAGGGCAGTAAGCATATCGAAAATAGCTACATTTGTGAATAGAAAATTCACGTAAAGATAGGATGCAAGGTATCCAACAGCAACACTAAATGCCGTAAAAATATAATTCGAAGCAATTTTACCTCCTATGTATGAACGAACAGGTACTGGTCTAGTTAATATAAAGGCCAACATTCCGTTAGCTTTATCGGTTTGGATGATTCCCATTAAAGAGATTGCAATTATTATAATCCCAAGCTGATCAAACTGTGCACCTAGTGTGCCAGCTAATATTTCTCCCCCTTGCTGAGCGGCAATACTTGGGTCAATTGTAATGCCTTGACCGCTTCCCAAAGCTTCTAATATGGTAGGTAAGTAATAGGTCATTACAGGCTGGGTGATTCCTAATAAGATAAAGACTAGAGGGAGCCAAATTATTTTAAAATCTCTGACCATCTGGGTAAATTCTTTGTTCATCAAGACTATAAAACTATTCATTTCTCCACCACCAATTTTAAGAAAATGTCTTCTAATGTATCGTTTCCGACTTCAAACTTTACAATATCTACATCATGCTTCAGTGCATGACCGAGTAATAAATTCTTGTTATTTTCTAGATTTTCAACCTCAACCTTTAGTTGATTCCCAAATACTTCTAGGCCTTTCACATAAGGTAATTCTTCTATAGTGCCAATCCATTTTTGATCCTTCTCAGTTATTTCTATATTCAATTTTTTGTCGCTATTTCTTTGAAGCAGTTCAATAATCGATGTGTCCTCGATTTTCAACCCATTTTTAATAACTATAAATCGCTCACAGATTTCTTGTGCATCACCTAAAATATGAGTTGATAGTAGGATGGTTGTTTCTTTTTTTATTTCTTGAATAAGGTTTAATACTTCTCTGCGACCAATGGGATCAAGGGCTGAGACTGGTTCATCCATAATAATTAGGGTGGCTTATGTAGTAAGGTTTGAGCAATACCAAGTCGCTGTTTCATGCCGCCTGAAAATGTACCTACTTTTGAATCTTCCTCTCCGCTTAATCCAACTTTTTTTAAAATGTTTGGAATAGAGGTGTTTAATCCATTTTTACTTAGTCCTGAAAGCTTTCCCATGAACATAAGTGTTTCTTTGGCAGTCATCCAATGAAAAAAGTTTGGATATTGTGGTAGGTACCCAATTTCTTTTTTCATTGAGGAAATTCTTTTTCCGTTTAAAAGGATTTCACCAGTGTCAGGATTTATAATATCTGCGATCATCTTTATAAGAGTCGATTTCCCAGCCCCATTTGGTCCGATTAGTCCGACACACTCTCCTGATTGTAGCTCCATCGAGTAGCTATCGACGGCAGTTTTGTTTTTAAACGTTTTCTTTACATTTCTGATTTCCAATTTCAAGCTCGCTCACTATCCTTTCTTCCTATAACAAAATACAGAATAGGTCCAATTGTATTGCCGAAAATTATTATTAATGTCCATATGAGTACATTATTTCTACTTTTTTTATTTTTGTACAAATCTATTAAAGCAACCATTGCAAGTATAAATCCTACTAAAATAACTGGAAGTATAATAGGTAGAAACGACATTAAATCAACATCTTTTAAATCATTTATTCCATAATGTAATTGCATAATTCCAACTCCTTCTCAAAGTTCATTTTCATTATTGATAATGATAACATAGAGTGTTATATTTTGCACTACTTATTCTTATTCTTTATAATGAGAATAAGAATAACCAAGTGAGGGGATAGAATGTTAAATAAAGTGGAAGTTCTAATGCATCCAGTACGAATGAAAATTTCTCAAGCATTATTAAGGAATAAAGAAGATGGACTAACACCCTTAGAAATGGTCAAAATCATTAAGGATGTGCCACAAGCAACACTCTACAGACATATACAAGTGTTATTGGACTCCGAGATAATTCATGTGATGAAAGAAAAAAAAGTAAAATCCGTTTCTGAGAAATATTATGCACTTAATGAGGAGAAGCTAAAACTTGACCAAGATGAATGGAATCAAGCATCTCCACAAGAAAAACTAGATTTTGTATCTTTTTATCAATTATCGCTTATGACTCAATATCAAAACTATTTAGAGAAAATAGAGAATCATTCTCATGATGGAGCGACATTTTCTTTAGTCGAATTAAAAATGAATGATGTAGACTTCTTGAAATTTCAAGATGAGCTAAAAGAAATTTTAACTAAATACTACCTTTCTACTAATAACCAAGATGGAAAAGATATCCCTGTGCGAACTATAGCGGTTACAATTATTCCAGATACATGAAGTAGTAATTTAATTGCGAGGGAGGTAATAATTATGGAACAACTTCAACAAGCTATAGAAATGCGACGAGACGGAAAGATTGAAGAGTCTATAAAAATATTAGAAAGTATCCCTGATAAAGATGGGCGTATATATTTTGAATGTGGATGGAATTATAGTGTTCTAGACAATGCAAATGAGGCCATCAAGTATTATAAGTTAGCCATTGAACTAGAGTTACCAAAGGAATTAAAGCAAAAAGCTTATATGGATCTTGGTTTTAATTATTTTTCACTCCATCGGTATGAAGAGGCAGAACAAATACTCTATAATGGCATAGGGAAATTTCATGATTCGGAAGCATTTCGTGCAATGCTTGCTGTAGTACGTTATAAGCTAGGGGATTCAAGGGAGGGCATGATTGATTTAATGCAGCTATTACTTGAATTATATCCGAATCCGAGTAAGGAAATTGCCAAGTACAGAACAGAACTAATGCATTATGTCCAACAAAGGTAGAGGTGAATTATGACGATAATAGAAAAGGTAAAAGCGGCTTTAACTGGAGTTGGTGTAGGTGGTTTTCATACTGGTATGGTACCTCCATATGACCGCTATGATTTATATTTAAATGATCTGGACATGGAAGTAAGAAGAAGTGCAACTACAGCTTTTACAATGCAACTTGGTACTTGGCATGCTGGTAGTAGTTTTTCGTTTACCCCTCAGCATAAACGTAAGTTTGCCGGTGGTTTTGGAGATGTAAAATGGCATGAATTTCATCACTATATAAAAGCATTTGTCACATATCATCAGGAAATCCAACGAGATTTTCCGATTATGTATGCATTTATTGTATGGTTTTTTATTCATTTGGAGGACGAGAAACCAATATCGTTTGAAGAAAGGTTTCCAGAATTAGACCCTATTTGGTGTAATCGACTTAGGAAAGAAGTTTTACAGCCGAATGCGGACATTAACATACCTCATATGAAACATTTTTTTAGAGAAACAAAGCTAGAGCCATTTTTTAAAGATGAATTTTGGAATGACGAAAACTAAAATAAGACTCCAATCAATTTACTGAACTGATCGGGGGCTTTTTTACATAATACTTAGAAACTCCATTAAGGCTAATTCTTCATTATTAAATTGTAGAGAGGTCTTTATTTATATGAAGACTTATAGAAGGAACTTTCTATCTTTGTGTTGAACTACTAATTAAATGAAAAGAATGTAGGTGCATATGTGAATAACATTATTGACTACTACAATAGTTTTGATGAATGGGGAAGACTAGATAGAGAGCCTATCGAGTTCCAAGTGAATTGGCATTATATTAAAAAGTATCTTCCTCTGAATGGGAATATTCTAGATAATGGTGCCGGACCAGGGAAATATTCTATGAAGTTGGCTAATGAAGGATATAAGGTAACACTAACCGATTTAACCCCAAAGCTAGTAGAAATTGCTAAAAATAAAGCGCATGAACTCAAGGTAGAACAAAATTTTAATGGATTCCATATGGCGGATGCAAGAGATCTTACTATACTGGAGGATGAACAGTTTGATGCTTCATTAATGCTTGGTCCATTGTATCACTTACAGGAAGAATCAGATCGGATTAAAGCAGTAGAAGAGTTATATCGAGTTACGAAAAAGGATGGTATTGTTTTTGTGGCATTTATGCCGAGAATTAGACATATCTTAACTTCTCTTTTACATCCTGAAAATTGGAAGCCAAATAACGAGATGGATAATATCGAGCAATTTGCTCAAACAGGCTGCTTTAATCATGAAGATGAAGGACGATTTACAGGTGCTTATTACTTTAATATAGAAGAAATAAAACCATTTATGGAGGGACAGGGATTTGAAAGTCTAGCACTAATTGGTTCTAATATAGGTGCTCTCTTAAGCAGTGATAATTGGAGTTACTGGCGTGATAAGGAAGAAAATGAGTTTGAGAAAGTTATAAAATTATTAACGGAAAAAGCTAGTGACCCCAATGTTTTAGGAATCTCCTCACACTTACTTTATATTGGGAAAAAGAAAAGCGATATATAGTATTAAAATTTTTCGATTATAACGTTCAAATCTATTTAGTCAGTCTAAATAACTACTCTTTCAGTATAGGTACTTTCTAGTCATTATCAGATAATTTACATAATATTTATGAACTGGGGTAAATATTAGTAGGTTACTTATTAAATAATGTTTAGAGAGGAGATTATACTATGCAAATCAAAGGAGAGGTATTACGTTCAGTTCGAAAAGAACAGAACATGTCGCAGGAAGAGCTGGCTCTCGAGTTAAAAGTTACAATCAGTACTGTTTCTAACTGGGAGCGTCAGGATGTGCCAGACGGACGCTATATTAAGCCGATTGCGGATGCCCTAGATGTGAGTGTTCATAAGCTAACTAGAGTTCCACCAAATGTTTCATCGATTGATATGAAACCAATAGATACCTATGAAAAAGAAAATATTTTGCTTGAACGCTTGATGGAATCGTTTGAGGAGTTTGTAAAAGATAAAGAGAAAAATATAGGAAGTGAAAAACAGGAACTTTGGGATGAAGAATGGCGAAATGGCTGATAAAGAAGCACTTCTCGAAAGCTCGGAAACTATACTGTGAAAGAGTATTTATAGTGAATTGGTGCTATATTTGAAGTTTCAGCTGCCAATTAACAACTTTAATGGGCCTCACTACATATCCAATGTAATGAGGCTTAAATTTTGTATTTCTAAAAGATATTTTATATTTGCGCCATACATAAATGTTGTCATTAATCTTATTTCTGTAAATAAAATTGTTGGTTCAACATAGGGTAACCAGCTAATAAATCTTTAGAGTTAATGATAAACAAATGGAGGAAAGATGATGAGACAAATAATTGCTCTAGGTGGTGGAGGATTCTCTATGGAGCCGGACAATCCATTATTGGATTCATATATTCTGCAAAAGTCAGGTAAAGCTATCCCAAAAATCTGTTTCATTCCTACTGCAAGTGGGGATTCAGAGAATTATATTTCAAGATATTACGACTTTTTTGATAAACAAGATTGTGTACCTTCTCATCTTTCATTGTTTAAGCCGCCAACTAGAGATTTAGAAAACTATCTATTAGATAAAGATATTATTTATGTTGGTGGCGGTAACACGAAGAATTTATTAGCGTTATGGAAGGCATGGGGAATTGATACTATTATAAAAAAGGCATGGGAGCAAGGAGTAGTTTTGGCTGGCGTAAGCGCAGGTTCTATTTGTTGGTTTGAAGAAGGGGTTACTGATTCGTTTGGGGATAATCTTGAAGCGATATCGTGTCTTGGCTTATTAAGTGGAAGCAATTGCCCACATTATAACGGAGAGGCGAATAGGAGACCTGCTTATCAGAACCTTGTTGCTACCAATAAAATTAAACCAGGAATAGCGACAGATGACGGTGTTGCCATCCACTATATTGATGAGAAGATATATAAAATAGTAAGTTCAAGACCAGCAGCAAAAGCATATAAAGTATCATATGATAAACACTTGATAGAGACAGAAATAGAAACGGAATACTTAGGTTCGTATTAGATACGGGGGAAGATGTATATGAGTGGAATTGCAAGCACACCAGAACCACCTTATTACGCAGTGATTTTTGCATCACAGCGGACGAAGGGTGACAATGGATATGGAAATATGGCAAAAAAAATGGAGGAGTTAGCATCAGGGCAGAAGGGTTTCTTAGGTATAGAAAGTGCTCGAGATAATGAATTAGGAATTACTGTTTCCTATTGGGACTCTATGGATGCCATAAAGAGTTGGAAAGATAATGCAGCGCACAGGATTGCACAGAATAAAGGTCAGTCAGATTGGTACATCAACTACTCCGTAAAAATTTGTAAAGTAGAGAGAGCTTATTCTTTCGAAATGGACTAAAATAAATTGGATCAAAATACAGATCTAGAACCTGCTTTGTTACTTCGAGAAACAGAACATTCATGAGGCTGGGACAGAACCCCAAAACAGCATTTTTCTCTGTGAGAACAATGCTGTTTTTTTTGCTGTGCACAAAATTGATTTCCATACCAGGGACGCTTTCCACGGGCGTGGCCTGAGCCTGTAGTCTCAGGCGTCACGATATTCCTGTAGGAGTCGCCCCCCCATTCCAATCAATCTGATTAAATATCCATTATTTAGTAAAGCTTTCTCCTTATCCAATAAAATTTCTACTTCTGTCCCAGCCTCTTCATTAGTAACTAAAAATATCTCATGAGTACTGGGTTCTTGGGACTTGGAAGAAACCAAGGAACGATGGCTAAGAGTATCACCCAAAATAGAGGACAATCTAAGTTCCCCGCGTACAGCGGCAGCTGCATGACCAACCTCCTATTGGCCTACACAGGGTGAGCGATAAGCCTTCACTCGGAAATCAATGGCATATTTAGGTTTCTGTTGAGAGAGGAAAGCATCTTTTTGCCCGATTTTTCATATTGACCTATATAAGAATCAAACCTAAATTCTAGTCCAAAACCCAATATCTTATTCCAAAAGTTAAAAAAGTATAGGTAATGATAAAAGAATACAGTTGATAGCGCTTTCATATTAATATTCTGAATTTATAATTAAGGAGTAATTACTTTTTAGAAAAAGGGAGAGGGATAAAAGAATGAAGAAGTTCAAGGGGTTAACTTTTTTAGTTATTTTGATGGTTTTCGCATTAGTGGCCGCAGGATGTAATAATGGCGGGGACAGTTCGGTAGATGTTGGTATCGTATTACCGACAAAGGATGAGCCGCGTTGGGTTCAAGATGAGCAACGCTTTAAAGATGCTTTAGCAGATTCGGATTATTCTACGGAAATTCTGTTCAGCCAAGGATCTTCAGCGAAAGAAAAAGAAAATGTTGAAGCACTTTTAAATAAAGGAATTAAAGTATTAATCATCACACCTCATGATGGAGCAGCAGCTGCTGCAGCAGTGGAAGCAGCGAAAAAAGAGGATGTTACAGTTATCGCGTATGACCGTTTAATAACGGATACGGATGCAGTAGATTACTACGTAACTTTTGATAGTTTAGCAGTTGGTGCTGCACAAGCACAGTATTTAGTAGACAATGCAGATGGCTCAGATGTACCACTTTATTTGTATGCAGGAGCAGCGTCTGACAACAATGCATTCTTGTTCTTTGAAGGAGCTTGGAAAGTGCTTCAGCCGAAAATTGCAGATGGAACTTTCAAGATAGCTAACTCAAGTGAGGCAGAAGCGTTAAAAGATTCAGCGGATCTATCACGTGACCAATTAGGTAAAATCATCGGTCAGATTACAACGAACTGGGATGCCAATGATGCTAAAAATAAAGCGCAGACACATTTAACTGCAGCTAGTGACGATTTAAAAGGAAATGTTTCAATTCTTGCACCAAATGATGGAACTGCTCGTTCTATCGCAGATGTATTTGCATCTGACAGCGCTATTACAGATTACTTTGTAACTGGGCAAGATGCAGAAAAAGCTTCAATTCAATACATTATTGATGAACAACAATCCATGACTGTTTTCAAAGATGTTCGTACATTAGTAAAGGATGCAATGGGAATGGCAATAGAAGTTCTAGATGGTAACACGCCAGAAACAACAGGTTCTTACGATAATGGGTCAGTTGAAGTAAAAGCAAAACAAACAGATGTAATCGTAGTGGATAAAGAAAATGTTAAAGCAGAGCTTATCGACTCTGAGTATTACGAGGCAAGCGAATTCACTGGTTTAGAGTAAACATCTGAAAAGGAAGAATAGTGATAGATTAATCTATCACTATTTCTCCATTTTTATTTGTTTTAGTAAGGGGAGGCAATAGTATGAGTGATTATATTTTAGAGATGAATAATATTTCTAAAGAATTCCCAGGTGTCAAGGCCCTCTCAAATGTGAATTTCAAAGTGAGAAAAGGTGAGATTCATTGTTTGGTTGGAGAAAACGGTGCAGGAAAATCGACTCTGATGAAAGTGCTGAGTGGAGTGTACCCATATGGAACTTACGATGGGGATATTGTATTTGAAGGAAAAGTTCAACAGTTCAATGAAATAACAGATAGTGTCAAAGTTGGTATTGGAATTATTTATCAAGAGCTAGCACTATTTCCAGATTTGACTGTGTATGAAAATATATTTGCTGGAAACGAACTTAAAAAAGGTCCCTTCGTAGATTGGAATAAAACGATAGTTCAAGCAACCGGTTTGTTGGAAAAAGTAAAGTTAAAAGTGACTCCAGAAACATTGATCAAGGAATTAGGTGTAGGGAAACAACAGCTAGTTGAAATTGCCAAAGCTCTAAGTAAGGATGTTAACTTGCTTATATTAGATGAACCAACTGCCGCACTTAATGAGGATGACAGTGAAAATTTATTGGTACTTCTAAAGGAACTGAAAAACCAAGGAATTAGCTGCATTATGATTTCTCATAAGCTAAAGGAAGTCATTTCCATTGCAGATAAAGTAACAGTATTACGTGATGGACAGACGATTTGTACTCTAGACGCGAGTAGTGGTGAAGTATCTGAAAATGTCATTATAAAAAATATGGTAGGCCGCGACATAGAAGATATTTATCCAAAGCGTCTGAACAAGAAAATCGGTGAAACGATTCTAGAATTATCTGATTGGACTGCTTATGATTCCCAACTCGGTCGGAATGTCGTAAAAAACGTTCAGCTTGAGGTGAAAAAAGGCGAGATTATTGGAATTGCAGGACTTATGGGATCAGGTCGTACAGAACTTGCACTCAGCATTTTTGGTAACCCTAAAAACTATAAGCTACAGGGCAACATGAAAATGTTTGGGGAAACAAAAGAACTAAAGCATACAAGTGAAGCTATTAAAGCTGGTATTGCCTATGTGACTGAGGATCGTAAGGGAGACGGCTTATTCCTATTACAGGATATTAAGAGTAATGTTTCTGCAGCGCATCTAAAAGGAATCTCCACAAAGGGAATACTAAATTTAAATGAAGAAGTGAAGATAGGAACTGAATATAAGGATTCGCTTTATATTAAAGCAAGCTCACTTGAACAGATTGTTGGGAAACTCAGTGGTGGAAACCAACAAAAAGTATCACTTGGTAAATGGTTGTTTACTGGACCTAAGATTTTGATATTGGATGAACCGACAAGAGGAATCGATGTAGGAGCGAAGTTTGAGATTTATACAATAATGAACGAACTGATCAACGAAGGAATGAGTATTATTATGATTTCTTCAGAACTAGGTGAAGTACTAGGGATGAGTGATCGAATATATGTCATGGCGGAAGGCTCCGTTAAAGGCGAGCTAACGATGGAAGAAGCGACACAAGAAACGATAATGGAACTTGCGACGCAATAAAAGGGGGATAACGATGAACTTTTTTAAGGAAGCTAAAGCGCTCGTCAAAGCCAACATTCGAGATTATGGAATGTATATTGCGTTAATAGTGATAATGTTAACGTTTACGATTATGACGAACGGATTATTTATGTCTTCACGAAACATTAGTAATTTATTGGATTCAGCAGGCTATATCGCTGTATTGGCAGTAGGGATGACGCTAGTGATTGTCATACGTCACATAGATTTGTCAGTTGGATTTTTAGCAGGATTTCTAGGTGCCATTGCTGCGATATTTTTAACACAAATGGGAGTATCAGTATGGATTACTATCCCAGTTATTTTAATCTTTGGAGCACTAATCGGATTGGTTAATGGTGTATTAGTTGCGAAAATTGGAATACCATCCTTTGTAGCAACACTTGCAGGAATGCTGATTTTCCGTGGGGCTTTGCTTCAGGTTACGGAAAAGACAGGAACTATTATTATTAAAGACGATCAGTTTAATGCGATTGGGAACGGATTTATCCCATCTATTATGCAAATAAATGGCTTGCATCTTTTAACATTATTAGTAGGTTTAATAGGGATTCTTTTATTTGTTTACAATGAAATTTCAAATAGACGTAACAAAATGACCTATGGTTTCGAGGTTATGTCTAGTGGATTATTCAGTGCAAAGCTTGTATTAATATCCGCAATTATTGGATATATTACATGGATTTTAGCAGGGTATAACGGTTTGTCTTGGACAGTAATCATTATGATTGTAGTAGTAGTTATCTATCATTTCTTATCGTCGAAAACTGTACTTGGTCGCCATATTTATGCAGTCGGGAGTAATCCAGAAGCTGCTCATTTAAGCGGTATCAATGTACAAAAGATTACATATATCGTATTTGGGTCGATGGGAATGCTCGCTGCATTATCTGGGATTCTATTTACTTCTAGGCTTCAATCAGCAACGACTACAGCAGGAACACTATTCGAGCTAGATGCTATCGCTGCAGCATATGTTGGAGGGGTATCTTCTGCTGGAGGTGTCGGTAAAGTAACAGGTGCAATTATTGGTGCCATTGTTATGGCTTCCTTATCAAGCGGGATGAACTTACTTGGTGTTGGTATTTCTTATCAATACATGATTCGCGGAGGGGTATTAGCTGGGGCAGTTATCTTTGATGTGATGACACGTAAGCAACGGGCTTAATACAATAGGATATAATTTGTGGCACCCTTTCTTTTTGGGGGTGCCTTGTATTATATATAAGGGATTATGGAGTTTACTTGCTTTCATTAGTAATTTACTTGTGCTCTGTAATCGTTTACTCACGGATAGCTAAACAATACTTGCTTACAATCTATATTTACTTGCTCCCATGTGTTAAATACTTGCGGAACGGATAATTTTGTAAAAAAAAGGCGTGGAAAGCATCTAGAAATACGATTGGTCAATTTCATTCCTGATGTTAATATGGAAGAAACAGGCCAACGGAAAGGGGAAGGTAAATGCGGAAAAAAATTGTTCTTCTATTAGGAACTCTAATCATTGTTTTTAGCTACTTAACTATTGTATCTGCAACAAAGGCTTTTCGATCCACAAGTGAATTACCTGCCACCCTTTCCGAGATGGAAGATACTATTCGTCTTGTATTAATCACCCAAGAACTGGATACTCCTTTTTGGAATAAAGTCGGACAAGGAGCAAAGCAGCAAGCGAAGGAAGAAAATGTTGAGCTTGAAGTATGGGGAAGTTACGGAAATGATCAGGAAGAATTTTTAAAAAAGATGGAGATTGCCATTCATTCCAAAGTGGATGGAATCATCGTGCAGGGCTTAGATACAGAGGAATTTAAAGAACTGTCAAAAATTAAAGCAGCCTTTTATGGAATTCCTGTCATAACAGTTGCAAATGATGTTCCAGTAGAAGAAAGCTTGCGTAAAACATACGTCGGCTCCGATCAGTTTTGGGCAGGAAAAATGATTGCCCATCAGCTTATTAAAGAAATGGGCACATCTGGGGAAGTGATAATTCTTGGGGATGAAGTGCAAGCATATTATCAAAAAGAACGTTTAGCAGGGATACAAGATGTTCTCGAGGGATACCCAGATATTAACATAATTATAAGAGGGACAAAGGACACTAATGAACAAGTGATTTCGACAACCCAACAGCTTATGAATGAGGTACCTAGAGCCACTGCATTTATCGCGGTCAATGCAAAATATGTGGGTCCAATGATTCAAGAAATAGGAAGGCGAACACAGGTGGAGCCATATCATATTTATACGTTTGATGATGGAGTTGAATCGACGGCCCTTCTAGAACAAGGAAAGCTAGATGGTATTTTAGAGCAAAAACCAGTGGAAATGGGCCAGGAAAGTGTGAAGTGGCTCATGGAATGGATTACAGGAAAGACGGTTCCTCTTAATTCTGATGGGTATTTAACAGAAACAAATATGCTTGTGTCGGATGGTGAAATGCCTTGACCACCATTCAACGAAAGATTTGGTTACTCGTTTCCGTTATGCTACTTATCATGGGAATTATTTGGATGATGCTGACTTATTACAACCAGCAAACACAAGAACAAACAAATACCATTCTACAACGGTATTTACGTATGAATGAAGTAACGATTGCTAGTCAGAAAATTATAACCGATTTAAATAATTTCTTGCTGGACCCAACAGAAATGAATAAAGCCAAAATAGAGAAAAGTATTAAAACCATTGAGGAAGTTCAACAGGACGTAGCAAAACTTCGCAATGAAGAAAATGCCTTTTCTGTTACAAACTATATACATTTAATAGATAGTTTAGTGGAGACGACAAATCGTTCTATACTATTTTCAGAGGAGCAGGAATTAGAAGGTTCTACGAATGAATTCAATGAAGCGAATCGTATATCGATGTACATATCTGAAACGACATTAACAATCTTAGATCGAGAATTAAAGACCTATAATCTATTTTATCGAGAAATTATTGATCAGTCCGAGGAGTTAAAAAAACTAGGTTTTTGGATACTCCTGTTAGTAACTTCTGTACTGCTTTTGGCTACCTATTGGTTCTCGCTCAGTATTACAAAACCTGTTCATCAGTTAACGAAGGCTGCAAATGAGTTAGCTCGGGGCCGTTTCAATCAAAGAATAAAAGTGGAATCTAACGATGAAATTGCATTCTTAGCGCAAACATTTGATGAAATGCGTATTAATATTAATGACTTAATATTGGAGATTCAACAAAAGGCGCAGCTTGAACATGAACTTCAGCAAAGTAAGTTGCTATTGAAGGAGAGCCAGTTAAGAAGTTTACAGAGTCAAATTAATCCTCATTTTCTATTTAACACATTGAATACCTTGTCTAAGAAGGCCTATTTGGACGGTGCAGAAGAAACGAGTGACCTATTGGTTAGTGTAGCGGGATTGTTGCGTTATAACCTAAAGCGGATAGATCGTTCGGTTACATTATATGAGGAAGTACTTGTGCTCAATCAATATATGGAAATACAAAAAGCACGGTTTACGGACCGTTTAAATTTTAAAAAAACTATCGATGAATCATGTTTGCATGTCAATATACCTGGTCTTACACTTCAACCTATTATTGAAAACGCAGTCATTCATGCAATCGAGCCAGAAGAAAATGGAGGTACCATATCGTTTAAAATTTTAAGAGATGGTTCCTGGATTATTATTGAAATAGAAGATAGTGGAAAAGGGATATCACAGGAAAATATTGAATTGTTACTAAGTGGACAAATGGGTTCCAACGAAGGGCACTCCACTGGTATTGGTTTTCAAAATGTAGTTAAAAGGCTCCAGCTATTTTACGGTGTAGATAATTTAGTATCTATTGAAAGTGTAGAAGGTATTGGAACGAAGGTAATCATACAAATCCCAGAAACTAGGGAGGAGGTAAGTGATGAGACTTTTAATCGTAGATGATGAACCAATTGAGCGAGAAGGAATGAAGGCCATATTGCAAAAGGCATTTCCTAATCTTTTAATAGAACAGGCGAAAAATGGAAAAAATGCAATTGAAAAAACTGATAGCTTTCAGCCTAATATAGTATTAATGGACATAATGATGCCTGGGATGACTGGGTTAGAAGCCATTGAAACTATTCAGGTTTCACATCCTACTACCAAATTTGTAATGGTAACTGCTTTTGATATGTTTGATTATGCAAGACAGGCTATCAAACTTGGAGTGAAAGATTATTTATTGAAGCCAAGTAAAGCTAGTGAAATAGTTTTAACGGTAGGAAAGGTACTGGATGAGTGTCAGCAGGAGCTAGAGGCAGCAGGTAATAGTGAGATCCAAATCGAGAAGTGGGAACAGGCACTCGCATTGGCTGAGACAGACATTGTCACCCAATTACTATTTGACCACGTACATGAGGTTCATATTGATATGCTCGTAGAAATGCTGGATATTCGCACTTCACTTGAAAAATTCGTTGTAGTGGTTGTTTTACCTGAAGGTGCACTACATTATTATTTATCGATTAAAGAGAAGGTTAAGGAATACGGAGATGCTTGGGTTGGTGCTTTAAATGGGAGGCAGCTTCCTCTAATCATTTTTCGAGATTCAAAGAGAAGCTTTCGTTCCCAAGCGATAGCTTTAGCAAAAGGAATCTTATCTTTGGATAAGGAGAAGCAGGGAGCAGATTGGTTTTTGGGGATAGGTCAGGTGTGTGAAAATCTAGACGATATCCGCCTATCTTACCAAGATGCACTTATTGCAACTATGGATACATCATTAGCAGTTAAGTATAGATTTTATATGGATGTTCCAGCGCTTACTTTAGAAACAGACAATCAGATTATCAAGCAGCAGCAGAAAGATTTCTTTGATCATATCCGGCTCGGGGATTGGGTGACTATTCGTACTCGTTTATTGGATGTGATTCAGCAGTATGAAAATGTCGGGAATTCATTAATCTATACTCAGCAGAGAATTCTTGAGTTACTTTGGGTGGCAAATCGTGTGATGGATGAAATGGGAATGGAAACAAGTGCATTATTTTTCTCCTTTCAAGCAAATGATTATAGACAGCTGCGAACAGAGACATTATTACTGCTTGAACAGATGAATTCTGTATATAATACACATTACGATCAAATAGAAGCCGATAAGATACATCAGATACAGCAGTATATTAGAGAACATTCACATGAGGATATTTCTTTAGATGCGCTAGCATATCGAGTGAATTTGAGCCCGATTTATATTAGTAAAATGTTTAAGGAAAAGCTTGGAGTCAACTATATAGATTATTTAACGGAGTGTCGCATAGAAAAAGCAAAGAAATTATTGAATAACCCAGAGAAAAGTTTAAAGGAAATTACCTTTGAGATTGGCTACCATGAGCCGAATTACTTTAGCAAGGTTTTTAAGAAAATGTGTGGAGTATCTCCTAAGGAATATAGAAAAACATTATGGAGTAAAAAAGCTGAAGTGTAGAGGAGGAGTCAGATGAAAAGGAAATTCATTGCCGTTTATCTGTTAGGCGTAATTATGTTTCTTTTTGCCTGTACGGACTCATCTGCACCTAAAAATCCTAGACCAGAAGATAGTCCGATTGTCAAAAATGCCGACCCTGTTCGGATTGGATTTTCCATGGATACATTGCTAGAGGAACGTTGGTTGAAAGACCGTGAGTTGTTTAAAGAAGCTATAGAAAACCTCGGAGCAGAAGTTGAAATAGTTGCTGCAAACGGAGATGATGCGTTACAGATTTCACAAGCAGAGACACTCATTCAAAGCGGCATTGACCTATTAGTAATTGTTCCTCATAATGCGGCTGCTACAGCGGCAATTGTTCATAAAGCTCATCTTGCAGGTATTCAAGTCATTGCCTATGATCGTCTTGTCAAAAACGCAGAGCTTGATATGTACATATCCTTTGATAATGAACAAGTTGGCAAAATGCAGGCAGAGGCTATGACAGCGCTTGTTCCAAAGGGAAACTATGTCTTTATAGGAGGAGCTATCACAGACAACAATGCTCACCTCTTAAAAGATGGCGTATTCAAGGTGTTACAACCGTATATTGAGCGTGGAGATATCCATGTTGTCTATGATCAGTGGACGAAGGATTGGACTCCTGCAAATGCACAAGCTAATATGGAACAGGCTATTCGTACTACGAATGGTCAGATTGACGCAGTAATTGCTGCAAATGATGCCACAGCAGGTGGTGCGATTCAGGCACTCGAGGACCATGGCTTAGCTAGTAAAATACCAGTAGCTGGCCAAGACGCAGATTTAGCAGGTGTTCAACGGATTGTAATTGGAACACAAACAATGACTGTTTATAAGCCTATTCAAATCCTAACTCAGAAAGTAGCAGAAATAGCAGTGGCCATGGCAAAGGGAGAACCCGTAACCGCGAACCAACAAGTAAATAACGGCAAGAAGGAAGTGCCGTCCGTTTTGCTAGCCCCAATTGCAGTAAATATAGATAATCTCGAAAGCACTGTTATTGAGGATGGCTTTCATACAGCAGAAAATGTTTATGAAAGAAGTGAGGAATAAATTATGGAGAACCGTATTTCAACAATAGTGGCGCTGGTTCAACCCATCGTCACGATACCAAGTTCAATTCCCGATTGACTCTCATTTTGAATGATGATATAGTGTAAATATTCTAATAAAAGGTGTGGTGGAGTATGTCTGAAGTAGGTATGAGCTAATTTACATTAGTTTAATAAGGTGTGTAAAACCTGGTTATAAACCAGCTTGTTTAGTACGCCTTGTTCTACATTGTATTTCAATGTAGATACCTACCTGAAGACTGCTTCCGCATTCCTTATTCGTTTAACATATTGGTATGTTAAGGCGAAGAGTGTAGTGGGATTTGTCCCGCTGCGCTCTTTTTTTACCTCTTTTTATAAACGATTTGTATGTCATGTATTTATATACGTGGCAGATGCCCGCAGGAGCTTTCTATCCATTTTTAAAATGGAGTGGTAGGAGACTTCTTTGCGGGCATTTTTAAATTATTTTAGGAGGTAAGAAAATGAATAAGATGACATATGAAAAATTACAATATAACGAACTTAAAGAAATGGTGAAATCCTACTGCGTTAGCAGCTTAGGAAAGGAACTATTGGATAATCTATTCCCAAGTCCAAACATTAAAGTGGTGAAAAATAGACTAAACGAGACAACCGAGGCAAGAAAGTTATTAGATGCAGAAAATCATCTCCCGTTAAAGGGTATCTCCAATATTAGTCACCTCATGGAGAAACTTGAGAAAGGGATTATTTTAGGACCGTCTGAATTAGTAGCAATATCAGATTTCTTAAGAGGGTGTAGGGTGATTAAGAAATTCATGTTAGGAAAAGAATTTTTTGCCCCTATTCTTCACTCTTATGCTTATTCCATGATGGAGTTTGCGACTATTGAGGAAACGATTAATGCTTCTATTAGAGGGAATATGGTGGATTCTGAAGCGAGTAGAGAGTTAAAGCGTATAAGAAATCAAATAGCAAAAACCGAAGAAAAAATAGAAGAGCGGCTGCATAGATTTCTCAAAAGCAGCGCAAACAAAGAATATATTCAGGAATTTTTTATCAGTAAAAAAGACGACAGATTTACTATCCCGATTAAAGCGTCCTATAAAAACCAAGTACAGGGAACGATTATTGAATCATCTTCTAAAGGATCTACAGTATTTATCGAACCAGCAACAATTACTAAATTTAACGGAGAGCTAGCTACTCTTAAATCAGAAGAATCGATAGAAGAGTATCAAATTTTAGCTACTATTTCTGGAATGATTCAGGAGGAAATTAGACAAATTCATATTAATATTGAATTGATCGCTCAATATGACATGATCTTTGCAAAAGCGAAATTTAGTAAGAGTATCGATGGTATTGAACCAAAGTTAAACAATCATGGGTTTATCCATTTAAAAAATAGCAAGCATCCACTTTTACCTGGCAATATAGTACCTCTAGACTTTGAAATTGGTAAGGATTATCGGAGTTTGATAATAACTGGACCAAATGCGGGAGGAAAAACGGTGGTGCTGAAGACAATTGGTATTTTAACTCTTGCTGTTATGTCTGGTTTTCATATTGCTGCTGACGTTGGGACGGAAATAGCAGTGGTCGATAATTTATTCGTCGATATTGGAGACAATCAAAGTATTGAAAATTCACTAAGTACCTTTTCATCTCATATGAAAAATATTTCAGAAGTTATGCGTGTATCCACGAATAATACATTGCTTCTTTTCGATGAGATAGGAAGTGGAACAGAACCAAATGAAGGGGCAGCGCTAGCAATCGCAATCTTGGAGGAGTTTTATCAAATGGGCTGTATTACCGTCGCAACGACCCACTATGGAGAGATAAAGCGCTACTCAGAAATCCATAGTGACTTTATGAATGCGGCGATGCTGTTTAATAGTGAAGCATTGGAGCCAATGTATAAGCTACTCATTGGAAAATCAGGGGAAAGTAATGCGCTATGGATTTCTAAAAAAATGGATATTCAAGAGAAAGTTCTAAAAAAAGCACAAAGTTATATGGAAAACAAAACATATGATTTAGAACGTGTGAGAGAAAATAAGATTAAAAAACCAACTACTCATAGGGAATCGGAAGTAGAAACATACAATTTTGAAAAAGGTGACAGAGTTAAATTACTTGAATTTGACGATTTTGGGATCGTGTATGAGAAAAAGGATCAACAGAATAATGTGTCCGTTTTCTATAAAAATGAAGTAATAAAGCAAAATGTAAAAAGAATGGTGTTGGAGAGCAAAGCATCCGACTTATACCCCGAAGGATATGACCTATCTACATTATTTGTAAGCTATGCGGAAAGGAAATTCGCGCATGACATGGAAAGAGGGTCCAAAAAAGCTTTGAGAAAAATAGCTAAAGAAATAAAAAAGCAAAAGAATGAATAACAAGAGAGTAAGTGAACTTGAATATACACTTACACAGAAAGCATAAAACCATCTAGCTAGAGCAAATTATACTCTAGGAGGTGAATATTCATGAGTAAAAATAACAAAAAGACAATCAATGTAAGAACGCATAATAGTTACGAGCTTTATAAAAATCCCACGAATAATCCTGATGAGGAATTTTCAGAAGAGTTTGTGGAGATTTCAAAAAATAAGATAACGAATGAAATTAATAAAAACCCATCTAACAAAAGAAAAAATAATTAGTACACGTAAGGTGAGTTCAATATGAGCTCACCTTTTTCTTGCATCTATTTATCGCCGATTAACAGTAAGTGGTCTTAGAGAATACTAGATTTTACGTATTTTAAAGGTATTTTCTCCCTGCTATAGAAATTATTAAGGAGGAGGTTGATAGACATGAATAAAGATAAACCAATTGAGGCAGCCCAAAAATTTATACATAAATATTTTCCAAATTGTAACGGAGCTTTGTTAGCAGGAAGCGTCGTTCGGGGAGAGGAAACAGATACATCAGACTTAGATATTGTGATTTTTGATGAAACAGTTCCTTCTTCTTATAGAGAATCGCTTATCGAATTCAATTGGCCAATTGAAGTGTTTGTACATAATACAAGCTCCTATAAGTCGTTTTTTGAGAGTGATCGAGAGCGTGCACGCCCTTCTCTGCCGAGGATGGTGTCGGAGGGAATTATCTTAAAAGATGATGGAGTAATTGAAATTATAAGAAAAGAAGCAATAGATTTGTTAAAGGAGGGCCCAGAAGAATGGTCCGAAATAACTTTACAAATAAAACGGTATTTTCTTACCAATACACTTGATGATTTTATAGGATGCAATAAAAGAGGAGAAGAAATATTCATCGCAAACGCATTAGCAGAACTTGTAAGTGAATTTGTTTTAAGGAGCAACCGTCATTGGATAGGAACTTCTAAATGGATTGTTCGCTCTTTAAGGGCATATGACGAAGACTATACTATTCAATTTGTTGAAGCATTTGAGACATACTATACAACAGGTGATAAAGAGAAGGTAATTCACTTAGTTGAGGCAGCAATGGAGCCTTTTGGGGGACGATTGTTAGAAGGTTTTTCGTTGGGGAAATAAGGAATTTGGAGGCTGTATGAAAACTTTTATTGGTGTAATATCCATACTCTTTGGAGTGCTATTTATAAATGTAACAATTAATTCATTTGAAAAAGCAGGAAATATTATGCTAACTCTCTATGGAATAACATTATGTGCACTTGGTGCTATTATACTTAGCAATCGAAAAATAACAAATGGTAGAATTTATACAAGGGTTATAGGTCTAGGTATTACGATGATTTTATTTGGAATTGCATTCGTATTGAAACCGGGAGATTCGGGAAGTAGTTTTGGAATGCTCCTAATTGTTTTAGGTTCGCTATTTTCCATAGTAGATTACTTTTGGACTAAAGGATAGAGAGTGGGTGTGAAATTGCTAACTAAAATAGATGCTTTGCCGACTGATAAAAAAATTGCAGGAGTTCATTGTGTTCCATTTACGGAAAATGGCAATATTCTTATGTCGTGGGATAGAGATGAACAACTTTTGACGACAATAGGAGGAAGGTTAGAAGGAAATGAAAGCATTGACCAGGCTTTAGAACGTGAGGCTATGGAAGAAGTGGGAATTATATTAGAAGAAGAGAAAATCCCTTTTGCTTTATGGTATTGGGATTCTACAGATTCTTATACAATATGGTTTTTAGCGAAAGTTAAAAAGATGGAGCCATATTCCTTTGATTTTGAAAAAACGGGCTATGTTTCGTTTAATTTTGAAACAGCCTTGCAATTAATAGAGAAGATTGAACCAAACAATCCCAAAAGAATTAACCTCATAAAGTTAGCGGAAGAATCTGCTAAGAAACATAATTGGCTTTAAAAAAAGGGGTGAGTACTTGCCTAAAATTGTACATAAACTAATCATAAATGCTCCGAAAGAAACTTGTTTTGACTTGGCAAGGAACGTAGAAGTCCATACAAAAACAACCTCCCACACAAATGAAAAAGCAGTAGGAGGAGTGATGTATGGTTTACTAGAACAAGGTGATACAGTTACCTGGGAAGCTACACATTTCTGTATTCGACAAAGGCTTACTGCTAAAATAGTATGGATGGAAAAACCAAATCAGTTTAAAGATATTATGATAAAGGGTGCTTTTCAATCATTCATTCATACACATGATTTTCTAGAGGTACCTGAAGGCACATTAATGGTTGATACATTTGAGTATAAATCTCCTTTAGGTATTTTAGGAGTTTTGGCAGATAAATTATTTTTAGAAAGATATATGGAAAAATTTATTATTTCCCGTTCGATGGAATTAAAGAAAATAGCGGAAAAAAATAGTTAAATTACCAAACCTTTTATCCTCGTGCAACGTCTAATAAATAGTTAAAGAACATACATCAGGAGGAGACAATGAAGAATTTACTAGTTTTTTTAATACCAATGGTTTTAATGATTGGGTGCAATAATGAGGAGACAGAACAGGCTCCAGAAACGGATCAGCTCGGCAGTGAAACGGTAACAGAAAAGTCAAGTGTGGATGAAGAAAATAAATTAGAAGAAACTACAATTGTTGAAGAAGATAAAAGCAATGATATAGTGGAGGGAAATAAGGATACGAATGAAAAGCCAGTAGTGAAGGAAAAACCTGTAACTAAAGAAAAAACAGAAACGGTAAATCTTTCTGGAACAAAAGAGAAATATTTAAAGCAGCTAAATAACATTGAAAATAGTCTAAGTGATTTAAACAATCAATACAACAGTGGTACACAAACCGAGATGCACGAAGCGAAGTCTGAAATTCTCAGAAAATGGGATAATGCTCTTAATGAGATTTATGGAGTATTGAAAAAACAGCTATCTGCAAATGAAATGAGTAGTCTAAAAGAGGAACAGCGAAATTGGATTAAGCAAAGAGATCAAAAGGCAAAAGAGGAGTCTTCTGTTTTTGAAGGTGGAACGATGGAGGCTACTATATATGTTGCTACACAGGCACAGCTGACGAAAGAACGCTGTTATGAATTAGTACAAAAATATATGAAGTAAAAATAGAGTTGAAAATCAGCGGATGTTGGTTTTCAACTTTTTTTTTAAAAGATAAGAAAGTATAAAAAAAGTGTCCCGTGAATACTGGGTTTTCGACACTTTTAAGAGTGAATAATCCTGCTGATTTACGTTTCAGGTGGAGTACAAAGGCTAAGTGCGCCACGTCGTGTGGCAACGCCTTCGTGACGAAGCGATGAACCATCACCACAAATAGTCTAACTTTTATAAAGGGCTCTACCTAATGATAAGAATACTAGCAGTCACTTTGTTAGGGTTACCATTAATATTGACAGCTTGTTCGCGGAGTCAATTGAGAAAGAAAATGAAAATGAAAATGATTTTCCACCACAATGGCAGGAATAATTGTTGATTTGTAGAAATAAGGAAATAGTCTGAAATAGAGGTGATATACTTTGTTGATTATTAGAAATATAGAGAAAAATGAACTGGAATTCATGAAGGATATGTTATATGAATCTATTTATATTCCCGAAAACGTTAAGAACAAGGTAGAACTATTAAACTCTCCCTCTATAAAAAAGTATTATAAAGACTGGGGAAGAAAAGGGGATACAGCATTAATAGCAATTGATAATAATAACCAAGCCGTAGGAGCAGTCTGGTATAGATTATTTGATGAATCAAATAAGGGATATGGCTTTGTAGACAATAGAACTCCTGAATTAGGAATAGCAGTAACTAAAGAAGCTAGAGGGCTAGGAATAGGGACATTACTTATGAAACAGATAATCAAACAGGCTTTAGAGGATGGATATAAAACTCTATCCTTAAGTGTAGACCCTGAGAACACGAGTGCAGTTTATATCTATAGGCAATTAGGTTTCATAGACTACAATGTATCGGGGACATCCATTACGATGATTTACCGAGGATAATAAAATAAATAGTGCAGGTTTGGGGAATAACTAAATTGGAGTAGAAAAATTTTAAAAAAGGTGTGTTGCATATGAAAACTGCTGTATTCTTGGACCGCGACGGTGTTATAAATGAGGTTTTAACAGAAAGAGTTAAATTTGTGAACAGGCCAGAGCAACTTTACTTTCTACAAGGTGTCCCCGAAGCCATTAAGAAATTAAATGCGGTATTCGATCATATATTCGTCGTTACCAATCAAGGTGGAGTAGGATTGGGATTTATGAAGGAATCTCAATTGCAAAAAATCCATGATCATATGATTGCAGTATTAAAAAAGGAAGGTGCCACCATTCATGAAGTGGTGTACTGTCCTCATAAGCCAAAGTCTGGTTGTGAATGTCGGAAACCAAATAGTAAACTAATCGTAGATCTTGGTAAAAAATATAATATCGATTTGTCTAAATCCTATATGGTAGGTGACACTGACACAGATATTATTGCAGGGAAGAAAGCAGGAACAAAGGGAGTTTTCTTAGGCAAAAGGGACCCTATTGCGGATGCTGTTTTTCCAGATTTAATAACTGCAGTAGATTGGATTTTACTAGATGCAAAAACAAGTTAAGGGAATTTAGTTCCAATGTTTGTTGGACAGGCGGAATAGTACAGTTATTAATCCAGATGATAAGATTGGGGACAATGTAGTAATATCTCCTGTATCCTACTTAATTTCATGGATAATGTAAGGGTTGGCGTAAACCCTGCTAGGATAATAAAGTATTTATTGGGTTTTATTTATTTTATCTTTTATAAAAATTGTTAGGCTGAGAAATAAGGGGAGAATTACCCAAAAAGGTAAAATAAATGGTACTCCAACTACTTGGGGAAACTCGATAGATATATCAACAACATTCCTTGGTAGTAGAGATAGAAAAAATGCTATACCAGCAATATAAAACACCATTTTTTGTCTATTTATTTTGGCTGTATACATTGAAAAACCATAACTAGTTACAAATAAATATAAACAAATTTTCAAGAAGATACTTAATATCCAAACCGTTATCACAATTGCATCTAAATTTTCGATCATCCCGAAGATTGAAATGTACCTTTCTAAAATTAGAAATGGATATAGATGAGTAGAAGCGATTTTAACTCCGAATGTAGCGATAATGGATGTAACAGATAATAAATATAGTAAACCGCTTGTTAGAATACTCCACGTCAAATATTTTATTTTATTTGGATGAAATTCACTAAGATTAAAAATCCATAATATTAATACACAATCAGTTAGAAAAGCAGCAGGTCCTAAGGAACCGGTTATAATAGCTAAAATGCCACTGTCATACCAAAAGGGTAGTAGATGTTTTACATCCATATTTACTATGCCGAGAATTATAGGAGATATAATTCCCAACAAAAGAATGGGTCCAAAAATCTCTGCTAGACGGCCTATAACACCTAATCCATGAAAAGTTGGATATATGGCAGTGACTAAGATACAAAATATTATTACACTAATCGGAGTCTTTGGTAAAACTGTGCCTGATACGAATTCCCCGTATTGTCTAAGCATTACTGCTAGTACAACAGTAAAAGAAACTAATAAAAAAATGGATAATAATCTACCGATCCATTTTCCAGCAATAGTTTCAATAATTACATGAAAATCCATACTTGGATATCTAGCGCACACTTTAATAGAACTCCACAAAGTAACTAAGGAAATTAATATTGCTATTAAAGCGGACAACCAAGCATCTTGTTGGGCTATCATTATTGAACCTGAGGGTGTAAGCAGCATATTCATAATTACCTGCATACTTAAAAATAACCAAAATAATTGTTTGTATGTCAATACATTATCATTCAAAGTCATAACACCTGCTCTACTTATTCTCGATATTCAGGTTTGTAACTCCTGGATTTTTAATTTTTACTTCCACTTGGATGGATACCTTTATATTTTCAAATTGTTCCTCCCAGTTTTCTTTTACATCATCCGTTTCTTTAGGATAGCTTCGATGAAATGCTTCATAAAATTGAAGGACATCAGCTTTTAAATCTTTTTGTATATGATTTAAGAATTCTTCTATATCGGCTTTTATTTTCTTAGAAAACTCTTTCTTCATTTGATTCATCACAGTAGGGTTATATATGTCAAGGGAAGTGGAGTTTTGTAGAATCAATAAATCTGTATTAACTTTAATTTTTATACTCCATGTTTTATCTTCTAATAAAGGGGATAATTTAATAGATTTTTTAATCGTTTCTGCAGACACTTTGCCATTTTTCCCATCCGGATTAATGTTAATGGGAATATTTGTCTTCGGAAATAATAGCCATTGACTGCCAATATCTTTTTCCCCTGAGATACTTGAAATCATTTTTCCTTGGTAGATAATAGCGGACCCTTTGACCGCAAAAGAGTCAATTGTATCTTCTGAAGTTTTAACGCTGTTAGTATCACTAATAGGAATGAGGCCAGCTTGAGAATTATTTACAAGCATTTCCTCTATATCTTTTAATGTCATCGATTTTAAATAACGAGACTTCGGAAGTTTACTAAACAATTCAGCAGTATTAATGCTTACAAATTTATCTACTTCCACTTTAGCTTTTTCTTGGCTAATATAAATTTGAGATTGTTCTCTTGGTTCTGCTGTTCTAACAAGAAAATCTAGCTGTTTACCAAGTTCATTTTTTGCAAGCTCACTTCCAAAGATAAAAATATTTGAGTGACCCCAAAAGATTTCTCTAGGTACTTCTGATTCAAGCTTCATAACAGCATCTGAAAACGTATCTCCAGTCATTGAAATTGAATAGGAGTTTTTACTAGAGCCACTTACTTCTCCACTCGCAGCCCCTGATGGATTGGGTACATATAATAAAAAAGTTACTTCTATTTGTTCCTCCTCTATTTGATCAATACCTGTTGCAATTACTATTGCTAGATCGTTGACTTCCATTACATCCCAACAACCGGAGAGAATAATTGAAGTTAATATAAGAGTAATATATATTTTAAAAGAATTAAGATGTTTTCTGTGCATTTATTTCCCTTCATTTCGTCGATTAGGATTAATGGATGAATAGATGCTCGGTCTTTTTTTCATAAATTTAAGAGGTACTCTTATTAATACATCCTTTAACAAAGAAGAATCATTTGGAGCCAAGGGTGCTAAATAAGAAACACCGAATGATCTTAGTGAACAAAGATGGCTAGCAATTATTAAAACTCCTAGCATTAGCCCCACTAGCCCCAACATTCCAGAAAGAAACATTACAGGAAACGGAATCCATCTAAGTACTATGCTTAGTGTATACTGAGGCAACAAGAATGAAGAAATACCAGTGATAGCTACAATCATAACCATCGGCGCTGAAACTAGTCCTGCTTGAATCGCTGCTTGTCCAATGACCAAAGTACCTACTATACTTACCGTGGAACCCATTTGTTTTGGTAAACGGATTCCAGCCTCTCGAAGTACTTCAAATATCACTTGCATGATTAAAGCTTCTAAAAATGCAGGAAAAGGGATTTCCTCTCTACTCTGTGCTATGCGGAGTAAAAGTGTAGTAGGAATCATTTCTTGATGAAAAGTCAAAATAGCTATATAAGCTGATGGTGCCAGTAGTGCAACCATTAGAAAAAAGTATCTAAGCCACCTACTAAGTGTCCCGTTAATGAACCTTTCTGTGTAATCTTCAGGTGTTTGCAAAAGGGTAAAGAGAGTGACTGGGACCATTAAAACAAATGGAATACCATCGATAAAAATAGCTACCCTTCCCTCCAAAAGGGCAGCGGCTACCACTTCCGGCCGTTCGCTGTATTGAACTTGTGGAAACGGAGAAGACCAATTATCTTCTAATGCTTCTTCAATAGAAGCATTAGAAAGAACGGCATCAACATTAAGCTTCGTTAACTTTTCTTTTACATCCTCTACAATCTGTAAACTGGCGATACCTTCGATATAAGATATATAAATAGAAGTATGAGAATATGTTCCGATTACCATAGAACTCATTTTTAAAGAAGGAGTTTTTATTTTTCTTCTAACAAGAGACAAGTTTGTACTGATAGACTCAATAAATCCTTCTCTTGATCCAATAACAACAGATTCTGCTTGGGGCTCTTCTATTGATCTTTTTTCATAACTCGTAATACGATAGGAAACTGCCTTATTTTCTATATCATTAAAGAGAATGGTATTTCCATCTGCAATCTCGTCTATAATTTCAAGTGTATTAGACAGAATCTTTGTATTTGTTATATTTGTTACATGAGATATAATCAACGGTAATTCTGGTGACACTATGCTTGTATGTTGTATCGGTCTAACAATATGTTCATGTATCTTTTCTTCGTCACATAGTCCACTTACAAAAATAAGAAGATAAGCAGATTGTTTAGAGAAAAAAGGATGCAAAACTATATCATCACAATTTTTATAGATTTCTTTCAATATTTTTGTTTTCTCTTCAAGTGATGATGGTAGAAATTCATAGGATTTAATAAATTCTTTTAGATGAAGATCTGCTGTTTTCATCAAAACTCCTCTTCCTTAATGTTTATTTAATTATTTCCAAGTTAGCTTGTTATCATTCAAGTTTGGAAATATTAGAAAGAATAAAACAAACATTTTGGGGGGATTTTCAAATTTGCATGTTCCACCTAAAAGAAAACATTATTCTATAAAAATTATATTGTGTGTCATTAAGCATATAATTTATAAGAAGTAGGTTTTTGCTAAAGACGTGCGAATGTGAGATGATTTGAATATACAATGAATCGCGAATAAAACCATTAGTATGTGAAATACTATATGGGCGTAACAGGTTGATAAATTTTGTGTAAATGAAAGCAGTAGTGGGTAAATGAATGATAGAAAGAATATCGTAACAATATGAGGAGGAATTTTGAATGGAAGAAAAAATGGGTAGCATCGAAGTGGGAGAAATCCTAACAGTATTAGATGAAGATGATCGTGAACAAGAAATCGAAGTAATCGGGCTTCTAACAATTGAAGATAAAGAATATGCAGCGGTTGCTTTTGCGGAGGATACTCAAGAAGAAACAGACGAAGACATGGACGTGTTCTTTTTCCAAGTTGTTGAAGGAGAAGACTTAGCGGAAATAGAAACGGATGAGGAATTTGAAAAAGTATCTGCAGCATTTCTTGATGCTGAAGAAGCGGTAGAAGACGAAGAATAGGGAATTAGAAAGAGAGGAGTATTTCCTCTTTTTTTCAATTCTCAAGTAAGATAGTTTTGGTAGGAGGTATAAGGGATGTTACAAAATGAAGGTAAACTAGATATTGGCAATACATTTAAGGTGTTAGACGAAAATGATCAAGAACAGGAAATGAAGGTTTTAGGTTATTTGAATATAGAAGACACTGAGTACGTAGCAGTTAGTTTTATAGAGGACATACAAGAAGATTCAGAAGAAGAAATAGGTATTTTCTTTTTCCGAGTAAACGACGAAAATAACTTTGTCATGATGGAAAGCGAAGAAGAGTTCGAGCGTGTCTCAGCAGCATATATTAAGCTTGAGAAAAATAACTTTACTAAACAGAAAAAAAGATAATAGCTAATAAAATGAGAACATGGTACCTGATACAATAGGTATCATGTTTTTTTACAACTATATCTCGCTGATTTGAAAAAATAAAACAACGTGTTTAATAAAAGGCTGAATATAAATTATTACTTAGTTACTACATTCTTTGTGATTGTAATGGAAGACGACGACTTCAGTGAGCTTTCGCTAAGCTCCATTAACACTTCCAAATACCAATTATGCTTCCGCTTTTCTCCACTACTTCTTCAGGCGGAGAGACAACCGACCCTCGGACCAATTTGAACACAACTGTAATAAGCTATAATGAATCATAATAGTAATAGATAAGGGGTTTGAAAAGATGGATACATATAGATGGAAAGTTGAGGAGGAACTTTTTCTTTGGAAGAGGAAAATGACAAAACGAACTGGACTAATAGGGCGTACATCTAAAAACATACAAACAAAGATTAATGGGATTATCCCTGAAAAGGTCCACCAAGTCATGACCGAAAGCATTAAAACCATGGTAAAAGCAACGCTAGTTGGCTCGAATATAAAGATGAAAAAAAGGCTACCACTAGAACATAGCCTTCAGGAGCGGGATGACCTATTAAAGGAAAAACTCACTACGTTTAGGAAAACCGCCGTTGTAGAAGGGGCTGGAACGGGGGCGGGAGGTATTTTCCTTGGACTCGCGGACTTCCCACTACTGTTATCCATTAAAATGAAATTTCTATTTGAAGCAGCTGGGGTTTATGGGTTTGATACGGATGAATATGAGGAACGACTTTTCATTTTGCATATATTCCTTTTAGCTTTTTCTAGTGAGGAAAAACGAAAAGAAACGTTGGAAATAATAGAAAACTGGGAGCAGCAAAAGCATTTAATTGGTGAGATGGATTGGAGAGACTTTCAACAGGAATATCGGGATTATATTGATCTTGTGAAAATGTTCCAATTACTACCGGGAATTGGAGCGATGGTAGGGGCTGTTGCTAACTATAATTTGCTCGACCAACTTGGTGAAACAGCCATGAATTCATATAGATTACGATTATTATCTAAAGATGCTTAACAGTGAAATAGCTAAAAAGTAATTCAGTGAGCTAGTTAGACTTGCTATGATAGACTAAATAAAAAAATTAGAAAAGAGGGTTTTATGTTTAAGAAAATAATGAAACAAATCAAAAATGCTTCCAGAGGAAGTAGTGAGCGCAAACATGGCCATTATCGTAAAGGGAGTAGCAGCGATCGTCATAGAAACTATTATAAACGAGGAAGTAGCAGCAGTAGTAACCGATATAAACGTAATCCGTTAGGTGGGAGTAACTACTACAAACGTAAAGGACGCAGTAGTAGCTAAATTAATTTTTAGTGATTTCTATAAGTGCAGCTTCTACATCTTTTACAATGCATTCTAAGGTGGTATAGGCTTCATCGATTTGTAGTAATTTTTTCAGTAATTTAACAGTTTTCTTTTCTAATGAAAGTTCTTCTGTCCAAGGAAGAGCTTTTTTATTTTTCGAAGAAAAGGTCGTGTAGAGTAAATATAGGAGTACTTCGCCTAAATCATAATAGTCCCCTTGTTTCATCTCTAAAAATTTGGAGTCGTTTTGTTCTACCTTTGACAAGCCAAAATCAATAAGGGAAAGTTTACCTTTGTTAGTTAAAATGTTAGAAATTCGTATATCTCCATGGAGAATATACCTTTCATGTAAGTGATCTATTAAAGAAAGTAAATCTAATATAAATGCTAATGCCTCTTTTTCATTGAATGTTTGATTTGTTGAGAAGATCAAGTCCTCCATGTTTATACCCTCTATGTAATTCATCGAGTAAAAATAAGAACCATTCACTGAAAAAGCTTCGTAAAACTGTGGCATGTTAGAGTGTTGCAACCTACTAATAATCGAAATTTCGTTTTCAAATAAAGCTACTCCGCTTTTTGTTCGATTTTTGCTCGGTCGCAGTTGTTTCAGGACTTTTATTTCATTTGTTTGTATATCTTTACAATAATAAATAATTCCATAGCTACCAGAACCAATAACATGTGAAATCTGATAAAGATTATTTATAATAGTCCCGCTGTCAAGAGGTCTATCTACAAACAATTGGTATATTTTTCGAATTGAACGTATGAAAGAAAAATTACTCACCTCCTATTTACTCATTATAATTCAATTGCACTTTAATTGGATTAAATAGTTCCATATCAAATAATTGGCATTTTCTTTCTTCTTCAATCATAGAATTCAAAGACTGCAAAAGAAGGAGAGATTTTTTTATGGGTTTTAAACATGTTGGTATCATATTAGGGGCTTCTGCATTATCATTTGGACTTTTTTCTGCTAACGTAAATGCAGCTACAACTTTGAATGAACAACTGCCTGTACAAATTAAAGCAGCATCAACAGAGAATGTCTTCACAAAAGAAGATTTGATCAAGAAGTTTCGTGGATTGTTTCCGAAGCAATTCGATTTTTTAACGAATGCTGATTTTCAAATGAACGGTGGATATTATTACCCTGGTGAAGAGACAATGCGTTATGATCTATACTTTACGAAAACCATCAATGGAAAGCAGTTATATGGAAATATTTCATTTGTAGGAAAGGATTTACAAATAGAGAATTTTTCTTATCAACCGGCGACTGTAACAGATGCACTCTTTCCAGCTAAAGTTTCCAAAGAGGAAGCACAGAAAATTGCAGGAGATTTTATGAAAAAGTATCTTCAAGGTGGGGAATACCAATTAGAAACGGATACTTATGGATATTATCCGACTCAATTATTAACGGAACCTATCCGATATTCATTCTCTTACACTCGCTTAAAAAACAAAGTTTCTATTGCTGATCAACGAATAGAAGTTTCAGTTTTAGGTAATGGAGAGATAGTTGGTTTTTATAGAAATCTGGACGCTAACAAAGCATCTACCTTTGATGACGTAAAAAAAGCCCAAGCAAAGGATACCATATTAAAAAAGGTAAAAGAAAATCTATACGTAGAAAAGCAATATCAGATAGAAACAGATAACCAAACCGGTAAACGCCACGTTCGACTTGTTTATCAGCCGTCACCTAATTTTCTTGGAGTACATGCTTCATCTGGAAAATATCTAACATTAAATGGATACTCAACAACCTTTCCTAAGAAATCAAATATAGCTATGCTGGCATCAAAACCACTCCCAACAAAGAACGAGGGAGGGACAACTATGGAAGAGGCCAAAAAAATAGCTGAAAAATTACTAAAGGTCGATTTAAAAGATGTTAAATTGAACATAGATTCAATTAGAGAAATCGACAATTATAATGGACAGGAAGTTATCAGTATTCAATATATGTACAGTTTCCCAAATGGTGGTGGTACAGGAGCAAGTCTAGAAATTGATAAACAAACAGGCGAAGTCATACAGTACCATAATATGAAGAGTCAAATTTTAGAGCAACTAGGAGAGAAGCCTAGTGAAGTGAAGCCATTGTCGGAGAAACAGGCTCTTGAAAAAGCAATTGACTATATTAAGAAATGGGTTCCATCTTACCTGCATAACTATGCAAAACCTATCGAAGCAGCATATTTGGATGAAATGCAAGGGGGCTATATGTTTAATTTCCCGAGAGTTGCAAACGGAGTGATTGTTTCTGGTGACTATATTAGTGTAGGTGTAACGAAGGATGGTTCGTTAAATAATCTTTATGTAAATTACCAAGAGGTAGAAAACTGGCCATCGCCAGAAAAGGCTATTTCAGAAAAAGAAGCGAAAAATATATTGAATAAGGCCTTAAGTTTAAAACTAAATTATATGATGACAGACCATAAACAAGATAATAATCATTATGATCTTGTTTACTCACCACTATTTAATGACAAGTCTTTTAGTTCTCTAGATGCTATCACTGGAGAATGGCAAAGTCTTTATGGAGAAAATACATCAACGCAAGTTTCACATCCATGGGCAGAAGATGAGTTAAATTATCTTATTAGCACAAAAGTGTTAGATATAAAAGATCCAAAAAAGTTTGATGGAGATGCTTCTATTTCAAAAGGAGAAGCTCTAAAGGTAATTATGAAATCACTAACTTATATGTATGATGGCTATTATTATCCTGAGCAGGAGAATCAGAAACAAACATTCGAAAATATAGATCCTGCACATCCATTATACCAATCCGTTGAGCGCGCTGTTGAAATGGGTGTAATAAAACCTGATACGAAGAACTTTGCAATAGATGAATCAATTAGTAAAGAACAGTTAGCGGTTTGGTATATACGGGCATTAGGTCTGGAGCAGGCAGCTGAAAATTCTACAATCTATAAACTTCCATTTAAAGATGCTGATAAAGTACAAAAGGAACTCCTGGGTTATGTCGCATTAGCTAACTCGACTGCTTTATTAGAGGCAGATGAAGGTACATTCAATCCTAAAAAAGAAGTAACATATGCAGAGTTAGCAGTTTCAACGATTCGACTTGCTCATAAAATTTCCGAAAAAGGAAGAACTTTTCTTTATTAAACTATAGATGTTTTCGATCACATAAATTTAGGTTGCATTCTTGAACCTTTGATGATATTATCGGATTATAAATACACATATTGGTCACATGTTACTGAACTTTTCAGGCATGGTGGTAAAACGAGAGAGAATATTATTATTCTTTTCCTTTGCCCCATGTCTTTTTATGTTCTTATAGGCATCTAGAAGCAATATATATTAATAAAACGGTTTTTTTACAACTAGAAAATACATCTACACAAAGGAGTTCTACTAATGTTTTCTAAATTTATGAAAAAAAACAAAGTACAAGTATTCGCACCACTAAATGGTCAAGTGATTCCTTTAGAACAGGTACCAGATCCAGTTTTTAGCCAAAAAATGATGGGCGAGGGAGTAGCTATTATGCCAATCGGAGGAGATGTTGTCGCGCCAATCGATGGTACGGTTGTGCTAATCTCCAAAACAAAGCATGCTATAGGGATTCGTACAAAAGATGATACTGAGCTGCTAATTCACGTCGGATTGGAAACGGTTACATTAAAAGGTGAAGGTTTTAATGTATTTGTAAAAGAAGGAGACGTAGTTTCTGTCGGACAAAAGCTTATGGCAGTGGATTGGGATTTTATTAAAGATAAAGTGCCAAGTATTATTACACCAATCGTAATTACTAATAGTACAGATAGATCTGTAGAATATGCTGATGACACAGCAAGTGTTGCGGGTGAAACGTTAGTAATGTCTGTTTCTTCGAAGTAAGTGCAGATGGTAAGTATGTGAAAGGAGGCTGACTTTCCATTAAGATCACAAAGATACTTAATAATAACGCTGTGATTGTTATACAAGATGGACGAGAAAAAATAGCAATTGGCTCTGGCATAGCTTTTCAAAAGAAACGAAATGATATTATCATTGGTTCCAAAATTGAAAAGATTTTTGTCATGCAAGAAAATGACAAGTTAGTGCAGCTATTAAGCAGAATTCCAGAAGAACATTTTACTATCTCAGAAGAAATAATCACCTACGCTGAAGAATATTTAAACACAAGATTGAATGAGCATATTCATATAGCGTTGACAGACCATATTTCGTTTGCAATTGAACGAGCTAAGGATGGTATTAATCTTAATAACAGATTACTCCATGAGATTCGCGTTTTATATAGATCAGAGTTTGAAATCGGTCTTTGGGCAATCCAGCATATAAATAATACGTGTCAGGTAGAAATGCCTGTTGATGAAGCGGCTTACATAGCGCTTCACATACATACGATGAAAATTCAAGGGGGGGATTTACATCAGACTATAAGACAAACGAATTTAATAAAAGGTATGGTTTTATCGATTAAACAGTACTTGAACATTGAGATGGAGGAAAACGACATTTCCTATCATCGATTAATTACCCATCTGCGTTTTGCATTAACAAGGTTAAATCAGTCTGAGCTTCATATGATGGATGAAGAAATGTTAGTAATGATTCAAAAGAAATTCCCGGTTGGCTATAGTTGCGCAACTCACATAGCAAAAGAACTGAAGGATGAACATGGTATTGAGTTTCCCGAAGAAGAGTTAGGCTATATTGCGCTGCATATTGAACGTTTAAGAAAACAAGTTTAGTAATTCGGCATTATTTTATATTATTATATTTTATTTATGAACAGTAAAAAGGGGGAAAAAGATTATGATGAAATTTTTACAAAGGCTGGGACGTTCTTTAATGCTTCCAGTAGCTGTACTACCTGCAGCTGCTATATTAATGGGTATTGGATACGGGATCGATCATGAAGGTTGGGGATCTGGAAATGTCTTAGCTGCCTTTTTGATAAAAGCCGGGGGATCCATCCTCGACAATATTCCTATTCTATTTGCAGTAGGAGTTGCAATCGGGATGTCCAAAGCAAAGGACGGTGCGTCTGCTTTAAGTGGATTAGTTGCTTTCCTAGTTGTCACAACGATGCTTTCAAGTGGAACAGTTTCATTATTACAAGGAATCGATGTGGAGAACGTTGATCCTGCATTTGGAAAAATTAATAATGCATTTATAGGTATTCTTTCTGGTCTTGTCGCGGCAGTAATGTACAACCGCTTCAGTCACGTGAAATTACCTGACTTTTTAGCATTCTTCAGTGGTAAACGTTTAGTTCCTATCATGTCAGCTGTTGCAATGTTAGTTGCTTCTGCAGCACTATTTTATATTTGGCCAATCGTTTTTGGTGGTTTAGTTAACTTTGGTGAAACAATTAGTAATCTAGGAGCAGTAGGTGCTGGGCTTTATGGATTCTTTAACAGACTATTAATACCTACAGGATTGCATCATGCACTAAACGCAGTATTTTGGTTTGATACAGTTGGTATTAATGATATTGGTAAGTTCTGGGCAAGTGAAGGTGTTAAGGGTGTAACTGGTATGTATCAGGCTGGATTCTTCCCGATTATGATGTTCGGGTTACCGGCGGCAGCTCTCGCGATGTATCATACAGCTAAAACGAAAAGAAAAAAACAAGCAGCTTCTCTTATGCTTGCAGCTGGTTTTGCAGCCTTCTTTACAGGTGTAACTGAGCCTCTTGAATTTGCTTTTATGTTTTTAGCTCCAGCTCTTTATGTAGTTCATGCAGCATTAACAGGTTTATCTTTATTCATCGCTGCATCCTTTAACTGGACAGCAGGCTTCGGATTTAGTGCAGGGCTTGTCGATTACCTTTTGAGTCTTAGTGTACCTATAGCAAATCAACCACTTATGCTAGTACTTCAAGGGTTAGTATTTGCAGTTATCTATTATTTCTTATTCCGTTTCTTAATCGTGAAGTTTAACTTAAAAACTCCTGGTAGAGAAGATGATACAGATGAGACGGATGATACTGTTGGAGTTTCATCTGATGATAAGTTTTCAAATATGGCAGCTAGAATTTATGATGGTCTAGGTGGAGATGCGAATGTTGCTTCTGTAGACCACTGTACTACACGTTTACGCGTAGAAGTATTAGATATGGATAAGGTCGATCAAAAGAAAATTAAAGACACTGGTGTTCCAGGTATTAATGTAGTGGGACCGAAAAGTATTCAAGTTATTGTAGGAACAAGCGTACAATTTGTTGCTGACGAAATTGATAAAATTCGTAAATAGTTATTAATTGAGTTGATTTCATTTCATTTCATTGATTGGAGAGCAAGGCGCGACTCAAGCGCAAGCTGAAACTTATGCAGTAAAGACATGGAGCGAACTTTGTTTGACCTATGTTTTGGCGAAGAGTAACCGCGGGTGCATATGTTTTCGCAGTAACTAGAAGATTGAAGCCGTGCGCAGAAAGAGTCCGCCTAGAGCGAAAATCAATGTTAATTATATTTTATTGCTACTTACTCTTATTCAAATTGATTTAATTGAAAAAGCCGTTTAATATGGGATTCCACATTAAACGGCTTTTCTTTATCCTTTTAGGTTTTATTAATCTATACTGTTACTAAGCAAACTGCGGAGGTGTTATAAATGAAACAAACCATTCTCATTTCAAATGTAACTATTGTGAATTATGACCAAGAGTGTATTGGAGATCTATTGATCCGAGAGGGTAAAATTGAACAAATAGGACAAGCTTTACAAGTAGAGGCAGATGTCTATATAGATGGAACTTCAAAGAATTGGATAGTTATGCCAGGGTTTATCGATATGCATATTCATGGATCAGCTGGTTTTGACATGATGGATGCTACGGAAGAAGCACTTAGGGGGATTTCACGTTCTTTAGTAAAAGAAGGAACCACAAGCTACTTACCGACGACAATTACTCAGGCAGTGGAAGCAATTGAAGCTGCACTCAAGAATGTAAGTACGTTTGTAAATAATGAGGATGAAGCTGAAGTTATTGGAATTCATGTAGAAGGTCCATATATATCTACAAAATGGGCAGGTGCACAACCGGTTGAGCATATTACAGAACCATCTGTTGAACAATTTCTAAACTGGCAGCAACTAAGTGGTAATCGTATTAAACAAGTGACAGTTGCACCCGAAATATCTGGTGGTTTTGAATTTGTACAGGTTATGAGTAAGGAAGGTATTGTCGTTTCAATTGGACATTCAGATGCCAATTCAGAAGAAGTAGAAAAGGCAGTTCAATTAGGAGCTAAACAGGCTACTCATTTATATAACCAAATGCGTCCGTTTCATCATCGAGAACCAGGTGTAGTCGGATCAGTATTGATGGAAGACCGCATGCAAGTCGAAATTATCGTCGATTATATACATAGTCATACGAGGGCAGTAAATTTTGCATACCGTTTAAAAGGTGCAGAAGAAATAATATTAATAACCGATGCTATGCGTGCAAAAGGATTAGAGTATGGGGATTATGATCTTGGTGGACAAACTGTTCATGTCACAGAAAAAGGTGCTCATCTTTCTAGTGGTGCTTTAGCGGGAAGTATACTTACAATGGATCAGGCCGTTCGGAATATGAAACTGTCGACGAATTGTTCATTGAAGGAACTTGTTTCAATGTCCTCTACAAATGCTGCGAAACAATTAGACTTATCCCACAAAGGATATATTGGTGAAGGCTATGATGCAGATTTAGTTATATTAGATATGGAATTGAATGTACAAAAAACAATCTGTCGTGGAAATATTGTATTTGAAAATTAAATGAAAATGGTGGTGATCATTTGCAGTCCTATTGGAAAGAAATAAATTTTTTACTGGAGAAGGTTGCAGAACAAGAAAATGAGAATATAGAGAATGCTTCAAAACTGATTGCTGAGCGAATTAAAAAGGGCGGAATACTTCAATTATTTGGTTGTGGACATTCTCATCTTTTGGCCCAGGAAGCATATTACCGTGCAGGTGGGCTAGTACCTGTTGCTCCCATTAATATAGAGCCTTTAATGCTACATAAAGGTGCACTGACTTCTTCAAGTAACGAGAAAGATCCTACGCTCATCGGACAATATAAGGATCAAGTAAGCTTTGAACCGAATGACATTCTAATTGTTATTTCTACTTCTGGTCGCAATCCAGCACCAATAGATATGGCTTTCTTAGGGAAGGAAGCTGGAATTTTGGTCATCTCACTTCAATCTTTATCCTACAGAGACCAGGAAGGCCGACATGCGAGTGGTAAAAGACTAGAGGAAGTAGTAGATATCGTATTAAATACATATGTTCCTGTCGGTGACGGACTATTAAGTAATAAGGGACTGCAATACGGACCGGCTTCGACGGTTGTTGGTGCTGCACTTCTTAATGCACTCATATGCCAAGTTATCGAGGAGATAAGTAAAGAGTCTGAAGAATTACCTGTTTTTAAAAGCGCAAATCTATCAGATAGCCAGTTTCATAATGAAACCATGTTGAAGAAATACAGAAATAGAATAGATTTTACCTAGAGTAATCATTAGTGCCAGTGACTTCTCTACTTGAAGCAAATGTAGAAATTGAATATAATGATTTTTCATTCACTGTAAGTAAATAGTGCGTAATTGCAATTTAGGAAAAAGGTGGTTTAAATTATGACATTAAATTTAGAAGTTTGGGAAGATAAGGATGATTTATATAGTCGTGCTGAAGAATTATTTTCAGCACAATTAAAGAATGGTGCAACTACATTTGGATTAGCAACGGGTGGTACCATGATTCCGCTATATGAAAAACTACGAAATAGTTCGTTGGATTTTTCTCATTGTAAGAGTGTGAACTTGGATGAGTATGTGGGAATTCCACAAGGGCATCCCGAAAGCTATTATACGTTTATGCAGAATCATCTATTCGAAGCAAAACCATTCAAAGCTACATATATTCCAAATGGTGTAGCAGAAGATGTACATGCCGAAGCATTACGATATGAAGACTTATTGAAATCACTAACAGTCGATATGCAATTACTAGGTGTTGGTGTGAATGGTCATATAGGTTTCAATGAACCAGGAACGTCGTTTCATAGTGAGACAGATGTTGTCGAATTAACAGTTTCCACAAGATCTGCAAACGCAAGATTTTTTGATACAATCGATGAGGTTCCTAAGCAAGCCATTACAATGGGCATTGCCTCAATAATGAGAGCAAAGTGCATTCTTTTAATAGCAGTTGGAGAAGAAAAAAGAACGGCCATAAAAGCATTGTTAAGGGGAGATGTAACGGAAGATATTCCGGTTACCAGACTCTGCAATCACCCCAATGTTATCGTTTTAACTGATTTGAAGATGAATTGAAGTTTAGTGGAGTAATTACCTTAATGGTGATTACTCTTTTTCGTTCAGATAACTTGTTGATTAGGTATTTAGTTTTAGGGTAAATTATATCAAATAGCTATTAATAATGGTGAAATAACTACACTACACTTAAGTAAACAGTGATCTAACTATCGTTTAGTTAAGTGGAGTTTTTCTTCAGAATCTATAGATAATGTGTGCAACAAAAGTATAAGAGAATTGTTTCCCGCAAAAAAAGAATCCCATTACTTTCTCTCGAAGGACTCTCAAGTCGGTAGTCTTCTCCCAAATTTTTCCCTAAAACCTATCCATTTTATGGTCCGATTGACTGATTCATTTTTGGGAGAAATAAAATGAAATTTACTAAAATTAGTACCGAAAGTTCAAATAGTAGTACGGAAGGAAAATCTATATGGAAAGATTATTTAATAGTATTTCGTTTGATATGTATCGATTTTTAATAAGCAATAATCCTGATGCTATTTTCTTGTTAGATGAAAGTGGCCACGTGTTGGATATTAATAAAGCAGGCACTAATATATTCGGATACACTAATGCAGAACGATCAGAGTTACACTATCAGAATATCTTAGTTCCGAGTAAGGATTATAATGTGAAACGATTATTTGTAAAAACCTTACTTGGTGAATCCTGTGCTTATGAAGCAGACGCCTATCGAAGAAACGGGGATATTCTTCATTTACAAGTGAAGAATATTCCGATGTTAGACAATGGGGAAATTTTTGCTGTGATGATTATAGCGAAAGATGTGACTGAACTAGTTCAAACTAAAGCAACCCTGCTAGAAACTGCAGAGAGGCTGCACTCATTACTACATTCCTCTGCGGATGCGATTGATTTAATTGATACAAACGGGAATGTTTTGACAGTTAATCCGGCATTTGAAGAAATGTACGGTTGGAAAGTCGATGAATTGGTTGGCAAGCCATTACCGACGATCCCAAAGGAGAGAATGGATACGGTAAATAAACAACGTGATGAACTGAAAAATGGTCACCATATAAAAGGGCTAGAAGCAACCTGTTTAAAGAAAGATGGATCATCTATAGAAGTAAGTTTCACCTTATCCCCTTTGAATGACCAAAATGGTAATGTGGTTGCATTTTCTGGGATATCTAGAGACATTACTGAAAGAAAGAAAATGGAGGCAGCCCTTAGAAATAGCAAAGATAGGTACAAATCTCTACTAAATGCATCACCTGAACCCATTTATGTTTTAAGTTACGGAGTCATACGCTACATTAATCTTGCTGCAGTAGAAATGTTCGGATTTAAAAGGCCAGAACAAATGCTAGGGAGACATGTGCTAGATTTTGTTCATCCTGATTCATGGGAAGTAGTCCAAAGTAAAATTCGACGTATTACAGTAGAGGGGAATTTCCCAAAAGAAATTGTAGAGCAAAAAATGTTACGTGCAGATCGTTCGACGTTTCTAACAGAAACCACTTCTGTAGGAATTGAGTATGAAGATGAGTCAGCAGTTCAAGTGATTTTACGAGACATTACAGAAAAAAAGGTTCTTTTAGAGAACTTAGTTCATAATGAAGAAAAATACCGATTAATCGCAGAAAATATGACAGATTTAGTTTCGGTAATTGATGAAAATGGGCAGACGAACTATGTATCTCCTTCTTACTTTACTGTATTAGGAATACCTTTAAATAAATTGGAAGGGGTTTCTGCAAAGGATTTTGTGCATCCAGAAGACTTACCAAATGTTACAAAGGTGTTTAAACAAATTATGAGCACAAAAGGTTCCGCCAATTTGGATTTTAGACTTAAGCATACGACTAAGACTTGGTTATGGGTAGAGTCAAAAGCAACCTTCTTTATCGATGAACAATATGGAAAACCTTTTCTGTTAATCGTGTCTCGTGATGTGGAAGAAAAGAAGCAATTGAGAGAAGAACTAAAATTAATGGCTTTCCACGATAGTTTAACTGGATTGCCAAACCGAAGATTATTCGAAGAAAAAATGCAACAATCATTAAAAGAAGCGAAGCGCCAACAACGAAAATGTGCTTTACTCTATATGGATATCGATAAGTTTAAATGGGTAAATGACAATCTTGGTCATTCAATTGGGGATGAATTATTGAAATTATTTGCACATAGGGTGAGTAAATGCATTCGTGACAGAGACATATTAGCACGTCAAGGTGGAGATGAGTTCACCATTTTATTGTCTGATATCGAACATGAGGAAGATGCCCGTGCTTGTGCAGAGCGTATTCTAGAAAGCTTGCAGCAAGTTTGGGAAATCGGTGAACATAACTTTAAAACAACCTCAAGTATCGGTATTGCCTTCTTTCCACAAGACGGCGACAATATAAATAATTTATTCACTAATGCAGACTATGCATTGTATGAAGCAAAAAAGAGTGGACGTAATACTTATAGATTCTTTTCTCACTAACAATACGCAAAATTATAAATTTTGAAGGGTAAATGGTACTTAGCAAGGTAGAGTTTTAAATAATCAAACTTTTATATTAAATTTAGGGGCTGGTACAGAACCCCAAAACAGCATTTTTCTCTGTGAGAAAAATGCTGTTTTTTTTGCTGTGTACAAAATTGATTTCCATTCCAGGGACGCTTTCCACGGGCGTGGCCTTAGCCCGTAGTCTCAGGCAGCACGCTATTCCCGTAGGAGTCGCCCCTCCATTCCAATCAATTTAATTAAATATCCATTATTTAGTAAAGTTATCTCCTTATCCAATAAAATTTCTACTTCTGTCCTAGCCTCTTTTTTTGTGTGGAGCATTTATAGTGTTACTCGGATACTAATACTTTTTGGTGAATGTTAAGATGCATAATCTAATAGTGACCGGGGTTATTAGATTGAAAAATTTCCGTTTAACAAAATAGCCTTCCTTTCATTCATTGACACTCAATCTATTAAAACATATGATTTATATAAATAGAATGAAAATTTAGATTTCTAAAAGGTTGGTGACGTTTTAGATGCAGAGTACTATGGTGGAATATGCGAAAAGTTTAGACGAGCAAGATGCTTTGGGAAAGTATAGAAATGAATTTTATATCCAACCGAATGTCATTTACATGGATGGGAATTCCCTCGGGTTACTATCTAAGCGGGCAGAAAAGTCTGTATTAACGCTGCTAGATTCATGGAAACGATATGGTATAGATGGATGGACGCAGGGGGAGCACCCATGGTTTTATTTCCCTGAAACATTAAGTGAGATGTGTGCCCATCTAGTAGGAGCTTCAAAAGAAGAGGTTATCATAACAGGGTCTACAACGGCAAACTTACATCAATTAGTCGCTAGTTTTTATAGACCAGAAGGACTGCGTACGAAAATATTAGCGGATGAACTGAACTTTCCATCCGATTTATATGCAATTAGCAGTCAGCTATCATTGCATGGATTTAATGGTGATGAACATATGAAACTGGTAAAAAGTCGTGATGGCTATACATTACAAGAGGAAGATATTATAAGCGCGATGACTGATGACGTTGCTTTAATAATACTACCTAGTGTGTTATATCGAAGTGGTCAGGTATTAGACATTAAAATGCTGACCGAAGTAGCTCATGAGCGAAATATTATGATTGGCTTTGATTTATGTCATTCAATTGGATCTGTACCACATGAACTGGATAACTGGGATGTGGACTTTGCGTTTTGGTGTAACTATAAGCATGTGAACGGTGGGCCTGGAGCAACAGGGGGGTTATATGTAAATCGTAAGCATTTTGGAGGAAAGCCTGGACTTGCGGGATGGTTTGGTTCTGATAAAGAAAAACAATTTGATTTGTCGACTCACATGACTCCAGCAACAAATGCAGGTGCCTATCAAATCGGAACACCGCATATAATGAGTAGTGCTCCGCTATATGGATCTTTAGAAATGTTCGCAGAGGTTGGAATAGATGCCATTCGAGAAAAGTCACTAAAGTTAACCAATTATATGATGACGTTAATCGAACACGAATTAAGTGAATATAATTTTGTAATTGCTAATCCAAGGGAAACAGAGAAGCGTGGAGGTCATATATTTTTAGTACATGATGAGGCAGCTCGTATATGCAAAGCGTTAAAAGTGCAACAAGTTATTCCAGATTTTCGTTCACCAAATGGCATTCGTTTAGCACCAGTTGCATTGTATAACTCGTATGAGGATGTTTGGAAAACAGTGCAGATTTTAAAATTGATTATGAAGGAAGAGCTTTATAAAAAGTATGAAAATAAACGTGATGTTATTGCTTAAGAAAGGAGGTATAGCATGCCAGATGATAATAGGGAAAGTGGAATACATACCGATTTTCGAGAAGAAATGACGTATGGTGAATACTTGCAGCTAGATAATTTATTGGCCAGTCAACAAAGGTTATCAGGACATCATGATGAAATGCTGTTCATAATTATTCATCAGGTTAGTGAACTTTGGATGAAACTTATATTGCATGAACTTACGAGTGCAATTCAAGCTATACAAGCGGATAAAATGCAATCTGCATTTAAAATGTTAGCACGAGTGACGAAAATTCAAACACAAATTATCCAGGCTTGGGATGTCCTTTCCACACTAACACCTGCAGAGTATTTAGAGTTTCGAGATAAGCTGGGCAAGGCTTCTGGCTTTCAATCGTTTCAATATAGACAAATTGAATTTGCCCTTGGCTATAGGACTAAGCATATACTGAAGATTTACGAACAAGAGACAGAATTGTATGAAGAGCTGCAAGATGCTTTTCATGCACCAAGTATTTATGATGTTTCAATTCAAGCTTTGGATCGAGCTGGGTTTCCGATAAATACTCAGTTATTGAATCGAGATTATTCCATTACGTACGTCGGAGATGAATCAGTAGCAAATGCATGGAAAGAAGTTTATCAAAACGTCGATAAGTACTGGAATTTGTATCAATTAGCAGAAAAGTTAGTAGACGTAGAAGACTGGCTCCAGCAGTGGCGCTTTCGTCATATGAAAACGGTAGAAAGAATAATAGGATTTAAAAAAGGCACTGGAGGATCATCTGGTGTGAATTATTTACGGCATGTATTAGACCATCGTTTCTTCCCAGAGCTTTGGGATTTACGTACAAATTTATAGGGAGGTCAGGAAAATGAACAAAGAATGGATTGATATTACACAAACTATCTCGACTAGAATAGCAACATGGCCAGGGGATACTATTTTTGAATATGAACTTACCGCTACAAAGGAAGAGGGGGGTGCTGCAAATGTTGGGACGATAACAGCAAGTTTGCATACAGGAACTCATGCAGATGCTCCATTTCATTATGTAAGTGAAGGAAAGACACTGGATATGCTCGACGTTAATATGTATATTGGACGTGCAAAAGTGGTTAGTGTCGTTGGTGCTTCCGAGATAGGTAGGGAGGAATTAGAGGGGGTTGATTTAACGGGTGTAGAGCGTTTGCTTTTAAAAACGACGAATACAGCATCACCTGAAAAATTCCCTGAAAAGATTAATACATTGAAGCAAAATATTGGACCATTTTTAAAGGAAAAGGGTATTTTTCTAATCGGCACAGACCAACCATCAGTTGATGGGATAGAAAGTAAGGAGCTATTAGCGCATCATTCACTGTTTAGAAATGATGTATATATTATAGAAAATCTCTTGCTGGAAAATGTAGAGCCTGGTGATTATGATTTAATCGCTTTACCTTTGAAAATTGAAGGGGCGGACGGAAGCCCCATACGTGCAGTGCTAAAAAAAATATAATAGACGGGATAGATAGCACTTTAATATGCTAGTCTATCCTTTTCTATTTTAAAAGGAGGAGCTAGAATGAAAAGGTTTTTATTTATTTTCTTTTCCACAGCAGTAATTGGATTTGTTTTTTATTTTGGGATGGATTATCAAATGAGATTAAGAGAAAAGTCAGCAATCATATTTGATATTAAGCCTTATATATCATTTGCAAGCTTTTTCTCTATTTTTATTGGAATGTTGTTACGATTACCCAAACTAATTTTAGAAATTAGAGAAAAACAAAGGTGGTCATTCGATTGGATGAAGTTCATCGTAATTGGAATACCATCTCTCTATATTGCAATGATTCCACTTTTTGCTATTGTCTATGGAATGAATTTATGGTTTTCAAATGTGGTTATGCTACTAGGGGATATAACATTCACAACAATAGCTGGGGTAATATTTGGCTATGTATTGTTAGATAGCTTAAACAGTAAAGCTTCCACAACTATTAAAGTACTTTAGCAGAGTGGAGCATAAAGCCCAGTATCAATCAAAGATTCAGGGCTTTTACATATGGAGGTGTAGTTTATGAGAAAGTTATTACTATCTTTATTGGGTGGAACCATAATTGGATTAATTGTGTCTTTTACTCTTATGGATTATAGAGATATAAAATATGAAATTAGAAATCAGGGTGGAATAGAATCCAGGTGGATAAGAGAAATGGATCTTGATTTTGTCTTCAATGCCTCAGCATTAATTATCGGGATATCAGTTTTAATTTTTATTGTTTGGACTTTTATTGAGAAAAGATGCTAATAATTGGTCTTTTTTATAAGAAAGCCCAAATTGCTAAGAGTGTGCAAAAGGCAGCTACCATAAATATTACTTCAACATGTATACTAAAAACTCCAAAAAATATTGCGGCTGCAAGTTTAGAAAATGTCGTCCAACCAAGCAGGCTTTTTTTAAAATAGTTTCCACATAAATTTAATCCTCTGCATACGTATTATCTCCTCCTACTCTTAATTACTGAATAACTTCTTTAGAACTAACTTCTTTAATTGTTCATAATTTACCTTCTAGCAGTGATGTAAATCATATCAGTAATTTTCAAAAACGCTTATACTAGTTGTATGAATTGATATAAGGAGTGGTTAGGTTGAAAAAAATAGTGGTTATTGGTGGCGGAATCACAGGGCTTTCTACTATGCATTATTTGCAAAAACTTAAAAACGAAAAATCTTTAGACATAGAGCTAGTATTAGTTGAAGCGAACGAGTACTTAGGTGGCAAAATCCATACCATGCAGGAAGACAACTTCATTATGGAGGTTGGAGCTGATTCAATTGTTGCAAGAAACGAAGCAATCACAAATTTAATTGAAGAGCTAAATCTTGAAGAAGAAAAAGTGTATAACTCTACAGGCATTTCGTATATTTACACAAACAATGAGTTACATGCAATTCCTGCAGACACTGTATTCGGTATTCCCACAAGTATTGAATCATTAAATAGCAGCACGCTAATATCAGATGCTGGGAAAAAAGAAGCATTAAAGGATTTAGAATTACCAAATGAGAGCTTCACAAAAGAAAGCTCAGTCGGGTCATTTTTAGAGTATTTCTTAGGGAAAGAATTAGTTGAAAAACAAATTGTGCCTGTGTTATCAGGTGTTTATTCTGGTGATCTCAATAAACTTTCTATCGCCACTACACTACCTTATTTGATTGACTATAAAAATAAATACGGCAGTATAATTAAGGGGTTAGAGGAAAACAGAGCAAAATTCCAAGCAGCAGCTAATAAAAAGTTCATTTCTTTCCAAAATGGACTTTCCACACTAATTGATCGCTTAGAGGAAGTGCTGGGCGAATCTACGATTATTAAAGGTGTGGCAACAAAGAAAGTAGAGAAGAAGGATGGACGTTATTCGGTTTTATTGACTAATGGGGAAACGGTTGAAGCAGATAGTGTAGTGCTAGCTACTCCTCATAATGTAGCGCAGCTGATTCTTCAAGATGAACAGTTGGATACCGATTTCAATAGACTAAAAAATTCATCTCTTATTAGTGTATATCTTGGATTTGATATTCCAGATAATCAGCTTCCAGCAGAGGGCACTGGTTTTATCGTATCTGAAAATAGTGATGTGAAATGTAATGCATGCACGTGGACAAGTCGTAAATGGACACACACGTCAAAAGACAATCAATTACTTGTTCGTATGTTCTATAAGAGCTCAAGTTCTGCCTTTGAGAGCATGAAGAATATGAGTGAAGAAGAGCTAGTAGAAGTTGCGCTCCAAGATATTAAAATAAGCTTGAAATTAACGGGCAAACCTGAGGTAATAGAAGTAACAAAATGGAACGATCAAATGCCAAATTATCATCTAGCACACGGGGATGCAATTCAATCATTAACAGCTAAGATGGCTGGTGAGATGCCAAATGTGGTGTTGGCTGGTTGTTCTTATTACGGGGTTGGAATTGTAGCTTGCATTAAGAACGGTAGAGAAACAGCAGAAAATATTATAAATTCAATAGTTGATTAAGTTTGCTGGCCAAAATTCATTTTTGGCCATTTTTTTATGGGGAAAATTGAATAGTTGCTTATTTGGTGAAATTTACATTTTCTTTTGTTGTGCTACGATTCAATTGGAGGTGAAGTATGCTTAAAGTAATGGATTCTTGCGAATATAATTTAATTGGTTTACAAATGTTAGCAAAAAGATTGAATGATACACATCCTCAAAAGGAGATAATCTTAGCTAAAGAAAAGGCAGCAAAAGCTGGACTGCAAGGTGAACGTAGAATAAGTGAAGTTTTTGCGAAATATACATTTCCTTTTGAATACTTTTTCGTTGAAAATATCGGATTAGATTCAAACGGTAAGTTCCAAATAGATGCTATCTTTCTTACTCCCTATTTCTTAGTAATTCTCGAAAGTAAAAATATAAGTGGAAAGTTATTTTTCAAACAAAACCCTGCGCAGTTAGAGCGCGAAACACTCGATGGTAAAATCGATGTTTTTGAAAGCCCAGAAATCCAGTTATCGCGAAATATTCATTTGCTACAAGAATGGCTGGGAAATCATGGGCTGACAATCCCAATATACGGTGTGATTGTTCTTAGCAATCCAAAAGTGAGAGTAATTGAACCACCGAAAAAACTTAGTGCTATTCTTCCCCAAACCATCCCAGTATATTTACGTAATCTTCCCCGCGAAAATGTATATTTTGATTCTGAAAAAATGAAAAAATTTGAAAATCAAATAAAAGTAGGTCAACAAACTTATATTCCCTTTCCAATGTGCGGACGCTGGGGTATTAATCCTAAAGATTTAAGAAGCGGTGTCCAGTGTGAAAGCTGTGATTTTCATGGAATGGAAAAAAGAAAAAATGGCTGGACTTGTCCTCGTTGTGGCTATTTTGATAAGCTCGGACATGAAAAGGCCATAAGGGATTGGTTTATGCTGATTAGTGATACTATAACTAATAAACAATGTAGAGACTTTCTTCATTTAGAATCAAAATATATCGCGCACAGAATCTTGCAATCAATGAATTTAACCAAGATAGGAACATCCAGAAACACTAAGTATAAATGGATATGGTAAAGCACCTGTGCATATACTGAAAAAGATAGAAAAAGAGTGAATCGCTAGAATGTAGCGAAGAATCGCTAGAATGTAGCGAAGAATCGCTAGAATGTAGTGAAGAATCGCTAGAATGTAGTGAAGAATCGCTAGAATGAAGCGGAGAATCGCTAGAATGTAGCGGAGAATCGCTAGAATGCAACGGAGAATCGCTAGAATGTAGCGAAGAATCACTAGAATGAAGAAGAAAATCACTTAAATAGGATAAATAAACACTAAGAGAAGTGTATAGAAAATTCAAAACACATCTTGACGCTTTAATGGAATAAAGGTACGATATGTTTAATTAAAAAATTGAATAATGAAATTCTTATCAAGAGAAGCCGAGGGACTGGCCCTACGAAGCTTCAGCAACCAGCCAATTAATTGGTCAGGTGCTAAATCCAGCAGACTTAACAAAGTCTGAAAGATGAGAAGGTGGTATCTTGCATACTCGTAAAGCCTTCTTTTCATGGAAGGCTTTTTTATATGGAGAGGATGGATACAAATGGGTTTATTAGAGAAGTTACAGTCGTCCATACTGACAGCGGATGGGGCAATGGGTACGCTACTTTATTCGTACGGAATTGACTATTGCAATGAAGAATTAAACATTCAAAAGCCGGAAATCATTGAGAAGATACATCAGGATTATATTGAGGCCGGAGCAGATATTATTCAAACGAATACGTATGGAGCGAATGCCATTAAATTGGCGCGTTACGGGCTAGAAAACCAAGTGAAAGAAATAAATGAAGCGGCTATCCAAATTGCTAAAAGAGCTGCTGCACCCGGAAACCAATTTGTCATAGGTACGATTGGGGGCATTAGAGGAATTCGGAAAAGTGATGCCACGCTCGGTGAGATTATCCATTCACTCGATCAGCAAGCCATCCAGCTGTTAGCGGGAGATCCAGATGGTTTATTACTCGAAACCTATTATGACTTAGAAGAATTAAAGACTACTGTGACTCATCTTCGTACCTTAACTGATATACCAATTATAGCCCAAGTATCCATGCATGAGCCTGGTATTTTGCAAAATGGCTTACCACTTAATGATGCTCTGCTTCAGCTTGAAGCAATTGGAGCGAACATAGTTGGAGTCAACTGTCGACTAGGTCCCCATCATACAATTCAAGCATTTGAAGGAGTAAAACTTCCGAATAAGGCTTTTCTCTCTGCTTATCCAAATGCTAGTTTACTGGATATAGATGAAGGGCGAATTGTCTATGAGTCCGATGCTGAATATTTTGGAAAAGCGGCGTTATATCTTAGGGATGCTGGAGTACGACTAATAGGAGGTTGCTGCGGGACGACACCAAAGCATATCGAAGCAGTAAAAAAACATATTGGTCATTTAGCGCCGATTACGAGTAAGGTTGTTGAAAACAGAAAGCCGATTATTATTCAAGACGCCAAGCCGACTAACACACTGGCTCTCCATGAAAAAGCAAAAACAGAAAGGACGATTATTGTTGAGCTAGACACTCCTCGTCATCTTGACACGACTACATTCATGGAAGGTTCAGAAAAGCTATATGCTGCTGGAATTGATGCAGTGACAATGGCGGATAACTCATTAGCCTCCCCACGTATTAGTAATATGGCAATGGGCTCGATGTTAAAACACCAAAAAAATATTAGACCGCTTGCTCATATTACATGCCGTGATCGTAATTTAATCGGTCTTCAATCTCATTTAATGGGGCTGGATGCGCTTGGAATCCATGATATTCTTGCTGTAACTGGAGACCCGACGAAAATTGGTGATTTCCCTGGGGCGACAAGTGTTTATGATGTATCAAGCCTAGAATTGATACAACTAATCAAACAATTAAACGAAGGTATTTCTTTCTCAGGAAAGTCACTACGAAAAAAAGCTAATTTCTCCGTAGCTGCTGCTTTTAATCCGAACGTTCGTGTTCTGGACCGTGCAGTGAAGCGACTAGAGAAGAAAATAGAATGTGGAGCAGATTATTTCATCACACAACCTGTCTACTCGAAAGATAAAATTCATGAAATTTATGAAGCGACTAAGCATTTATCAACCCCTATTTTCATTGGAATTATGCCACTGACTAATAGTCGTAATTCAGAATTCCTTCACAACGAAGTACCAGGTATAAAATTGTCCGAAGAGGTACTGGAGCGTATGCGTTTATGTGGAGATGATAGAGAGCTAGCTACTGCAGAAGGTATCCAAATTTCAAAGGAATTAATAGATACAGCAGCGAAGCTATTCAACGGTATTTATATAATTACGCCATTTTTCCGATACGATATGTCTCTTGAATTAATTCATTATATTCAAGAGATTGATCGAAAGAAAGAGAGAGGGTTCAGCTATGTCCAAACATCTAATTGAGCAACAACTCCAAGAAAGAATACTAATTATTGACGGTGCAATGGGAACGATGATTCAAAATGCGGATCTTAATCCCGAAGATTTCGGAGGGGATGAATACGACGGTTGTAATGAGTATTTAAATATAGTAAAACCGGATGTTATTGAACACGTCCATCGTGAATATTTAGCTGCTGGTGCTGATATTATTTGTACGAATACATTTGGTGGAACTCCTGTAGTGTTAAATGAATATGATCTCGGTAATCAGGCATATGATATTAACTTTCGTGCAGCTCAGCTAGCTAAAATATGTGCAGAGGAATTTTCTACTTCGGATTGGCCGAGATTTGTAGCGGGGGCAATTGGACCGACGACAAAAACATTATCAGTCACAGGTGGTATCACATTCGATGAACTTACGAACGACTTTTATGTGCAAGCAAAGGCTTTAGTAGAAGGTGGAGTAGATGTTATCTTACTGGAAACTAGTCAAGATATGCTGAATGTGAAGGCTGCAACAATCGGTATCAAACAGGCGTTTAAGGAATTGAATAAAGAGCTACCTATTATGATTTCAGGAACCATAGAGCCAATGGGAACGACACTTGCAGGGCAAAGTATCGAAGCGTTCTATATTTCAATCGAGCATATTAAACCACTTTCGGTAGGCTTAAATTGTGCGACAGGACCAGAATTTATGACAGATCATATCCGCTCGTTATCTGAGTTGTCGGATGGATATGTGAGCTGTTATCCAAATGCCGGCTTACCAGATGAAGAAGGGCATTACCATGAATCTCCAGAATCACTCTCTAAAAAGCTAAGAGGCTTTGCTGAAAAGGGATGGTTAAATGTTGTGGGTGGATGCTGTGGAACGACCCCTGCTCATATTCGAGCAGTCCGAGAAGCAGTACAAGATCTTGCTCCACGTAAACCGGTAGAGTTGGGTCGACAAGGGCATGTTGTTTCTGGAATTGAGCCTCTTCAATATGATGAGTCAATGCGTCCTTTATTCATAGGGGAGCGTACGAATGTAATAGGTTCTCGGAAGTTTAAACGTTTAATCGTGGATGAAAAGTTTGAAGAAGCATCTGAAATTGCGCGAGCACAGGTTAAAGGTGGAGCTCATGTTATTGATATTTGCCTCGCAAATCCCGACCGCGATGAACTAGAGGATATGACTAACTTCATGAAAGAGGTCGTGAAAAAAGTTAAAGTACCACTTGTTATTGATTCGACAGATGAAAAAGTAATAGAAGTAGCACTTAAATATTCCCAAGGAAAAGCAATCATCAATTCCATTAACTTAGAGGACGGGGAAGAGCGATTTGAAGCAGTAATGCCTCTAGTGAAAAAGTACGGTGCGGCAGTAGTAGTTGGAACAATTGATGAAGTAGGAATGGCGGTGACAAGGGAGAGGAAGTTAGAAATCGCAGAACGTTCCTATGATTTACTAGTAAATAAATGGGGACTTGCACCAGAAGATATAATTTTTGATCCTCTTGTATTCCCAGTCGGAACAGGAGACCAACAATATATAGGATCAGCAGTTGAGACAATTGAAGGTATCCGTCTAATAAAAGAGAAGCTACCACGAGCATTGACTATTTTAGGAGTTAGTAATGTATCATTTGGTCTTCCACCAGTTGGTCGTGAAGTGCTGAATGCTGTCTATTTATACCACTGTACGCAAGCTGGACTGGACTACGCGATTGTAAATACTGAAAAGCTTGAAAGATATGCGTCTATTCCTAAACTGGAAATCGACATGGCAAATGAGCTATTATTTACAACGACTGATCAGACACTTGCTGATTTTACCGATTTTTACCGCGATAAAAAGAAAGAAAAAACCGAGGATGATATACCAAAAACAGTACCAGAACGTCTTGCTTATTATGTTATTGAGGGGACAAAAGAGGGACTTATCCCTGATTTAGAAGCTGCACTTCAAATGTATGATGCTCCGCTAGATGTCATTAATGGCCCTTTGATGAAGGGGATGGCTGAAGTAGGGCGACTGTTTAATGGCAATCAGTTAATAGTTGCAGAGGTTCTTCAAAGTGCAGGTGTAATGAAGGCATCTGTTGCTTATTTGGAGCAGTTCATGGAGAAAAAAGAGGATGACTCTGGTAAAGGTAAAATCGTTCTAGCTACTGTTAAGGGCGATGTGCATGATATCGGAAAAAACTTAGTAGACATCATATTAAGTAACAATGGATATAAAGTAATCGATGTCGGAATTAAAGTAACTCCAGCGACTTTAATAGAGGTTATTCGAAAGGAAAAGCCCGATATTATTGGACTTTCTGGACTCCTTGTAAAGTCAGCACAGCAAATGGTTATTACTGCTCAAGATTTTAAAGAAGCAGGTATTGATGTCCCTATACTTGTAGGGGGGGCAGCTCTCTCTCGTCGTTTTACCGAAACGAAAATTTCCGCTCAATATGATGGACCAGTCCTATATGCAAAAGATGCGATGCAGGGACTAGATCTTGCCAATCGATTGCAAAATGAAGAGGATAAAGAGACTTTATTAGTCGAACTTGGAGTTCAACAGGAAAAAAGAAAAATTGCAGAAGCTAATCGCTCAGCAAAGCAGGCAGTGGCTGTTTTAGAAAAACCAGTAAAAACCGTACGTGATGATGTTCGGGTATATGTACCAAAGGATGTTCGGAGACATGTACTAAAGGATTACTCCGTCGCGCACTTACACCCATATGTGAATATGCGAACATTGATAGGTCATCATTTAGGATTAAAAGGGTATAGTGAAAAACTATTAGCAGAGAAAGACGAGCGGGCAACAAATTTACATGAATTAGTCACTGGATATTTACAGTCGGATATTTTGAAGCCACAAGGGGTATATCAATTTTTCCCTGCACAAGCGGATGGAGATGATGTAATTATCTATGACCCAACCGACTCGAAAACAGAAATCGAGCGTTTCACATTCCCACGTCAATCTGCCCAACCCTTCCTTTGTCTAGCAGATTATTTAAAATCTGTAGATAGTGGAGAAATGGATTATGTGGCACTAATGTTAGTTACTGCGGGACATGGAGTTCGTGGGGAAGCAGCAAAACTGAAAGAACAAGGGAAATTCTTAGAAAGTCATGCATTACAAGCAACTGCGCTAGAACTAGCAGAGGGATTTGCCGAACGAATTCATCAAGAAATCCGAGACCAATGGGGTTTTCCTGATGCAACCGATTTTACCATGCGCGATCGTTTTGCTGCAAAATACCAAGGCCAGCGATTTTCCTTCGGGTATCCAGCCTGTCCAAATCTAGATGATCAAGCAAAACTGTTTGGCTTGATAAAACCTGAAATCATTGGAGTAGAGCTTACTGAAGAATTCATGATGGAACCAGAAGCATCCGTTTCTGCCATTGTATTTGCACATCCAGATGCTAGGTACTTTGTTGTAGATTAAAAATAAAACACTGCCTTCTTGGCAGTGTTTTTCTGATGATGAAATCGATTAATGCTGAACAATAATCAATCACCTAAACCAAACAACAATCACAAAGTACGACTCTTCACTCGTTTCAATTGTGCAACGATAATTACGCTAATAATCACTAGTAAAAACCACGAGCTAATTTTCCCGATATGGACGAGAGACCAAGTTTCCGCTTGGTTAGGGTATTGCCATGCTCCTAAAAAGGTCACGATATTTTCAGCGATCCAAATAAAAAAACCAATCAATAAAAATGCGAGAATCATGGGCATTTTAAAAACCTTTTCCTTCAATTGAAAAGTTACTACTGTGCGGAAAAAGATGATTAAAAGTAAGCATTTAAGAACCCAACGAATGTCATAAGTAAAATGATGGGTAAAAAAATTGAAATAAATAAGAGTGCTAATTCCAACTGCCCAAATTGGTTTCGGCCAATTATACATATGTAGATTCATTCTTCGCCAACTTTGACAAATATAACTCGCAACACTGGCATACATAAATCCGCTATATAAAGGCACGCCAACCACCTTACTATATGCCTCCTCTGGATATGACCAAGAACCCATATGTACTTTATATAACTCTAAACCAAGACCAATAATATGAAATAAACAAATTACCTTAAACTCATCCCAAGTCTCTAATTTTGAAACGAGCATAAATACTTGTCCAATTATACAAATGAGGAGGATAAAGTCGTATCTAGGAATAAATGGGATAGCTACAAATTTTGAAAGGGCTAGAGCTGCAAATATGATTACTGGAAATATACAAGATAGTGCCTGTAAATATGTAAATAGTAGAAAAGAACGCATACGAGTACTCCTTTTAAACAGATATAGGAATATGGACGAACTTAAAAGAGTTTGGTTCAAGGTAAGCTAATCATGTATAATTTTCACTATGTATAAAACAATGGAGGAATGCTCATGAATTCAGAAAATCACTCAATAGCGAAGAACAAAATTTCTTTAAAGAGCATTTTGTCCAGCAGGTGAAAGAAAAAGGGATACAATAATGTAACTGTCACGGATATCGTGGAAAAGGTAGATTATGAATTGACTCAAGTTTTATAATAAAAAAGTTGGTCTTGACGGATGTCAGGACCAACCAGTTTTATTTCTTGTCTAGGTTTACTTCAGATGCTTCGACTTTCTTATCATCTTTTTCTTCATCATTTATAATATCTCGAGTCGAGGTTTTGAATTCTTTTAATGTTTGTCCAACTGCTTTGCCTAATTGAGGTAATTTAGATGGACCAAAGATAATCAAAGCAATAATTAATACAAGTATTAAACCGGGTATTCCTATGTTTGGCATAGAATCTCCTCCTTCTATATATAGAATCGTTATTAATATAACACATTCCGTGCAAAAATGTAAAAACGACGTTTTTTTAAGTATTCGACCATACCTTCAACTGCTAGATAAGCCAACATACCAACATTTGTATGGTGTCCACAAACGATTAAATTTTCTACATCCGACATTTGCATATCATTATTGATAGCAAAGTTATCAGGGCTATCTCCCATCATGCTAGAATGTGGATCTTCCACCAAAGTGAACAGCGATTGGGATTGTGTCAATAATGTGTGCTTTCATTTCCTTTACTACTTCATACCATTTTTCTACTAAAAATTCATTACATTTATGGTCCAACTACACGGATAAGTAAATCTCCATATTCATCTGTATATACTAAATCTAAGTCTAGATATTGATCTTCTTGCGGTTAGATAGCTCTTTAAGTTTATTATAAATTTCCGGTTATTTTAAGCGGATATACAAAATGGATGGAAAGTATAGCATTCAAAGATGACTATTTTTTTTCGCCCCTATTTAACTAGGAATCTAATTGTTAATCATATACGTCTTAGGTCTTAGTAATTTTCCACCTTAAGTACGTATGGAATAATTAGCAGATAGAGCATGATTAAAATAATAGAAAAGAGGCAAAAATGTCTCTTATGAACGAGGTGGCAAAAATGGGGAAAAAGATTTATATCATTCTTAGCAATACGGGTACACTATTTTCGAAGGCGATTGGCATGTACACAAGAAAAGAATTAAACCATGCTTCTATTGCTTTTGATGAGGAATTAAATGAAATGTATAGCTTTGGTCGGAAAAGTAGTCATAATCCATTCAATGGGGGTTTCGTAAAGGAAAATCCTGTTGAAGGACTGTTCCAAAGAGCTACCTGCGCCATTTATGAGTGCGAAGTTACAGATTCTGAATATATGCGGATGAAGAGTAAAATTAGCCAAATGGAACAGCAAAAGCAATTATACAAATATAATCTAATAGGTTTGGTGTTAGTTGCAGTAAATATTGAAATGGAACGTGAGAATGCTTTCTTTTGTTCTCAATTTGTCGCTACTATTATGAAAGAATGTCCATCTTCGCGATTTCATATTGCGCCACCTTTGGCACAACCGCATCACTTTGAACAACTTTCAGCATTAACCTTAAAATTTAAAGGAAATCTTCAAACATATGTAAGTAGTAAAAGGAACGTAGAACAACCTATTCATGTATCAGTTTGGAGAAAGTATGCGTTTTCGATAGCAAGCTTTATGTAATTTTGGAATATTTACTCATCGTTCTGGACAGTATATAGGGGAATGTAAATTCTATCTATAATGTTTAGGAGGATGAAGAATGGCAGAAGAGCAACCAAATAACGAGACAAATGTGGAAAATGAGGATACGCTCACTAATAGACAGGGGCATCCTGTAACGAATAATCAGCATATTAGAACTGTCGGAAACAGAGGGCCAGCAACTTTAGAAAACTATGATTTCATTGAAAAAATTAGTCACTTTGACAGGGAACAAGTACCAGAGCGCGTCGTACATGCAAGGGGCGCAGGTGCGCATGGTTATTTCGAAGCTTACGGTGCTGTTGGGGACGAGGAAGTTTCTAAATATACTCGAGCTAAACTGTTTCAGGTAAAAGGAAAGAAAACTCCTGTATTTGTTAGATTTTCTTCCGTTATTCATGGAGGACATTCTCCAGAAACATTGCGTGATCCACGCGGATTTGCAGTTAAATTTTATACAGAGGATGGAAACTGGGATTTAGTAGGGAATAATTTAAAAATATTCTTTATTCGTGATGCGATAAAGTTCCCAGATATGATTCATGCGTTTAAGCCAGATCCTGTAACGAATATTCAGGATTCTGAACGCTTCTTTGACTTTTGTGCTAGTTCACCTGAGTCCTTCCATATGGTTACATTTGTATATTCGCCGTGGGGAATTCCAGCAAATTATCGAATGATGCAAGGCTCTGGTGTGAATACGTATAAATGGGTAAACAATGAAGGTAAAGCAGTACTCGTAAAATATCACTGGGAACCGAAGCAAGGTATACGAAATTTAACTCAAAAGGAAGCAGAGGAAATTCAGGCAAAGAACTTTAATCATGCCACACAAGATTTATATGATGCAATTGAAAAAGGTGACTTTCCTGAATGGGAGCTTCTAGTTCAAACGATGAGCGATGATGATCATCCAGAGCTCGATTTTGATCCATTAGATGATACGAAGCTTTGGCCAGAAGATTTATTTCCATGGAAAGCCGTAGGTAAAATGGTGTTAGATCGAAACCCTGAGGATTACTTTACAGAAGTGGAGCAGGCGGCGTTTGGCACAGGGGTGCTCGTAGATGGGTTAGACTTTTCAGACGATAAAATGCTGCAAGGTCGCACATTTTCGTACTCGGATACTCAGCGACATCGTGTTGGAGCGAACTATTTACAGCTTCCAATCAATGCTCCTAAGAAGCGCGTCGCAACCAATCAAAAGGGAGGACAGATGGCGTACCGGTTAGATAGAGGACCTTTCCAAAATCCACATATCAACTATGAGCCTTCTATATTAGATGGATTAAAGGAAGCAACACAGGTAGGCAAAGAATATACTCCTATGATAAAAGGAAACTTAGTTCGCGAATCCATCGATCGTCAAAGTAATACCAAGCAAGCTGGGGAAACTTATCGCCAATTTGAACAATGGGAAAAAACGGAGCTCATCTCTAATTTAGTAAATGACCTATCTGCATGTGATCCGCGAATTCAAGAGAAAATGATTGCACTAGCGGAGGAAGCGGATGCCGATTATGGGCGACATTTAAGAGAGGGACTTGCTCAAGCTAAAAATAATGGTTCCTCTCAAAAACCGTTAGGAAATAAAGGCGGAGATCAAGCACCAGAACAAGCGGTCAAAAAAGGTCATGAAGCCGATCCATATTAACAGTAAAAACCCTGCTCTTTCTTGAGCAGGGTTTTTTATTGTTGTGGATGCGGGCAACTGGATTGTGTTTGTACGTTAACATACTCCACTCATGCTTGTAGTTAAGGTCTTTTAACGATAGACACCTTGTGTATTTTCAATAAAGAAATATAATAAAGGAAAGAAACTGCATAGGGGGTATATATATGAGTTTACTAGCATTCGGAGCTATTTCATTGGTTATTTTGTTTGGATTATTTGCGCTGGCTATTGCAATATTCGTATTACTGAGGATGTCTAAAAAGTAAGAGGATGGCCGATCACATTATGGTTCTCATTTAATAGCCTGCAAAGCCTAGGATACCAATTGTTTTTCGTTAAACTAAGATTTTGTTATGATTAACATAAACTAGTTACATAGGTTTCTATTTTGGAGGAAATAAAATGAAGTTGGTTTCATGGAATGTGAATGGCTTAAGAGCCTGCGTGAAAAAAGGATTTTTGGAATATTTTAATGAAGTAAATGCAGATATTTTCTGTTTACAGGAAACGAAGCTACAAGCAGGTCAAATAGAACTATCATTAGATGGGTATGAGCAGTACTGGAATTACGCTTTGAAAAAGGGGTATTCTGGAACCGCAGTGTTCACCAAGGTAAAACCGTTGTCTGTGAAATATGGAGTTGGGGATAATGATTCAGAGGATGAAGGTAGAATTATTACGCTTGAGTATGACCAATTTTATTTGGTGAATGTATATACGCCTAATGCAAAACGAGATTTAACAAGACTTCCTTATCGACTTGAATGGGAAGATGAAATGCGTAACTATTTGAATATGTTAGATGCGATAAAACCTGTTATCATTTGTGGCGATTTAAATGTGGCTCACGGGGATATAGATTTGAAAAATGCTAAGTCTAATAGAGGAAACTCTGGGTTTACAGAAGAAGAACGTGGCAAAATGACAGCTTTACTTTCAGAAGGATTTGTAGATACATTTCGTTATTTTTATCCAGACAAAGAGGGTGCCTACACTTGGTGGTCCTATATGAGTAAGGTGAGAGAGCGGAATATAGGGTGGAGGATTGATTACTTTATTGCCTCTGAAACACTTGCCCCCTTATTAAAGGACGCTTCTATAGATGCTCATGTCCTTGGAAGTGATCATTGTCCTGTCATTTTAGAGTTGAAGCAGTAACAAGGTTAGAACGATATAATTTATGAAAGGGTATTATACTTTAGGTAAATAGAGTACAATATTTTTAAATCAAACATTTCGGAGGGACCAATAGATGAATGCTTTAGCAGCCCAATTAAACGAGAAAATGCAAAATGAAAATCCAGCTATTTATAATATGTTATCGGATTTAGGTAAGAACTTATTCTATCCGAAAGGTATTTTAAGTCAAAGTGCAGAAGCAGGGAAAAAAGCACACCGATTTAATGCTACTATTGGAATCGCAACGGAAAATGGCGAACCGATGCATTTCCGTCATATACAAAACAAACTAGATTATAAGCCAAATGATATATATCCATATGCAGCTCCTCAAGGTAAGGAAGCTTTACGATCAATATGGAAAGAAAAACTTTTAGTAGATAACCCTTCTATGAAAGGTAAATCGATTGGCACACCGATTGTGACAAGTGCACTAACACACGGCTTAAGTATCGCTGCAGACTTGTTCATGGATGCTGGTGATGTATTAGTAACACCACAGCAATACTGGGGTAATTACAATACTGTATTCCAAGTAAGAAGAGGCGGACGTGTCGAGACTTTCCCTCTATTCAATGAAGCAGGCGGTTTCCATGTAGAAGCCTTCCGTGAAACAATTGCTAAGCAAAAGGAAAAAGCAATTGTATTGTTAAACTTTCCTAACAATCCTACTGGTTTTACTCCTTCTGTAGAAGAAGCTAAAGCAATCGTCCAAGTGTTGAAGGATGCTGCTGAAGGTGGATTGAAATTAGTTGTTTTACTAGATGACGCTTATTTTGGATTATTTTATGAGGATTCTATTAAGGAATCATTGTTCGGATTACTAGCAGACAGCCATATGAATATTCTGCCAGTAAAAATTGATGGTGCGACGAAAGAAAACTACGTTTGGGGATTACGTGTAGGATTTATCACGTATGCAGCGGATCCGGATACACTAGATGCTTTAGAACAAAAAACAAAAGGTATTATTCGTGGGACTATTTCAAGCGGATCTCATATTTCTCAAACGATTCTTTTAGAGTCACTACAATCTGAAGAGTTTTCACAAGAAAAAGAAGAGAAATTCCAAATTATGCAAGGGCGAGCTATAAAAACGAAGCAAGTCTTAGCGGATGAAAAGTACGCACCGCACTGGACATACTATCCGTTCAATTCTGGTTACTTCATGTGCTTGAAGTTAAATTCAGTGGATGCTGAAACTTTAAGACTGCATTTACTCGATCAATACGGTGTAGGTGTAATCGCAAGCAATCAAACAGATATCCGAGTAGCATTCTCCTGTGTAGAAGAAAACGATATTCAAGAGTTATTTGATCTAATCTATGAAGGTTGCAAGGACTTAAATAAATAAGAATATTTTAAAGAAAACTGTTCTAGGGTCTAAACTCTGGAACAGTTTTTTATTTGGTTCGATTTCAGAAGGAACGGCATTTCTTTCAAATTCGAAACATAAACTATTTAATCAGCACATTTCAACAGGTTGGAGGGAGGGTCAGATGCGAAGTAGAGGATTATCGGTATCCGCACTAATCTTTATAGGTTCATTAAGTATTTTTGTAGCTTTTTTTATGGTATTTCTAGTAGTAAACTTTGAAAAATCGGATGATGGAAACGATGAAGTTCCATATGCCAGCATAACAGTAAAAGAAGAACCTGATAAAGAAGGCCAAGTTGAACCTAGTCCATCAAATGATGATGCAATTGTAAATTATGCTTCTACAGAGTGGACAACACATGGTGGAGATTACTACAACAGACGCTATTCTATGCTAAACCAAATTACTACTGAAAACATTGTGGATTTAAAACCTACCTGGGTTTCAAGCTTAGGTTCTGGAGCAGAAAATAAATATTCTGGTGAAGCAACGCCAATTGTTGTAGAAGGAATAATGTATATTGCCACAGGGGCTAATGATATTTTTGCAATTGACGCAAAAACAGGAGAACAAATTTGGGCATATACTCCAGAAATTCCTCAAGAAATGGATACTGTATGCTGCGGGTGGACAACGCGCGGGTTTGCTTGATGCACGTTTAATCGCACTTGATCAAAAAACAGGTGAATTACTATGGGAAACAACAGTAGCAGAATGGGAAGAAGGATATACAGTAACAAGTGCACCACTTTACTACAACGGTAAAGTTTATACTGGGGTAGCAGGTGGAGAATATGGTATACGCGGTCGTGTAATGGCTTACGATTCTGACTTAGGATCAGAAGTATGGAGATTTTATACTATTCCAGGACCGGCTGACGAACATGGAGATACTTGGCCATCAGATAATGATGCTTGGTTAACAGGTGGAGGACCGGTTTGGAATACTCCAGCAGTTGACCCAGAACTAGGTTACATTTACTTTGCTACAGGTAATACCGCCCCAGATTTAGACGGGAGTAATCGTGAGGGGGATAATTTATATGCCAACTCTGTAGTAGCGGTAAATGCGGAAAACGGCGAGTATGTATGGCACTTTCAAGAGGTACATCACGATATATGGGATATGGATCCGGCAAATCCAGTTATTCTTTTTGATGTTGAAAAAGATGGAGAAATGCCAAAGGTCTCGGGCAGGCTGGTAAAACTGGGTGGATTTATTTCTTAGATCGTATAGACGGTACTCCACTTGTAGGTATTGAGGAAAAACCTGTGCCTCAAGATGAACGACAAAAAACAGCTGCGACACAACCATTCCCGGTAGGAGATGCATTTGTTCCTCAAGGTGTAACTGAGGAAGACATTGAACGAGATTTAGTTAATACCTTTGAAGGTGAAATAGGTGATATTTTTACCCCTTTCTGGGATGTGCCGGTTACGCTAAAACCAAGTCCTCAAGGTGGAGCAAACTGGCCGCCATCTGCATATAACCCAGACACGGAACTATTTTATGTACTAGGAAATGATACTTATGTGGCACTTTCCAAAGAAGATGAGGCCGCTTATGAGGAAGGTTCAATGTATATAGGAAGTATTATGGCACCTGTTTCCAATGCTCCTCAGAGAGGAACTATTACAGCAATGGATGTTAAAACAAACAAAATTGTATGGCAAGTTGACTGGGATGCAATTGCATATAGTGGAGTTTTAACAACTGCTGGAAATTTAGTATTTGTTGGACATAATGACGGACGTTTAATAGCTTTTGATGCAAAAACAGGAGAGCAAGTTTGGGAATATATGATGGATGCAGGTGCGAATGCGCCATCTGTTACTTATGAAATAGATGGCGAACAGTATATTTCTATTTATGTTGCTGGGAATGCACTTGCTGGAACAAAGCATGGCGACAAAGTTTATACATTTAAATTAGGAGGAGCTTTACAAGAAGGGCAGGTTATAGATGCCTCGGCTAAAGGTAAAGCCACTAAAGTAGAAACTGAAGTAACCGTAAGTGTAGATACTGGGCTTACTAGTTACAAAAATAGCTGTATAGCTTGTCACGGAGATCAAGGTGCTAATGGACACAATGGTCCAAACTTGCAAAATAGTACAGTAGCAGAAAACAAAGAGGAAGTGATTGACCGTATAATAAACGGCAAAGGCGCAATGCCATCATTTAAGGATACACTTACAGCAGAAGAAATAGATGCGATAGCAGAGTACGTAGCTACTGTCATTTCTCCGTTGGGCGATAAATAAATTAAAAACCAGTCATCCTGGATGTCTGGTTTTATTCGTGATGGCATATTACCATAAAATTATACGCTACACTCTATAAGCAACAAAATCTGTGTCATTAATGCTCTTCTAAGTAAGTGTTTCTCTGAATGGTTTACTTCCACTCCTTAGAGATGATTACTTGCCAAGAAAAAGGGTAAATAGTGTATACTTAGTTCAATAGTTATGGAGAAGGGGATTTTCATGAAAAAAAATTATCCAGATGATGGTTTAGCATTACATACAGACTTATATCAAATAAATATGGTAGAGGCCTATTGGGCAGATAATATGCATGAACGAAAAGCGGTATTTGAGCTATTTTTCCGCAAACTTCCATTTGGTAATGGTTATGGAGTTTTTGCTGGGCTGGAAAGATGTCTTGATTATTTGCGAAACTTTCATTTTACCGATAGTGATTTAGCTTACTTACAAGATGAGCTTGGATATAGAGAAGACTTTATAGCTTATTTACGTACTGTTCGTTTCACTGGAAATGTGTATTCAATGGTAGAAGGGGAGCTTGTATTCCCAAATGAACCGATTATTAGAATTGAGTCAACGCTTGCGGAAGCACAACTTGTGGAAACAGCTTTACTTAATATCGTCAATTACCAAACGTTGATAGCGACAAAAGGATCTCGAATTAAACAGGTGATAAAAGATGAAGTTGCAATGGAGTTTGGTTCAAGGCGTGCGCAAGAAATGGATGCGGCTATTTGGGGTACTAGAGCTGCATACATAGGCGGAATAGATGGAACTAGTAATGTTCGTGCTGGGAAAATGTTTGGAATTCCTGTTACTGGCACGCATGCTCATTCGCTAGTACAAGCATATAAAAATGAGTATGAAGCTTTTCATTCCTATGCGAAGCGACATAAAGATTGCGTATTTTTAGTGGATACATATAATACGTTGAAAACGGGAGTGCCAACAGCTATAAAAGTGGCAAAAGAGCTTGGCGATAAGATTAACTTCATCGGTATTCGACTAGATTCAGGTGATATTTCCTTTTTATCGAAGGAAGCAAGAAAAATGTTAGATCAAGCCGGATTCCATGATGCAAAAATTGTTGTTTCCAATGATTTGGATGAATATACAATTCTAAACCTAAAAGCACAGGGAGCTAAGGTTGATAGCTGGGGTATTGGTACGAAGCTAATAACTGGATATGATCAGCCAGCACTTGGAGCTGTTTATAAAATTGTTTCGATAGAAAACGAAGCTGGGGTAATGGAAGATACGATTAAAATTTCTTCTACTACTGAAAAGGTTACAACTCCAGGTCAGAAAAAACTATATCGAATTATAGATAAAGAAAATGGGAAAGCGGAAGGCGACTATATTACGATGCACGACGAGGATCCTACGCATGAGGAACGTTTAAAGATGTTCCATCCAGTGCATACATTTGTCTCTAAATTTGTGACGAATTTTGAAGCAAGGGATTTACATGTAAAAGTGATCGAAAATGGTCAAATAATCTATGATATACCTGAGTTATCCAAGGTTCGAGAATACGCTCATGATAACCTTGATTTATTATGGGAAGAGTATAAACGTTCACTAAATCCCGAGGAGTATCCAGTGGATTTAAGTCAAAAATGTTGGGATAATAAAATGCGTAATATTCAAGAGATCAAGGAGATGGAACACAATTTTATTGATCAAAATGGAGGTAGGTATTAATGTCAGCTAAACAACAAGAGATTATAGCAGCGTTAAAAGTGAACCCGACCATTGATGTACAAAAAGAAATACGTATTAGTATCGATTTTATGAAGGACTATTTAAAAAAACACCCATTTTTAACTAGTATGGTTTTAGGTATTTCTGGTGGTCAGGATTCTACATTAGTTGGTAAACTTGCACAGCTCACGATAGACGAATTAAATAAAGAGCTTGGTGAGGATAAATATTCATTTATAGCAGTAAGCTTGCCATATGGTGTTCAATTTGATGAACCAGATCGTCAGGATGCACTCGATTTTATAAGACCAAGTAAACGAGTGACGATCAATATAAAAGAAGCAGTAGATGCTAGCGATAAAGCTTTAGAAGATGCCGGTATCATCCTATCCGATTTCGCTAAAGGGAACGAAAAAGCTCGCGAGCGTATGAAAGCTCAATACTCTATTGCAGCTATGCATAATGGGGTAGTTCTTGGTACCGATCATGCTGCAGAGGCGGTAACTGGTTTCTATACAAAATACGGGGATGGTGGAGTAGATATCACCCCAATCTTTCGCCTAAACAAGCGTCAAGGTAAGCATTTATTAAAGGAATTAGGTTGTCCTGAGCATCTTTATACGAAAGTCCCAACAGCTGATTTGGAAGAAAACAGGCCTGCTCTACCAGATGAAGTTGCACTTGGAGTAACGTATGAAGTAATTGATGATTATTTAGAAGGTAAAACGGTACCTGAGGAAGCTCAAGAAAAAATTGAAGGTTTCTATAATCGTTCTATGCATAAGCGTCATTTACCAATCACCGTTTTTGATGACTTTTGGAAATAAGATAGAGCAGAAATAATATATAACAAAAAGTCGAACTGTCATTAAAAAGACAGCTCGACTTTTTGCTTTGTATTGTACTTAAGGCAAATTTTGGGTATGCTTATAGCATATTGTATAAATTTTCACGCAAGTCAATATATAGGGGACCTGAGGGGGAGAATGAATGAAAGAACGAGCACAGATAGAAGCAATTATTGAAAATATAGAAAAAGTAATGATTGGTAAAAAAAATATTGCCGAACTTGCTGTAGTAGCATTATTGGCGCAAGGCCATGTGTTATTAGAGGATGTACCAGGTGTAGGGAAAACGATGATGGTGCGTGCACTTGCTAAGTCGATCGGAGCAGATTTTAAAAGAATTCAATTCACACCGGATTTATTACCTTCAGATGTATTAGGTGTATCTATTTACAATCCAAAGGAAATGGAGTTTGAATTTAGACCAGGTCCGATTTTAGGAAATATCGTTCTTGCTGATGAAATCAATCGTACATCTCCGAAAACACAATCTGCGCTGCTAGAAGGAATGGAGGAGGCTTCCGTTACTATTGATGGAGTAACAATGCCAATTCCAAAGCCGTTTTTTGTTATGGCAACGCAAAACCCGATTGAACATGAAGGAACATATCCACTACCGGAGGCACAATTAGACAGGTTCTTATTAAAGTTAAAGATGGGCTACCCACATCCGAGCGAAGAAATTGAAGTATTAAATAGGTTAGAGCATGCATCACCGATTGATACATTAGTACCCGTCATCTCTCTTGAGGAATTAATCGAGCTTCAAAAACAAGTGAAGCAAGTAAAAGTAGATGAAACGATGAAGAACTATATTGTTGACCTGTCTAATCGTACAAGACAGGATACATATATTTATCTAGGCGTTAGTCCACGTGCATCTATTGCACTAATGCGTGCTTCACAAGGCCTTGCTCTACTTAATGGTAGAGAGTATGTTACTCCAGATGATATTCAGTATTTGATGCCTTATGTATTTGGACATCGTGTCATCTTACGCCCGGAAGCACGATATGATGGAATTTCTTCTGAAGAAGTGCTTGCTCGAATTGTGAAGCGAACTCCGGTCCCTATTAAGAGGAAAGTAAGTCAATGAAGCAATTGCTTAATCGGTGGAAGAAGATTCGAGGAGTAATAGGCATACTGTTTCTACTAGTAATCGCATTCATATATGCAATGTTTCAAGGTGGATTTGTGAGTTGGTTTTTGTTTTATTTAATTATCCCTATTTCTTTCTATTCGTTGCTGTTATATATGAAGTCGTTAACCGATATCGTTGTTGAGAGAATTATTGAAACGCGCAAAGTTCAAAGTGGTGGGCGGTTCTCAGCAACAATTCGTGTGACTAGGAAAAGTCGTTTTCCTCTTATGTACGTTCAAATGGAGGAGAAAGTCAGTCCTTCTCTTGCAACAGAAGCTTCTTGGAAGCAACTTACCTTTTGGGGTATGAAAAAAGAATTTACATGGACCTATGAAATAGAACATATTCCTCGTGGTGAGCATGTTTTAGAGGGGACGAGTATTCAAGTAAGCGATCTATTCGGGTGGGTAAAAAAAGAAGTATTTATAACTAATCCTAAAACCATTCTAGTATTTCCTAATTTGACTGAGATGGTCTACATACCAATAGAAACGAGGTACGATCAAGGTGCTGCAGCTTCAAGAATTCAGGCAATGAAAGATACATCGATGGCAACTGGGGTTAGATCTTACCAACCTGGTGATAGGGTATCATGGATTCACTGGAAATCCTTTGCGAGAACACAAACATTAAAAACAAAAGAATTTGAAGATCGTCAATCTCAGGATATGTTTGTAGTAGTTGATCGAACTCCTTCACCTCTGTTTGAGGAAGTGGTCGATTTAACTGCTTCTATTATGCAAGCAATCGTAAGACACCAGGCATCCTCTGCGTTTCTGTCTGTTGGAGAGGATCGAATGTTTTTACCTGAAGTTCAGACGGAACAACATCTACAACGAGTACTATACCATTTAACAAAAGTAAAAGATGATTTAACGAAGCCACTAGAGCAAGTAATTTTACATGATCAGTCGTTATCCAATGCGACAACGCTTTTATATGTTACTAGTAACCTAACTTATGAATGGATGGATAGTGTTCAAAAAAATGCAACGAATCTACGAGCTTGTACTTGTTTTGTCATAAAAACCAAAACTGAAAAAAATACCAGTGAAGAGAATGCAATGTACAAGTATGCAGCTAGCAGAGGTTTTCAGGTACAGCCAATTACGAAGGATCGATTTGCCCAAGCCTTCATGGAGGTGAAACGTTCGTGAGTAAAAAAACACAGCAAACTATAATATCTGTATTTGTTTATTCATTTGTTTTAATCCTCATGATGGAATGGTTAAAGCCAGTAATTGAGCTAACAGATACGGGTCATTTAAACTTATTTGGTTGGTATTTAGTTATTTCATTTGTATTCTATTTATTAAAATTGAAATGGGTATATGTATTTCCGATTAAGTTAGTATATATTTGTTGGGTAATTGTAAATATCTATACAGATTTATCTATCTTATCAGTAGAATCTTTTAAGTTAATTTTGGAAATGTTCAAAGAAAATATTGCATCTCTTATAAGTCAAGACTGGGTACAGGTTACAGATCCCTTTCGAACATTTTTGTTTTTTATTTTATTATGGATGACTACTTATTTACTAAACTACTGGATAAGAGTACGTAAAAATTTAATGTTATTCTTTCTATTTACTGTTCTTTTTATAACAATTCTAGATACGTTTAGTCCATATAGTGGCGAAAAGAGTATCGTTATTGTATTAACTTCTGGATTTATCATTTTAGGTTTGTTATATGCACAAAAAATGATTCATGAGCAAGAAGGGAAACTTCATGGTGCATTTTTAATAGCTGGAATTGGAAGTTTAATAGGTATAGTGGTAATTAGTAGCTCACTTGCCTACGCACTACCAAAAGCTGGTCCAAGCTGGCCGGATCCAGTGCCTTTTCTATTATCAACGAGCCCAAATGCTGCGAACGGTGACGATGGTAAAGGCGTGAGAGGAGCTACACAAAAGGTTGGATATGGGGAAAATGATGAACGCTTAGGCGGAGCTTTCGCAAGCGATGATACTCCAGTATTTTATGCAACTACTCCAACTAAGCAATATTGGAAGATTGAAACGAAGGATACGTATACTTCAAAAGGATGGATAAATTCAGCACCGGAGACTCCAGTTCTTAGGGGGTATGAGTTGGGAGAGACGATTGAATCGGATATAGCACCTGGAACAGAAGATGAATCATTAAAGGCTAGTATTTATATGTCCCAGGCTTATTCTTTTATTATGCAGCCTTATGGAATCGAGCAAGTTGATTCAATGGAGCCAATTTATTTATCGATGAATGAAAGAAATCAAAAACTATATACTTTTAATGGAGGCAATGAAACACCTGTTGGAACCTATGATGTAACTTACAATGAGCCGTTGTATAGCTTAAAAGCACTTAGGGAAACAGTGCCTGCAGATTTAGAAGGATTACCTAGTGAATTAGATCGTTATTTGCAGCTTCCCGAAACATTACCAACAAGAGTAAAAGATTTAGCAACCTCTATTACTTCTGACAGTGATAGTTTATACGATAAAGCAAAAGCAATTGAACGGTATTTCCGTTTGAATGGTTTCAGCTATAATCAGGATAGGGCTGCGGTACCAGAAGGTGATACCGATTATGTGGATCAGTTTTTATTTGATACAAAGATAGGATATTGTGATAACTTCTCGACATCGATGGTTGTTTTGCTACGTTCTAAAGGAATTCCTGCACGTTGGGTAAAGGGTTTTGCATCAGGAGAAGTAGTCGAACGTGAAAATGGTCTTCCAGTATACGAAGTGACAAATAATAATGCTCACTCATGGGTAGAGGCTTACTTCCCAGGTATAGGATGGATGACGTTCGAGCCAACTATTGGATTTACGAATTCTGTCAATTTAAATTATGATATAGATACTGAAAAAGATCAGTTGGAAACACCTGAAAGTACTCCTGAGAAAGCTACTGAAAAACCAAAAGGAGAGAAAGAAGATAAGGAAGTTTCTATAGGATTCAGTGAAATTATGAGCAATATTGCTAAATGGGTAAATAATAATAAAGCGTCTATTTTTTGGACAATACTCGGTTTGGCATTACTATCTATGTTTGCATATCACCATCGAAGAAAGTGGTTAGCGAAAGTATTAATACCAGTTAATCGCATGCGAAAAAATGATTGGGATACGTTTGAAAAGATGTATCATCAATTGTTAAAACAATTAGATGGATATGGAATGGCAAGAGAGCAAGGACAGACGTTATCTGCATATGCAAAATATGTAGATGCAGGCTTTGGAGAAACACATATGCGCAAATTAACAGCTGCATATGAAAAAGGTCTATATGGTAATAATCGAGAGGGTATAGATTATGTATCGATGAGAGAAAGTTGGGAAAATTTAATCAATCAGCTTAGCGGTTGATTTTGAGAGCAACAACCTGTAAACTGAAGTCAAATAAAATGACCGATGTTGCCCTCGTATATGTCCGATGATATGGTTCGGATGTTTCTACCAAGTTGCCATTAACAACTTGACTATGAAGGTGGATGCAGTCATGTCTTTTTCAGACATATGCATTCACCTTTTTGATGTAGAAAACATAAACGCGTAGAAAGAGGTATGCTTTCTAACGCGTTTTTTTATCATTCAATGAGACAGAGGGTATAATTGGATTACTTATAAGAAGAGGTGGAGCTAATGTCTTTAACACCATTGTTAAAAGAACAAGAAAAGATTGTCGTTCTAGATTTCGGAAGTCAATATAACCAACTTATTACACGTCGTATTCGTGAATTTGGCGTATACAGCGAACTACTTCCACATACAGTTACAGCTGAGGAATTGAAGAAAATAAATGCAACGGGAATTATCTTCTCAGGTGGTCCTAATTCAGTTTATGATGAAAATGCATTCCATATCGACTCTGCAATTTATGACTTAGGTGTGCCAATTTTAGGTATTTGCTACGGTATGCAGTTAATGTCTCAGCATTTTGGTGGGAAAGTAGAAAAAGCTTCTCATCGAGAATATGGTAAAGCAGAGATCAATGTGAAAAACGCAACACCTTTATTTGGACAACTTCCGGAAAACCAAGTCGTTTGGATGAGCCATGGAGATCATGTAACAGTTGCTCCTGAAGGCTTTGAAGTTATTGCAACAAGTCCATCTTGTTCAGTAGCTGCAATGGCAAATGAAGCTAAAAATTTCTATGCTGTACAATTCCATCCTGAAGTTAGACATTCTATCTACGGGATTGAGTTAATCCGTCAATTCGTATTTGATGTTTGTCATGCAAAAGGTGACTGGTCGATGGAAAGCTTTGTTGAAATGCAGCTTCATAACATTCGCCAAGAAGTTGGAGATAAAAAAGTTCTTTGTGCATTAAGTGGCGGTGTAGATTCTTCAGTAGTTGCGGTATTAATCCATAAAGCAATTGGTGACCAACTAACTTGTATGTTTGTCGATCATAACTTAAACCGTAAAGGTGAAGTAGAACAAGTTATGAAGACTTTCACAGAAGGCTTTAACATGAACGTCATAAAAATTGATGCTCGTGAACGCTTCATGAATAAATTAGCTGGTGTTTCAGATCCAGAGAAAAAACGTAAAATTATTGGTAACGAATTTATTTATGTATTCGATGAAGAAGCTTCTAAATTAGATGGTATGGACTTCTTAGCACAGGGTACTCTTTACACAGATATTATTGAGTCTGGAACTGCAACTGCTCAAACGATTAAATCTCACCATAATGTTGGTGGACTTCCTGAAGATATGCAGTTTAAACTAATCGAGCCGCTAAAAACTCTGTTTAAAGATGAAGTGCGTGCTTTAGGTTTGGAACTTGGTTTAGATGAAAAAATTGTTTGGCGTCAACCTTTCCCAGGTCCTGGTTTAGGAATTCGTGTGCTAGGTGAAATAACAGAAGAAAAATTAGAAATAGTTCGTGAATCTGATTTCATCCTTCGTGAAGAAATTGCAAAAGCTGGACTTGACCGTGATATTTGGCAGTACTTCACAGTGCTTCCTGATATCCGCAGCGTTGGAGTAATGGGCGATGCACGTACGTACGATTACGCAATCGGTATCCGTGCAGTAACCTCTATCGACGGAATGACTTCTGACTGGGCACGTATCCCATGGGATGTTCTAGAAAAAGTAAGTGTTCGTCTAGTCAATGAAGTACCTCACATTAACCGCGTAGTGTATGACATTACGAGTAAGCCACCAGCAACTATTGAGTGGGAATAGGACTGTATTTTATTAGTAATTAAAGTGTCTTGAAAACCTTATATACCAACGCTTGTTTAGGGTTTCGTATAAGGTAATAATTACTTACCTGCAACTATCGGTTTCATAAATTACTCTCTTTTATTTGTGTTATTTCACAAGTAGAAGAGAGTTTTTTTCATGACTAAAATTAGATGTCTTTCGATTAAAACAGAAAATAGGAGGGAGGAATCAAGGTTAACTGAACCACTTTTAAAAACTAAAAAAAAAATCCAAACTGCTAGATTTGGATAATTGAAACAGTAATAACTTATCGTGGGGGAGTTTGTACAGAACATTAAAATGAAAAAGAAAAACCAGTGTAACACTTTATTTTCGTGTTTATGAATGGTTTTTCTTTTTTGGGTGACATTAGTGAACAATTATTTTGTAAATGAACTAAATGCTGATTTTAAAAAAAGTATATACCCAAGTACTTGGACGATTCTATCCCTCTTTTTTAGCATATTTTTTAGTTTCAAAGCTTCCCTAATGATGCCCGATGCCGTACATAGCCAATCAGCATGGGAGTGGCTATCAGAAGGCTGATCATAACCGGGACAATAGAGCCCTCGAGTCCAAAATCCCCTCCCGTGAGAAGTTCAGCACCGTTTACTTTCACAGTAAACAGACCGACTGAAGAGTGTCCAGAAACCGGAATACCAAGTAAACCCTCACATGCATTCCAGGCAAAATGCAGTCCCATGGCAAACCACAAATTCCGTCGCCACATGAATGCTGCTCCGAGCAGAAGACCTGCTTCTATAGAAATGGCGAACGAGCTCCATAGTGTTGCCCCTGTATTTCCAAGATGCGCAACTCCAAAGAATAGTGAGGTCACAGCAAGTGCGAGCCAGTTTCCTGCTAATTTACTGATGGCTTGGAACATAAGCCCACGAAAGATGAGTTCCTCAATAATGGCTGCGCCTAAAGCTGCTTCAATGGAGGATATAAGAACAGAACCCATATCCGCACTCGCCCATTGAAAGGAGTAACCTCCCATAGCAACTATTATAAAAGTGGATACTATGATAAAGATTGCCCCAGTTAGTAATCCCATGCCAGCTTCAATTCCTATGCGGTGTGTTGATATCTCTGGAATTGACCGACTTGCCAGGTATTTCATCGTAAGCTTATAGACCATAATGGCAACAAAACCCGCTGTTAATGTTAAAAGAAGGGAAAAAATTCCCTCTACTTGTTCTGCTAGAGCACGAAATAGTGAATCCACGAGAATAATACCGATTGACCCTGCAATCATCCAGATGATTGGAAAGCGCCAAAATCGACTCCATGTACTAAATTTTCCACCAATCTGCTGCTTCACTTTGTGTGCAGACGTTTTCTTCATTCTTGCTTCAGCTCCTCTATTGCTTGATAGTTATGAGTATAGGCTGAAAAAGTCATAAAGAGAAAGTGAGCTTTTGTCATTATTTAAACATGACCAAAAAAGCCAGCAACAATAATAAGTTGCTAGCTTCTTAGATATCAGTTTCTTAATGATCCATGATTCCGGAATCTCGGGCTTTACGGGCGGCCTCACGCCTTCCACTCACATTAAGTTTCGAATAAATGGTTGAGATGTAATTTTTAATAGTTCCTTCACTAAGAAATAGTGCCTCAGCAATGTCTTGATTGCGCAAGCCTAAAGCCAGCTTATGCAGCACTTCAATTTCACGGGTACTGAGTCCGTATTCATTACTTTTTGTGGAGGAGTTATTGTTCATACTTTTAATCATTTTACTCGCCATCTCCTGAGTGATTAAAGTCCCTCCCGCATGAACTACCCGTATGCCTGCAGCCAGATCCCTAGGATGAATAGCTTTCAGCAGATAACCTTCTGCTCCATGGCTTAATGTTGCCAATACATACTCTACTTCTCGATAGGAGGTCAGCATAATAACTTTGATTGCAGGTATCCGTTCTTTTATCATGGCAGTTGCGGCAACGCCGTCCATGACCGGCATATTGATATCCATCAGCACAATATCTGGCTGATACTGCTCACAGCCTTTAATTGCTTCTTCGCCATTCTTGGCTAACCCGACAATTTCTAAATCTTCTTCCATGGAGAGTACTATGTGCAGACTCTCCAGAATTAATTCCTGATCATCGGCAAGCAACACTTTAATTTTCGCCATGCAGCATCAATCCTTTCAGCGGAATTTCACAACTGACTTCGGTGATTGCTGCATTTCCCACTTTAGGTGACACAAACAGTCTACCTCCCAATCGCTCAACTCGATGTTTCATAGTAGTCAAGCCAAAGCCATATTCCAAATTGTTTTCAATAGGTTTTCCATTATTTTGAATTAACAATTGCAAATTGGACTTGGAAAATCGAAGCTCCAAATGCAGTTGAGACGCTTTTCCATGTTTTAGTGCGTTTGTAAAAGACTCCTGAATGACTCGAAGGATAGTTTGTCGCACTTCAAAACGCATCGGCTGCTCTGTTCCAAACAGACTCAAAGTGAGGACTGTTCCAGTGTACTCCCGGAAACTGACCGCAAGCGCCTCAACTTGTCGTGTAAGATTCGACTCCTCTTCTTCTCCCATCTCGTGGACAATGTTTCTCATTTCGTCCAGGTTTTGTTCAGCTAATGCTCTTAAACGAATTAACCGACCTTTTACCTCGGTAGGTTTGCGATCCAAAAGGGCAATGGAAGCATCAAGACTCATAATGAGTGAGATAAAGGAGTGCCCCAGTGTATCATGAAGTTCCTTGGACATGCGGTTGCGCTCTTCAAGTAAAGTCATCTTCTCAATCTCATCTGCATAGTGGGTTAACAGCTTATTTTGTTGCTCCACTTCAGCTACCAGTTCATCTTTCTGATAATACGCTTTGGCTATTAAGCTTACCCATAAGCCGATGAAGCAGAATAACAGATTGTCTGCTCCGATACTTAGGGTTTGTTCCCAAGGTAATCTTAAGAAAGACTGAAAGGTAAAAGGAATCAAAGTAACCGCAGGAATGATCCAAAACGTCTGCTTAGTCAATAAGTATCCCATTGTAAGACTCGGTAACAAGTAGTCTGCTTTTGATGTCAAATCCGGATCGAAGACGGAATTCACATAATAAGAACCGCCTAGCAATAGCTCCAGTATGCAGAACCAGACTTTGTTCATCCTTCGTTGAGGAAACCAAAATATCATAGGGATGATAAGTGCCATCATCAACCAGATGAAGTTTAACAATGTTCTGTTCGAAAGCTCACTTTCTGTGAAAAACTGCGACAATAGCAAAATATAATGGTATAAACGCAGGGCAAATATGCCCCAATCCATGAAAGATAATATTTTTTTTATATCGCCATCCCCACTTTTCCAATAAAGTAAATAACACCAATGAATCAAGTGTATCATTAAAGTTTTCTTCCAACAATTTACTTTTTCTTATAATGAGAAATCTTTTTGCAACTATTCCATCCTCGATTGCTTCGTTCATGACTTAGGGAGTACTACGCTCTACCTGCAATATATGTAACCTGAAACTCCGCAAGTATTGTTTCGATTTAATGTAGTATCACCTCACACTAACCTCGTAGTGTATGACATTTAGTGTAAGCCCCAGCTACTATTAATGGGAATAGTTAATTAATAATAGCCTTGTGTCCATATTGCAAAAGGACACAAGGCTTTTTTTAAGACTTAGGTAAAACAGATAAATAAATGGCTATACTTCCGTTAGTTTTATAAATTTCAAAATCCGTTTTATAAGCTCTCGGTATATCACTTTCCCAAATTTCTTTCCATGCCATCCCAACGCCATTAAGATCTTTAGATTCTACTTCCCAAACGTAATATTCTCCATTATCAATAGTGATGCTATCTTCTCCAGCCATTTCTTCCGTTCCAATCATAAAGTCAAAGTCACCGGTAAAATCACTTTCATAGTTACTATAGACTGCATAAATATCGCTATTTACTTTATTCTGTAAAAATTCCTCCCACTTCTTCGAGAATATACTACTATCATTATTGTTTGTTCTAACCTTATTTCCATAGATTACTTTAGTATCCTTCACTTAAAATCTCCACCCTTCTAAAAGGAATATATCATGGTATATATGACAACTGATTGTCATCATTTATTTTTTTGTGGATTTTATTCAATTCATTGTAATATTCTTGTTTCAATGTTTGTGGGTTAATCACATCAACAGTACTACCGAACATTAATAAAAAAGGAATCAGATTTCTATTGCTATCATATTTGAAATTGACCTTTATATAATTATTTTGTATTTCAATTTCTTCATCCAAAAAAAAATCATATAATTTCCCTAATTGATTTCTATGGAAAATTAACTCAACCTGCTCGTAAATAGTTGTTAAGTCAATTTCTTTTCCTTCACTTTGGATAGATTTTTCATCTATTAAGAGGTGCTCTCTAATTCGAGTAAGTTTGAACATTCTTCTATCTTTTCTTTTTTCACAATACGCTTCCAAATACCAACTACCATTTGTTAGAACTATGTTACTAGGAGAAATAACGCGGCTAGTAATATCTCCATTTAAAGAAATGTACTTTATTTTTAACTTTTTTTTCTGTGATATGGCACCTCTTAAAGTAGTTAGCTTTTCTTTGGTCTCTTGTTCTATTTCTGTTCTATGGATGGTAGGAGAGTAGAAGGAAAGGTTACTAAAAGATTCATCACCCTTTAAATTCTCTAGCTTTTCAATGAGAACTTGGTTATCCTCTTGTAATATATTATGTTGCATTCTTAAAGATTCTATAATTTTTAGTTTCTCCTTATCTGAAAACAAATATTTATCCATCTTGTAGGATGGCATCAGTCCAACACCTCCATTTCGACCATGAATGGTTATGACTGGGAGGCCAGATAATCCTAATGATACAATATCTCTATAAATCGTTCTTTTACTTACTTCTAGTTTTTTGGCTAGTTCATCGGCTGAAACTACTTCTTTATTTAACAAGGCAACTAGTATAGACAATAGTCGTTCGATTTTTATCATTATTCACACTCCCTCTATACGAAATTGAGATTATCGGTCAGATTCATTTATTATACTATGGCTGAAATATACGTCAGTGTTTTGTTTTTTGAACTCTTAGAATTAACATATTAACGAACTATTTTGTTGTTTATTTGAATAATGTTCGGATTCTGTATTGATTTTCTAAAATAATGATGTTATATTACTAACATAATTTAATTATGTCGTCGTATAACGTTGGGAATAAGGCCCAAAAGTCTCTACCGAATCACCGTAAATGATTCGACTACGATTAAGTGGAAGAAGAATAATTTTTCCCTTACTAGAGATACTAAAGCAGACGACTGATTCACTAGTCGTCTGCTTTTTTCTGTTATACGGACAATAACTGGAGGAAATTATGAAAAAGTATTTTCAGTTTGAAGAATTAGGAACTAACTATCGCAGTGAAATTATTGGTGGTTTAACAACTTTCCTAGCAATGGCGTATATTCTTGTAGTTAACCCAATGATACTATCACTTGAGTCGGTTGAAGGATTACCTGATTTTATGCATATGGATAAAGGAGCTGTGTTTACAGCTACTGCACTAGCGGCAGGTCTTGGTTCTATATTAATGGGCGTACTAGCAAAATACCCAATCGCACTTGCGCCAGGAATGGGATTAAATGCATTTTTTGCTTTTACAGTTGTTTTGGATTTTGGGATATCGTGGCAAATCGCTTTAACCGGAGTTTTTGTAGCAGGTATTATCTTTATTCTTCTTTCTTTAACCGGTATTCGTGAAACAATTATCAATGCAATTCCAACGGAGCTAAAATTTGCAGTTGGCGCTGGAATTGGTTTATTCATAACCTTCGTAGGTTTGCAAAACTCTAAGATTATCATTAGTGATCCTTCTGTAATCGTAGGTCTAGGAGACTTAACAGATCCTAATATATTATTAACAATTTTTGGTCTTGTAATTACTGTAATTATGATGGTAAAAGGCGTTAAGGGCGGAATTTTTTACGGAATGCTAATTACTGCAATCGTTGGGATGATTTTCAGCCTAGTACCATTACCAACTGGAATCGTTAGTAGTATTCCAGATGTCAGCCCAACATTTGGGGCTGCACTTGATCCAATTTTTAACGATCCAACTTCTTTATTAACAACGCAATTCTTAGTTGTAGTACTCACTTTCTTGTTTGTAAACTTCTTTGATACAGCTGGAACATTAATATCTGTAGCAAACCAAGCTGGATTGATGAAAAATAACAAATTACCGCGTGCGGGTAAAGCGCTACTAGCAGATGCAATCGCTACAACAGCTGGAGCGGTAGCAGGAACTTCTACTACTACTAGTTATGTAGAATCGACTGCGGGTGTAGCAGCTGGTGCTCGTTCAGGATTTGCAGCAGTAGTGACAGGAGTATTAATGTTATTGGCATTATTCTTCTATCCAATATTAAGCGTAGTTACTTCTTATGTTACTGCACCGGCATTAATAATAGTTGGTGTGCTAATGGTATCTTCCTTAGGGAATATAGATTGGAAGAAATTCGAAGTTGCAGTGCCTGCATTCTTCGTAATTATTGCAATGCCATTAACATATTCTATTGCAACAGGTATCGCAATTGGATTCTTATTTTACCCAATTACAATGATCGTTGCTGGACGTATTAAAGAAATACATCCAATTATGTATGGACTATGGGTAATATTCCTTTGTTACTTTATTTTCCTATAAAATGTTTCAACAAAGAGGGGGCATCTTGCCTCTCTTTTTTTGTTTCTTCTATAAAGAGAGTTATTAATTAGGGAATGGTTGTCATGTAAAAGAATTGGGTGGCTTAAACGTATTTAAGTTTATGATGAAATACAAATAAGAAGATATAATATACTGAGTTAAACTAAACTCATAAAGTTTAATACTAAAAAAATAGACTAATTTAAGTTTATAGTAGTGCTATGAAGCTAGTGTTCTAAAGGGTTGTAATCAAATCTAACTTATTGTTGCATTTGTCAGAATAAAGTGTTATCATAATATTTTACACAACTTCTTTACTAAAAGGTGTTGACGAAGTTGTTAAAAGGGTGTTAAGATACAAAGGTCGCTGAAACAAGACGACAACTTACAACAACATGAACATTGAAAACTGAACATGCAAAACGTTAAGACATACAGCTTATCAGCTAACTTTGTTAGTCTGATAGCAAAACAATTTTGACATCATTTAATGATGATGCCAGCAAAACAAAATGAGCTTTTAAACTAGTTCTATTCGCTGGATGACGAGACGTAGTGCAGTGCGAGGAAGCGATCGAGAGAGGGAAGGAACGTACTAGTGTACGTGACTGACCGAACGAGTGAAGCTGACAAAGCAATGTGCTGCGTAACGTCATCCAGATCTTATGGAGAGTTTGATCCTGGCTCAGGACGAACGCTGGCGGCATGCCTAATACATGCAAGTCGAGCGAATGACGAAGAAGCTTGCTTCTTCTGATTTAGCGGCGGACGGGTGAGTAACACGTGGGCAACCTGCCCTGTAGATTGGGATAACTCCGGGAAACCGGGGCTAATACCGAATAATCCATTTCCTCACATGGGGAGATGTTAAAAGACGGCATCTCGCTGTCACTACAGGATGGGCCCGCGGCGCATTAGCTAGTTGGTGAGGTAACGGCTCACCAAGGCGACGATGCGTAGCCGACCTGAGAGGGTGATCGGCCACACTGGGACTGAGACACGGCCCAGACTCCTACGGGAGGCAGCAGTAGGGAATCTTCCACAATGGACGAAAGTCTGATGGAGCAATGCCGCGTGAGTGAAGAAGGTTTTCGGATCGTAAAACTCTGTTGTGAGGGAAGAACAAGTACGAGAGTAACTGCTCGTACCTTGACGGTACCTCATTAGAAAGCCACGGCTAACTACGTGCCAGCAGCCGCGGTAATACGTAGGTGGCAAGCGTTGTCCGGAATTATTGGGCGTAAAGCGCGCGCAGGCGGTCCTTTAAGTCTGATGTGAAATCCCACGGCTCAACCGTGGAAGGTCATTGGAAACTGGGGGACTTGAGTACAGAAGAGGAAAGCGGAATTCCAAGTGTAGCGGTGAAATGCGTAGAGATTTGGAGGAACACCAGTGGCGAAGGCGGCTTTCTGGTCTGTAACTGACGCTGAGGCGCGAAAGCGTGGGGAGCAAACAGGATTAGATACCCTGGTAGTCCACGCCGTAAACGATGAGTGCTAAGTGTTAGGGGGTTTCCGCCCCTTAGTGCTGCAGCTAACGCATTAAGCACTCCGCCTGGGGAGTACGGTCGCAAGACTGAAACTCAAAGGAATTGACGGGGGCCCGCACAAGCGGTGGAGCATGTGGTTTAATTCGAAGCAACGCGAAGAACCTTACCAGGTCTTGACATCCCGCTGACCGGCCTAGAGATAGGCTTTTCCCTTCGGGGACAGCGGTGACAGGTGGTGCATGGTTGTCGTCAGCTCGTGTCGTGAGATGTTGGGTTAAGTCCCGCAACGAGCGCAACCCTTGATCTTAGTTGCCAGCATTCAGTTGGGCACTCTAAGGTGACTGCCGGTGATAAACCGGAGGAAGGTGGGGATGACGTCAAATCATCATGCCCCTTATGACCTGGGCTACACACGTGCTACAATGGACGGTACAGAGGGTCGCAACCCCGCGAGGGTGAGCAAATCCCATAAAACCGTTCTCAGTTCGGATTGTAGGCTGCAACTCGCCTACATGAAGCCGGAATCGCTAGTAATCGTGGATCAGCATGCCACGGTGAATACGTTCCCGGGCCTTGTACACACCGCCCGTCACACCACGAGAGTTTGTAACACCCGAAGTCGGTGGGGTAACCCTTACGGGAGCCAGCCGCCGAAGGTGGGACAGATGATTGGGGTGAAGTCGTAACAAGGTAGCCGTATCGGAAGGTGCGGCTGGATCACCTCCTTTCTAAGGATAATATCGGAATACGAATCTTTATTCGTATCTTAACGTTTTGCAGTTCAGTTTTGAATGTTCATTTTTATATGAAGATTCATCTCTTGCTCCTGCGATTACTCGTCGCAAAGTGAGCAAACCTTTGTTCTTTGAAAACTGGATAAAACGACATTGAAACAATAAACAACAAGAAATTCTGTTGTGATTATTTACGTAATCACAACGTGTAAGACTTTTTAACTTTTAGGTTAAGTTAATAAGGGCGCACGGTGAATGCCTTGGCACTAGGAGTCGACGAAGGACGGCACTAACACCGATATGCTTCGGGGAGCTGTAAGTGAGCTTTGATCCGGAGATTTCCGAATGGGGAAACCCACTGTTCGTAATGGAGCAGTACATTTGCGTGAATACATAGCGCATCTGAGACACACCCAGGGAACTGAAACATCTAAGTACCTGGAGGAAGAGAAAGAAAAATCGATTCCCTGAGTAGCGGCGAGCGAAACGGGAATAGCCCAAACCAAGAGGCTTGCCTCTTGGGGTTGTAGGACACTCTACATAGAGTTACAAAGGAATGAGTTAGACGAAGCGATCTGGAAAGGTCCGCAGGATAGGGTAAAAGCCCCGTAGTCCAAAATTCATTCTCTCTTGAGTGTATCCTGAGTACGGCGGAACACGTGAAATTCCGTCGGAATCCGGGAGGACCATCTCCCAAGGCTAAATACTACCTAGTGACCGATAGTGAACCAGTACCGTGAGGGAAAGGTGAAAAGCACCCCGGAAGGGGAGTGAAATAGATCCTGAAACCGTGTGCCTACAAGTAGTTAGAGCCCGTTAATGGGTGATAGCGTGCCTTTTGTAGAATGAACCGGCGAGTTACGATTACATGCAAGGTTAAGTTGAGAAGACGGAGCCGCAGCGAAAGCGAGTCTGAATAGGGCGAATGAGTATGTGGTCGTAGACCCGAAACCAGGTGATCTACCCATGTCCAGGATGAAGGTAAGGTAACACTTACTGGAGGTCCGAACCCACGCACGTTGAAAAGTGCGGGGATGAGGTGTGGGTAGCGGAGAAATTCCAATCGAACCTGGAGATAGCTGGTTCTCTCCGAAATAGCTTTAGGGCTAGCCTCAAACGTTAGAATCTTGGAGGTAGAGCACTGTTTGGACTAGGGGCCCATCCCGGGTTACCGAATTCAGACAAACTCCGAATGCCAATGATTTATGTTTGGGAGTCAGACTGCGAGTGATAAGATCCGTAGTCAAGAGGGAAACAGCCCAGACCACCAGCTAAGGTCCCAAAGTATTTGTTAAGTGGAAAAGGATGTGGCGTTGCTTAGACAACCAGGATGTTGGCTTAGAAGCAGCCATCATTTAAAGAGTGCGTAATAGCTCACTGGTCGAGTGACGCTGCGCCGAAAATGTATCGGGGCTAAACAAATCACCGAAGCTGTGGATTGATACCTTTGGTATCAGTGGTAGGAGAGCGTTCTAAGGGCGTTGAAGTCAGACCGGAAGGACTGGTGGAGCGCTTAGAAGTGAGAATGCCGGTATGAGTAGCGAAAGACGGGTGAGAATCCCGTCCACCGTATGACTAAGGTTTCCTGAGGAAGGCTCGTCCGCTCAGGGTTAGTCGGGACCTAAGCCGAGGCCGATAGGCGTAGGCGATGGATAACAGGTTGATATTCCTGTACCACCAAACCACCGTTTGAGTAATGGGGGGACGCAGAAGGATAGGGTAAGCATGCTGTTGGTTATGCATGTCCAAGCAGTAAGGTGTGAATGTAGGCAAATCCGCATTCTATAACATTGAGCTGTGATGGCGAGGACGTATGTCCGGAGTTCCTGATTTCACACTGCCAAGAAAAGCCTCTAGCGAGGTGATAGGTGCCCGTACCGCAAACCGACACAGGTAGTCGAGGAGAGAATCCTAAGGTGAGCGAGAGAACTCTCGTTAAGGAACTCGGCAAAATGACCCCGTAACTTCGGGAGAAGGGGTGCTCTTTTGGGTGCATAGCCTAGAAGAGCCGCAGTGAATAGGCCCAGGCGACTGTTTAGCAAAAACACAGGTCTCTGCAAAACCGTAAGGTGAAGTATAGGGGCTGACGCCTGCCCGGTGCTGGAAGGTTAAGAGGAGTGCTTAGCGCAAGCGAAGGTGCGAATTGAAGCCCCAGTAAACGGCGGCCGTAACTATAACGGTCCTAAGGTAGCGAAATTCCTTGTCGGGTAAGTTCCGACCCGCACGAAAGGCGTAACGATCTGGGCACTGTCTCAACGAGAGACTCGGTGAAATTATAGTACCTGTGAAGATGCAGGTTACCCGCGACAGGACGGAAAGACCCCGTGGAGCTTTACTATAGCTTGATATTGAATTTTGGTGCAACTTGTACAGGATAGGCAGGAGCCTTAGAGCCCGGAGCGCCAGCTTCGGAGGAGGCGTCGGTGGGATACTGCCCTGGTTGTATTGAAATTCTAACCCATACCCGTAACCCGGGTAGGAGACAGTGTCAGGCGGGTAGTTTGACTGGGGCGGTCGCCTCCTAAAGTGTAACGGAGGCGCCCAAAGGTTCCCTCAGAATGGTTGGAAATCATTCGAAGAGTGTAAAGGCAGAAGGGAGCTTGACTGCGAGACCTACAAGTCGAGCAGGGTCGAAAGACGGGCTTAGTGATCCGGTGGTTCCGCATGGAAGGGCCATCGCTCAACGGATAAAAGCTACCCCGGGGATAACAGGCTTATCTCCCCCAAGAGTCCACATCGACGGGGAGGTTTGGCACCTCGATGTCGGCTCATCGCATCCTGGGGCTGTAGTCGGTCCCAAGGGTTGGGCTGTTCGCCCATTAAAGCGGTACGCGAGCTGGGTTCAGAACGTCGTGAGACAGTTCGGTCCCTATCCGTCGTGGGCGTAGGAAATTTGAGAGGAGCTGTCCTTAGTACGAGAGGACCGGGATGGACACACCGCTGGTGTACCAGTTGTTCTGCCAAGAGCATCGCTGGGTAGCTATGTGTGGACGGGATAAGTGCTGAAAGCATCTAAGCACGAAGCCCCCCTCAAGATGAGATTTCCCATTACGCAAGTAAGTAAGATCCCTCAAAGACGATGAGGTAGATAGGTTCGGGGTGGAAGCGTGGCGACACGTGCAGCTGACGAATACTAATCGATCGAGGACTTAACCAAATTTGTTTAACGTAACAATGTCGTTTATCCAGTTTTGAGTGAACAAACACTCTATTTATTATGAGGGTTTCAAGACACGAGTAATTCGAGGAAACAATTGAGAGAGGAAAGGAACATACTAAAGTATGTGACTGACCGAACGAATGAAGTTGACGAAGAAGTACGATGTGTATTGAAAGCCGAATCTGTCTAGTGATGATGGCGAAGAGGTCACACCCGTTCCCATACCGAACACGGAAGTTAAGCTCTTCAGCGCCGATGGTAGTTGGGGGTCTCCCCCTGTGAGAGTAGGACGTCGCTGGGCACAAAAGAGAAAGTCGTTACCGAATTATCGGTAACGGCTTTTTTGTATTTAGAAATAAGCCGTATATGCCGTAGGCAGTCTATCTCTATAAGAAAGTATGCGAGAAAGTAGAGGGGCAAAGAGTTCGAGGAAGCAAACGAGAGAGACTCGGAGCGTATAACATACGCGAGAATTGAACGAGTGCGGCTGACGAAGAAATCTGCCGTCCATCTGCTTTCGCAGCCCTGGACACGGAAGTAAAGCTCTTGCGCCGATGGTAGTTGGGGGTCTCCCCCTGTGAGAGTAGGACGTCGCTGGGCACAAAAGAGAAAGTCGTTACCGAATTATCGGTAACGACTTTTTTGTATTTAGAAATAAGCCGTATATGCCGTAGGCACTCTATCTATATAAGAAAGTATGCGAGAAAGTAGAGGGGCAAAGAGTTCAAGGAAGCAAATGAGAGAGACTCGGAGCGTATAACATACGCGAGAATTGAACGAGTGCGGCTGGCGAAGAAATCTGCCGTCCATCTGCTTTCGCAGCCTTGGACACGGAAGTAAAGCTCTTGCGCCGATGGTAGTTGGGGGTCTCCCCCTATGAGAGAGTAAGAGCCGCTGGCACTAAAGAAAAAGTAGGTACCGAGTTATCGGTACCTACTTTTTTGTAAGTTGATATAAGAGAGTAAAAATTTCCGAGCTTAATTTCATTCTAGAGCACTATAGTCACTTTTAAGAAAGAGTTTCTTCAATTTGCTACATGCTCACTCTATTCAGAATAGTAAAAGGTTTTAATATAGTAGTTGCTAAGAATAAGAAAATATCTTTCAAAGCTTCTTTACCATTTTAGGATATGGAAGCTTTTTCAAGTGTATATAAATGGGAAGCTTTTTAAGCAACTCCAGTGCCTTCTGTTCATTGTATTTTTTTTCTATCTCTTTAAGTCGCATTATTTCTTCTTGTGAGTAGGAGGAGAAACCATTCTCTCCAGCTTCTTTAAATTTTCTTATCCATGTAGTGATTGAATTGACGCTTACATTCAATTCTAATGCTAGCTCTTTACGCCCTCGTCCATTTTTTAGAACTTCTAGAACTGCATACATCTTTTGTTCCTGAGTTGTTTGTGTATATCTTTTCCTAAATTGTCCATGCATTGTCTGATCCCCCTATTTTGAAATTGGTGACACTTTTACTAATCTTCATGAAATAAGAGTACAACTATTCTTCATTTTAACACTTCACTCAATTAGTGTATTGTACTATCTATTATATAATTTGTCATCAGAATATTTAAAATTTATTAGAAGTATAGTCAAAATTACTGTGTAAAACACTCGTTATAGCTTGAATTCCTTGAAATTGTGACTCTATATGCGATAATGAAGAACAATATAAAAACAAATAGTAGGAGTTGGTTGGGTGGATTCATCAGCAATTTTGATGGTAGTTATAATTTTTGTTATCAATATTGTCTACGTGACATTCTTTACTTTGCGAATGATTCTTACACTGAAGGGTTACCGCTATATTGCTGCTTTTATAAGTATGGTAGAAGTGGTTATATATATAGTAGGGCTGGGTTTAGTTTTAGATAATTTAAATGAAGTTCAAAACTTGATTGCTTATGCGGTAGGATATGGAACAGGAGTTATCATTGGTACTAAAATTGAAGAGAAAATGGCACTTGGTTATATTATGGTTAATGCGATCTCCACAGAAATGGAATTAAAATTACCAGAAATTTTAAGAGCAGAAGGCTATGGTGTGACAGATTGGCAAGCAAATGGGCGTGAAGGGAATAGACAAGCTCTTCAAATCTTAACTCCTCGTAAATACGAGTTAAAGCTATATATGAGACTTAAAGAACTTGATCCGAAAATATTTATCATCGCATATGAAGCTAAAACGATTCACGGTGGATTTTGGGTAAAATCAGTGAAGAAAGGAAAATTATTTAAATGAAGAAAGAGACAAAATGGTTTGAAGTGGGAGAGAATGAAAGCATTACTGAGTGTATAGAAAGAATGACTAGAGATGGTTTCCAGATCGCTGGACGGAGAGAGGAACCGCTTTTTGCAGAGGTTGATGGTCAACCTATTCCGGTAAGACAATTAATAATGTTAAAAGGAATTAAAGAAATATAAAAGCGATAATTAGACCTAAAACCGAACATTAAAGTTATCTGAAAATTAATCGTTCGTATTTAAGCGTTGACGTCTTCCATTTAACTTGTTAAAATATGAATAGAAATAGACGATTATATCCCCATATATGCTAAAGGATTGGCTTTAGCGTCTCTACCAAGTCACCGTAATGACTGGACTATGAGGGAAAGCGACTTATGGATACTGCAAAAGGATGTGTTTGTTTATGTTTTTTCCGACACAAACTGGGCATTTATGTTCCCTAAGTAAACTGCTTTTCTTTCATAGAGAGAAAGTAGTTTATTTGGGGAATTTTTTATGCTTACAACATTTATGCCTTAGGTTAATCCATTAAGCTCGATGTAATCGCCTGAGTTTTAGTTTCGATGCCGAGGTGAATTTGACAGAAGGGACGATAAATTTTGAATACAAAAATTGGTGTGATAATGGGTAGTTCTAGTGACTGGGAGACAATGAAATATAGCTGCGAGATTCTTGAAGAGCTTCATATACCTTATGAAAAACGAGTAGTATCTGCACATCGAACACCAGATTTAATGTTTGAATATGCAGAGGAAGCAAGATCACGCGGAATACAGGTCATTATTGCAGGAGCTGGAGGCGCAGCGCATTTACCAGGTATGGTTGCGGCTAAGACAACACTTCCGGTTATCGGGGTGCCAGTTCAATCTAAAGCACTAAACGGATTAGATTCATTATTATCGATTGTTCAAATGCCAGGTGGAGTGCCGGTGGCAACCGTTGCAATTGGAAAGGCTGGAGCTACAAATGCAGGATTACTTGCCGCTCAAATCCTTTCTATTCTAGATCATGAGTTAGCAGAACGTCTGGAAAAGCGAAGAGAAGATACGAAAAACAAAGTATTTGAAAGCAATGGTGAGCTCCAATGACAAAAGTTATTTATCCGGGACAGACGATAGGAATAATTGGTGGAGGGCAGCTTGGTAGAATGATGGCATTAGCTGCAAAGGAAGCTGGATTTAAGGTAGCAGTTTTAGATCCTATGATAGATTCACCTTGCGGACAGGTTTCCGATATACAGATTGTTGCGTCATACAATGACGAGGCTGCGTTAGAGGAGTTAGCAGAGGTAAGTGATGTCATAACTTATGAGTTTGAGAATATAGATTATGCTGGATTAAAAAGACTATCAGAGATTGCTTATGTTCCTCAAGGAGCGGAATTAGTGAGAATTACACAAGATCGTATTCTTGAAAAAACAGAAATTCAGGCAGCTGGCGTGCCAGTTGCGAAATTTGTCGAAGCTAGTACGTATGAAGAGCTAGAACAAAGAATCGATAAAGTCGGCTTTCCATGCGTAGTCAAAACCTCTCGTGGAGGATATGACGGCAAAGGGCAGCAAACAATTCAATCGAAGGAACAACTAACCTTAGCTAAAAATTTGTTTGCTCATTCTGCATGTATCGCAGAGGCATTTGTACCATTTACTAAAGAAATTTCGGTCATTGTACAGCGCAATGGAAATGGTGAAACATACTGCTTACCAATTGGTGAAAATATTCATGTAAATCATATTTTGCACGAAACGATTGTTCCAGCGCGTATTGATGAATCACTTGCTTCAATGGCAATAGAGGCTGCTGAAAAAATTGCTAACCATCTAAATTTAATAGGCACACTTGCGGTTGAAATGTTCGTTTTAGAGAATAATAAATTATTAATAAACGAATTGGCACCAAGACCACATAACTCTGGCCATTACTCGATTGAAACATGCAATATTTCTCAATTCCATCAGCATGTAAGAGCAATCTGCGGATGGCCACTAAGAGAACCAAAACTTTGGACAGGAACAGTTATGGTGAACATATTGGGACAGCATGTGATTCCAGTGACGAATAATCTTTCCAAATACCCCAACTGGTCAATTCATTTATATGGCAAAAACGAAGCGAAAGAGAATAGAAAGATGGGACATGTCACCATCCTATCATCAGATATTGAACAGACATTAATGGAGATAGAACAATCTAAAATTTGGTTATAGCCTAGGAGGAAGTTAAATGATAGAACGTTATACACGCCCGGAAATGGGAGCAATTTGGACAGAACAAAATAAATATAATGCATGGTTAGAAGTAGAAATTCTTGCCTGTGAAGCTTGGGCTGAAATTGGAGATATTCCTAAAGAAGACACAGTTCTTCTTCGTAAAAATGCTTCTTTCGACGTAGACCGTATTTTAGAAATTGAAAAAGAAACTAGACATGACGTAGTAGCGTTCACTCGTGCCGTATCAGAAACTTTAGGAGAAGAGCGCAAGTGGGTACATTACGGTCTGACTTCTACTGACGTAGTAGATACAGCTCTTTCTTATATTATTAAACAAGCAAATGTTATTTTACGTAAAGATATTGAAAACTTTATCGAAATCTTAGAAAACAAAGCAAAAGAGCATAAATACACAGTAATGATGGGACGTACGCATGGAGTTCATGCAGAGCCAACTACTTTCGGACTAAAGCTAGCTCTATGGACTGAGGAAATGAAACGTAACCTAGAACGATTTGAAGCTGCTGCAAAAGTAATTGAAACAGGTAAAATGTCCGGTGCTGTTGGAACATATGCAAATATTGATCCGTTTGTAGAGCAATATGTATGTGAAAAATTAGGTTTAGCCGCATCACCAATTTCTACTCAAACATTACAACGTGATCGTCATGCACAATACTTAAGTGTTATCGCATTAGTTGCTACATCAATCGAGAAATTTGCTACAGAAATTCGTGGTCTTCAAAAATCAGAAACACGTGAAGTAGAGGAATTCTTCTCAAAAGGTCAAAAAGGTTCTTCTGCAATGCCACATAAGCGTAATCCTATTGGGTCTGAAAACATGGTTGGGTTATCAAGACTTATCCGAGGCTACATGATGACGGCATATGAAAATGTTGCTTTATGGCATGAAAGAGATATTTCTCATTCGTCTGCAGAACGAGTAATCTTACCTGATGCAACAATTGCACTTAACTATATGTTAAACCGCTTTGGTAATATTGTGAAAAACTTAACTGTGTTCCCAGAAAACATGAAACGCAATATGGATTCAACTTTAGGTCTAATATACTCTCAACGAGTTTTGTTAGCATTAATTGATAAAGGGCTAGCTCGTGAAACGGCATATGATACTGTACAACCACTTGCGATGCAAGCGTGGGAGTCTCAAACTGCTTTCCGTACTTTTGTAGATGCGAATGAGCAAGTTACTTCATTGTTATCAAAAGAAGAGCTAGATGATTGCTTTGACTATAACTATCACATTCAACATGTAGATATGATTTTTGAACGTTTAGGACTTAACTAAGCTTTAAATTGATTAGGGGGAATTGAAAGTGGAAAAAGGTCGCCTATTATACGAAGGTAAAGCAAAACAATTATTCGAAACAGAGGATGAAAATATCCTCTTTGTATCATATAAGGACAGTGCTACAGCATTTAACGGTGAGAAAAAGGAAAACATCGATGGAAAAGGTATTTTAAACAATAAAATCACTACTATCCTTTTTGAGCAGTTAAAAAGTCAAGGAATTGAATCCCACTTTGTAGAACAAATCTCAGACAATGAGCAACTTGTTCGCAAAGTGGATATCATTCCACTTGAAGTAGTAGTCCGTAATATTGCAGCTGGTAGTCTATCAAAGAGATTAGGAATTAAAGAGGGAACACCTTTAAAGCACACTATCGTGGAATTTTATTACAAGGATGATGAACTCGGAGATCCTTTATTAACAAATGCTCATCTAGAATTACTAGCACTTGCTACACCAGAGGAAATAGATACCCTTCAATCAAAAGCATTAGAAATCAATCAAGTGCTGATGCCCATTTTCAAGGAAATAGGAGTTACCCTAATCGATTTTAAACTAGAGTTTGGAAAAACAGCAAACGGAGAAATCCTACTTGCGGATGAAATTTCTCCCGACACTTGTAGATTGTGGGACGACAAAACAAATAACAAACTAGACAAAGATGTGTTTAGACGTAATTTAGGAAGCTTAACAGAAGTTTATGAAATAATACTTTCCCGCCTAGGAGGATTATCAAAATGAAAAAAGTTAAAGTATATGTGACATTACGTGAAAGTGTTTTAGATCCACAAGGTTCTGCAGTTATGGGAGCTCTTCACTCGATGGACTATAAAGAAGTGAAGGACGTTCGTATAGGGAAATTTTTAGAGCTTCAAATTGAAGAGGGAACACGTGACATAGATTCAGTAATAAAGGAAATGTGTGAAAAGCTTTTAGCTAATACAGTAATCGAAGACTATCGTTATGAAGTTGAGGAGGCTGTAAGCAAATGAAGTTTGCGATAATCGTATTTCCTGGATCGAACTGTGATTTAGATATGTATCACGCGATCAAAGACGAGCTTGGGGAAGAAGTAGAATATGTTTGGCATGATGCAAAAGATTTAAGCAGTTTTGATGGTATTTTATTGCCAGGCGGATTCTCATACGGCGATTATTTACGCTGTGGAGCTATGGCTAACCAATCAAATGTTATGTCAGAAGTCGTTAAAGCAGCTGAGGCTGGTAAACCTGTTCTAGGTATTTGTAATGGATTCCAAGTGCTAACAGAAGCCGGATTACTACCTGGAGCCCTTCTACGCAATAAAAACCTAAAATTCATGTGTCGTACAGTTGACTTAAAAGTCGTGAACAATGAAACTCAGTTTACAACTGTATATGAAAAAGACGAAATAATTCAAATTCCAATTGCACATGGTGAAGGAAACTATTATTGCGACGAAGAAACACTTGCTAGATTAAAAGCTAACAATCAAATTGTTTTTAAATACGCATCAGAGGGTCCTAATGGAAGCATCGAAGATATCGCAGGTATTGTCAATGAAAAGGGAAATGTCCTTGGTATGATGCCACATCCAGAACGCGCTGTAAATGAACTAATAGGTGGATCAGATGGATTAGCATTATTCAAATCAATAGTGAAACAGTGGAGGGAAACTCATGTCAGTCATGCTTGAACCAAATCCAACGCAAATTAAAGAACAAAAAATATATGCTCAAATGGGTATGTCAGATTCAGAATTTGAAATGGTTGAGAAAATTCTTGGTCGTCTACCGAACTATACTGAAACTGGGTTATTTTCAGTTATGTGGTCGGAACATTGTTCGTATAAAAACTCTAAACCTGTTTTAAGTAAGTTCCCTACAAAAGGGAAACATGTTTTACAAGGACCGGGTGAAGGTGCTGGAATTGTTGATATTGGCGATGGTCAAGCAGTCGTATTCAAAATGGAGTCTCATAATCATCCATCTGCGATTGAACCTTATCAAGGTGCAGCAACAGGCGTAGGCGGTATTATCCGTGATGTTTTTTCAATGGGAGCACGTCCAATTGCAATGCTTAATTCACTTCGTTTTGGAGAGTTAAAGACTCCGCGTGTGAAATACTTGTTTGAAGAGGTAGTAGCTGGTATCGCTGGCTATGGTAACTGTATCGGAATTCCAACAGTAGGCGGAGAAATTCAATTTGACGACTGTTACGAAGGAAATCCACTTGTTAATGCAATGTGTGTAGGACTGATCAATCATGAGGATATTCAAAAAGGGATTGCAGCTGGTGAAGGTAACACAGTAATGTACGCTGGTGCAAAAACTGGACGTGACGGTATTCATGGAGCGACATTCGCATCGGAAGAGTTAACTGAAGCTTCTGAAGAAAAACGTCCAGCCGTTCAAGTAGGAGATCCTTTCATGGAGAAACTTCTATTAGAGGCTTGTTTAGAAGTGATTAAATCGGATGCATTAATTGGTATTCAAGATATGGGAGCAGCAGGATTAACTTCCTCGTCTGCAGAAATGGCTTCTAAAGCTGGCTTCGGTGTAGAAATGAACTTAGATTTCGTACCACAACGTGAAACTGGGATGACAGCCTATGAAATGATGCTTTCTGAATCACAGGAACGTATGCTAATCGTTGTGAAAAAAGGCCGTGAAGATGAGATTGTTAAAATCTTTGAAAAATATGACCTAGATTGTGTAGCGGTTGGTAAAGTTACAAGTGATAAAATGCTTCGTTTAATTCATAACGGAGAAATAGTAGCAAATGTACCTGCAGATGCACTTGCAGAAGAAGCACCAGTTTACTATAAACCCTCATCAGTACCTGCTTACTATACAGAATTCCAAGCGTTGGAAAATGTAGAGCCAGCAGTGTCAGATTATAAAGAGACTTTACTAAATCTACTTCAACAACCTACAATTGCTTCTAAAGAATGGGTTTACGATCAATACGATTATCAAGTACGCACAAGTACAGTTGTAACACCTGGTTCAGATGCTGCGGTAGTTCGAGTTCGTGGGACTAATAAAGGACTTGCTATGACAACAGATTGTAATTCACGTTATATCTATTTAGACCCAGTTGTTGGCGGTAAGATTGCGGTAGCTGAAGCTGCTCGAAATGTTGTTTGTTCAGGTGCAAAACCGCTTGCTATTACGGACTGTTTAAACTTTGGTAACCCAGAGAATCCAGAAATCTTCTGGCAAATTGAGAAATCAGCAGACGGTATTTCTGAGGCATGTATCGCATTAGAATCACCAGTAATCGGTGGGAATGTATCTTTATATAACGAACGTAGTGGGACTGCGGTTTATCCAACACCAACAATTGGCATGGTTGGACTTGTAGAAGACCTTGCACATGTAACGACCCAATCGGTGAAACAAATTGGAGATATTGTATACGTAATTGGTGAAACAAAAACAGAATTTGGTGGATCAGAGCTTCAAAAATTAGTAGAAAAACGTATTTTTGGACAAGCACCATCAATCGATTTAGAAGTAGAAGTAGCACGTCAAAAAGCTCTTTTAAACGCAATCAAATCTGAGGTTGTACAGTCTGCACATGATATCTCGGAGGGTGGATTTGCAGTAGCTTTAGCTGAAAAAGCTTTCGGTGCTACTGGTCTTGGAGTAGAAGTAACTATTACTGGATCGGCTACAAGTGCGTTATTCAGTGAATCTCAATCACGCTTTATCGTAACGGTAAAACCTGAACATGCTAAGAAGTTTGAAGAAATCGTAGCAGATGCAGTACAAATTGGTACAGTAACTGATTCTAATAATATAGTAATCTCACATGAAGACGGAACTACTTGGATTAGCGGTTCTGTTGATGAATTCCGTTCCGCTTGGAAAGGAGCAATATCATGCTTGCTGAACTCAGAGGCTTAAACGAAGAATGTGGTGTATTCGGGATATGGGGACATCCAAATCCTGCAGCCATGACTTATTATGGATTACACGCACTTCAACACAGGGGGCAAGAAGGTGCTGGAATTATCGTGACGGATGGCAAGTACCTACGTGCAGTAAAAGGGGAAGGTCTAGTAAACGATGTATTTAATAACGGCAAACTAGAGAAATTAGAGGGGCATGCTGCAATAGGCCATGTTCGCTATGCTACCTCTGGTGGCTCTGGCATTGAAAATGTTCAGCCTTTGTTATTTAATTCAACAACTGGAGGCCTTGCGATTGCACACAACGGGAATATCGTAAATGCAACTCGTTTAAAACGTAACTTAGAGCAGCAGGGTAGTATTTTCCAAACAACATCTGATACAGAAGTTCTTGCGCATTTGTTGAAGAAGAGTAATCTTGCTTCATTTGAAGATCGTGCAAAACAAGCATTACGCTTATTAGATGGAGCTTTTGCTGTTATTATCATGACCGAGCATGCGATGTATGTGGCGCAGGATCCACAGGGCATGCGACCTCTTTCTTTAGGAATGTTAGACGGTGCATGGGTAGTTGCATCTGAAACAAGTGCATTCGATTTAATTGGTGCAGAGTTGGTCCGTTCGATTGACCCAGGTGAATTATTAGTAATAAATGAAGAAGGTTGTCGTTCAGAGCGTTATGTAGAAAAAAAAGACCGTGCTATTTGTACGATGGAGTATGTCTACTTTTCTCGTCCTGATTCAGATATTGATGGTATTAATATTCATATGGCTAGAAAACGTCTTGGTAAGCAGCTTGCAAAAGAATTATCTATTGATGCAGACGTAGTAACAGGTGTACCAGATTCAAGTATTTCTGCTGCCATTGGTTTTTCAGAGGCTACAGGTATTCCTTATGAGCTTGGTCTTATTAAAAACCGTTATGTTGGCAGAACATTTATTCAGCCATCACAAGACCTGCGTGAGCGTGGTGTCAAGATGAAGCTGTCACCAGTACGTCAGGTTGTGAATGGCAAACGGGTAGTTATGGTAGATGATTCAATTGTTCGTGGAACTACTTCTCGTCGCATTGTGAAAATGTTGAAGGAAGCTGGAGCAACAGAAGTTCATGTTGTTATTAGCTCTCCTCCTTTGAAGAATCCTTGTTTTTATGGCATTGATATTAGTTCGGATTCTGAACTGATTGCTGCTAATAATACAATTGATGAGATGTGTGAATTGATCGGAGCGGATTCGTTAACATTCTTATCGGTTGAAGGAATGGTAGAGGCAATTGGTAGATCAGATGCTGAAAAAAACTGTGGGCAATGCTTAGCATGCTTCACTGGAGAATATCCGACAAGTATTTACGCGGATACGAAATTACCACATGAAAAAGAGCTTGTTCGATAGGAGGATTTTACATGTCAAAAGCATATGAAAAAGCAGGCGTTAATATTGAAGCTGGATATGAAGCCGTGCAAAGAATGAAATCACATGTCGAGCGTACAGCTAGAAAAGGAATCATGGGCACTTTCGGTGGTTTCGGTGGGATGTTCGATTTATCTTCATTGAATTATAAGGAACCTGTTTTGATCTCTGGAACAGATGGTGTTGGAACAAAATTGAAGCTTGCATTTATGACAGATTCACACGATACAATCGGTGTAGACTGTGTAGCAATGTGTGTTAATGATATCGTAGCACAAGGGGCCGAGCCCTTATTTTTCTTAGATTACGTAGCAGTTGGTAAAGCTGTTCCTGAAAGAATTGAACAAATTGTTAAAGGGGTAGCAGACGGCTGTGTACAATCCGGAGCAGCATTAATCGGTGGAGAAACAGCGGAAATGCCTGGTCTTTACGAGGAAGATGAGTATGATCTTGCTGGATTTGCAGTAGGAGCTTGTGAAAAATCAAAAATCGTAACAGGTGAGAATATTGCAGAAGGCGATGTGTTAGTAGGTATTGCCTCAAGCGGTGTTCATTCAAATGGATATTCACTTGTACGCAAAATTGTATTTGAAGAGCGAGGCTACTCTCCGAGTGATGTTGTGGAAGGATTTGAGGCGTTAGGTGAAATTGGTAAAGCCCTTTTAACCCCTACGAAAATTTATGCAAAGCCTGTAATGGAAATGCATCAAGAGCTTTTTATTCATGGGATGGCACATGTGACTGGCGGAGGGTTTTACGAAAATTTACCACGGATGATGCCTGATGGTCTTGCTGTTGAAGTTGAACTGGGTTCATGGGAAGTGCTGCCTGTATTTGATTTCTTAAAAGAAAAGGGCGAGCTAGCGGACCGTGATTTATATAATGTGTTTAATATGGGGATAGGCTTTGTACTTGCACTTTCTACAGAAGAAGCGGAAAAAGCAATTTCTATTGCTGAAGCTCATGGAGAAAAGGCATTTACAATTGGTCGTGTTGTGAAAGGTGAAGGGGTAATCTTCAACGGAACACATGACGGGAGCTTAGTTTAATGACTGAAGTAGTAACGAAATTTGCTGTATTTGCATCAGGAAGTGGTACAAACTTTCAGGCTATTTATGATGCAGTGCAAGAAGGAAAACTCACTGGTGAAGCAGTGCTAGTAGTGACAGATAAGCCAGATGCTTTTATAGTAGAACGTGCCGAGAAAGCGGGCATAGCTACGTTGGCTATTAAGCCTTCAAGTTTTTCTTCTAAGTCAGCTTATGAACAAGCAATTTTAGAAAAACTAACCGAACTAAACGTGGAATGGATTGTCCTTGCAGGATATATGCGGCTGATTGGAGATGTTTTATTAGAAGCATTTCCAAATCGAATTATCAATATCCATCCTTCCTTACTACCCGCATTTCCGGGAAAAGATGCCATCGGACAAGCTATGGAGCACGGAGTAAAGGTAACTGGAGTCACGGTTCACTATGTGGACGCAGGCATGGATACTGGCACTATCATAGCACAGCAAGCAGTAGAGGTAGTGGAAGGCGATAGAGTACAAACCGAAAAACGAATCCATGAAGTAGAGCATGCATTATATACGAAAGCTTTACAGCAGTTGTTTGGGAAGTAATTACTACTTAGGATGTGCGCCCTACATGCCGCAAGAGCACGAAGAATGAGACTTCAAAAAGGATGTAGGGGCAGAAGCCGACTCATCCTTGAAAGCGAAGTGTGCGGCAGTGCATAGTCGTAAAAATAGTCATTTAAATGCAAGTAGTTGCTTTACTTGCTTTGGCATGTTAGTTACTTGCTTTTAGCATAGCAATACTTGCTTAACTTTATAAGATACTTGCGCTTATGATACGGTTACTTGCTCTCTGGAATGATTTACTTGCGTAGCGGTAAAAATATCCATTTAATCGCTTTACAGCAGCGCATAGCCGTAAAAATAGTCATCAAAAGGCAAATATTTTTTTTACTTGCTTTGGCACGCTAGTTACTTGCGTTTAGCATAGCAATACTTGCTTAACTTTATAAGATACTTGCGCTTATGATACGGTTACTTGCTCTCTGGAATGATTTACTTGCGTAGAGGTAAAAATATCCATTTAATCGGTGTATAGCAGCGCATAGCCGTAAAAAGTCATCAAAAGGCAAATATTTTTTTTACTTGCTTTGGCACGCTAGTTACTTGCGTTTAGCATAATAATACTTGCTTAACTAGATAAGTTACTTGCGCTTATGATACGGTTACTTGCTCTTAGTTATGATTTACTTGCGTAGTGGTAAAAATATCCATTTACTAACTTTATTGCAACTCTTGTTTGCGGATGCGGCAGCGCACATCCAGCTTAGTGGCAATGATTAAGTTCTAATCTCAGCGGTAATATTCCAATAGCAATGAACACAAATAGAACTACCAATTTAAGGAGGAATTATGGTGTCAAAACGTGCGTTAATTAGTCTTTCAGATAAATCAGGAATTCTCGAGTTTGCAAAAGAGTTGGAACTACTTGGCTATGAAATTTTATCAACTGGTGGAACGAAATCATTTTTAGAACAAAATGGTGTGGCAATTACATCAGTAGACCAAGTTACGAACTTTCCAGAAATTTTGGATGGTCGAGTAAAAACATTGAACCCAATGATACATGGTGGTTTATTGGCAAAGCATGACGACCCTTCACACCAAGCACAGCTAGAAGAGCATCAAATAACTCCTATTCAAGTAGTTTGTGTAAATTTATATCCTTTCCGTGAAACGATTTCCAAACAAGATGTGACATTTGAAGATGCTATTGAAAATATTGATATCGGCGGACCATCAATGCTTCGTTCAGCAGCGAAAAATCATCAGTACGTAACAGTTATAACAGATGCATCTGACTATGCTGAAGTACTTGCACAGTTAAAAGAGAGTGGTGAGACGACACTTGAAACAAGACGCAAACTTGCTGCAAAAGTGTTCCGTCACACTGCTGCATACGATGCATTGATTGCTGGCTATATGACCGATTTAGCTGGTGAAGAATTCCCAGAATTGTTGACACTTACATATGAACGAAAGCAATCTTTACGTTATGGTGAAAATCCTCATCAACAAGCAGCATTTTACAAACGACCACTTGGTTCTGATTTTTCGATTGCTTCTGCAACACAACTGCATGGTAAAGAGCTATCCTATAATAATATCCAGGATGCTAATGCAGCTATTCAAATCGTAAAAGAGTTTAAACTTCCAGCTGCAGTAGCGGTGAAACACATGAATCCGTGTGGTGTTGGGACAGGCGAAACAATTTCGGATGCTTTCAATAAAGCCTATGAAGCAGATTCAACGTCTATCTTTGGTGGGATTGTTGCATTAAATCGAGAAGTAGATGCAGCAACTGCAAAAGTATTAGCAGGTATTTTCTTAGAAATTATTATAGCTCCTTCATTTTCAGATGAGGCAATTGCTATGCTTACAGCGAAAAAGAACATTCGCCTTTTGACTATTTCTTATGAGCAAACGAAAAAGGATGCGTGGAATACAGTATCTGTGGAGGGGGGATTACTTGTTCAATCCCCTGATACATTCGGGTTAAAGGATGCAGATGTAAAAGTAGTAACCGATCGGGAGCCAACTGCCGATGAATGGAAAGCATTAGAGCTTGGTTGGAGCGTAGTTAAACACGTTAAATCTAATGCAATCGTAGTAGCAACCGAAGATATGACCATTGGTGTTGGTGCAGGCCAGATGAACCGTGTAGGCTCAGCTAAAATTGCTTTAGAGCAAGCGGGACAACGTGCAATAGGAGCAGGTCTTGCTTCAGATGCATTTTTCCCAATGAACGATACAGTGGAGATTGCTGCTAAAGCAGGTATTACAGCTATTATTCAAACAGGTGGGTCAGTGAAAGACCAAGATTCTATCGACAAAGCGAATGAATATGGTATTGCGATGGTATTCACTGGCGTTCGTCATTTCAAACACTAAGGAGGAATATCTAGATGAATATTCTCGTAATTGGTAGTGGTGGCCGTGAGCATGCAATAGCCAAACAATTCATGGATTCACCTTCAGTTGAAAATGTATTTGTAGCTCCGGGTAATGACGGCATAGCAAGGGATGTTCAGATTGTTCCCATTGATGTGCTGGCTTTTGAAGAACTGGCAACCTTCGCAAAGGATAATAACATTGACTTAACATTTGTAGGACCGGAGCAACCACTGGCAGCTGGCATCGTAGATTATTTTGAAGCAGAAGGTTTACGAATATTTGGTCCCACAAAAGCAGCAGCTCAAATTGAAGGAAGTAAGGCGTTCGCAAAAGAAGTTATGGATAAATACAATATTCCTACAGCTGCGTATGAAACTTTCACAGAGGTAGCTAGTGCGAAGGCATATATTGAAAAGCTAGGAGCTCCAATTGTTGTAAAAGCAGATGGACTTGCAGCTGGTAAAGGTGTCGTAGTTGCCATGACAGTGGAAGAGGCAAACCAAGCTGTGGAAGACATGATTGGTAATCAGTTATACGGAGAGTCCTCATCACGAGTAGTTATTGAAGAGTTTTTAGCCGGAGAAGAATTCTCTTTTATGTCATTCGTCCATAAAGGACAAATTTATCCAATGGTCATCGCACAGGATCATAAGCGTGCTTATGATGGCGATAAAGGACCGAATACAGGGGGAATGGGTGCTTATTCACCAGTTCCACAAATCTCATCGGACATAGTTGACAGAGCGTACGAAACTGTCATAGTTCCAACTGTGAAAGCAATGACAGCAGAAGGAATCACTTTTACAGGTATTCTTTATGCAGGATTGATTTTGACGAATGAAGGACCAAAAGTAATCGAGTTCAACGCGCGTTTCGGAGACCCGGAGACGCAAGTAGTATTGCCCCGAATGACGAGTGATTTTGGAAAGTTCATGTTAGCCTTGATGAATGAAACACCATTTGAATTAACATGGTCCGATGAAGCGGTGCTTGGTGTTGTAATCGCATCTGAGGGTTACCCTGCTGACGTGAAAAAAGGTGCTAAGCTTCCAGATTTAACAGCATTAACTAGCGCAGGATTATATGTTTTCCACGCCGGGACTAAAGTAGAAGACGAAGACTTTATAGCTAATGGAGGACGTGTCATCCTCGTGGCAGCGAGCGAGTCTACTTTAAAGGAAGCACAACAAAAAGTATATGAAGGCTTAGCTGATTTTGAATGGAATGGTCTATTCTATCGTAAAGATATTGGCTGGCGTACATTTCAATAATTGACGATCAGGCAAAGAAAAACGATATGTTTTTCTTTGCTTTTTTAAAGGAAGTATATAAAAGTCTCTCTTGAATATAATCCAGCAATGATTTCCGTGGTATATACACATTTATCCTATAAAATAGTAAACTAATTTGGTGAAAATATCCTTCCAACAGTATATAAAAACATAAAGCAAGTAGCCTACAGAAGGAAACAAGTAATGATAAAATAAAATTGAATCAGTCATAAACGTTCAAGTCTGTCGATGTCTACTGAAAACGCTAGAAATAGCTTTTAACTTAAAGAATTGTGACTCCATTTTGTTAGATTTTACATGTGGATTTCAAGTCTTTATTTCCTAACTTTACCATTTTATTTCCCTGAATTTAAAATTCGCTACTTTGCTTTACTAAAGTACTATGCTAATATTATTTTTATGAGTAAACAAAAAGAAAGGAGAATGGATGGAATGCAATATCCCATTTGGAAGATTGAAGAAATAAGGCATCAGCTCGATGTGGTCAATGGAATGCAGTCACCAGACATTGTTATTACTAATGCAACGTTTCTGCATAGTCATTTAAAGAAATGGATTACAGGAAACATTTGGATTGTAAAAGATCGGATTGTTTATACGGGTTCTGAAATGCCGTTAGTTTCCGACCAAACAGAGGTATATGATGCAACTGGTCAAAAAATTGTACCAGGTTATATTGAGCCTCATGTACATCCATTCCAGCTTTATAATCCACAAACCTTTGCAGATTATGCTGCTCAATTAGGAACGACTACATTTATCGCAGATAACTTAACTTTTTTCTTGATGCTTGAAAATAAGAAAGCGTTTTCATTAATAGATGAACTACAAAAAAGGCCATTTTCTTTTTATTGGTGGGCACGTTTTGATTCTCAAACGGAGTTAGAGAATGAAGAAGAATTGTTTACTTCAAAAACAGTAGGAGAATGGATAAAGCGTCATGATGTCATAATGGGCGGTGAGTTGACAGGGTGGCCACGCTTACTTTCAGGTGATGATCAAATGCTTTATTGGCTGCAGCAAGCTAAGACAAATGGTATGAAAATTGAAGGGCATTTTCCTGGAGCCTCTGAGCGCACGCTTGCAAGGATGCGTTTATTAGGAGCAGATGGAGATCATGAGGCGATGACCATTGAAGAAGTGGAGCGGCGTATTCTTCATGGATATGCGGTAACACTCCGTCATTCGTCGATACGTCCAGATTTACCACAACTATTAAAGGATATTTTAGAAAAAGATCTTCATATTTTTGATCATTTAATGATGACGACAGATGGAGCAACTCCTTCGTTTCATGTGGATGGAGTTATGGATAAATGCATTCAAGTCGCACTAGATGCAGGAGTGAAACCGATTGATGCATATTTGATGGCATCCTTTAATGTGGCGAAATACTATAATTTGTCTAATTTACATGGCGTAATTGCAACGGGACGTTTTGCAAATCTCAATTTCTTAAAGGATGAGCAAAGTCCTGTCCCATTAAGTGTATTATCCAAAGGAGTATGGTTGAAGAAAGAGCAACAAAAGACGAGAACATTAGAGCCAATTGACTGGTCTCCTATGCCAGACTTAAACTTGTCGTTTGATGTATCAGAAGCAGACTTTCAGTTCTCGATACCGTTTGGTATAGAAATGGTAAATGATGTAATTACTAAACCCTATTCCATCTCATTTGATACAACCGACATCGAGCTATCAAAAGATCACGATGAAAGTTTTCTATTGTTATTAGACCGTAAAGGGAAGTGGAAGGTATCCACACTTATTAAAGGTTTCGCAACTTCTCTAATGGGCTTCGCTTCTTCGTACTCTAATACAGGAGATATTATATTAATTGGGAAGAATAAAAAAAGTATGCAACAAGCCTTTAGGGAAGTTAAGAAAATGAATGGTGGAATAGTCATTGTAGAAGATGAGCAAGTTGTTTGTTCTATTGAACTTCCAATAGGCGGAGTACTTTCTAATAAGTCAGTAGAAGAATTAATAGAAGAAGAGCTAGTATTAAAAAAAGAACTAGCTAATAGAGGATTTAAGCATGGGGATGCGATTTATACATTGTTATTTCTACAAGCGACACACTTACCATATGTAAGGATTACGCAAAGAGGAATTTTTGATGTGATGAAAAAACAAGTATTATTTCCAGCATTAATGAGGTAGGGGGACGTTGGTTGTGTTCAAACGATGGGGAATTTTAATAGCTGCTAGTGTACTTCTCGTAGCTTGTTCCAGTAAAGATGAAGCAGATCCAGTAGAAGAGATAATAGAAGATGTAGTGGAAGAAGTAGAAGTACAAGCGGAGGAAGAAGTGCTGCCGTATAGGGCTCCCTTCACTGGTATTGGCTCAGAAAAAGAATTGACACAAAGACCCGTATTAGTCACTATCAACAATCATCCGATCGCACGTCCACAGTCGGGAATAGCAAAAGCAGATATCATTTATGAAATGTTAGCAGAAGGCAATGTGACAAGATTTTTAGCAGTGTACCAAAGTGAGATTCCAGAAAAACTTGGACCTGTTAGAAGTGCTAGAGATTACTTTGTTGACGTTGCCAAAGGGCTAGACGCATTTTATATTGCACATGGATATAGTCCAGATGCTCAAAAAATGCTGAGTTCTAGAGTAGTTGATAATATAAATGGAATGCAATACGATGGCATATTATTTGAGCGATCAAGTGAAAGAAAAGCTCCTCATAATTCGTATATTACAAAAGAAAAGATTTTAGCAGGTGCGGAAAAAGTAGGAGCTTCGATGGAAATGAGTAAAATACCTAGGTTCTCTTTCTATGAATCCTTTGAAGGGATAAAAATTGGTAATCCCGTATCTAATTTTTCTATCCATTACGGATCGGGCTCATCTTTTGAGAATGAATATACGTATATATCGGATGAGGGTATTTATGAGAGAGAGACCGCTGGAGTTCTTACAATAGATAAAGAGACAGACAAAGCTATTAAAATTGCAAATGTAATATGCATGGAAATTCCACATAAAGTTATTGATAGTTCTGGTAGACGTCAGTTATCTTTGAATGATGGAGGAAGAGCTTATATATTCCAAGCAGGTATTATGAAGGAAATCGAATGGGAAAATATTGATGGAATTCTTATGCCGATGGAAAATGGGGTTCCTGCAAAACTAGTACCGGGACAGACTTGGATCAATTTTATACCAACTAGTCCTGGATTAGAGGAAATGGTAACTTATTTACCTTAACTAGCCTAGGTATTGTATGTAATAAGTGAAAATCCAGATACGAAATAATATAGCCAATTAAATAAAGAGGAGATGACCGCAATGCAGATTGAAAAAATTAAAGGCAATCAAACCGAACAACTATTTAAAGCGGTACTAGAATTAAAGGATATGGAAGAGTGCTATCGATTTTTTGATGATCTATGTACGATAAGTGAAATTCAATCCTTGGCACAGCGTTTCGAGGTCGCACATTTATTGCGCTTGAAAAAAACATATGAATCTATAAAAAAAGAAACTGGGGCAAGTACTGCAACAATATCACGTGTAAGACGTGCATATGACTATGGTAATGGTACCTACGATGAGATGTTAGGGCGACTATATCCTGATGAAAATCCAGTACCAACAATAAAAGAGTAGGAAGAAAAATATAAGTTTTCAAAATATGTTAGAACATGTACTGAACAGCGATGTCTGTTCAGTTTTTTTGTTATAATGGATGAATGTTAACTAATTAGATGTAGGTGAAAAAAATGGAATATAAAGATTGGCGACATATATTTAAGTTAGACCCGGCAAAACCTATAGGTGCAGATGCTCTAGAAAAAATCTGCGAATCTGGTACAGATGCAATTATCATCGGTGGATCTGACAATGTAACACTCGACAATGTGATTGATTTGCTCATGCGTATTAGAAGGTATGCAGTTCCTGTGGCATTAGAAGTATCTACGATTGAATCTATTACACCTGGGTTCGATTATTATTTTATACCGAGTGTATTAAATAGCTCTGAAACGAAGTGGGTAAAGGATTTACATCATGCAGCTACCAAGGAGTTCGGAGAAGTTATGAATTGGGATGAGATTATCCCAGAGGGGTATTGCATTTTAAATCCCGATTGTAAAGCGGCAAAATTGACGAATGCAGTGAATCCGAGCAGTGAAGAAGATATAATAGCTTATGCGGAAATGGTGGAGTATTTATTTAAATTTCCAGTCTTCTACATGGAATATAGCGGAATGTATGGAAACGTAGAAACTGTGAAAAAAGTAAAGAATCGTTTAAAAAACACAAAGCTATTTTATGGTGGAGGTATACAAACAGAGGAGCATGCAAGACAAATGGCTACCTATGCGGATACAATCATTGTGGGCAATCAAGTATACGACAACTTGGCAGAGGCATTAAAGACAGTTCAAGCTGTAAAGAAATTGAGTAAACAATAGAATTACGATATGATTAGGGAACAAATGTTCTCGAAAGGAAGTGCACTATGGAAATCATCGCGAAAAACCTATTGAATGGTATGAATAAAGAACAAGAAGAAGCCGTGAAGACAACAGAAGGTCCACTTCTTATTATGGCTGGTGCAGGTTCAGGGAAAACGCGTGTATTAACGCATCGAATCGCATATTTAATCGTGGAAAAAGAAGTATACCCATCGAAAATCTTAGCAATCACCTTTACAAACAAAGCGGCAAGAGAAATGCGTGAACGTATTAACGGCTTATTGGGAGCAGGAACAGGGGAAAGAATGTGGGTGTCAACGTTTCACTCCATGTGCGTACGTATTTTAAGAAGAGATATTGATCGAATTGGATACACAAAAAACTTTTCGATATTAGATACAAGTGATCAATTAACGGTTATTAAAAATGTGCTAAAAGAACAAAATATTGATTCGAAACAATATGACCCTCGCTCGATGCTTAATGCCATCAGTGGTGCCAAAAATATTTGTATCGATTCGGATACGTATCGTGCGCAGATGAATGAGATGAATCCATTTGAAAAGACAGTGGCAAATGTGTATCAAAGCTATCAAAAAAAATTGAGAAAGAACCAATCCCTCGATTTTGATGATTTAATCATGTTGACATTGACATTATTTAAACGAGTTCCTGATGTGCTTGAATTTTACCAAAACAAGTTCCAGTATATCCATGTGGATGAATATCAGGATACGAACAAAGCACAGTATGAACTAGTGCAGATGCTTGCTAAAAAGTTCAAAAATATTTGTGTCGTTGGTGACTCGGACCAATCAATTTATCGTTGGCGTGGAGCTGATATTCAGAATATCTTATCGTTTGAAAAAGATTACCCAAATGCAAAAGCAATTATGCTAGAGCAAAATTATCGTTCATCACAACGAATCTTACAGGCAGCAAATGACGTCATTGGTAATAACACGAGTAGATATCCGAAGGTTTTGCGAACGGAGAATCTAGAAGGGGAAAAAATCGAGTTATTCCGAGCGATGAATGAACAGCAGGAAGCACAATATGTAGTTCAAAAAATTCAAGACTTGATGGAACTAGAAAATCGTACTTTAAATGATTTTGCTATTTTATACCGTACGAATGCTCAATCCCGTGTGATGGAGGAAGTGCTCGTTAAATCGAATATGGCTTACACAATTGTGGGCGGCACAAAATTCTATGATCGTAAAGAGATTAAAGATTTACTTGCCTATCTACGTTTGATAGCCAACAACGATGATGATTTGTCTCTTGCTCGGATTATTAATGAGCCTAAACGAAACATTGGAGCGACATCCTTTGAACGTATGGCGCTCTATGCACTGGACCAGGACCGCTCGATTTTAGACGCGTTAAGTGAAGTGGACTTTATGGGGATACCAGCTCGTGCTGTAAACTCAGTTATTCAATTTCAAGGGTTAATCAATAACCTGACCCAAATGCAGGAGTTTTTGTCTGTGACAGAAATTGTCGAGCAAGTGCTAGATAAGACAGGATATCGCACGATGTTGAAAAATGAAAAGACAATTGAAGCAGAAAGTCGCTTAGAAAATATTGAAGAGTTTCTGTCTGTAACGAAAGAATTTGAGAAACAGAGTGATGACAAGTCGTTAGTTGCATTTTTAACTGATTTGGCACTTATCTCAGATATAGATAAATTGGATGAAGATGAAGATGTATCTAAAGGGAATATTATTTTAATGACAATGCATGCGGCAAAAGGGTTAGAATTCCCTGTAGTATTTATCATTGGGATGGAAGAAAACATCTTCCCACATTCACGATCACTTGGTGACGATGATGAAATGGAAGAGGAACGACGCTTGGCCTACGTGGGAATCACTAGAGCAGAAGAAAGACTTGTAATTACCTGTGCGCAGTCTCGAACTATTTTTGGTCGTGGAAGTTTTAATAGCCCATCTCGTTTTATCAAAGAAATTTCAGATGATATTCTGGAAGTCGTTGGTTGGACAAAAGATATTGGCAAAAATCCAGAAAGACATGCAAAAGCTATTGGTAATACTCGTAAAGCAGTAGTTACTCGTCCAGCATACAACGAGTCTGGTGGAGAAAAAATGGGCTGGCAAGTCGGAGACAAAGCGACTCATAAAAAATGGGGTGAAGGTATGGTTGTCAGTGTTCGTGGAGAAGGTGAGAATACTGAGCTAGATATTGCATTCCCAAGTCCTACGGGTATTAAGCGTCTGCTTGCAAAATTTGCCCCAATCGAAAAAGTATAATCACAACAGGAGGAACCCTGGATGGATCAGTTAGAACAACGAGTACAAGAGCTACACAAATTGTTGAATGATTATGGACATGCCTATTATGTATTAGATGATCCTATTGTTCCGGATGCCGTATACGACCAATACTTGCATGAACTAATAGCTTTGGAGGAACAAAATCCAGATTTAATATTACCAGATTCTCCTACTCAGCGAGTTGGTTCCATCGTAAGTGAAGGCTTTAAAAAAGTAACTCATGCAAATCCAATGCTAAGCCTATCCAATGCATTTGGCGAAGAGGATTTACGTGATTTTGATAAACGCATTCAAGGTATTATCGGTGAGTCACCAACGTATGTATGTGAATTGAAAATTGATGGTCTTGCAATTTCCTTATTATATGAGAACGGACTTTTAAAAAGAGGAGCTACCCGTGGCGATGGTTCCATCGGTGAAGATATTACAAGTAATATTAAAACCATTCGTTCGATTCCAATGCGCTTAAAAGAAAAGGTAACCATAGAGGCAAGAGGGGAAGCGTATATGCCAAAGTCTTCCTTCTCTAAGTTGAATGAAGAACGTACGGCACAAGCAGAAGTCTTATTTGCCAATCCACGTAATGCAGCAGCAGGTTCCTTACGTCAGCTCGACCCTAAAATTACTGCTAGTCGTAATTTAGCCATGTTCGTATATGGTATGGGTGGCGATGGTGAGGATCAGAATATAGACAATCATTTGGATGCACTAGGATTTATGAAGAAACAGGGGTTACCAACTAATAAGGAAACAAAAAAATGTACATCCATTGAAGAAGTACTTAGCTTTATAGAAGAATGGACGAAAAAAAGACATGACATTCCATATGAAATAGATGGGATTGTTATAAAAGTAAATGACTATGCACAGCAAGAAGAGCTAGGGTTTACAGCGAAGAGTCCACGCTTTGCGATAGCGTACAAATTTCCGGCAGAGGAAGTAGTTACTAAAATTATCGATATCGACTTAACGGTTGGTCGTACGGGTGTTGTCACTCCAACTGCTATTTTAGAACCGGCACAAGTAGCTGGATCTACTGTGCAACGTGCAACACTTCATAACGAAGATTTAATCCGTGAAAAGGATATTAGAATTGGTGATCATGTTATTATCAGAAAAGCTGGAGATATTATTCCAGAAGTAGTTTCCGTTATAAAGGAAGAGAGAAAAGGCACGGAAGTACCATACGAAATGCCAAGCCATTGTCCTGTTTGTGAAAGTGAATTAGTAAGAATCGAACAAGAAGTCGCACTTCGTTGTGTAAATCCACAATGTCCCGCTCAAATCCAAGAAGGTATTTACCACTTTGCGTCTCGCAATGCCATGAATATTGATGGACTTGGTGAAAAAGTGGTAGAACAGCTGTTTAGAGAACAATTAATAAAAGATATTTCAGATCTATATAATCTGACAGTGGACGATTTAGTAAAGCTTGAGCGTATGGGACTCAAATCGGCAACTAATTTAGTGGAAGCAATAGAAGCATCTAAAGCAAACTCAATGGAAAAAGTATTATTTGGACTTGGAATTCGCCATATTGGGGAAAAAGCGGCTAAAATATTATCCGAGAGTTTTCATAGCTTTGATGCGCTAATGAAAGCAACAAGAGAAGAGCTTATAGCGATTTTTGAAATTGGAGACAAAATGGCTGATTCATTAGTGACCTATTTTGAGCAAGAAGAAGTCCAATTACTAGTTAATCGCTTAAAAGAAGCAGGATTGACACTAAAGTATACTGGTAGAATTATTGATGCGAATGTAATGGAAAATAGTCCATTTGCAGGGAAAACAGTTGTTTTAACAGGTAAACTAATGCAACTATCTCGTACAGAAGCAAAAGAAAAAATAGAGTCATTAGGTGGTAAAGTTGCTGGAAGTGTCAGTAAGAAAACAGATTTGGTCATTGCTGGAGAAGAAGCAGGATCTAAACTTGAAAAAGCCACAAGCCTCGGTATTGAGGTTTGGGATGAACAAAAATTATTAGACTCCATAGCGGAGTAAAGGGAGTGGCGAACATGACCAAAAAACATATAGGCATGTTGACGCTGGCTTTATTACTAATGGTCTCTGGTTGTGCCCCTTCTTTGGATGACAAAACAGAGGTTATACAAAATACAGAAGAAGCAGAAGAGGCCAAATCAGTAATAATTCCGAGTTTGCAGCTTGACGAAACATATTATCGAACATTATTACCTTACGAGGAAAGTGCGAGTAGAGGATATGTAGTATCCAACTTATCTACTAAATATGATATGAAGGAAGTGGAAAATGGACTTCTTCGTATTTCTCAAAATGAGTTCTCGCCAGTAAAGTATTTGTTCCAGGAAGGGCAATATCTAGATAAAGACACACTAGATAATTGGCTAGCAAGAAGTAATCAAAGAGAAGGTGGATTAAATCCAGACGATAAAGGTTTAACTGGAGAGGAAAAAGCAAAAAAAGCTCCGGTTTATATTACGCATATCGTGGAACAAAACTATTTAGAAAAAGTAGATAATAAAGTAAGTCTCTCAGGAATTTCCATAGGATTGGCGTTAAATTCAACTTATTACTACGAGAAAGAAAAATATGGTGCTATATATGAAGAGAAACTGACCCAGGCTCAGATTGAAGAGAATGGCAAACGAATTGCTGAAGAAGTAGTTACCCGTTTACGTAAAATGGATGGTCTTGCTGATATTCCAATTGTAGTCGGCTTGTTCAAACAAAATAGTCGGAACGCAGTTGTTCCAGGAACATATTTTACGTATAGTACAGCGACAGCAGGAAAAAATGTATCTGACTGGAAAGCAATTGACGAGGAGTATGTTCTATTTCCTACTGCGGACTCTCAAGAAAAATACCGTGATTTAGATACAGTTTTCCGCGGCTTCAAACAAGATGTAGAAACATACTTTTCCAATTATACGAGTATTATTGGGACAGGTTATTTCAAAGATAAGCAACTTCAAAAGTTGACAATCACTATTCCTATACAGTTTTATGGTACTGCAGAGGTTATTGGATTTACACAGCATCTTGCAGGCTTAGTAAAAAATCTCCCTGCGATGAATATTGAAGTACAAGTGAATTCGATAGATGGTGCAGAGGCATTATTAGTGAAAAAAGCTGGTGATGAAGAACCGTATGTGCATATATACACACAATAAGGAGTAAAGAGGTACTCTCTGTTCAAGCAGAGTGAAAAATGATATGATATTTCGTATGGTTACCTGAATTCGGAGGTGTGATAAATGGCGGAGTTAACAAAAGAAGAAGTAAAGCATGTTGCCCATCTTGCGAGACTTGCAATTACAGAGGAAGAAGCAGAAAAGTTTGCACTTCAACTAGGAGCAATCACGGAATTTGCTGAGCAATTAAAAGAGTTGGATACAACAAATGTAGAACCTACTACACATGTCCTTCCATTAGTAAACGTGCTACGTGAAGACGTAGCTACTAAAGGTTTGGAAAGAGATACGATGATGTTAAATGTGAAAGACCAAGAAGCTGGTCAAGTAAAAGTACCATCAATTATGGATTAATAAATGTAAGGAGGGAAAATCATGACGTTATTTAATCGCTCATCGAAAGAATTACAAGGGCTTATACATAATAAAGAAGTTTCTTTAGTGGATTTGACAAACGAAGCTTTTGCACGTGTAGAAAAACTTGATGGCGAAGTAGAAGCCTTCTTAGCTTTGAATAAAGAAAAAGCATTAGAAACAGCTACAGAATTAGAAAAAATACCTTTTGAAGAACGTGGACCATTATTCGGTTTACCGATCGGAGTAAAGGATAATATCGTAACAGAAGGATTAGAAACTACTTGTGCAAGTAAAATTTTACAAAGATTCAATCCTATTTATGATGCAACGGTTGTGAAAAAGTTACGCGAGGCTGGTATGATTACAATCGGTAAATTGAATATGGATGAATTTGCAATGGGATCTTCCAATGAAAATTCAGCCTATAAAACAACTAAAAACCCTTGGTCATTAGATCGTGTTCCTGGTGGTTCTTCAGGTGCATCAGCAGCAGCAGTAGCAGCTGGTGAGGTGCCGTTCTCGCTAGGTTCAGATACTGGTGGATCTATTCGTCAACCAGCATCCTATTGTGGTGTTGTCGGCATGAAACCTACGTATGGACGTGTTTCTCGCTTCGGTCTAGTAGCGTTTGCTTCTTCTTTAGATCAAATTGGTCCGATCACTCGTAACGTAGAAGACAATGCACTACTTCTAGAAGCAATTTCTGGAGTTGATGCAAATGATTCTACTTCAGCAGATGTTGATGTTCCAAACTTTGTAGCAGCTTTAACAGGAGATATTAAAGGTCTTCGTATTGCTGTACCTAAAGAATATTTAGGAGAAGGTGTAAGTGAAGCAGTTCGCCAATCTATTATGGATGCGTTGAAAGTATTAGAAGAACAGGGAGCAACTTGGGAAGAGGTTTCATTGCCACATTCTAAATACGCTTTAGCTACATACTATATTCTTTCATCTTCTGAGGCTTCTTCCAACCTTTCTCGTTTTGATGGAATTCGTTATGGCTTCCGTGCTGAAAACGTTGAAAACTTATTGGATCTTTATAAAGAAACTCGTGCACAAGGATTTGGTGACGAAGTTAAACGTCGTATTATGCTAGGTACTTATTCATTAAGCGCAGGTACTTACGATGCTTACTATAAAAAAGCACAGCAAGTTCGTACACTTATCAAACAAGATTTCGATAAAGTTTTAGCGGATTATGATGTAATTGTCGGACCAACGGCACCAACTCCAGCATTCAAAATTGGAGAAAACGTAGAAGATCCATTGACGATGTATGCAAATGATATTTTAACAATTCCAATTAACCTTGCAGGTGTACCAGCAATTTCTATCCCTTGTGGATTTGAAGATGGATTACCACTAGGTCTACAAATTATCGGGAATTATTTTGACGAGTCAACGATTTATCGCGTAGCACATGCTTATGAGCAATCTACTGATTTCCATAAACAAACTCCTCAGATTTGGGAGGGAAAATAACATGAACTTTGAAACAGTTATTGGATTAGAAGTACACGTAGAGTTAAAAACTAACTCGAAAATCTTCTCATCAGCACCTAATCATTTTGGGGCTGAACCAAACACAAACACAACAGTAATAGACCTAGGATACCCGGGTGTATTACCTGTATTGAATAAAAACGTAGTCGATTTTGCAATGCGTGCAGCACTTGCGTTAAATATGGAAATCGAGCAGAATACGAAGTTTGACCGTAAAAACTATTTCTATCCAGATAATCCGAAAGCATATCAAATTTCACAATTTGATAAACCAATCGGTAAAAATGGTTGGGTTGAAATTGAAGTAAACGGTGAGAAAAAACGTATTGGAATTACTCGTCTTCATATGGAAGAGGATGCTGGGAAACTTTCCCATGCGGATGGATATTCTTTAGTTGACTTTAACCGTCAAGGAACTCCGCTAGTTGAAATCGTTTCAGAACCAGATATCCGTACACCTGAGGAAGCTTATGCTTACTTAGAAAAAGTAAAATCTATTATCCAATATACAGACGTTTCAGATTGTAAAATGGAAGAAGGATCTTTACGCTGTGATGCGAATATTTCTATTCGCCCTTATGGTCAAGAAGAATTTGGTACTAAAACTGAGTTGAAAAACTTAAACTCGTTCAACTTTGTACGTAGAGGACTAGAGCACGAAGAAGTTCGTCAAGCAGAAGTATTATCTGCTGGTGGAATCATTGAACAAGAAACTCGTCGCTATGATGAGAAAACTGGTAAAACGATTCTTATGCGCGTTAAAGAAGGTACGGACGATTATCGTTATTTCCCAGAGCCAGATTTGGTGGATCTTGTAATTGATGATGCATGGTTAGAACGTGTACGCTCAGAAATCCCAGAGCTACCAGATGCTCGCAAACAACGTTATATAGAAGAGTTAGGGTTATCTCCATACGATGCACATGTATTAACATTATCTAAGGATATGGCTAACTTCTTTGAAGCAACTATTGCTGATGGAGCTGACGTAAAACTATCTGCTAACTGGATGATGGGTGAGGTTTCTGCATACTTAAACGCAGACCAAAAAGAATTGAAGGATATAGAACTAACTCCTGCTAATCTTTCTGGAATGATTAAATTGATCTCGGATGGTACTATCTCATCAAAAATCGCGAAAAAAGTTTTCAAAGAGCTTGCTGACAACGGTGGAGACGCTGCAGAAGTCGTAAAAGCTAAAGGCTTAGTACAAATTTCTGACGAAGGCGCCCTACGCGAAATCGTAACAGCAACACTTGATGCTAATCCGCAATCTATCGAAGACTTCAAAAACGGGAAAGACCGTGCAATCGGCTTCCTAGTTGGACAAATCATGAAAGCAACAAAAGGCCAAGCTAATCCGCCTCTTGTTAACAAAATCTTGAACGAAGAAATCGTAAAACGCTAATACTCAGGGATGCCCATTTCATTTGGGCATCCTTTTTTCTATGAAAGTATCCGCTCCCAAGCGCAAGTAAACCCCAATAAGGAAGCTTTTCACAAAGGCGAAAAGCTATTAGCATATAAATCTTCCAGATAATCCCGTTTAGCAAGTAAAAGCATCAACTCCGCAAGTAAACTGGTCCCGAGCGCAAGTATCTAACCAACTTCGCAAGTAACACCACCTCGAGCGCAAGTAAAGCCCATCCCACCGCAAGTAAATGCAAATAAGGAAGCTTTTCACCAAGGCGAAAAGCAAAGAGTATTTAAATCTTCCAGATAATCCCTCTTAGCAAGTAAAAGCATCAACTCCGCAAGTAAACCGGTTTAGAGCGCAAGTATCTGGCTAACTCCGCAAGTAAATCCACCACGAGTGCAAGTAAAGCCCATCTCACCGCAAGTAAATTCAAATAAGGAAGCTTTTCACCAAGGCGAAAAGCAAAGAGCATTTAAATTTTCCAGATAATCCCGTTTAGCAAGTAAAAGCATCAACTCCGCAAGTAAACCGGTCTCGAGCGCAAGTATCTAACTAACTCCCCAAGTAAATCCACCACGAGTGCAAGTAAAGCCCATCCCACCGCAAGTAAATCCAAATAAGGAAGCTTTTCGGCAAGGCGAAAAGCTAAGAGCATTTAAATCTTCCAGATAATCCCTCTTAGCAAGTAAAAGCATCAACTCCGCAAGTAAACCGGTCGCGAGCGCAAGTATCTAGCCAACTCCGCAAGTAAATCCACCTCGAGCGCAAGTAAAGCCCATCCCACCGCAAGTAAATGCAAATAAGGAAGCTTTTCACCAAGGCGAAAAGCAAAGAGTATCTAAATATTCCAGATAATCCCATCTTAGCAAGTAAAAGCATCAACTCCGCAAGTAAACCGGTCTCGAGCGCAAGTAAAGCCCATCCCTCCGCAAGTAAATGCAAATAAGGAAGCTTTTCGCCAAGGCGAAAAGCTAAGAGCATTTAAATATTCCAGATAATCCCTCTTAGCAAGTAAAAGCATCAACTCCGCAAGTAAACCGGTCTCGAGCGCAAGTATCTGGCTAACTCCGCAAGTAAATCCACCACGAGTGCAAGTAAAGCCCATCCCAGCGCAAGTAAATACAAATAAGGAAGCTTTTCACCAAGGCGAAAAGCAAAGAGTATTTAAATCTTCCAGATAATCCCTTTTAGCAAGCAAAAGCATCTACTCCGCAAGTAAACCGATTCCGAGCGCAAGTATCTAACCAACTCCGCAAGTAAATCCACCTCGAGCGCAAGTAAAGCCCATCCCACCGCAAGTAAACCCACTTATAGAAGGTTTTTCTTATATATAATCGGTGCTCTCTCGTATAGCATACAAGCCTCTCATTCACCCATATTTTAGGGATACAAAAACTAAATAGTATTTATTTCGATGTGTGTTGATGCTATGATGAAAGAATATTTTACGTAATGGGGAGTATGCAAAGTGGAGTTATGTTTTATTGGTGGTGGGCACGTTTTAAAAGGTGAGTTGGATGAAGTATTTGAAGAATTGTCGAAGAGGATTAAACCAAATTCGAAAGTTTTAGTTGTTCCTTTTGCAACGGAAATTTCAAAGTATGATAGCTGGATGGAAAGTTTAATACAGGTTTTCTCTAACATTTCAAATGTGAGACTAGATTTATTACATGAGGAACTTTCCACAAAAGAAATGGTTTCGATGATAAATGAGAGTGATGTTCTATATTTAATAGGTGGCAGACCAGAAAAGTTACTCAAGATAATCGAAGAAAAAGAACTTTCTTCAAGCATTAGAAATTATCCTAGGTTACAAATTGGTTATAGTGCAGGTGCTTTGGCATTTTGCCGGGAATGTATTTTAACAAAAGACGATGATTATCCAGAGTCGTTAGTGATAAAAGGTTTAGGTTTAGTAAACTTTAGCGTGGAAGTACATTATAACGAAGCATCTGATGATGAATTATTTGCACTTTCCACTGAACGTACTATTTATGCTCTCCCAGATGGAGGCGCCATTTTTTATAGGGATGGAGAAATACATAAAAAAGTGAATGACGTTATTTTATTTCAAGCGAAGAAGAAATCAATAGTATAAAAAGGTTATGGAATAGTCTAGCTTGTTTGAATAACGATTGAAAACGAAGTATACTTAGAAAAAAAGGAGGCAACTCACTTGTCTACAGAACAACAATATTTTGAAAATGCAAAGCCACTAACTCAATATATGGATGATATGACTACGAAGAAAGAAGAATCTTTCAGCATCTACAATAAATTCGATGTACCCGCAGATGATGAATTTATTGAAGTATTAAAGGAAAAAACACCACATATACTAGTTATTACAGAAGACTGGTGTGGCGATGCGATGATGAATAATGCTATTTTACGTAAAATTGCAGAGGCTGCTAATATTGAAGTACGTGCTGTTTATCGCGATGAAAACTTGGATTTAATAGATCAGCATTTAACAAATGGTGGCCGTTCAATTCCTGTTTATTTGTTGTTAAATAGAGAAGGTGAAGTGGTTTCTAAATGGGGTCCACGCGCAGAGTTAGTTCAACAGTTCGTAATGGATGGTAGAGCAAAGTTTCCTGCAAAAGAAGATCCTTCTTTTGAGGAAGTACAAAAAGAATTTTATGCGCAAATGACTAATGAGTTTGTCAGCAATCAGGAATTTCATCTAGCTGTATATGAAAGCATACGTAATACTTGGATTCAAGCACTACAAAAATAAAATATTACTAACCATATTCCTAAAGGAGTCGGCTAGAGTCGACTCTTTTAATAGTGTCATGGAACTTTTTGTAATGATATATAGTCTTTATGAGAAGTAAGTATTGTGAAGCAGAAAGGAAATAAGTATGAAACGTGCAAGAATTATCTATAATCCAACTTCCGGAAGAGAGTTATTTAAAAAACATTTACCAGAGGTTTTGGAAAGCTTAGAGATCGCTGGATATGAAACATCATGTCATGCGACCACAGCTGAAGGTGATGCCATCGAGGCAGCGAAGAAGGCGGTAGAAAATGGCTTTGATATTATCATTGCATCTGGAGGAGATGGAACGCTTAATGAGGTAGTTGCAGGTGTAAGTGAATTTGAGAAACGTCCTAAAATTGGGCTAATTCCGATGGGAACGACAAATGACTTTGCTAGAGCTGTTCATATTCCAAGAGACATAAAAAAAGCAGTGGATATTATTATTAAAGGTGATTCGATTCCAGTGGATGTAGGCTTAGTTAATGATCGCTATTTTATTAATATTGCTGGTGGCGGTCGAATTACGGAACTTACTTACGAAGTACCGAGCAAACTTAAAACGATGCTTGGGCAGCTTGCCTATTATTTAAAAGGTATAGAGATGCTTCCATCGATCAACGCAACAAAGGTTAGAATTGAATATGATGGGGAAGTATTTGAAGACGAAGTAATGATGTTCTTAGTTGGTTTAACGAATTCAGTAGGTGGATTTGAAAAACTTGCTCCAAATTCGAGTATTAACGATGGGTTATTTTCTTTATTGATTCTAAAAAAAGTGAACATTGCTGAATTTATTCGTGTAGCGTCTTTAGCCTTACGCGGAGATCATTTAGCAGATCCACATGTGATTCATAAAAAAGCAAAACATATTAAAGTTACTTCTGATGATAAAGTTCTTCTTAATCTAGACGGGGAATACGGTGGGAATATTCCTGCAACATTCCAAAATTTATATAGACATATAGAGGTCTTTGTTCCAATCGATGAAATTCGAGAACAGGATAGACCGTAAGCAAAAGCTCAGCATTATATATGTTGAGCTTTTTTGTATGCAATTTTAAAGCCTTAGAAAATCGAAATTCCCTGCCTAGCTATCATAATTTTGTATTACCTTCATAATAATAAAGTTCAATAACTTTTATTTTGGGTATTATGTAGGTAAAGGAGTGAAGCACATGTATAAGAAACAGGAAAAGTATTTAATGTGGCTTGCTTTTATTGTGGCAGGAATCATGATGCTATCGATTGCGGGGAGAATATTTGGTAATTAGAAAGGGGGAAGAATGATGAATGAAGAATCCGTATTTTTTAGTCGCGTACTAACCGAATTGACCTTATCGTTTCATATTATTTACGCAACTATTGGTGTTGGTGTTCCTTTAATGATTATGATAGCCCAATGGGTAGGTATTAAAAAGAATGATGAACATTACATATTACTAGCAAGAAGATGGGCAAGAGGATTCGTAATTACTGTAGCGGTTGGTGTAGTGACTGGAACAGCGATTGGTATGCAACTTTCTTTACTCTGGCCGAACTTTATGGAACTAGCGGGAAATATTATTGCCCTTCCACTATTTATGGAGACATTTGCTTTCTTTTTTGAAGCTATTTTCCTAGGAATTTACTTATACACATGGGATCGATTTGAGAATCAAAAGAAGCATCTTCTGTTACTTATTCCAGTAGCTGTTGGAGCATCATTTTCCGCTGTTTTTATCACAATTGTAAATGCATTTATGAATGCACCCCAAGGGTTTGATGTATTAAATGAAGAGTTAGTGAATATTAGCCCACTGCTAGCTATGTTCAATCCTGCTATGCCCACAAAGGTAGCACATGTAGTAGTGACTGCGTATATGACGTCTGCATTTGTGTTAGCGGCAATTGCAGCTTTCCGTTTATTGAAAGGCTCGAATCATATATATCATAAAAAAGCATTATTCTTAACGATGAAGGTTGGCTTAGTATTCTCAATTGCTACTGCTATTATTGGTGACTTTTCAGGGAAATATTTAGCTGAATATCAGCCAGAAAAGCTAGCAGCTGCGGAATGGCATTTTGAAACGGAAGAAAGTGCACCACTAATTTTATATGGAATCTTAGATGATGGAGAAGTGAAGTATGCGATAGAAATACCTTTTGCTTTAAGTATTCTAGCGCATTTTAATCCGACTGCTGAAGTAATTGGTTTAGATCAGTTCCCTGCAGATGAAACACCACCGTTATATATCCACTATCTTTTCGATATTATGGTGACGATTGGTATGTCGATGGTAGTACTTTCGGGATTATACTGGCTAGGTACGAAGCTAAAATGGGCATTTGTTAACTCCAAGTGGTATCGTTGGCTCATTGTTCTAGGTGGACCGGCATCAATTATAGCGATTGAAGCAGGATGGTGGCTTGCAGAAGTCGGAAGGCAACCTTGGATTCTAAGAGGTATTATGCGAGTCGAAGATGCTGCAACGACCAGTCCCCATGTGGATATTATGCTCATACTATTTGCAGGACTGTACTTGGTACTTGGTATCGGAAGTATTGTAGTTTTAACACGTATGTTTAGGAAAAACCCAGTGGAACAGGAAATAGAGGATAGACATGTAGAAAAAGGCGGTGATATATTATGACATTAGAAATCATCGGAATCTTTGTGTTATGGACGTTTCTTTTTGGCTATTTGGTCGTTGCATCTATAGACTTTGGCGCAGGTTTTTTTAATGCTTACAGTTTACTCACTGGTAAGCAACGAATTCTAACGAATATTATACAGCGCTACTTGTCACCAGTTTGGGAAGTAACGAATGTGTTTCTTGTATTTTTCTTTGTTGGCATTATCGGATTTTTCCCGAAGACTGCTTTTTATTATGGTACGACCTTACTAGTACCTGCGAGTATAGCGTTAATATTACTTGCAATCCGTGGCTCCTACTATGCTTTTGAAACGTATGGTTCTAGAGGGCATAAGGGATATTCATTTATGTATGGTCTTGCTGGTCTATTTATCCCAGCAGCACTTTCCATTGTATTAACTATTTCAGAGGGCGGCTTTGTTCATATGATTAATGAATCACCAACTCTCGATTATGAAGCGCTATTTACAAGTCCTCTCACATGGTCGATTGTAGTGCTAAGCCTTTCTTCTGTTTTGTATATTTCATCAGTGTTTTTGACCTGGTATGCCAATAAAGCAGGTGATTTAGATGCAACAAGGCTGATGAGAAAGTATGCGCTCATTTGGGCACTTCCCACCATTATAACAGCGGGCGGAATTATGGTGGAGCTCCGTTCACATAATCTGGAGCACTATGAAAATATGCTCGATATATGGTGGGCATTTGCATTGTCGTTATTGCTCTTTATCGGAACAGTATGGTTATTATGGTCGAAACGAAGTTACGGACTGGCATTTGTGCTACTAGGAGGGCAATTCTTAATAGCGTTCTTCTCATACGGATTTGCGCATCTTCCATATTTATTGTATCCACACTTAACGATATATGACAGCTTTACAAATGAAGCGATGGCTATTGCCTTAATCGTCGCTTTTATAGCTGGGCTTGCTCTGTTAATCCCATCGTTGTATTTATTACTAAGATTATTTTTATTCAATAAAGACTATGTACGTGGAAAAAAAGAAAATAACCACGCGTAAGGAGGAGAGATTATATGACAGAGTTTATGATATTTTACGCACCATTCATCGTATTAATCGGCTCCATTATCGTAGCCTTTTGGGCTGCTTCTAGGGACGGAGCAGTGAAGGACGAATAAAAGGTAATGACCTCAATCGTATAGATTGAGGTCATTTTTTATATTGAGGATAGCCCTAAAAAGATTAAAATAGCCCATAGACAATTAAATAGATCCCATAAATCTAAAAATCTCCACTAAAACTTGCACTAAAACCCTAAAATTTATTAAAATAGCCCATAACTTATCAAATATAGCTCATAAAATACATTTTTGCCAATAAAATAGTCTCTTAATACTGGATAACAATAAAGGCTATTCCAGTATTATATTCAACTTAATATGCTAAAATTATAGGAGTATGAAAGGTGGAATTTATATGAGATACGATGTACTATTGTTTGACTTGGATGATACATTGCTCGATTTTGGAATGACTGAACAGAATGCACTCAGTCTTTTATTTGAAGAGTATGGACTTCCAAATGGTTTAGAAGATTATTTTACTAGTTATAAATCGATTAGTAAGGTGTTATGGGATGACCTTGAGTATGGTCGCACATCTTTAGCAGAATTAAAGGTCGAACGTTTTAAACGATTATTTATAGAACATTCCTTAGATATAGATCCGATACTATGCGGTCAAAAGTACATAGAAAATTTAGGAAAAGAAGTTCATATGATTGATGGAGTAGAGGAATTGTTTGCAAGCTTAACAGATTTTCGAATTGCACTCCTTACTAATGGATTTAAAGACGCCCAACATGCTAGAGTAAATGGCTCGGCATTAAAAAATCTCTTTGAAATCATAATTACCTCTGAAGAAACAGGATTTCAAAAACCGCAAAAAGAAATTTTTGCATATGCATTAGAACGACTTCAAATTTCCGATCCATCGCGTGTATTAATGATAGGAGATTCACTTTCATCCGACATCCAAGGTGGAAATAATTTTGGAATTGATACATGTTGGTTTAATCCAAAAAGAAAACTAAATCATACTGATATCCAACCGACATTTGAAATTCATACCTGGGATCAGTTATCAAAAATCGTAAACAAGCAAATTACGGAAGTAAAACAATAATTAAGGGACCTCAAAATTGAGGTTTTTTTGTTTATATCCACCTTTAGAAACTATACAGTTTTTCAAAAAAAGGATAAATGATGTCAAATAGCACACGATAAAACAAAACAAGAGAGGAGGAAATGTAAATGAGTATACGTTGGTTAAGTGTAATGACAGCGATTTTAATGACTGTTGGGTTGATGGGTTTGACGTCAATGGAGGCAAAGGCCGACATGCCAACAGATGTAAAATTAACGTCGGAGCAGCAAGAAGAGATGAAGGCCTTACAACAAGAAGCTCTTAAGCAAAAGAAAGAAATTATCAACAAATACGTTGAGTACGGCGTCTTTTCGAAAGAAAAAGGTCAAAAAATAATAACTCATTTAGAGCAACGTTATATAAAAATGGAACAGAATGGGTTTGTTCCAATCTTTCATGACGACTATAAAAGACATCGAAGTAAAGAATCCTAACCAATAAAGTATTAGCAACCAAAGTAATAATTTTGGTTGCTTTTTTTGATTTTTAGCGTAAGTTAAAATGTATGGAATTTCACGAGAAACTTTATGCAGAAAGCTAATCGTATTCCAGGAAAAGCAATAAATCGAGCTAGAAGACCCCAAAAATACATATACAGATAAAATAACGGAAAAATATATGATTATGCGTATGAGTCAGCAGACTTGTACGCATTCTTTTTGGTATAATGAATCAATCATAACTAGAACGGAGTTTAACATTGAATACACCAGTACAAAAAAATGATCAGTTAACAGTCCATATTGAAGATTTAACACATGACGGAGCAGGAGTCGCAAAGGTCGATGGATATCCTCTATTTATAACTGGAGGCTTACCGAACGAAACTGTCGAAGTACATGTGCTAAAAACATTAAAAAACTATGGCTTTGCCAAATTGAAAAATATCGTGGAACCTTCACCATTTCGTGTAGAAGCACCATGCCCAGTGTTTTATGAATGTGGGGGCTGTCAGCTTCAGCATATGACGTATGAAGGGCAGCTTGAGTGGAAAGAAAGTATGGTTCGCAATGTCATGAAACGCATAGGGAAGATAGATGCGCCTGTGCTTCCTGTAAAAGGCATGGACAAGCCGTGGGAATACCGCAACAAATCTCAAATTCCATTCGATTTAGAAGATGGTGAAGTAATCGCAGGATTCTATCAATCGAAATCACATCGAATTGCAGACACGAATACTTGTTTAATACAAACAGATGAAGCAGATAGATTACTAAGAGCAGTAAAAGAAAATGCGTTGAAACTAGATTTAATTCCATACAATGAAGAAACGAAAAAAGGCCAGCTTCGCCACCTAGTCGTACGTAAAGGACGAGCAACTGGAGAAGTGATGGTTGTACTAGTAACGAAGCATGCGAAATTATCGAAGCAAGAGGAAATTATTCAGTTCATTCGTGAAGTAGAGCCGAATGTGAAATCGATTGTTCATAATGTAAATAACCGAAACACAAATGTGATCTTTGGAAATGAAACAAACGTTATCTGGGGCAAAGCTGTTATTGAAGACTTAATCGGAGATGTTCGCTTTGAAATTTCGGCTCGCTCATTTTATCAAGTAAATCCAGAACAAACTGAAGTACTTTATAAACAAGCTTTGGATTATGCTCAGCTTACAGGTGATGAAACAGTTGTTGATGCTTATTGTGGTATTGGTACAATCTCTCTATTCTTAGCACAAAAAGCAAAACAAGTACTTGGTGTAGAAATTGTTCCACAGGCTATTGAAGATGCAAAAAGAAATGCGGAGCTGAACGGTTTTACTAATACTTATTTTGAGGCTGGTCCTGCAGAGGAAGTTATACCTAAATGGTACAAAGAAGGAAAACAAGCGGATGTCTTGGTAGTTGATCCGCCAAGAAAGGGCTGTGACGAAGCACTACTTACGACAATTATTGAGCAACGTCCTAAGCGTGTTGTTTATGTTTCTTGTAACCCTGCCACCCTTGCTCGTGATTTGAGAATTTTAGAAGATGGTGGTTATAAAACGCAGGAAGTGCAGCCGGTGGATATGTTTCCACAATCAACACACGTTGAGACGGTCGCGTGGCTGGAGTTGAAATGAAGAATGAAACCCTTGGAAATGGCTTGTTGATGCCATTTCCAAGGGTTATTTTTATGTAAAGAACCGAAATTGAGTCGGAGTTTTAGGTGTGTTTTTAAGGGATATTGGCTTTGTGAGTGATGGAGAAGTAGAGAAAGGAGGTGCTGTTTTGCGGACTAAGTTTAATTGTTTGGCAAAAGGGAGAACAGTTTAGCAATACATCTTAATTCAACCTTAATGTATTTTTTTACCACATTTAAATCCTTAAAAACAAAAACAGGGAACGCTAAATAGTTCACAAATTTGCGTAAAGTTTTGTTTGCCATTCAATACTATTGTGAAGAGCACGGCTTGAATGCATATTCACGCACTCCAGAATCAAATCCTTTTGCAGGCAAAATAATTTGCGGAACATGCAATCAAGCCTTTACAAGAAGAGGGTGGAAGACACGCGATGTATACCGAAAAGTATGGCAGTGCCAAGAACGCTACCGAGCGAAAGGTGTGCAAGGCTGTACGAATCGACATGCGGATGAAACGATTCTTGAGAAAGTGTTTATGATGGCTTGGAATACTCTTATTGAGAACCGAGATGAGATAAGGGCACGATGGGAGACACATGCTGAATTTGGTAATACGCTTGAGCAATACAGAGCAGTTCAGTTCGAAGACATAACAGAAAACGCAAAACACATTACAGATTTTGAAATAGATTTTATGTTAAAGGCACTAGATCACATCACCGTTTCTGAAAGTGGGAAACTGGTCGTTACCTTCATGGATGGAACGAAGATGGAACTTGGCGGTGAATGAAATTAACTAGCATGGTGGCTGATTTGGATGAGAGTCCAGGTCAGTCATTTTTATCTTCTTTATTTTCCTCATAATTATGAACCACCCAAGCATGACCGTCCTCGCTGATCATGATGCTGTCTTTATCATGATTAATATTCATCATTTTCGGCAAATTCAAATAAACCAAACAGTTTTTGATTATCTCATTATATTGCTGATTAAGATCATTCCAAGTAGCTGTCAGTTGTTCGATTTGCTCACTCTTAATATCTAATTCTCCGACCAAACTCCGTATGATAGTTACATCTTGCTTTATCAGGCAACCAATATAAATGCCGTATTGTTCAGTAAGTTCATCGTTTTTTTGTAAATCCCTCAAAGTAATCTCCTGATATGATTTTCTTGAGAAAAAGTCTATTAGATTATTCATAGTAAACCCTCCATTCTATTTCTAATAACACTATACATTGCTCTATAATAATTTGTTACGGAACTTATTTGTACAAATGTGTGTACAAATATGTGTACAAGTATATTTACATGCAATACATTTTTATATATATTTGAGTAGAGGTGAATGGCATGAAAATTAATATTAATGATCTAGTATCATTTGAAAAAGTCATCAGTGAAACTAAGGATGTTTTTGAAACAGTTGATGAAATTGGGAAAGTGATAATCTTAAAAGATAACAAACCTGCCTATATTCTATTAAAATATGAAGAAAATGCGGAAATCGAAGCTACTTCTCCTGCAGCCAAAGCTGAGTATACGTTACAGGAGGCGATGAAGATAGTATTGTCCGAAGTGGAAAATCGGACACTCCATGCTTCTGAATTAGCAGATATTATTTATGATAGAAAACTTTATGTACAGAAAAATGGTGAAAAAGCGAAGTACAACCAGGTTAGAGCTCGGTGCAGTCATTATCCAGAGATGTTTGAAGCATTGCCGGGAAACTATATAAAACTAAGAGAGGGTGTATAGTAAATGGCTACATATAAAGAGATACAAGATTATATAAAAGAGAATTTTGGTTACACAGCTAAGACATGTTGGATAGCTCATACAAAAGAAATATGCGGTCTGTCACCGAAAGTTGCTAATAATAGAAACAATGTTAATGAGAGGGTATTTCCATGTCCGGAAAAAAAGCAAGAAGATATAAAAAAAGCATTTCGTTACTTCGGAATGATCTAGTTGTATGATCAATTGCATGGTGGAATGATTAAAATGAACTAGTAAACATTTTAAAGTCAAATTCATAAAAATAGGAGATATAGTTATGAGTAATTTACAATCACTTTCTGAGTTGTATCAAAATAAATTGTTTCGCATTCCAGATTATCAAAGAGGATACGCTTGGAAGCAAGGTCAACTTGTGGACTTTTGGGACGATGTAATGAATTTGCAAGAAGGTAGATATCACTATACGGGGTTACTTTCTCTGAAAGCTGTTCCAAAGGCAGAAACGAAAGGCTGGGGAAATGATAAGTGGTTACTTGATTCAGGTTATAAAGCCTATCATGTTGTGGATGGTCAGCAGCGCCTTACTACCTTTTCTATCCTTGTCAACGAGATAGTATCCTTCGTGAAAAATCTAGAATGTAATGTTGATAAAAGTGAAGATGAGATTGTTCTTTGTTATCAAACTTTAAAATCAATACGTTCAAAATATATATCACAGAAACGTCCTCCTCAAAACTTTATTACTACATATTTATTTGGATACGAGACAGACAATCCTAGTGCTGAATACCTTGTGTATAGGGTGTATGAGGAACTCCATAGCGGAGCGGTTAATGAGACTTACTATACGCAAAACTTGAAATACGCAAAGAAATTCTTTATTGATTGTTTGAAAAAACTATATGCATCAGAAGGTATGGATGGAATTGAAGCTTTATTTCGTAAAATCACCCTGCAATTGATGTTTAATATTCATGAAATTGAAGATGATTACGATGTTTTCGTTGCTTTTGAAACAATGAATAACCGTGGTAAAAAACTAACGAACCTTGAATTACTTAAGAATCGACTTATATATTTGACTACGCTATATGATGATTCTCAATTGGATGTGATGGATAAAGCAGAAATGAGAAAACAAATAAACGATGCTTGGAAAGAAGTTTATTATCAGCTTGGCCGAAATCAACATTCTCCACTTTCTGATGATGAATTTTTAAGAGCTCATTGGATTATGTATTTTAATTATTCACGTAAAAAAGGCGATGACTACATAAAATTCTTACTGAATAAATTTTCCGCAAAGAATGTATTTGATAAACAGGTTGAAGCGATTGAGGAAGAAATTCCGGAAAATACAGATATAGAATTTGCCGATGAAGATGATGATCTTCCCAAACCTACTGATGATGCGACTGTAAAGACAATAAGTAAGCTTGAACCGAAGGACATAGCAGATTATGTTAATAGTTTGAAAGATGTAGCAAAATACTGGTTTTATTCTAATTTTCCACAATTCAGTAGTTTAACTCATGAAGAAAAACTTTGGTTAGAGCGTCTTAATCGAATTGGAATTGGCTATTTTAGACCGCTCGTAACGGTATCACTTGCTTTAGATAAAGAAGTTTCATCTAGCGAACGAGTTGATTTATTTTGCGCTATTGAACGTTTTATATTTTTATCTTTCAGAATGGCGGCTTATCAGTCTAGTTATCAAAGTAGTCATTACTATCGGAAAACGCGTGAAGTGTATATGGAGAAACTGGCTATTAATGAAGTTACAATATCTTTAAATGACACAACTGACTGGGATATGGAATACACAATTGATAATTTTATAACTCGAATGGGTAAAAATTTTTCTAATGGTGATGGATTTTATGGTTGGCGTGACCTACGTTACCTTCTATTTGAATATGAATATGGAAAAGCTGAAAAAACAGGAATTGAAAAGCTTGGGTGGACACCTTTTACAAAAGTAGAGAAAGACAAAGTCACGATTGAGCATATACTTCCTCAGACACCAACTAAATGGTATTGGAGGAATCAGTTCCGTCAATATTCGGATGAAGAAATAAAAATACTTTCCGGTTCACTAGGTAATCTACTGCCATTGTCGCAAAGTGTAAATTCTGCATTGCAGAATGATAGTTTTGAAGATAAGAAAATATCAAAGACAAATGGGCGCCGTGGTTATGAAGATGGATCGCACTCTGAAATTGAAGTGTCTCATGAAACCGGTTGGGATTCTGAGAATATCCTTAAACGTGGTTTGAAATTGCTGAAGTTCATCGAGAAACGTTGGGACGTACGTTTTAAAGATGAAGAACAAATGATAGAGCTACTTCACATTTCGTTTGTGAATGATGAGCGTGAGGATGTCCCAGAAATAGATAAGATAGAATTTGATGAAACAACTGGCGCGACTACTGGAACTAAGGAATTATCAGAACGACATTTGCTAAGGATGGATTTTTGGACACATTTCGTTCAGTACTGTCGGGAAAACGGACGTGGTAACGATATTGCTACACGGAAGCCATCGTATGATGATTGGTATGATGTTACAGTTGGTAGTTCAAACTATCATTTGTTTTTTCAGCTTCTCAAAAAGAAAATACTGCGTATAGGGATTTATGTCTACCAACCTGAATATTTTTCAAAGCTTGAATCGAAAAAAGCTGAAATTGAAAATGCATGTGGTTATTCCCTTGAGTGGTATACTAGCCGGAAAAATAGTGTAGCAAAAAGGATTCTATATTCAGTTGAAGCAGACATACACAACACGGATTTATACATTCAACATTTTGAATGGCTTATAGATCATTTTGATAAACTTAAAAATGGACTCGATTTCGTAGACTAATTTGCATGTGTTAGGTACCAGGTGCAGGTGCCCTTCGAATTCTGAATTGTTTGAGTACCTGGTAACTTTTCGTGACTCTTTCTCTTTTTTAAAATGCGTAATAGGAAATATATTTTTCAATTTAAAGAATTTTTAGTCAACCATCTCTATTATACATATGGTAAGATTTTCCCAACAACTAAATTTCAAGGAGATATTCAAATGGAGAAATACGGAGAAAAAGATGGTATTTATGAAGATGAAATAACTGAAATTCTAGAAGAAAATCCTGATAAGCAAGAAGTTAAGAAACAAATTAGTGAGATGAAAGAACTATTTGAAGATGACCCAAAGCATTATTTAGAGGAAGGAACTTGGTTTACAAAAGTATTAAATAAGGTACTTGGTGATAGTAAGAATTTAAATGCAGAATACTTTAGTAAAAAGTATGTTGGACTAGACCGAGACAATATTGCGAAAAAGCTAATTAAAACAGCTTCAAATAAAGCAGCAATTGCTGGCGGGTCTGCGGGTGCAGTTGTTACTGGTCTTGAAATTGCAATTGTTCCAAGCTTGGGTACTTCAGCCATAGCAATCGGGTCAACTATTTTAGGAGAATTTGCAACAATTACATATGTTCAACTAAAGCTAGTTTATGAGTTATCGGTTTTATATAATGCCAAACTAGATGCTGATGACCCTGAAGACTTAATAACCATATTTCTTTATACTTTAGGGATAAATAAATGGGAAGAAGCAAGTAATGCTGTTTTAAAGGTAGGTTCTCGATCATCCGGATACCTCGGAAGAAAAGCATTAAGACAATTTAAAATTACTAAGTTTCTTCAGGCTGCTGGTAAAAAGGTTGGAGGACAGCAACTTGCTAGAAAAATCACCGAAAAAGGTTTACTAAAACTCTTAGTCCCTGGAATAAATATTTTAGTTGCTGCCTCAATGAATAAAGTGTTTACTAATAACCTTGGGAAGCAAGCTATAAAGACATTTAAAAATCGCTCACTTGCGATAGATTCGCTTTCACAATTATTACATTTCGATAGGTCATTCCAATTACTTACTGTTCCACTGATTTATTATGTTGGAATTCATGATGTAAAAAAAGCAGAAAAGGTAATTGAGATGCAAAATATTACCTATAAATACCTCAAAACAACTGAGGAAGAGGATAAAATTATTAATGACCTTGTATTAATCGAAATAGAGGAATTTTGTGAATTATTATTAGAAATAAACAATGAAAAAGTAAGGCATCTGTTAGGTTATATTGCGGTACTTAGCTACGGTCTAAGTCAAAAAAAAGATCAAACTTCACTTAACATTGTATTAGATAGCTTAGGTGTTGATTTTTCGAATGATTACCTCAAAAGAATTAAGAAAAAGATTAGTTAGTTTCTCTCTTTAATAGATAATGTTTCAGTGTAAAGGGGAAGTAGATAAATGAAGAAATACTATGCAGAAAGAAACGGCCATATAAAAACTTCACTTTCGTTATCGTTGGATGAACTTAAAAGCTACTTTATTAAAACATACCAATATTTTTCAAACAAAGACTATTTCGATTGTGCTACAAAGGGGGTATGGAAGTCGATTCCATTTTCAAATGATGAGGAACAGATAATGCCTCCTTCTTTAGCACCTGATCCAGAAGTCTTTTTTGCTACACGGTTACAAGATACAGAAGTCTGGCCGATTTATCAGCATGCTGAGTATTATACAGAAGAAATTCTATTTTCTGTTATTGAAATCTTATATGATCATATAGCTGTATATGATTTTAAAGCTAAAAAACTAATGCAGGAAGAGCTTAGGGGGGAGTTTGCAGAGCATATCAATAATATTTTAAAAATGTATGATGCTGGATATTATATTGAACCTACAAACGGTTTCATAATGAGATTACCGAATGAAACTTTGAAACAACAACTATCTTATGATGGCAAGGGTATGCCTAATCAAGTATTTGAACAATTATCTACCGCTGCTTCTATGTTCTATCGTTTTGATTCAAATATTGAAGCGAAGAAAAAGGCAGTAAATATATTAGCTGACATATTAGAAAATGAACGTGACGATTTAAAAAATATTCTTAATGAAGAGTATGAAATTTCTAAGAATGAACATGACAAATTAATCTTTGGCATTGTCAATGGATATAATATTCGTCATAACAGTGCTGATCAGAAAGGAGAGTATAGTAAAGAAATCTGGTACGATTGGATGATGCAATATTATACGAGTGTTATTATCGCTTTTTACAAACTAAAAACAAAAAAAGAATTGGAAATACTATTCTAAGGTGAGCTTGACTTCCTCGTCTTTTAAGGGCATTACTAAACATCAATAAATTGATGGAGGTAATGCAAATGACCGATGAACATAAAGAAAAGATTATAGAATTGCGTAAAATAGGTATTGGTTATCGAAGTATCGCTGCTGCTTTAGATTTATCCAGAGATAAGGTAAGAAACTTTTGTAAGGCACAAGGGATTGATGGGTATGGTGCTGAGATCAAAAAGAAAAAAGAAGATTATATTTATTCGAAAGAATTCTGTAAGAATTTTGGTACTCGAATAAATGAAAAGCCCACGGGTGGACGCCCAAAGGCTTACTGCTCTCAGAAGTGTAAAAGAAAATGGGAGGAAAACCATCCAACTACGTATCAGAGAGTGTGCTACTACTGTAGGAAGGAATTTGAAAGTAGAGTATCACAAGCAAATTTCTGTTCTACCAAGTGTTATATTCGAGATAGGTTCTGGAGAAAAGAAGATGTAGAAGAAGTCGTACGTTGTTTAGAAGAAGGTACGTCCATGCCAAATGCACCAGGTTGGATAAGAAATTTAATTATGGGTATTGAAGAAAAAGAAACTGATGGAATGTAAATTGGTTTTGCTAAGAGTATAACTCTTTAGCAAAACTTACCCCACGGGGATAAAGCCTTGTCTAAAGGGGTAAATTATCATGCGAAAGGGGTAAAAATTGATAAATTCACCCCCTAGAGAAATTCCTTTAGCGTGGTTGTATAAGACTTAAGTCATTACGCACGTGGAGTGTGTGGCTTTAATAATGTTGAAATAACTTGGTGGCAATAGGTTTAGCGGATTTTAGTTGAATACTGAAGTGTGTTTCATGTTCCCCTGGTCTAATGGTCGGGGGATTTTTTGAATGATACATATGCATAGAGATAGATAAGAATACACATCCTGTTATTAGTAAAGAATGGGGGAGTTTTGTTGCATATTACAAAAGTATTTTGGTATGCCATTACTATATGTATTGCAATTGTGCTTTTGGGAACTCTTGCTCCCGATTATTTAAATGAATTTACCGCATCCGTGACCGATTTTATTTCCAATCAGTTTGGATGGTTTTACACACTTGTTATCGTTGCACTAATCAGTTTTTGTATTTATATGATGTTTTCACGTTTTGGTAATATAAAGCTGGGGAAAGATGATGATGAACCGGATTTCAGCTTGCCTGCCTGGTTTGCAATGTTATTTAGTGCAGGTATGGGAATCGGACTCATGTTTTTTACGACAGCAGAGACCATCTCCCATGCTTTTATAAAATCACCAAACGCGGAGCCGGGTTCGGAGCAGGCGATTTTGGAATCGCTTCAATACACTTCGTTACATTGGGGTTTCCACGGCTGGGGATTATACGCTGTAGTTGCACTAATCTTTGCTTATTTTAAATTCCGTGTAGGCGCTCCTGGTTTGATCAGCGCAACACTTGAACCTTTATTCGGCAAAAAAATGATGCGCGGCACTGTTGGCCGAGTAGTCGATACACTTGCTATTTTTGCTACAGTGGTCGGCGTTGCCTCCACACTTGGATTTGGCTCGGCCCAAATCAACAGTGGATTAACCTTTTTATTTAACGCACCGAAATCTTTTTGGTTTCAACTAATTATTTTAGTTGTAGCCACTGTCATTTTCATCGCATCCGCATGGACAGGTATTGGAAACGGCATTAAATATCTAAGTTCGATCAACTTGTGGCTCGCACTTATACTGCTGCTCGCATTATTTATCGTAGGGCCAACAATGTATATTACAAATATGTTTGTAACGACAATCGGTAATTATATAGGCAACTTTATACAAATGAGTTTCGATTTAAAGCCAGTAAACGAAGCTCAAAGGGACTGGGTTAACGACTGGACCATCTTTTATTGGTCATGGTGGATATCATGGGCACCATTTGTTGGAATGTTTATTGCACGTGTATCAAAGGGACGTACAATTAGACAATTTATAATTGGTGTATTAATCGCCCCTACCCTTGTGACGTTCATTTTTTTCGCTGTATTTGGTGGGTCAGCATTGAACTTAGAACAACATGGCATTGCAAAACTGTCCAAATTGGCTACAGAAACAGTAACATTCGGCATGTATGAACATTACCCAATTGGTATGATACTATCTTTTTTGACGATAGTTGTGATTGCGATATTTTTCATTACATCTGCAGATTCAGCCACATTCGTACTCGGTATGTTTAGTACAGGAGGACAACTTAATCCATCAAACGTCGTGAAAATAGTTTGGGGCCTGCTTCTCTCAGCGATGGCTGCAATTGTTATGTACTCCGGCGGTCTTGACGGTTTTCAAAATATGCTCATAATTGCAGCACTCCCATTTTCTATTATTCTTATTCTAATGGTCATATCGTTTTACAAAACAATCAAACGAACCGAATGATTGGAGATCAACAATATTTTACAGCGAGGTGGGATGATAAATGAAGCTTGTAAACGTTCGTAAAGGCCAATTTGTTTATTATCAAAATAAATTGCATAAAGTGTATTCAGTAAAGGCATTTTTTAAACAGTCAATTCATCTCATTCGCCTGGAGAATTTTAAACAACAGCTTGCTATGGCGAAAGAAATTGATTTCTATAAGCCTAAACACTTAGATAGTTTTGCTTACAATCAAAAACGTTTTACACTCAATAAGGACGTCAAGGCTAAAGTAGGTGATTACATTTTAGTGATCAATCCAAAACCTGATTCGCTGGATCATCACCATCTCAACGCTATTGAAATCGTATCCTCGGTTGAAAGAAATGGCGTGATTAGTAATCTGTCGAATGGAATCAGACATGATGAATACTGGGTGATGGTTCCTGGACTTGAGGATGGTGCGACGATTATCGACTTACAGGACCCGAATGCAGAAATGGCTGAGGAGTCGGAATCACAACCGGCAGAAACCAATTTGTCGGAAACGTATACACCTAGAATTGGCGATGTCTATCAAAAAAATGACAGTAATCCAATCGTGCAAGCAATGGTTGTTTCCATTCAAGGGCAGAATGTTTATCTAGGTGGCAATTTAGAAGTAGAAATGGCCATATTAACCGACGATGAAAAGTGGAGTTATGTGCTAAATGTGATGGACTAATGCGAGCGAGGTAGGAGCGGATGGCTACACACACTTATTAACCTAATTTTCTCCTCCTAACCCTTCTCCTTACTACACTTAGGTGAATAAGGGGAATCACAACTTTATTGTAACTCGAAAAGAATGGGAGAACAGAGTGTGAAAAGAACGTTTGGTCTCAAGACTTTTAGTTAACCGTGGAATGAGGGTTTTGACGGTTTATAGATGTAACATTAATTCAATAAATTAATTAAGCAGATGGTTTAGAAGTGCAATGATGCATATCTAAACCGACTGCTTTTACATTTATACTAGTTTTAAATCATGAATGGTGGTAAGTAAGTATTGTAGATTTAGTTTGAAAAGAATAGATGATTTTACATTATAGAGAAGCTTAATAGACCTTGTTTTATATGTCTACATTAGTGTTGGTAATCCATTACTCGCTAAAATTTTCTGATTATTTAATGAATAATATCCCTTTCTAGTGTATATTTAGGATATATAAATAACTAATTACGCAGCAGGACAGCTGCGTTAGTTGAAAGGAATGTTCAATGAAAAGGATTATTTTTTCGACAGAGAGTGGAGCGGATTTACCGAAGGACCTGGTTGAAAAATTTCAAATTCAAGTCGTACCCATGCACGTCATCATGGATGGGAAGGATTATTTAGATGGTGAGCTATCGGTAGAGGAAGTTTTTGATTATCATAGTCGCACAAAAAAAATACCATCTACTACAGCAACGAATGTACATGAGTATCATGAATTGTTTACAAAAATTAGAATAGATTTTCCAGATAGCATTATTATTCACATTGGATATACCTCTAAAGCATCTGCGTCCTTTCAGAGTGCGTTAATTGCCGCGGAAGGTTTTGAAGATCTTTTTCTCATTGATGCACTAAACGTTACAGGTGGATTGGCTGCAATCGTGATATATGCGGCAACTTTACTCGAGGAAGAACCTTCCATTAGTCATGTTCACTTAATAGAAAAAATAGAATCTGTGGTTCCTAAAACAAGATTGGCTTTCCTTCCCGGTAGTTTAGACTTTCTCAGAGCGGGTGGACGGGTAAGTAATGTAGCTTATATTGGAGGGTTATTATTAAAAATAAAGCCCTGTATAGAGTTAATAGAAGGAAAGCTTGTTTCCACTAGAAAATATCGTGGGAGTATGAACATTGTGGCGGAAAAGCTCATGCGAGATTACTTAAATCAATACGAAATTGATAGAAAACAGCTGTATTTAATCTACTCTATCGGACTAGATGAGAGTATTAAGAGTAGAATGAATGAAATCGCAAATGAAACAGGTTTCGAGAAAGTAACATGGATGCAAGCTGGCGCAATGATTTCTACCCATGCAGGACCTGGTGGTTTTGGAATTGCAGGAATGGAAAGTTAGCAACCTAAGTTAAAGAAGGAGTTCCAAGTGAGGAATCGACTTTTTTAGTTCCAATAATAGGTGATTATTAGTTTAGTAATGTTAACAACATTTAAGCCGCTTGATATAGTAGTGTAAATATCAAAAATAAAGAATAGGAAAAAGGGGGTTGAAAGTGAATGTTAGATACCCAATTGGAGAATTACAAGTTCCTGAAAAAGTAACATTAGAAAATATTCAAGAATGGCTACAGGATATTAGAACGTATACGGTGCGACTTAGAGAAACTGTTGATACATTAAGTGATGAGGATTTAAACAAAACCTATCGTGAAGGTGCATGGACAATTCGTCAGCTTGTTCATCATATTGCAGATTCACAGTTGAACATGTACCAACGTTTGAAGCTAGCTTTAACTGATGAGAATCCAGTAGTACCAGGTTTTAGTGAGGAAAAGTGGGCTGTTCAACCAGATACAGAGCTTCCTGTAGAATGTTCTATTAAAATGTTAGAGGGGATAAATGAGCGTATTGTATACTTAGGACAAAGTTTAACTGAAGATCAATTAGAACGAGCCTTTACTCACAAAACAAACGGTACAATAACAGTGGCAACAAAAGTTGCAAAATTAGCTTGGCACGAAGAGCATCATTTAGCTCATATAAAAATCGCATCATCAAAATAATACACTATGGTTTTATCTAACTAAATATTTGATGGAATAAAAAAGCAGACGGTTTGGAAGGGCGATATGCACCTCTAAATGACCGTCTGCTTTTAATTCTACATTCAAGGAGAAAACAAGTAATAGTGAAATTTTAAACATTGAACTTTTTAGCAAACATGTTTGGAGATAATTTTAAAAAGCTAGGTTATACTATAATAATGACTTGTAGAAGTCGATTTCATAATTACTTATTTAAATTAAATATACGAGTGTTACATTGGAGGGGAAGGAAGCAACTCCAGCGGGACCAACACGAGTGATAGACTACAGGCTCGAGCCGCCCATGGAAACCGCCCGCCTAAAGTCGAAATCAATGCTATAGGGATTTCATAAATTAGTATGATTGAATGAAATTATTTTATATATTTACTCGCCGATTACACCATGATGAGAGGATTTGAACTTTGAATATGAAAGAGAATTTTTGGCTTGATTTACCACGACCATTTTTTGTACTTGCACCAATGGAAGATGTGACGGATGTTGTTTTTCGTCATGTCGTAAGTAAAGCAGGTAGACCGGATGTATTTTTTACAGAGTTTACAAATACGGAGAGCTATTGTCATCCGGAAGGACAGAAAAGTGTTCGTGGACGTTTGATATTTACAGAAGATGAACAGCCAATGGTTGCACATATATGGGGAGACAAGCCCGACCATTTCCGTGAAATGAGTATTGGCATGGCAGAACTTGGCTTTAAAGGAATAGATATTAATATGGGTTGTCCTGTACCTAATGTAGCAACGAGAGGGAAAGGAAGCGGCCTAATTTTACGTCCAGATGTTGCAGCTGAAATTATACAAGCAGCAAAAGCGGGAGGTTTACCTGTCAGTGTTAAGACGAGGCTTGGTTACTCGGAGTTAGAGGAGTGGCAGGACTGGCTAACACATATTTTGGAACAAGATATTGCTAATCTATCAATTCATCTACGTACAAGAAAAGAATTGAGCCAAGTAGATGCACATTGGGAGCTAATCCCGGAAATTAAAAAATTACGTGATCGTATCGCACCGAATACGCTATTAACGATTAACGGCGATATTCCTGACCGGGAAACTGGGTTGAAGCTCGTCCACCAATATGGCGTTGATGGGGTTATGATTGGACGTGGTATTTTTAAAAATCCTTTTGCATTTGAAAAGGAACCGAAAGAGCATAGTACTTCAGAATATCTAGATCTTCTAAGATTACAACTGGATCTTCAAGATCAATATTCAGCAGAATTGCCACGTTCCATCACAGCACTACACCGCTTCTTCAAAATATATGTCAAAGGATTCCGTGGAGCTGGCGAACTAAGAAATCAATTGATGAACACAAAATCGACGGATGAAGTGCGTGCATTGCTTGATAACTTTGGAGAAGAGGGTTGATGTAACTCTCAACTCATGTGATTTATTTTATTCACTATCTTTTGTTTTAAAGATGTATTAAACCACCAACCCCCTTATTCCCACCTACAGTCTGTACACTCTGAAGCAGTCTGGGGTTAAAATCATTATCGAAACCCTTGGATGTGTCTGATTTTAGGCATTTCAAGGGTTGTTTTTATGTTAGGGATTTGTATGAGAATTATGGAGATTAAGATAGGGCGAAAGGCAATGCAGTATTCAATGGAGAAGATAATTTTATATTGCTACTTAATTCCTTCTTTATTAAATAAGTATATCCATAAATTTACACCCTTAAATTCAATTTAATGTATACTATAAATATCCTGTTAAACAAGTAGGAAAGTCTTTTTCTAGGAGATTTACGATGAAATTAGATTGTTTAATTGTAGATGACGAAATTGCTTTAGCAGAAACAACTTGTGAATATTTTAATATGTTTGAAGTCAAAACAGCATTTGTGACAAATGCGGAAGAGTGCGAACGTTTTTTGGAAGAACATAAACCGTCTTTGATTCTTCTAGACATCAATCTCGGTAATGAATCGGGGTTTGATTTGTGTAAAAAATTGCGTGAAACAACGCAGATTCCTATCTTATTTATAAGTGCTCGTTCTAGTGATGATGATGTTTTAATTGCGCTTAATATAGGTGGAGACGATTATATTCATAAGCCATATACATTAAGTATTTTATTAGCTAAAGTAAAAGCGGTACTTAAAAGATATGGAAATAGTTCTAGCATTCAACAAGGTGTATTAGAGTTCGGACAGATCCAAATTGATACGAGACTTCATCGTGTTCGAGTAGATGGTATTGATATTCAACTAAAAACAATGGAATATAAGCTTTTGTATTATTTAGCGAAAAATAAAAACCGTATCATCACAAAAGATGAACTGTTTCAAAATGTATGGAAAGATACCTTTGTAGGGGATGGGACCCTAAATGTACATATTCGGCATTTACGTGAGAAAATTGAACGTAATCCAAAGGACCCGCAATTTATAAAAACTGTATGGGGAACAGGGTATGTATTAGAGGATACTAACAGATGAAAATAAAGCTGCTAATCTGTATGATTTTGGTTGTTTTTGCTATAGGAATTACTTTCTCCATAATTATTATTAACAATAAAGATATTCCAAAAGTGGATCTTGTAGCCATAAATGATGTAGTTAAAACGGTAGAAAAAAATTGGGGACAAGTTAGTGAAGAAACTTTTTATAATAGCGACATAAAACAACCATTTTCTATTATAGATCACTTAGAAAACGTGATTTATCAAACACCAGGAAATCATTTTAACAATATATACGAAGCCATAGAAAATAGAGATACATTTATAGATTTGAAGCAAAATAACGAAATTGTAGGGAAGATAATTATCCGTAATAATGAGCAAGAATTAATGGATCAAATGAAAAGGGAACTCGTCATTTCCGTAAGTTTCATTTTCGGTTTATTAGCGATATTTAGTATATTTTATCTTTACTATATTAACAGAACGTTATTGAAACCTTTTCAGCAGCTTCAATATTTCGCAGTGAATGTGGCTAGAGGTAATTTGGAGATGCCTTTAAAAATGAACGAGAACAATTACTTTGGTGCGTTCACGGAAAGCTTTGATTTGTTGCGTGATGAACTCGATGCTTCACGTCAAAGAGAGTATGAATCCAACCGTAGTAAAAAAGAGCTTGTTGCCACATTAAGTCATGATATTAAAACACCGGTTGCTTCAATAAAGGCGGTTAGTGAATTAATGCTTATGCAGGTAAAAGACGATAAGGTGATCAAGCAAGTAAATACTATTTATTCAAAAGCTGATCAAATCGACTTACTTGTTACGGATATGTTTCATGCCACATTAGAAGAGCTGCAACAATTAAAATTAACGGTATCCGAAGAATCGAGCGAAGTGCTTGTTGATATGATTGAAAATGTCAATTATGATCACCAAATTGTATATGATTCAATTCCACACTGTATTATTTTAACGGATCCACTACGTATGCAGCAGGTATTAGACAATATTATAAGTAATTCATATAAATATGCAGGAACAAAGGTCACTATTAAGTCCGAGATCAAACATGGCTACCTTGAGCTCTACATTATAGACTTTGGGTCGGGAATTGAAGAAGAAGAATTACCTCTACTGTTCAATAAATATTATCGTGGGAAAAATGTCGGTGGCAAGAATGGTTCAGGTCTTGGTCTATATATATCTAAGTACTTCATGGAGAATATGTATGGTCAAATTAGCTGTTACAACGGAAAAGATGGTTTTACGGTTGTCCTGAAAATCATGCTAGCATAAGAATTAAGAATTAGTTAAGAATTGCACAAAGATTTAATAAGAATTCATTTTGTATGATAAGACTGTAATCTACATTACGGTCTTTTTTCTTTGAGTTGAAAATACAAACATGAGCTTAATAAAGGGAGAGTGCTAAAAGCATGACAAATGTAATTATTAAAACGGAGAAGCTATGTAAAACCTTTTCGAACGGTGGAAATCAACAGCATGTATTAAAAAATCTAGATATTAGTCTAATAGAAGGGGATTTTACAATCATAATGGGTAGTTCAGGATCTGGAAAATCCACTCTACTGTATGCAATTAGTGGCATAGATAAACCAACATTAGGTGAAATCGATTTTGGTGGTAAAAATTTAGCTAAATTGAACAACGATCAACTGGCGATATTTCGAAGAAACAATTGCGGCTTTGTCTTTCAGCAGATTTATTTACTAGATAATATGAGTGTCCTCGATAATGTACTGGCTAGTGGTCTTTTAGTAAATAAGAATAAGCGTGAAGTCGTGCAAAAAGCGAAAGAATTATTAATACAAGTAGGGATTAGTGAAAACGCATGGTCTAAATTTCCGACACAACTTTCTGGTGGGGAGGCACAGCGAGTTGGAATTGTTCGTGCATTGATTAACAGTCCAAGAATACTTTTTGCTGATGAGCCAACCGGTGCATTAAACTCAGCATCAAGTGAAAGTGTGTTAGATATTTTTACAAAGGCAAATCAAAACGGGCAAAGTATTGTCATGGTCACTCATGATATGAAAACAGCATTACGTGGAAATCGAATTTTATATTTGCGAGACGGTGTCATTTGTGGTGATTTAAAATTGGGTGAATACAGTGAACAAAAAAATCTAGAACGGCATGAAAAGATTAAACATTTTCTAGCAGAAATGGGGTGGTAAGATGAAAATCTTGAACCTATCTATGGCGAATATTAGAAAAAGTAAGTCTGCTACCGTTTCTTTATGTATATTCATTTTGGTTGCTACGCTACTTCTTAATGTTGGTCTAATGGTTGTTACTCAACTAAATGCATTTTTTGATCAAAAAGCAGAGCAATTAAAAGATCCTCACGTAACGATTGTGATGGATCAAACAAGTTATCATTTAACTCATGAAGATTTTTTAAAGAACTATTCTGGGATAAAAAAGACCGAAACAGAAGAGATTATCCATATGAACCTTGCTAATTATAAATTTGGTAACGGTGAATTAACGAACAGTGCAGTAATTTTTAATGCAGATACTAATCGAAATATTGGACCGTTAAAGTTAATCGAAAAAGTGAATACTTCAAGTTCCAAAGATATATTTGTACCTTATAGTTTTAAAACGGATGGTGGTTATGAGTTAGGTGATGACTTTAGAATCACATATCAAGACAAGGACTTTGAGTATCGAGTTGCTGGATTTTTTGAAACAACGATAATGGGTACAAATAACATCGGCGTTATGAAATTTATGTTACCTAAGACTTCCTATCAAACACTAGCAGACGAACTTGACTATCAATCAGATGAGTTAATCATATCGGCAGTGATGGAAGATAGAACAAAATCCTCACAGTTAAAAAATGAATTTATTCAGAATGTAAAGAAGTCACAACATAAGGACACTACTTACATTTTTGGTTTAGATATCGAATTAGTTAAAAATGTAAATACATTAACTATCAATATCATAGCTACAATATTAGTAGCTTTTTCTGCGATTATCGTACTGGTCTCACTAATTGTCATTAAGTTCCGTGTTTCTAATAGTATTGAAGATGGAATGGTAAATATAGGAGTACTTAAATCAATTGGCTATACAAGTCGGCAAATTTTCACATCAATTCTACTTCAATATATCATGATAGCTCTTAGTGCGAGCGTGGTAGGAATTGCATTATCATATGCTTTAATGCCTTTGTTTGGAGGTATTATTTCGACTATTTCTGGTTTAATATGGATTCAAAGTTTTGATATGATTGTTAACATAATCAGTATTTTCTTTGTAACCATTTGTGTTGTGGTCGTAACTTTGTTATCTGCTTTTCGTATAAGAAAAATTCTACCTGTTGCGGCACTTCGTGGAGGTGTTCATACACACAGTTTTAGAAAAAATCACATTCCTTTGGCAAAAGCTAAAGGTGGTCTTCATTTTCTACTTGCTATAAAGTCAATGTTGGTAAACTCAAAACAAAATATAATGATTAGTTTAATAGTTATGGCGCTAACTTTTGCGACAGTTTTTTCAGTAGTGATGTATTACAACATTGCTTCAGACAAATCGGCATTCGTTAACTTATTTGGATCAGAACCTGCAAATGTATATATAGCTGTTAAGTCAGATGCAGACATAAGAAATCTTTTAAGCGACATTGAGCAAATCGATCATGTAAGGAAAGTGAATATATTAGACACAATTGAAACAAATATTGATGGTCAAACAGTTTATACAAACGTTACTGATCATTATTCCCAGCTAGAGAATAATGTCGTTTATAAAGGGCGTCAGCCAAAGTATGAAAACGAAATAGCTATCTCCTGGGTAGTTTCAAATCAAATCAATAAAGGAATTGGCGATACGGTTGACGTAGAATATGGGGCTGAAACAGTAAGTTATTTAGTAACAGGTCTTAGTCAATCGATTGGTAATTTAGGACAGATATCTTCATTAACAATGGAAGGTATTCAACAATTACAATCAGAATTTAAAGGTACCACACTCTATGTCTATTTAGACGGAGTATCGAATAAAGACTTTATGAAGAATGTCCAGGAACAGTACGGGAATTATATAGGTGAAACATTAGATATCGATGAAAATATAGAAAGCCAAACCGGAATGTATACAGCTGCAGTGTTTGCAGTTATGCTACTGGTTTTGACAATTACCGTTCTAGTTGTTGTGATGATTCTGTATTTGGTTATAAAAACAATGATTATTAAGCGAAAGAAAGAATTTGGAGTAATGAAAACAATAGGCTATTCAACAATTCAACTGATGAACCAAATATCCATCAGTTTTCTACCCGTGATTTTTATAGGTGTTACAATTGGTGGTGTGCTTGGCTATTTTTTCACTAATCCTATGCTTTCCGTATTACTTTCAAGCGCTGGAGTTAAACGTATGGAGTTTACTATTAATTTACCCATTATTCTAATGCTTTGTGCAAGCATCCTTATACTAGCCTATTGTATTTCAATGTTAGTATCCTTAAAAATAAAGAAAATTTCCGCTTATAGTTTAATTACAGAATAGATCAATTGATTCCATGATTAAAACAGATGAAAAGAATTAGAATATATTTAGATTTGTAAGCTGAATATTTCTAAAAACATTGCTATACTAACTTTTGAGTAACAATATAAAAAAATTGCTAATTCCCCTTTTTTGAAAGAATAAGATGGTGCTGAATGGATTAGATAAAATTGGTTGTATAGTCCAGAAATAACCTAAAATATTTTTAATAAACCTGTGCCATCAAGTTGGGTAATAGTACGAAACCTAGTAAAAAGATAAGGAGGAATTAATATGAAAAAGAGTAATACGGAGTTGACACTAGAACAACGAGAGGAATTACTCACAGTATTAAAAAGCCGTTTTGAGAAAAATATGAACCGTCATGATGAGATTGAATGGATTAGTGTCCAGACAAAACTAGAAACAAATACTGACAAATTGTGGTCGCTTAATGAAATGGAAAAAACAGAAGGGGAACCGGATGTTGTTGGTTATGATAAAGAGAATGACGAATATATTTTTATAGACTGTTCAGCAGAAAGTCCTAAAGGCCGTAGAAGTGTTTGTTACGACCGTGAAGCGTTGGAGTCAAGAAAAAAACATAAACCAGAAAATAGCGCTATTGATATGGCAAATGAGATGGGCATTGAACTGTTAACGGAAGAACAATATCGGGAGTTGCAAAAACTTGGAAATTTCGATTTGAAAACGTCGAGTTGGGTTCAAACACCTGATGATATAAGAAAACTCGGTGGGGCTCTATTTTGTGATAGTCGCTACGAGACTGTTTTTGTGTACCACAATGGAGCAGACTCGTACTATGCTGCAAGGGGATTCAGAGGCACTCTAAGAGTTTAGATTTATCCCGCATTAACTGGCAGTAATACACCCATTTCAAGGCTTGGTTTAAGCAACAAAGCATAAGTGGGAGACAACTGCCCGTAAACGCCCGAATGGTTCAACCTACAATCAGTGGGGGATGATGGAAACCCCCACTGATTGAAGTTTCACTTTATACAAAGCACTATTTGTATTTTAGAGTTAAGGTGTCAGCTCCTCATACAATTTTGAATTGTATGGGGAGCTGACACCTTTTAATACGTTGATAACATTAATAAAGTCGAAAATAACAGCAAAATTTATTATTAAAAATGAGGGTAGTTATGAAAGTTGAATTTGAAAATAATATCATTGAATATAATGTTCAGTATGGAAATGGGAAGAAGCTGTCTATTCATATAGATACGTTGGGTTTCATTACTGCTAAAGTTCCAAAAGGCACAAGTAAAGAAATGATTGATAGGGCAATAGCAAGCAAAGGAAAATGGATACTAGAAAAAATCCATGAAATTAGAACAGCTCGAGAATTACCTAAGGCAAGAGAGTATCACGCTAACGGAAAGTTTTTGTACATTGGTAAAGAAAGATTTCTCCACGAATTAATAGATTGTAGTGATTTAAATGAAGAGGTTCTTAAGAAAAATCTCAAGAAGTTCTATAAGGATAGATGCAAGACTATTGTAGAGGAACGTATAAAAATATATCAAAAACTGCTGAAAGTTAAACCTAAAATCATTGAAATAGTTGAGTCTAAAGTCAAGTGGGGTAGCTGTAGTTCGGATAAAAAGATTACCTTTAACTTTCGTCTTGCTATGGCTCCAGTAGAAGTAATCGATTATGTGATAATCCATGAATTATGTCATATAACTCATATGAATCATGATCGATCCTTTTGGCGGCGCGTTGGAAGTATTATGCCAGATTATAAAGACAAGGAAGAGTACTTAGCGAGGCACAGTAATTCGATGTCTCTTTAAGAAACGACCACATTTCCGAAAAATGTGATCGTTTTTTTGCACTTAACAACTTTATCTGGTAGATACATTCGTGTGAATTCAAGCAAACGTGAGTGTTGTGATTTCCATGTTTGTTTCTGACACAGGAGACGTTACAATTTTCATCTTCAATGCATATCTAATTAAATCTTTTAACTGTGCTTATACCCTCCGTGTATCTTAGTTGTTTGCATATTTTATAAAGAGGGGAAAAGTTGTATTGTCCTCTTTGATTAATTTATAGGAGGGAGGAATGGACATGCTATTTTTTGTAAAGGAAATACAGAAAGTAAGTAAAAAAGTGGGGCCGGAGGGACGGAATGCAATGAGATTACAAGATCCTCGCATAAATGGTCAATTGCTGAGGGACCAGAAAGCCCGGGAGACAGAAGCTAAGGAATTAGAGAATCGTAGAAATCGCTTATTGAACGGAGATAACTGATAAGGATATAAGGCGTTGCTTCACCGAGTAAGGTGTGGCTACGTCTTTTATTTTATCAATATGAATCTCTAATATTTGATGATATAAAGTGCAATCTGGAACTATAAAACTAAATGTAAGGAAGAATCTATATGTTTAGGTCAGTATCAATTAAATCTCGATTTATTAAAATCGCTCATAGTTGTTCAACAAGGGCAAGTAAAAGTTATTTATAGTTCTCACATTGTGTTGAATATTTAGTTATAGATTAAAGTGCCTTCAACTTCCACCAATTTGTTTTTATTCGATTAATTTCCGAAAAATTAGAAGGATTAATTGATAGAAACAGCGAATCTAAAGGAGATAACATAGTAAAAGGAGACGATAAAATGCATACGAAATCATTCGATAATAACGATTGAAGCAACTGTACATGCACCGATTGAAAAAGTGTGGGAATATTGGACAGTGCCTGCCCATATAACGAAGTGGAATAATGCTTCTGATGAATGGCATACACCAAACGCAGAAAATGATTTAAGAGCCGGTGGGAAATTTGTTTCTAGAATGGAAGCGAAAGATGGAAGCTTTGGTTTTGATTTTGGAGGCATTTATGATGAAGTACGTAACCACGAGTTCATTTCTTATAAATTAGAGGATGGAAGAAAAGTTCAAATCACTTTTATCGCCGAAGAAAACGACACGAAAGTGGTAGAAGTATTTGAAGCTGAAGCAGCTAATCCGATTGAAATGCAGCAAGAAGGATGGCAGGCGATATTAGACAATTTCAAAAGACATGCGGAGCAACAGTAATTTTACGTGTATAGAAAAGGTGCTTGGTTCTATTAGTGAACCAAGCACCTTTTCTATACTTTTTTATTGCTGAAAAAAATAGATTTTTGATCACTTCACAGCCTTTAAAATAATCCGATAAACTAGTATAAGGTTATAGAGAGTCAGTTTTCTTATTGTGAGAATGTGTTGATAATCGTAAATTTATAAAGGGTCTTATAAGAAAAGAGAGTTTGAGTAATTAAGAACAGGGGGGTTCTATGTTGAAATTAAAAGGAAAGCTGATTAGTACTTATTTGATAATTACTGTATTCATTTTTGTAGTGGCAGGTGTGTCATTGTTAGCACTTGGTGCTACTAACCAACACTCGAAAGAAATGTATCATAATCGTGTTATACCTTTAACGGTTGTTGTAGAAATGGCAAGTTTAACAGAAAATACGAGGGTACAAATGCTGTCTGCTGTGTTAAATGAAAATCCTGAAAAGACGCAAACAGCAAAATCGAATATGGAAGAAGTGTCGTTACTCATCGAACAGTACCGGGGGCTTGTACTTGATGAGAATGGAGAAAAAGCCATTACGAAATTTGAAACAGATTGGAATGCATTTACAACTATAGTACAATCGAATATCGGATTAGTTAATGCTGGTAACTATAATGATGCCCTTGTTGGTCTAAGAGCGGGTGAGGAAGCATTTGCGGTTTCTAGAGATAGTTTACTAGTATTAAAAGATAGAAATATCTCCCTTGCGGAGGAACTGAATAATATCAACAAGTCAGCATTTGAAACAAATCGATTCATCGTATTTGTTATTACATTTGTTGCATTGATAGTAGCCATTGTTATTGGTGTTGTTATGGGCAACAAAATTGGAAATCCAACACGTAAAGTAGCAGAAAGACTGGTGGAAATTGCATCTGGTGATTTAACTAAGTCACCATTAATTACGAAGCGAAAAGATGAAATTGGAATATTGGTCAATGCCACAAATGAGATGCAACAAGATTTACAAAATGTTATTTCTGAAATACATTTGGCTTCCAATACATTATCAAGTCAATCTGAGCAATTATCTCAATCAGCAGAACAAGTTAAAGTTGGTAGTGAGCAAATCGCAACCACAATGCATGAGCTTGCAAATGGGGCCGAGACACAGGCGTCCAGTGCATCGGATATTTCTGAAATGATGGATGGTTTTGCACAAGCTATTCAAAGTTCAGACGAGTCGAGCAAAGGTATTGTTGAAGATTCTCACCTTGTGACACTAGGTGCCGAGGATGGACAGCAGTTAATGGAACTATCCGTTAATAAAATGAAAGATATCGATGGAATTGTCAAAGTCTCTGTGGACCGAGTAAAAGGATTAGACGACAAGACGAATGAAATATCAACTCTAGTTGAGGTTATTCAATCTATCGCCGATCAAACAAACTTACTGGCTTTGAATGCAGCAATTGAAGCAGCAAGAGCAGGCGAGCATGGAAAAGGATTTGCAGTTGTAGCGGATGAGGTGAGAAAGCTTGCGGAGCAAGTATCCCATTCAGTTGGAGAAATTACCGATATTGTCGCAACCATACAAAATGAATCTCAATCAGTAGTTACCACTTTAGAAAACGGTTATAAAGAAGTAACAGATGGAACAGAACAGATTCAACGTACTGGTGAAAAATTTAAAGAAATTACAAGTGGTATTCATGCAATGACAGAAAAAGTTGAGCAGATTTCAAAGAATTTAGCACAAGTTAGCGCAAATAGCCAACAGATTAATGCATCTGTTCAAGAAATTGCTTCAGTTTCAGAGGAATCTGCTGCAGGTGTAGAAGAAACAGCTGCGTCTGCTGAGGAATCCGTTGGTTCAATGGAAGAAGTAGTAGCAAGTTCCCAACACTTGGCGACAATTGCTATGAATCTTGCTGATGCAGTTTCTAAATTTAAAACAACTAAAACAGCAGAATAAAAAGTGCCTGGTTCTAATGCAATTCTGAATTGTGTTAAACCAGGCATATTTACTTCTTATGAAAATAATTTAAAAGTTAAATTTGTAAGGCAGTAACATAGTGGAATTGAAATCGTGTAAAATGGAGAAGATATTGGTTATATTGAGAGTTTTATAGGAGGTTAATAAATGGAAAATAATGATATATTAATCAGATTAAGATATGCCCTAGATATTAAAAACAAAGACATGGTAGAGATTTTTAAGCTAGGTGGCATTGAACTTACAAAAGAAGATGTACTTAAAATTCTTACTAAATCAAAAGAAGTTAATGATGATGAAGAAGTAGTGGAAGATGAAAATCATATGAAGTGTAACAACAAGATGTTGGAATCATTTTTGAATGGTTTAATCACACTTAAAAGAGGTAAACAGGATCCAAAACAAACACAACCTACTAATAATCCAGAGCCTGCAGAGCAGCAGAAGGATCATGTGAATAATATACTCTTAAAGAAACTAAAAGTAGCTTTACAGTTAACAACGGAAGATATGCTGGAAGTATTAGATGATGGTGGGATTATTGTATCTAAAGGTGAACTAGGTGCTATTTTAAGAAAACCAGGGCATCGTAATTATAAGGAATGCGGGGATAATTTTGCGCGCAAATTCCTTAAAGGTTTAGCGGTAAAATATAGAAATTAATAAAGAAGGGCGAATTCATAATTGAGTTCGCTCTTCCTCTTTATCTATAGACAATTGAAAATGCTATATTTTCACGGTTTGTTGCAATGTGGATAATACTTCTTGTAAAGAATTCAGCTCTTCTTTATTCAAAGGAATCATAGGTAAGCGAACACCACCTACAGGAATTCCTTTTAAATTTAATGCCGATTTTACAGGAGTTGGATTTGGTGCTGCAAATAGTGCTTTCATGATAGGTAAAAGACTGCGATGATCCTTAGCAGCTTCTTTTACATCGCCACTATTAAACTTTTCAATCATTGTTTGCATTTCGTTCCCAATAACATGTGATGCTACTGAAATAACTCCTGCTCCACCAATCGATAGTACTGGGATTGTTAACCCGTCATCACCGCTATATAGTGAAAAATTTTCAGGTGTATTTTGAATAATTTCAGTCATTGTATCTAAATTCCCGCCAGCTTCTTTAATAGCTACGATGTTGGGAATATCGGAAAGTCTTACAACGGTTTCTACTGACATATTGACAGCACTCCGACCGGGAATATTATATAACATAATCGGTAATGATGTAACTGCAGCAATTGCTTGGAAGTGTTGGTACAATCCTTCTTGTGATGGTTTACTATAATAGGGAACAACAAGCATAATACCATCGACACCTGCATCAGCTGCTTGTCTTGTTAAATCGATGGATGCTTTTGTGTTATAAGAGCCGGTGCCAGCAATTACCGGAACTCTACCATTCACAACTTCTACTGTAAATTTAAACAGTTTAACTTTTTCTACCTCTGTTAATGTCGGAGATTCTCCGGTCGTACCAGATATGACTAAACCATCTGTTCCATTGGCTATTAAATAATTTATTAAGTTCCGTGTAGCTGGAAAATCGATTTCCTCATTATGATCAAAAGGAGTCACCATAGCCGTTAATATTTGTCCAAAATTCATAACTTCTCCACATCCTCTAGTTTTATTATTAAAAATTCAGGGAGAAGGGCGGTATCAATTATGCCTCGACGTAATTACGTACAGATAATGAATTACACTAGTGAAATTCAATATCTATGACATCCGCCGGAGGTATAACTTGACGGTTGTTTAGTCAAGTTATGTAGACGCAAAAAAGCAACAACGAGGGCTCGTTGTTGCAATAGAAATAAAGTAATATTTCCGTGCGTAAGATAGCCCTCCATATAGTCTCCTATATGACAATTCAGTGTTTATTCAACAGCAGAACCAGCTTCAAGAAAAATGAGATTCTTTCAACTTCGGCAAATTCCCCTTTCCACAAATGTCAAAGGATCTCATTATCCTCTAAATGTGTACTGATGGTCTTCGCGCCTCTATCCTTACTTCAAATGTATTTGAAATAAGAGAATATTTAATTATTAAAATAATACATGTTTTTTAATACTAATGCAACAGTTTACCTGTAAAATAAATATAAAGCTATTTAAGGTCAGTATAATTAATAAGTTTCATACGTTAAAACCATACTATTCAAGAGGTGAAAAGGATGTATAAATTATTGTCTCATAATGATTTAGATGGTGTCGGATGTGGCATTTTAGCAAAGCTTGCTTTTGGTGAGCAAGTGAAGGTGCGTTATAATTCGATTTCCTCCCTTAATCGAGAGATTGAATACTTTTTAGAAAATGATGAGCCAGATACATTTTTATTTGTAACTGATTTGACTCCAAATGAAGACAATGAAAAAAGGCTTAATGATTTTTATAATGCAAAAGGGAAGGTCCAACTAATTGATCATCACAAATCTGCCTTACACTTTAATGATTATGAGTGGGGATATATTCTAGTAGAAGATCATGAAGGCAAATTAACTTCAGCTACTTCATTGTTATATGAATATCTTGTAACAAACAAATTGTTGGAACCAACTGCAGCACTCACAGAATTTGTAGAATTAGTTAGACAGTATGATACATGGGAATGGGAGAAGAATGAAAACCACCAAGCTCACTCGCTTAACTCACTATTCTATTTAATATCGATGGAAGAATTCGAAGAAAAAATATTAGAGAGACTTCGTACAAATGATCATTTTGATTTTGATGAATTTGAAAAGAAAATATTGAAAATGGAAGCAGACAAGATTGACCGTTATATTCGTCGAAAGAAAAGAGAGATTGTCCAAGCAACCATAGGGGAACATTTGGCAGGAATTGTGTATGCAGAAACTTACCATTCAGAGCTAGGCAATGAACTAGGAAAAGAATATCCACATCTCGACTATATAGCGATAGTAATTATGGGGGGGAAAAGAATTTCCCTTCGTACTATATATGATCATATTGATGTATCTGAAGTTGCTGGTCAGTTCGGCGGCGGAGGACATCAAAAAGCATCTGGATGTACCTTAACAGAAGAAGCTTATAAGTTATTTGTTTTGGACACATTCCATCTGCTACCGATACTAGAAGATGCAAAAAGAAATCAATATAATTTGAAACAATCATCATTTGGTTCATTTTATATGAATAGAAAAAATGATACGTTCATTTTGTATTCTAAAAATAATCAGGATTGGATACTTGAAAAAAATAAAGCCGAAATAGGACAAACCTTTACTAGTTTTGAAGAAGGAGAGCGATTCCTAAAAAGAAACTATGAGGCAGCTTTGGTAAGGGATGACTTGTTCGTTGATTACTTAATGAGCGAAGTGAAAAAAAGAGACAATTCATGATGACTTTTCAACTCTAAGGATTCTAATCTATTTACTTGCGCTCGTCTGCTAAATACTTGCTTTCAAGAAGCAGGTACTTGCGGAGTGCCCTTACTTACTTGCTTTTAATCTGGATTTACTTGCTCTCGAATTACTTATACTTGCGGAGTGGTAATTTAAACCAAAAATAGCTACCTCTAATAAAACCGGAAAATTGAATATAAATAGAATGATAAGGTATCATTAATGCCGACAGACTAATTATAAAAAACATGAAACCGCAGAAATTTAGGGGGCAAATTAAATGGAAATTGGAATAACAACGTTTGTAGAAACAACACCAGATGTAAAAACAGGCAAAGTAATTAACCATGCTGAGCGTATACGTGAGGTTGTTGAAGAAATTATATTAGCGGATCAAGTTGGGTTAGATGTATTTGGTGTAGGGGAACATCACCGAAAGGATTATGCGGCTTCTGCCCCAGCTGTTCTTCTAGCTGCAGCTGCTTCACGGACGAAGCAAATAAGACTCACAAGTGCTGTAACAGTACTTTCTTCTGATGACCCAGTGCGAGTGTTTGAGGAATTTTCTACATTAGACGCTATTTCTAATGGTCGTGCTGAAATCATGGCTGGACGTGGTTCCTTTATCGAATCTTTCCCCCTTTTTGGCTATGACTTAAAAGACTATGATGAACTGTATGAAGAAAAGTTAGATTTGCTATTAAAAATACGGGAGTCTGAAATGGTTACATGGGATGGTAAGCATCGAGCTGCTATTCAGAATCGCGGGGTATATCCGCGTCCCGTTCAAAACCCTCTACCGGTTTGGATTGCAAGTGGTGGAACTCCACAATCTGTTGCACGAGCTGGTTTCCTTGGATTGCCACTAGTGCTGGCGATTATCGGAGGAAGTCCATTACAGTTTGAACCACTAGTGAGGCTATATAAGAAAGCTGCTAGTGAAGCAGGTCATGATGTGTCCAAGCTGACAGTTGCATCCCACTCGCACGGTTTTGTTGCCGAAAGTACCGAAATGGCAGTAGATAAATTTTTTCCGCCGACACAGCAAGCGATGAACGTTTTAGGCAGAGAACGCGGATGGGGTCCGTATACGCGTTCAACCTTTGATGCTGCACGTAGCTTGGAAGGTGCCTTATACGTAGGAGATGTGAAGACCGTAGCTGATAAGATTATATTTCTCCGTAAAAACGTTGGTATCACACGTTTTATGCTTCATGTACCAGTTGGTTCAATGCCTCATGAAGACGTGATGAAAGCAATAGAATTACTAGGTAAAGAAGTGGCACCGATAGTTCGTGCGGAAATAGCTAGATGGGAAGCAGAAGGTAAAAGTAATTAATAAAGTTCTTTCGTAAAAAAATATATATGAGTAGCTCTAAGGGAACGATTTTCGTTCTCTTTTTTTAAAAGATATTATATAAAATTTACCTGTGAACACTGGGTTCAAGGCATTTTCATGAATAATTAATCTCGCTGACTTCCGTTTCAGGTATGGTACAAAGGTTAAGAGTGCCACCTCGTATGGCAACGCCTTCGTGCCCCACATCCTGTGGGCCTTCGCGGGGGAAGTTCATCGCCCATTGGGATACGTTGTGATGGTTCATCTGACTCCCTCATCCCGCAGGAGTCGCGACCTTGCACTACAATCAAAGTAATGAGTAATGCTCGAGAAGATTTCCCTTATTACTAGCGTTAATTTCTGCTGGAAATTTTATCATATAATTCACGTTTATTTAGTTGTTCCTGCTTCCAATTATCAGTTTTTGTACATGGTTGATTGGAGCGCAGTTCGGAGCGGAAATCAACGGCATATCTAGGAAAGAGGACCGGGAATCATTTTGCCTGGTTTTTTTTATTTTTTTTATTATGAAGCAATGATTTCACTCATAGAAATAGAAAGAGTAGTAAATTCAGATGTTTAAAACAAGTTATAAATAGGTTGAATGTTATAATAAGAATAATATTTAGTATGAAAAACGTATAAAAGAGAAGTGAAGGTGAGTAATGATATGAAAGAGAAAATAATTATCAATGCCGATGAGTGCTACCAGCAAGCAGAGGAGAAGGCCAATCATTATTTCCAATCACTTTATGCGCAGGCCCAAAAAAAGACATATGTGAAAGTTCTAACGGAAGATATACATTTGTGGAAACATAAACATATCCGTCATCCCATATTTTCCTTGTTTTCAAGAGGGAAAGGAAAAACTAATACTAGCGAGTATCACAATTATATAAAGTGGCTCAATTATACAGGGAAATTAGATAGTTATTTGAATCGAAGCATTTACTATATTTTTATGCGAGATTTAGGTAAAGCATTGAACTCTCCAGACACTGAAAATCGAATCCGCAGTATAGTGGATAGTTTAAAAACTCAGCTTACATCTACGACGGCAGACCGTAAGAATGATGGGGAGCTATTCAGTATGACTGCTTTGTATCGCCTTGCACAGAAGGAAGGAGTAGAATCGACTTTCATATGGTTGATCAACAAACTAAAAAATGTATCCACAAATATTCCAACAGGAATGAATGCAGAGCATGCACAGCGAAAACTTATTAAAATCATTGCTGGAGTAATTATGCAAGAGAATGAAGAGATGGACGAAGAAGTTACTGTAGAAGACAGGAAACAGAGGCTTGATAAAGCAATTAGGCTCGGTTATTCCTACGGGCTTACCTATCCGTTTATTGACGATCTCCTAGATGCAGAAATTTTATCGGACGAAGAAGAAAAACAATACGCTTATCTGATACGTAGCACACTTACTACAGGAGTAGTGCCAGAACTAGGTGATTGGGTTGGAAATAATGCAGAGTTAATCCGATATATTCACACAGAACTTCGAGAAGCTTTTGAATATATTAAGGCGCATCAACGACCAGAGACAAGAAATAGTTTTTTTGAGCAATCTTATGTGTTTTTTAATTCTCAAGAAGTGGATCGAGAAAAGGATTTAACTAATGCAAAATATACAAACGAAGAGCTGTATATACCAGTTATTCTAAAATCTGCTTCTTCTCGATTGATTGTTCGTTCCGTAATTGGAGCTCCTGAAGATGAGGGATTTGACAGCCGAACATTTTTTTATGGCATTTACAATCAACTGGCAGACGATTTTGCAGATATGTTTGATGACCTGAAGGATGGTGCGGTAACTCCTTATACTTACTACTTGAAGTATCACGATACACGGCCAGACCTAATAAATCCATTTGAAATGTACTGGACAGTAATCTCTAATTTGATTCATCAAGTTTATCATTCAGATAAAATGACGCGTGAAGTTATTTTAGATCGGGCTATAAACGGGTTAAAACGATTCAAGGAGCGAGCAGGTACGGAAAAATACAAAGAGGTAATGGACCTTTTTGCCTCGGGGAGTCCTAAATTCAATAAACTAATTCAAGAGATGGTACGAAAAGCGGATGATGTAGATTTCTTCGACAAGCTGCTGCGTGATCATATGATTACAAGCTTGAAAAGTGACAGACAAGGGCAGGAAGACTTTATAGAAACTGCTAAAGCTATACGTAGTCAGCTTAATAGTGTACTAGATATCCCGAAAACTAATGAGATGGCTGATTCTATAATAGATGCTGCAAACTACAGCTTACAAGGAGAAGGAAAGCGATTAAGACCAATAGTTACGTGGTTTATGGGAGTCAACGCATATGGCTTAAATAGCTCAATACTTGAACCACTCTTAAAATCTTTAGAATATATGCATACAGCTTCTCTGATTTTTGACGATCTTCCGTCCCAAGATAATGCTGCGCTTCGCAGAGGTCGTCCAACACTTCATGAGGTTTATACTATTTCTATTGCCGAGTTAACTGGCCTTTTCCTGACCCAGAAGGCAATCTTAGAGCAAACCACTTTGGACCAGTTCGATTCAAAAGCTGTGCTGCGACTTATTCAATATTCCGCACAAGTAACTGCGGATATGTGTAGGGGGCAGGCAATGGACTTAGATTCAAAAGGCCAACAATTGTCTTTAGAACAACTAAATAGAATGTGCTTTTACAAAACTGGGCTAGGATTTGAGGCATCTATTCTAATGCCAGCAATTCTTGCAAACACTAGTAAATTAGAAATAGACGCATTGAAAAAATTTGCCCGTCATGCAGGTATTGCGTTTCAGATTAAGGATGATCTTCTTGATGTGGAAGGTGATACAGCTTTACTTGGGAAATCGACTGGTAAGGATACAGAAAATAACAGCTCCACTTTCGTATCTATATTAGGTGTGAATGATGCAAAAAAAGAAATGTGGGAAAATTATTGTATTGCGATGGAATCATTACATGATGTACCGCGAGATACAGCTTTTTTAAAGCATTTCTTGGATTATATTATAAATCGCGACAAGTAGGACTGGGTTATATTAACCTCTCCTTTAACGCTAAATCAAAGTGATAAGCTAGACTAAATCCTTTAGTGGAGTACTTCACACTAATTGAATGAAGTGGAAGGTGACGGCTAAGCCCTTCGAAAACGATAGAACCAGGTTTTGACCTTAAAGGACCGGGCATGTTTGCCTGGTTTTTTTTAATTCTTCCAGAATTTGAATGGTTATTTCTCTATTTTTAATTATGGTCGTATTGAAACCGGAGTTCCGATCGGGATAATACGTGCTAATTCTTCAACGTCTTTATTGTGCATGCGGATACAGCCGCGTGATACTGCATTACCTATGGAGCTAGGGTCATTGGTACCGTGAATCCCGTAATGTTCTTTAGATAAACTCATCCACATGGTACCGAATGGTCCACCAGGATTAGGCGCTTTGTTTATAATGATAAAATCTCCAACAGGTGTATTATATAATATTCTTCCTACAGCTATAGGATACTCTTTTTGTATAACACCGTCTTTTCGTAATCGTAGCAGGCGATTATTTATAGAAACCTCAATTTGGTATGGAAGCGTATTTGGGTCAGGGTAACCTGGTATAACAATGGATTGACCAATATAAAGTACATTTGGATTTATGGATTGGTTAGCGTTAATGATTTCGGTTATAGGGGTTCGGTAGTCTCTAGCTATTTGACTTAGTGTTTCCCCTTGTTGAACAGTATGAATCATTGTAAACACCTCCGTTATTCATTGTTAAAATAGTACATTATATGCAACTTTAAAAAAATGCTTCATCATATCGTGTTTTTCAATATATTATCTGCACTCGGAAAGTCTGTTAATTTTAGTATAAGGACATAGTTTCGCGAATAGAATCTCTTATAACAGAATTCTAAAGGTGGAATGAGATTGAAAATACTATTTATATTTCTATTATTTGTTGTTTATTTCGCATTATCACTGTCATTAGAAAGTACAAACGCAATTGGGCTATATCTAATCATTTCATTGGGATTCTTCTTTTGGGGAGTCATAGAGTGGAGACGTTCTATTAATAGGAGAAACGCTGAAGATAGAGCGCGATGTGAAGAGTTGCTAGCGGAGATTCCGCATACTCAATCACTGATTTCGGACAATTTGTTAAATGTAATGCTAATCGATGATGTAAATAATATTTTATATATACTCCAAAGAGATTCTTTGGTAGAAGATTTTAGTATTGAAAATGTTCCGTTTTCTCAGGTGCTAGAGGTTGCAATAGTAAAGGAAGAGCGTGTTTTAAACTTATACCCTAAGGAGGGTCTATTGGGAAGTACGCTAGTGAATAATGAAGAAATAATAGAAGAAGATTCAGATGAGGACGAAGAAGAGGAAGAAGTAGAAGAATCTATAGAAGCATTGTGTTTAAAAATAGTAGTTGATGATATAACCAATCCCATTTTAGAATATCCATTTATAGTATTTGGTGAACCCCTTGCAACAGACTCTGAGAAATATATAGAAGTAAATTCACTTTGTGACGAATGGTATCAAAAAATATGTATAATTATTAAACGCTATGAACATGACAAAGTAGTTGTGAGACTCTGGCAATAGCATAGCTTGTAGCTGTGATGCAACTTAGTATTCGCTATTATTCTGCATTCGCAAAAGGGCCCAATCAAAAGTAGAGAATAAATATGTTAGATGGCTGGGACAAAACTAGTCTATGAACTTGAAAAACGTGAAATCAGTAACTCAATTTCACGTTTTTCACTTTATTTTGGAAATATGGAGGCAAGGGTATACCTTCTGACCAATAAAGATGGAATGATGCCTTTGAACGGACTTCTTCCATACAAACGTGAATTTATTGGCATTCGCTTCTATTTTTGTACCATCGATAAAAATCGCCTCTCGAGCAATTAGCATCTCTTCTACTAACTGGCAACGGAACTGAACGAAGCACTGACGAATAAGTTCTTTCATATCGGGCTGGATACGGAAACGATTGATGGTACGGTAGCTTGGCTCAAATCCCTAAGCGAGCCACGTCATGCGGATATTATCTTTACTTGATATAGAAGAGATATTAGTTGTTTGGAGTGAAGGGCGGCGACTCCTAGGGGACAAGCGCGTGGGAGAGACTACAGGCTCGACCCGTGCCCCCAGGAAGGCGTCTGCCGTAACGGAAAACAACGGCTACGAAGTATATTTAAAAATAAAGCAGTTCAATTTTACTCCATAGTAAAATTTGAACTGCTTTTAATTTTAAGTTGTTTTTTTACAATTCAAATTAGTAAATAAAATGATTATATAGACCTGTTATTTTGTTTGGAGATAGTGTTATTATATCTTTAAATCACAAAACGAAAATAGGTATTTATATATAAAGTGGAAGGAGGTTAAAAAATGTTGCAAAACTCTATTAATATAAAAGCAGAAACTATTGAGGAAGCAGTTCAAACTGCTTTAAATATACTAAAGTGTTCAATCGAGGATATTAATGTGGAAGTAATACAGTCTCCTTCCAAAAGTCTATTTGGACTAAGAAAGCTTCCAGCTGAAGTGAAGATTACTAGAATTTCATCTGACAGCATAGCAAAGAAAACAACTAGTTTGGAAGATATACCATCTTTTGAGGGAGTAGATGAAAATTTAGAGGAGTTCATTGAAGATTTTTTAGACTCCCAACTAGTAGAAGATGACGGAGAAAAACAAATAAACTTCAAGTTAGATCAAAAACCGAAGTTTGGTAATTCAGTGCATACTGATAAACGTCTTTTTGGTGTATGGATTCAAAATAATAAAGTAATAGTTCAAGAAAGTGCTCAACGGCTTCCAATAATAGAAGCAGATAAAAATTTGAAGGTGTTAGTGAATGGTCAAAAACTAACGAAACCTCAATTGGTTACTAGCAAAGACAAAATAATAGTTGAACTAGAAGGTGAAGTAATTCCATCGAGTTTTTGGATTGAAGTAAAGGATAATAATATGATGGCGACGCTATCGATTAATCCTGGAAAGAATATCATAAGAAATTTAGAAGAGACAGAACCTCAAGAACATCTTTTTATTAGAGCTCAAGAAAATATAACTTATTTTACTGATATTTCAATAGAAGATGTTCTAACCCAGCTAAAATCATTAAAAATAGAAAATGGAATAATTCATTCGGCAATTCATGAAGCATTAAATAACGGAGAAGGCGAAGCTATAATTGCAAAAGGTACATATCCCGTTGAAGGATTAAATGGGGATATTGAAATTCTAGTTGAGGGTTGGCTAGAGGATAAGGGCGAAGATGATAATAGTGATAAATTAGAAAAAGTGGACTATAGAGAAGGCCAAACTATTTTGTCAGTTGAAGTTGGAGAAGTGATTGCGAAGAAAATACCTTCAATATTAGGAAAGCCTGGAAAAGATTTGTTTGATAAACCTGTACCTCCTAAACCTGTATCTGATGTGATTATAAAAGTGGGAAAAGGAGCAGTACAAAAGGATGATCAAATAGTTGCAATCGCTACTGGAAGACCATTTATAGAATCCAGAGGAAAGTTAGTGAAAATGGATGTTATAAAAGAGTATGTCCATAATGGCGATGTAGGTTTGGAAAGTGGTAATATTCGATTTCCTGGTGATGTGAGAATAACGGGTAATGTATTAGACTCTATGGCTGTTGATGCGGAAGGTAGAATTTATATAAACGGTACAGTTAATAGATCAATCGTCCAGTCTAATTACTCAATGAAAATAGAGCAAAACGTATTTTCATGTGAACTATCTGCCGGGAAGATAAATCATGTGATTGCCTCGCTTATCCCAATACTTTCTGAGATATTAACATATTCAAACCATATTTTAGCTGCGATCAATCAAATCCTAATGGTAAGACGTGAAAGTAATCCGAAAGAAGAAACGATTAAACTGTCGTACCTTATCAGATTGTTATTAGAAAAAAAATATATGGACTTTAGCGAGCTAACTAAAAAGTTAATTACTATAATAAATAATAATGAAAATAGCTTAGATGAGGATTGGAAATCTCTTTCAAATACTTTAAATAAGCATTTTATCAATGTCTCCAAAGATCAAAATATTCAGTTGCAGACATTAGAACAGTTCATAAACTGGATGCAGGAAATGTATGAAACATACTATTTGGCGCCTGAACCAAGAGTAGCTATAGAAGTGCCCTACGCCATTAATTCTACTCTATATTCAAGTGGGAATGTTCATATAATAGGACAAGGTGTATACCATTGTAATATTCAAGCAGATTATAACATCATTGTTAAAGGGGTTTGTCGCGGAGGAAATTTAAGTGCTGGAAATGAGATATTTCTAGATGATGTTGGTTCTGAAAATGGTGGTAAAACGACTATTCAAGTTCCTTCTAATGGAAAGATACACATCAACTATGCTCACGCTGATACCGTTATTCAAGTAGGAAGAAGAATTCATACCTTTAAAGTAGGAACTCCAAATATATTAGCCTCTTTAGATATAAATGGGAATTTAAGCTTATATAGGTAGAAAGCAGTAACGAGAGGAGCTATGCCAGATGGACATTGAAATAACAAACTCGCATATTGTTCAGGTAGCAGTTATTAATATAGATGGAGAAATCATTCAGGTAAATCGGTTATGGGAAGAGAATGTTAACAACCCTTTTGCTCTTCAAACAGGCAACGATTATTTGAAATTGTTAAATGAGTTGGATGAATTAGCTGCATACAATGGAATTACAGATGTGTTAAATGGAAAAATGACATACTTTCATACCTCCTATGCTAGTTCCTTGTCTACAGAAATAAAATCTTTTTCGATGCTAGTCACCCCGTTACTTGAAGATAAAATTATAATAGGGGCAACTATTATCCTTAGAGATGTTAGTGAAAATGAAAATGAGCAAATGGAAGTTTATGATGTTTTAGAGAGTATGACAGATGCTTTTATTTCTTTGGATAAGAACTGGAAGTTTACCTATATAAATAAGGAAGCAGAAAAGTTGTTGTTTGCTTCAAAAAAGGAGTTATTAGGGCAGGATATTTGGGGGAGATTTCCAGAGGCAATTAATACAGTATTTGATGAAAACTATACTAAAACAATGAAAAAAAGAGAACAAACCCGCTTTGAAGCATACTATGAACCATTCGATGCTTGGTTCGAGGTCAATTCCTATCCAAAGGAAAATGGAGGTATATCCGTATACTTTAATAATATCAACGATAAAAAAGTAAGAGAAAGAATACTATGGGATACTGCACATCATGATTACTTAACAGAAATTCCTAATCGTTTGCTGTTGTATAAAAATCTAGAAAATAAAATAGCTGACAGTATTCCTTTTGTAATATTCTTTTTGGATTTAAATAATTTTAAACTTATTAACGATGCGTATGGACATGACATTGGAGATGAGTTTTTAGTAGAAGTTACAAACCGGCTGAAAGATGAACTAACAAGTAAATACTTTCTTTCTCGATTTGGAGGAGATAAATTTATTCTTTACACGGAATATATCGATGAATTTCAAGTGCAAAGTGATGCTTATCAAATTTTAGTGGTCATCGAGAAGCCCTTTAAGAACACAGCATTACCACCAATGAATATGTCCGCAAGCCTAGGGGTTAGTATATTCCCAGAGGATGGTAATAATGTAGATTCTTTGATCACTGCTGCTGACACTGCTATGTATGAAGCAAAGAAAATTAAAGGTGATCAATGGATTAGATATAATCGTGAAATGTCAAAGTCATTAAACAGAAGACTTATTATCGAAAAAAGTATAGAACAAGCAGTTATTAACAAAGAAATATACCCTGTTTTTCTACCTCAGGTAGATATTCTAAACAATAAGATTAGGGGAATTGAAGTGCTAACTAGATGGAATCATCCTGAATTAGGTGTTATACATCCTAAAGAGTTTATTCCTGTAGCAGAAGAAACCGGTCAAATAAGGATGTTAACGGAATATATAATTGATACATCATTATTCATATATACTAAATGGGGAAAAATATATAATTTTTCAGAGGAAGTCTCTTTTAATATTTCCTCCACTTTATTAAACGAACCTTCATTTGTGTCGTTTTTATTGTACCAAGTAAATAAGCATTCCATTTCAAGAGATAAGATTGCAATTGAGATTACGGAAAATTCACAGATTTATTCTTCCTCTGTTATTTTAAATCATTTACATGATATCCATGAAGCAGGTATTCGCATAGTTATCGATAATTTTGGTACTGGTTATTCGAACCTAGCTTATATAGTTAATCTTCCATTATCCAAAGTTAAAATTGACAAGTTTTTTATAAATAGCATTGGAAACAACCAAAAGGCAGAAGCAATTCTCCAATCAATAATAGGTTTAGCAAATAATATGAAAATCGATATACTTGTTGATGGCATTAAAACAAAAGAACAGATAGAATTCTTGCATGTTCATAAATGTACATTAGTTCAAGGTCCCTTTTACGATGATCCACTTACCGAAGAACAATTTAACTATCGGTTACAACAGTTTGATATTCAATATTCTGATAGATTATAGAACTATTGATGATTAGCTGGCTTTGGTATGGTTCCGAAGCCAGCTGTTTTTGAGTTTTATAACAAATATCGTCTGGGTTCAATTTTCCGTAATGGGAGAGAAGAAATCATCCACTAATTGAAGTCTCAATTTATCTGGGTTCATTACAATATAAAATTCATTAATTTTGTTACTCTCAATGTAAAAGGTGATGACACTGTATAAATTACTATTCATATAATTTATCATTGCAGGCTGACCATTGACATTTTTTATCTCAAAATAATAATCTGTAGAGGTCTTCTTCGCAATACCATATAAAAACGCCAATACACTCGGTAAAGAATGAATAGGACGTATAGCTGCTTTTACTTTTCCACCACCATCAGAATAGAGGGTAACATTTTCGGATAAAAGCTCTAGTAATATATTCATATGTTGTTGTTCAAAAGCATGGATAAATCGGTTAATAATAGATTTGTTATTTTCAAAGTTTAGACTTTCACTTTCTATACCAGAGATTTTTTGCTTCGCTCGACTTAATATTTTTCGGCAGTTATCCTCTTTCTTCTCTAAGACATTTGCAATTTCTGAATAGGAGAATTCAAAGACTTCTCTTAATAGTAAAGCTGCTCTTTCATCTGGTGCCAAATGCTCCATCATCCTTAAGTAAGCAATACTTAAACCTTCTTTTTGTAGAACATTATCAAATGGATCAAGAGCATGTGCTTCCTCAAACAATATGGGTTCAGGGTTCCATGGGCCCACATATTTTTCCCTTTTGTACCGTGAAGACTTTAAGCTATCTATACAACGGTTTGTCATCATCTTACAAAGATAGGCTTTTACGTTTTCAATTTTGTCTTCTTCAACTTGATAGGCTTTTTAAAAAACTTCATGTAGAAGATCTTCGGCTTCTACTACAGATCCTAGCATACGATAACCTATAGAAAACAATAAACGTTTATACTGTTGGTAAAGTTCATTGGTAATTTGCACAATATCACCTCTGCTCTTTTTCTATTATTTCTTCCGCAGCTTGTTTCGCGCTACTTACTGCTCCTTCAGCCAAAATGGAATGAGATGAGACCCAGTCCCCTGCTAAATATAATCCGGAAATCTCCAATTTAGAACGCTGTAACTTTTTTTCATCTCCTATTTGAGGTAAGCGTTGGTTCACCGTAATATTAGGCATAAAACGGCTTGAAATTTTGTTTTCTTGCCAGCCAGGCTGTATTTTTTCTAAAAATTGCTCTAGCTCGTATTTAAGTACTTTTCCATCTATATTATCATTTGGGTGAAGATATTTGAAAACGTGAAGCACGATAGTATTTTTGTTTTCGGAAAGAATAGCTGCATTTGAATGAACAGAATAGTAAAAAGGCTCCGTTATTTCCATAGCAAAAAATCGATTTGGTTTAGGAAGCTGTCTTAGTGCGACATCTAAAGCAGCCCCCTTTATAGGTAATAGCTTAGTAAAGAAATCCATTTGCATTTGCGTGATATTTTCACCTAACATTTTCATAAGCTCTTGAGGACTGGTTGTACTCAGTAAATACTTACATGTTAACTCCTCTTTAGTAGAAAGAGACAACCTAAAAATATTGTCTACTCTTTTAATTTCATTAACTATTATGCCTGTTTGTATTTGTACTCCAGAGCAAACCGCCTTGTTGTGTAGCTGGTCAATAATTGTTTGCCATCCTTTGTCTATATAAAGTACACCCTTCATTACCATCTGTAGATGGGCAACTATAACACTTGCACTTACTTTCTCTGGGGCATGACAGTAGGTTGCTAGCCTACCGAGAATAAGGAGTAGAGCTTGAATATTTTTCGAATTGGTTAATTGTTGAATCCATAGTTGAAAAGTTTGCTCTGAAAGCTTTTCGATATCCGTACTTTTAAGTTTCAATAAAACCTTCAACCACTCCATACGCTCTTTCCAGCTCAAAAAGTCAGTTGTAAATACTCCTAGTGGGTTAAAAGGAGCAGCATATTCAACCTGGTCATTTATTAATAATCCCTGTAATTTTGGTGACTTACCATATAGTTTTATGCCGAGTTCTTGAAGAATTGGTACAGCGTTTCCTTTTGCATAAAGTGCATGTGGGCCCAGATTAAAAAACTCCTGATTAATCTTATCCGTTCTAGCTCTACCACCAACTTTTTTATCTTTTTCAATGATTAGTGTAGATATCCCTGTTTTAGCCAAATAATTAGCTGCAACATAACCTGCCAAACCACCACCAACTATTACAACATCCCATGTTCCTTCCATAAGATGAATCCCTCCTCTGTTAGTTCATAACTTAAGACGGAGCTGGAGAATGATTTGTGACACTTTAAAAAAGTTTTTTACAAAAGGCAAAAAAGGAATACAAGATTAAAATTAGACGAGAGCGAATTAGTGATCACAGCTCGGCATACCTGGAACAATTCCGCTCGTTGGAGTTAATCTTTTTTGAGTGGATTGTTCATGGAGAATATTTACTATTATTTTCTGAATAACCTTTGACTCAGGTGTTTCATTTAAATGAAATGCAAGATTGCATTCTTCCATTGGGTCCCTTGTAACATTATATAATTCATACTGATCTTCGACTGGGGATTGCTTAGTTGTTGTTATACAAATAGCAACTTCCTTCGTATCTGAAACTGGTTGGGAATCTTTCTGATTTATCTCTTTATCATCTATTCCAGGATTACTCCAAAATTGAGGGTTATCAAAATAACGAGTAAGCTTCCATATCTCTTCTGTTTTTTCTTTTCCAGTAGGCAATTTCAAGATCACCGTTTCTAAATGATTCGGTTGAATAACTGATTCATATGGTTTTCCAGTTACAGAAAATTGGTTCAATCCTTTCGTTACTTCATCATCCGTCATAAAATATATAGGTTCGTTTGCTCGAGTGAATTTGTTATTCCCATTTAGCAATTCTGAGAGATCTCGTCCTACCAATGGATGCACTTCAGTATGGCTTTTTTTGAGCTCATTTTGAGCATCGGTAACATCGATATTTGCGAGACCTAGGAGTGTTGGGATAATGTCTAAATGGCTTGTGATCATGTCAGTTTCCATTGTAGTAGAAAACTTCGAGCTATTGATAATTAGTGGGACGTGCAGGGATTCTTCATAAGCATTATGCCATTTTTGAAATAAACCACCGTGAGCTCCAGTTAGGCTTCCATGATCTGCTGTAAAAACGATAATTGTATCCTCATAAAAAACAGAAGAATGAAGAGCCTGAAATACTTTATACATCTCATCGTCTACCTTTTTTTGAAGAGAATAGTAAAGTTGTCGATAAAGTAGTGAATCGAAGGTAGGTTGTAGTGCTTGTTGATATACATCTCGATAACTCAACTGAGCAGATGGTTTAGTGAGTAGGTTTTCATTAGCTGTAGGAGCAGGTGGAACAAAAGGGAGAGTCGGATCAATTTCAAAATTAAATGAGGGATTAAATCGAGTGAAAAGTCCAAGGAGAGTAATATCATGTGGATTTACAAAGGAGGACACAATGAGCCAGGGCTGATTGTCATCTGAATGTGCATTTTTCTCAAGCGAATGAATTAAATCGACGACCTCGGCTGCATAAACCTCATCCCGACCACTTATCCCGACGCCAGCAGAAGATCCCGAGTTTCGAGGATTTGACCCATGAGGTTCAGGACCAATCCAACCATCGAAACCATAATTGTTCAATCGATTGGCGTGTTCATAAAGCTGTTCTTGTGCACGATTAGATACACCAGTTTTAGTGTTGTAGCTAGGTAGGGCATTATGTGTACCAGGGATTAGAATATCCTCATCGGAAAGATGCCATTTGCCTTTCCAATAGGTTTGATACCCTGCAGTACGAAAGTATTCTCCTAAAGTAGGAACCGTATTATGATCTAACCAAAATACATCAGGGTCGAATGCGCCTTTAGCAACACCAGTTGTTTGTGTCACACCGTGCAGTGATGGATATTGTCCAGTAAAAAGAGTTGCCCTGCTTGGTGAACAAGCAGTACTTCCAATATAATGATTTAAAAATGTCATCCCATTATTTCTCAAAAGCTCTTGTGTTTTTAAATTTTTCATTCGCCATTCTTTTATTGCCTCTGTTTCGTAAACAGTCGGAAATCTCTCTTCATCTACAATCATAAAAAGAATATTTGGTCGCTTTTTATGTTGATGAGAACTTGAAAAGACTTTATTTGATTTGTTCAATTTAAAAACTCCTCCATTTATTTTGTCTATCTATTTAGCTTATGAAAAATGAAGGAGGTGTAATGGATATTTAGTCTAGAGAGATGTCCAATTATTAATAGAGGAAATAGTTACGAAACGTACATACTTTCTAATATTTGTACAACTTTTTCAACGGGAATTTTCATATCATCATTTAACCATTTTCGTATTACTTCGATAGTTCCTCCTGTTGAAAATGAGAAATAATATTCTAAATATGTATCATTTGCATTTGGTAACTTTTTCTTTTCTGCGATTGAATTTTCATAAGTAAAGTTCAAAATTGTATTAAATACTCGAGAGCTACTTTTTTCATTTAAAATAATTTTGCAGAACTCTTTGTTTTCAATTATTAAATTCAAAACTCCATAAAGGGAGTCGTCTCCTGAATTATTTATTTTACTCATCATATTCTCTATCATTTCATCTTCAATACTTCTCATTAAATCAAACGGATCATTGTAATAAGAATAAAAAGTTCCGCGATTAATATCAGCTTCTTTACAAATCTCAGTTACTGTAATTTTATTTAAGTTTTTTTCCTGAAGTAACAGTAAAAAAGCATCTATAATTACTTTTTTACTATATAGGGTTCTTCGGTTTCCTTTTATACCTACCATGTATTTCTCCTCCTACTTATTATTCAAATTAATTTATTATGTCTTTAATTGGACGGTTGTTTTAAAAAATGTTCTTTTAATAACAGGCAGTTCAACATTGTTTATTGTTATCTTTCAATAGCTTTAATATACTATTTCTGTGCCATTAAAACAACAGAATGTATAAATAATAACTCGTTGTTTTAATAGGGAGGGTAATATTAGGATGAGAGGAAGCTTTAAATGGCAAAATATCTTTACAAGTTAGGTAAATGGGCAGCAAACAATAACAAAAAAGTAATCGGCAGTACATTAGCGATTCTGATTGTTATAGCAATCTTTGCACTAAATTTGGGACCAAATTTTTCGGAAGAAATGACTATACCAGGAACAGAATCAGAAAAAGCGCTTCAACTCATGAAAAAAGAATTTCCATCTAATACAGGTGGTCAAGTACAGTTAGTATTAAAAGCACCGGAAAATAAAACCTTAGATTCCGAAGAGGTTAACAAAGTAATTACAGATACATTGATAGCGATAAAAGACAATGATAAACATGTTGTTTCTGTAGTTACTCCGGTTGAATTAGGTAATTTAAGTAAAGATAAAAAAATCGGTTATGCTGTTGTTGCTTACGATGTGGCAGCCGATAAAGTATCGGAAAAATCAAAGGACAATATTATTGAAAATATAAAAGAGACTCGTGATGCTGGAATTCAAACGGAGTTAGCTGGTGATGTTGTATTTTCTGAACTGGAAATTGGAGGAATCACAGAAGCTATTGGAGTAGTTGTAGCCTATGTTATATTGGCAATTACTTTTGTCTCCTTCTTAGCGGCAGGAATGCCAATCTTAATGGCAGTTATAGGATTAGCTATTGGTCTATTATTGATAGTGATTGGAACAAATTATTTAGATATCACTTCTGTTTCGATAACCTTAGCTGCAATGTTAGGACTGGCAGTAGGTATCGATTATGCTCTCTTTATAATGACTCGGTTTAGACAACAAAGGAAAGAAGGATACTCCGTTTCAGAGTCTGTAGCAATTGCAACTGGAACAGCTGGTAGTGCCGTAGTGTTTGCTGGGATAACTGTAATTATTGCACTGTTAGGTTTATCTGTTGCACAAATACCATTTTTAACTATGATGGGTCTTTCTGCAGCACTTTGTGTTCTATTGGCAATATTGATAGCAGTTATTGTGGTTCCTGCCTTTTTAGGAATGATGGGCGAAAAAGTAGGACCAGATAGAAAAAATACTTTATTAAGCAAAATCAAAAGTGATAAAAAACAAACTACTTCCGATAGATGGGGGAATTTTGTAGCAAAACACCCGTGGAAGGTTGCGATTGTTGGAATTGTAGTTCTTGCTATAATTGCGACTCCTATGCTCCATATGGAACTTGGTCTCCCAGATAACGGTTCGAAAAATGAACAGACAACGGAAAGAAAAGCATATGATTTACTAACTGAAGCTTATGGACCTGGCCATCATGCAACGTTACTTGTAGTTGCTAAAACCTCAAGTGAAACTACCAATTTACAATTGGCGTTAAATGATACTATAGAAGAGTTAAGTGGTTTATCAAATGTAAAAAGTGTTAGTCCTGCAATTCCTGGACCTTCAGGTGAGCTATATCTTATTTCTATTACTCCAGTGACAGGGGCAAACGATTCAGCAACAAAAGATCTTGTAAATGATATTAGAAAAAGGTCCGATTTGTTGGAAAAATCCGATCATATAACATTAATGGTTACAGGTTCTACAGCAGTAAATATTGATATATCACAAAAATTGAGTGATGCATTGCCAGTATTTGCCCTATTAATTATTGGATTTTCATTCGTTTTATTGGTACTAGTATTTAGATCTATTCTAGTTCCATTAAAAGCAGTTCTGGGCTTTATACTTTCATTAGGTGCAACCCTAGGATTTACGGTATTTATTGTACAGGATGGAAACTTGATTGATTTATTTGGATTTCCTATTGCAGATCCAGTATTAAGTTTCTTACCAGTAATTGTGATAGGAATTTTGTTTGGATTAGCAATGGACTATGAGGTCTTTTTAGTTAGTAGAATGCGTGAAGTTTATACACATACAGGAAATGCACGAGAGGCTGTTTTAGCTGGGATGAGAGATAGTGGCGGAGTAGTTACAGCTGCTGGTTTAATCATGATTTCAGTATTTACTGGATTTATGTTAGCACCAGATCCAATGATTAAATCAATGGGCTTAGCACTCACATTTGGTGTTCTATTCGATGCATTTGTAGTAAGAATGGCTATTGTACCTGCAGTAATGATTATAATGGGGAACTCAGCTTGGTACTTACCAAAGTGGTTAGATAAAATACTTCCGAATTTAGATATAGAGGGAGAAGCATTTATGAAAGAAGTGGAAAAAAACAAAAAATAATATTTCGGTCGGTGAATAATCCAAAAAACTCTTAAACTACACACGTTTTTATGAACAAAAACAGGACCTATTCTATTGCCCGTTAATGCGGGACAAACGCCATAAGATTACCAAAAAAAAGGGGATGCTGGTTGTGACGTAGGTCACAACCAGCATCCCTAAAAATTTACTTGGTAATAATATAGCAACAAGTCTGTCCAAAGCACTTCGGAAAGCTTAGAAACAGGTTTTGAATGTAAAGGACTGGGTGTCTTTTTACCCAATTTTTTTATTGAAATTAATAATATTTTAAACTAGCCATTTTAAACTAGCCATTTTATTTAACTTTTTCTAGCATTTCTAAAAAAGCGGGAGGAATGGTTATTTGTTGGTTTGAATTGCTTAGTAACTTGGTTAACTCATCTACTTCGCTAATTTTATTTTCACCTTTAATTATTTTAACTTCATTATGCAATCTTTCCATTTTCTCATCTAGTGCAAATGCGGAATCTGCTGCTTCTTTCAACTCGATTAATAGTTGTTCTGGTACAAATTGGTCGTATTTATAAAAGATTTTATGTTCAAGGCTTGCCCAAAAGTCCATCGCAATAGTTCGTATTTGCACTTCTACTGTCACAATTTCCTTCCCGTCCGACATAAAAACAGGAGTTTCCAATAAAACATGTAAACTCTTATAGCCATTGCTTTTTGGGTTTTTGATATAGTCTTTTACTTTCAATACTTTTATATCACTTTGTTTTTCTAACATGTCAAACACCCGATAAATATCAGAAATAAAAGAACAAGTAATCCGCATGCCAGCAATGTCTTTCACATTTTCTCTGATGCTTTCTACTGAGATACCCTTACCTTTTCTATTAAGTTTTTTCAATATACTTTCTGGGGATTTCAATCTAGAATTTGTATGTTCAATTGGATTATACTCATGGATCATTAGAAATTCTTCGCGTAAAATTTCAATTTTTGTTTCAAGCTCATTTAATGCAAATTTATACAACAGCATCATTCGTGTCATTTTCTTTTTCATCTGCTGAAACTGTTCTACTTGCTCTTGATTCATCTATAAGGACTCCTTCAATAATATGCCTGTGAAAATAATAACAAATTTGTCCTAGCTAAACAAACTTATTGCTAAGTAAAACCAGCAAAAGGAATTATAATTGGGCTTGCTATCTTTATAGATTACGAATTAAATTTCTCTAGTATCTAGAGTTTTTACAAGTAAAAGTTGTTTGCAATTTCATATAATTATAGAGCGTTCGAGCATGTCTACCCTTTTGAGTATTATTGTTTATTTTAGGATGTAGCCGACGGAGAAATTCGCGATCACATTCACAACGATTATTTCCTCTTCTATAACAATCATCATGTGCTTTACAAGCTGTATCTACGTCATTTATCGGCGCACCAGGACCGCTACAACCGGGTCCACACCAATTATACCCGGGGAACACGCAAAAACGGGGCTTTCCATTTCCTCTACGTGCCAAATTAAAAACCTCCTTAGAATGTTTTATTACTTATAGTCTATTCTGTAGCTTTAATAATGTATAAACTCTTACCCACTTAAAGAATGTCCGATAGTTGGTGATAAGTGCCAACTAACAAAACAAGCAAGTGATGTAGAAGATCTAATTCAACAAGGGGTAGATTTAATCCTTATTAATCCAACAGATTCAGAAGCTGTAGTTGCAACAGTTGAAGCTGCAAATGCTGCTGATATTCCAGTTATTACAGTTGACCGCAGTTCTGAAGGTGGGGATGTAGTAGCTCATATTGCTTCTGATAATATTGCTGGTGGCGAACTAGCTGGAGAATATTTACTTGGGTTAGTTGGAGAAGGTGCACAAGTCGTTGAACTTGAGGGTATTGCAGGTTCTTCTGCTGCTCGTGATCGTGGTGAAGGATTTAACAATATTGCAAATGGTAAATTAGAAGTTGTTGCTAAACAAACAGCGAACTTTAATCGTGCAGAAGGTTTAACAGTTATGGAGAATATTTTGCAAGGTAACCCAGATGTAAAAGCAGTTTTTGCACATAATGATGAAATGGCTCTAGGTGCACTGGAAGCAATTGAAGCAGCTGGAAAAGATATTCTAGTAGTTGGTTTTGATGCTACAGGGGATGCAGTAAAATCAGTAGAAGACGGTAAACTTGCTGGTACAGTAGCTCAAAAACCAGATTTAATCGGTCAAAAAGCTGTAGAAGCAGCAATGAAATCACTAAAAGGTGAAAAAGTAGAAGCTTCTATTCCAGTCGAATTAGAATTAATCAAAAAATAATAAGCATTTTGGTTCCACATACAATAAAAACTAAACAAATAACTAGTATAAGAAATAGCGTCCATGACCGAAATATCGGTTATGGACGCTGTTTTAATAAGATGTGAGTAGAATAACTAAAGGGAATTTTAAACAAATTGTTCTTCTGATATTACTTGTAATCCATTTCTTTTAAGTAAGGCAGAAGTAACTCCATTTCCAATAATTTTCTTCCCCTTAAATTCACCATTGTAAATCATTAAACTACCACAGGATGGGCTATTCTCTTTAAGAACAACTATCGTTGCATTTATCTTTTTAGCCTTTTCTAGAGTAGCATATGCTCCTTTTATGTAAATTTCAGTAACATCTCTACCAGACTTCTCAATAACCTTAGCTTTTCCATCAAGTACGTCTTCGCCGTCTCCTCCTATTATTTCAGCAGGTTCTCTGGGAGTTGAAAATCCTCCCAGTAATTCTGGACATATTGTAATAGCTTTATTTTCTTCCACTAATTTACGTAACTTACTATTTAGAATGTGAGTTCCATTATATCTTACCTCTAACCCTGCTAAACAGGAGCTTACTAATATCATTAACTAACATCCCTTCAATATAATCTCATCCCTTCAATATAATCTCATTCCTTAATAAAGGTATTTCATACATGGCAGTTGAATAAGCATAATACTTACTAACTTTCTAAAATACATTGGAAACGTTCCACACCTGGATACTTTTCTCCTAAACTCTTTATTTTAAATCCACAATTCTTATAAAAATTCACAGCCTCTTTATCGGTCTCAGCAAAAATATTAGTTAATGAATGTTTAACTTTTATAAAACTAATCATTTTACTTCCTATACCTTGTCCTCTATGGTTTGGAGAGACTGCAATATGCCTTATTTCACAACGTTTTAGACCTAAAAGCTCTATTCCTATACAACCGACAACTTCATCTTCAAAGTCATATCCATACAACGCTAGAACTGGAGATTGGATATATAATCCATATTCTCTCTCGATATTCCTTTCCGAGGTTGCGAAGGATAATAGTTTTCTCAAGTTAGGTTGAATAGGTGGTGATTTCATTTCTTTCACAATGACGTCCCTCCTGGCATTAACCTGCAGCTTATTTCAATAAGATAAAAGAACTCGTTAGTTTGAATATGATTATGAAAATATTGAAGTTACTATTCAAATCAATAAGAGAAGATGGAACCTCATAATAAACCGCAATTATTCTTCTAAAACTTCTAAATGTAATAAATCATTCTGGTCACGTTGTAATTCAGATGTATACCATCCTGATTGGATAATATCACTTTTATTACGAGCGAAATATTTATATTCCACTTGTGGTTCACTACCAAATATTACGCCTATATAATACGGATTCGAGGATTCATAGCCGTCCTCACGGTGAGGCACTGTCCTATATTCCCACGTTTCCGCAGGGTACTGTTCTTCCAAATGGATCTGTATATAACCTAATTTTTTTTCGATTTGAATATCAATCCAATATGGACGTACAAAATAAAAGAGAACAAAGGACACCCAAAATAGAAGAGCGAATCCCTGAATAATTTTTCTCCATGTTCCTTTGAATATAAAAGAAACTAATAGAACAACTAGTAAAATTCCGCCGACTATCATCAATTCAATTAATTCTACTGGATGCAATGAATCCCCCCCTTTTTAATCAGTTTGTTCTTCAACTAAACTCCTCCGTTAATTTAAGTGTAATCTTTCATAAATTTTTTAATATTCTAACATAAATATCCAGTTGAGGAAGATGTAATGTGGTTGTCAGCATGTCATTCTACAATATATCAGCCTTTAGCTTTAACGTTGCCTTAAGAAAAAAAATCTCATTATGTCAAATAGGATCTTTTTTATCAGCCCAGAACCTGGTTCTAAAACAACATTGTATTTTCTGGAAATGGACTTTTTAAACGGATTGAATAGTCAAATTTTTTTGACATCTATACTGGGAAATAATACTATTGCGTTAAACGACATATCGTTTTGCATGGTATAAGGAGGCTTTGCAGTGGCATATAACAGTGGTCCTATGACGGAAGCAATGTACTATGTGTTATTAGCACTAATGAATCCAAGTGACAGATATAGACTGATGAATGTAATAACAGATGTTTCACATGGAAGAGTGAATATGGGACCTGGAACACTTTATGGAGTTCTTGTCCGTATACAAAAATCTGGTCTAATTACTCTATCGGAGGATGATGGTAGAAGAAAAAAATACATAATTACAAATGAAGGGAAAGAAGCTCTGCAGAGTGAATATAATCGGTTAGCAGCGTTAGTTAATGATGGAATAATTCTGAAAGAAGATGATGTGGATGAAAGTAGTTCTAAAACTGAGACCGAGTAATTATTGGCGTATTGGTGAGCATGAGAGTTGGTTTACCGATATGGCCAAGGAAGGGTTGCATCTAAGAAAGGTCGGCTCAATATTTGTGCATTTTATTAAAGAGAAGCCTAAAGAGACGAGGTACAGGATAGATGCAATACATAATAAAGAGATTACATTTGAGCAACAGCAAATGTATGCTGAAAGTGACTGGTCTTATGTTACAAGGTATGGAATGTTTAGTGTGTTTTCATCTCCAGTTGAGTTAAATGCCCCTGAATTACATACCGATCCTGAGGAACAAGCCTATACTCTCAAAGCTCTTGAAAAAACGATTGTTAATAGTGCTTTACTGGCAACAATTATTACTTTAATACTAATTGGATTAATCTATTTTTTTTATTTGTTAACTCCACACCTACTTTATCCTTCGTTGAAGGTGAAATTATTCAACCTCTGCCTTTATTTATAATTATTTATTTTACTTATAGCTTAATAAGTGCCGCAGTTGGAATACGTTCTTTAAGAAATAAACTAAAAGAAGGTAATGCAATTGATCATGCTGCTCCTTGGAAGAGGATGCGCAAGGTTAATTTATTGATATCAAATGTATTTATTGTTTTAGCTATTGTTACTGCAGCTATTCCATATATTCAGCTTGGCATGAAAGAGACTCTAGAACTGCCTACAAATGATATTGATGTACCTATCGTGAGGCTTTCGGATATTGAACAGAGTACCGAAATGGTAAGAGAAAAAGCTTCTACGCGAGGGGATATTGATAGAGGCAATAGTTATACCTATAAATGGAGTATAATGGCTCCAACTCAATACGAAGCACGAGAGCATGGTATCGTCTATGGGGAAGAATGGAATGATGCTAGTGGTGTCTATTCGCCAAGTACTTATTCGAAGGTCTATAAAATCATTTTTCCATCTATGAGTGAAAACCTTGTAGATGATTTGATAGAGTGGCATGGTATGTTCGAAGGAAAAGAAAAGTTATTAAAGGTGGAACATAGTAGCTTTAATCATTTGATAATTAAAGAGGACGATGAAACGAAAGAAATCTTTGCAGCTAAAGGAAAAGGCGTTATGTATGTTAGATATCATGGCTATGCAGAGATGGATATTCTTTTAAAAAATGTCGAGCAGCAAATAAGATTAATAGGAGAGTAATACTTTTATAAATTACGATTCAAACTTGGAGGTATTTAGATTAATAATCGTCATAAATAAAAGCTCAAAACAAAAAACTATTGTATTTTCTGTTAGAATTTTTTATCTAATTTTACTATTAAAATAAACAGAATTTAAAATTAACTGTAGGTTATAAACTGCAAAGAGGTGGTGAAAATAAAAACAATGAATAAACAAACAGAAGATGAGATTACTATTCAAAAAAAAATGTTGGATGACCTTTCAAAGTATGAGAGTGGAGAAGTTGTTAATGATGAATTGCCACAGCTGCCAAACCCCAAACATTTGACAGAGTATATGAAAGAAGTGATAGGTGATGGTAGGGAAGATTTGCAAGTCGCACTTTGTATAATCGATCTCGACCATTTCAAACGCTATAATGATTTTCACGGTTGTATAGAAGGAAATCGTTGCTTACAACAAGTCACAAATTGTATTAAAACAATTTCAAGCGACAGACAAGGGTTACTTCTTCATGCTGATGGAGATGAATTTATTTGTTTTTTAACCGATATTAGTGCAGAAGAGTTTGTTCAAATGGGAGAGACTTTAAGAAACGCCATTGAACACTTAAGCTTACTATTTTGTTGGGAGCAGCATTCTTTTCAAGTGACTATTAGTGTGGGTGGCGTTCATGGTTTAAGGGATAGCTTTAAGGACGAAGCTGAAATGTTTTCTATAGCATATGAAGAGTTATATAAAGCCAAATCAAATGGACGTAATAATGTGAAAATTAAATTCAAATGATGAAAGTTACTAGATTAGATAAGAATCTAGTAACTTTTTTTGAGTGCTTCCCCAATATTGATGTCCGTAACTCGTCAATTGAAGAAAAGGGATATTGAACTGCTTGCAACAAGAGTGATTCAACTGGAAACTTTCGAAATTTAATTTTTAACAAAATCTAGTTAATAAATGGTAAAATACAATAAAAATTAAATAAAGGAAGATAAAATATGTGCATTCAAAGAGCTACATTAAATGAGCTTGATTCACTGACGGAACTTTTTGATTTATATAGATTGTTCTATAAACAAGAATCGAATCTTGAAGGTGCGAGAGCTTTTTTAAAAGAAAGATTAGTAAAAGAAGAATCAGTAGTTTTCATAGCCTATGATGAGAATAGTCCAGTTGGTTTTGTACAGTTATATCCATCATTTTCTTCCGTAAGTATGAAACAATCATGGATCTTAAATGATTTATATGTGAAAAAGAGTGCACGCAATAATGGATTTGCAGAAAAATTAATAAAAATGGTCATTAATTTTGCAGAGGAAACAGATGCAAAAGGAATTTTACTTGAGACCGGTGAGGAAAACATTCCAGCACAAAGACTTTACGAAAAAATTGGTTTTATAAGAGATTCAAATTACTATTACTATTTCTCAGTTTAGCAAATTACTTAATGGGCCAAAAATGTGAAAAATATATTCAAATGATGAAAGCTACTTGGGGGTGAAACCAGTAGCTTTTTTATATTTTTTTCAAAGGAAATTCAAAAGCTTGTGCCGAATATAATAGAGTAGATTAAGAGTGGGGGGAGACAGAAAATGGATTCTGCATTTGAAATGTTTTCAGCTGTTCATATAACTTCAATGATTACCTTGTGTTTTCTAATCCTTCTTTTATTTTATAATAGGAATAGATGGACTATTCAACAACAGAAAGTCCAATTTATGGAACGATTTGTCGCTCTTACTTTATTCATAATGGATGGTTGTTATTATATATGGCTTGTTCAAACAGGAAGATGGGATTGGGGTAACTCATTACCATTAGAACTATGCAGTATTAGTTTGATCATAACAATTGTTTTGCTTTGGACTGGAAAAAAGAAGCTTTATTCATTTGTTTTTTTCGCTGGTATTGGAGGAGCAATCCAGGCAGTTGCTACACCTGTTTTGGATTTAAACTTTCCACATTTCAGGTTTTTCCATTTTTTCTATACGCATTTTGGAATCATTTTAACCGCGCTTTATTTTACTTGGGTGAGAGGTTACAAGCCAACCTTTAAAGGCGTTATCCAGACAATGATTACGTTAAATGTATTGCTACCATTCCTATTTTTTATAAACTTTTTAGTAGAAGGCAATTATATGTTTTTACAGGAAAAGCCAAGAGGTGGAAGTTTGATGGACTTTTTAGGGCCCTATCCATGGTATATTTTATCACTAGAATTAGTGGCGTTTATTGTATTTAGCTGTTTATGGCTTTTGTTTAAGGAGCGTAACAAGCAAGGGGAGGGTGTAAATGTTAAATAATCCAACGACCTTTTCTGAATGGTTAACACCACATTCCATAGAATGGTATCAACAGCTCTCAGAGTTACAGCGTATTTATAAATATACTTGGAATTCCACCATTACTAAGCCCAGTGGAGAGTCTATTTTTGATGAAGAAGTGTCAAAAATGATAAAAAACAAAAAAGTTCTAGATGTTGGTTGTGGACATGGTGATTTTACTAAATTTTGTAGCTCGATTGCTAAACAGATTGTAGGGTTTGATGTAACTGAAAATTTCTTAGAAGTTGCTAAGGTGAATGAAAAGTCGAACCTTACATTCATTGTTGGAAATAGCAAACAAGGATTACCTTTTGAGAAAAATGATTTTGAATGTTCATACACTCGAAAGGGACCTACATCTGCTTATCCAGCCCTTACAGAAGTAGTGATTAAGGGAGGATCAATTCTTGGACTTCATCCAGGTGATGGAGCAGCAAAAGAACTACCTCTAATTTTTCCAAATCTATTTGACTACTCTTTTGGTACACCAATACTAAATAAAATAAATAAACAATTGGAGATTAGTAGCTTCACTTCCATTGAACTGGAGCATGTAACAAGTATAGAATATTTGCATTCTCCTATCGATGTATTAAAGTTACGTTGCTTTGGTCAAAAGACATCTATTTACGAAAGGCTAAAGGAAGAGGATTTATCGAAAGTAACTAAAATATTTGATGAAAATAGTACAGAGCAAGGCCTAGCTGTAACCAACTCTTCCTATATCATTCGTTTAATTGTTTAGACGAATCGAGTGTTTTATATATTTCTGGTAGGGAACAGAAAATAGAAGACACTTAAGTAGGAGGAATAATTATGAGCAAAACTATTTTTATTACTGGTGCTGGAAGCGGACTTGGAAGAGGTGCAGCAATTGGACTTGCTAAGAAGGGTCATCGTTTAATCGCTACAACAGAAAACACTTCTCAAAAAACAGACCTATTACGAGAGGCCAATGAATTAGGGTTAAAGATGGAAATATTCAAGATGGATATTACGAACGAACGTGACCGTGCACAAATGGAAGATTATGATTTTGATATATTTGTTGCAAATGCAGCTATCAATGAAGGTGGACCGTTAGGAGAAGTACCGATGGATCGATTTCGTGCATTGTTTGAGGTGAACGTTTTTGCTACGTTAGAAACTGTACAAATTGCTGCCAAAAAATTCGTAAGGCAGGGCAGTGGGAAGATTGTATTTATGAGTTCCATTGCAGGTGTATCAGCAACACCATATGTAGGTCCATACACTGCTACAAAGCATGCAATCGAAGGAATCGCCAAGACCCTACAAAAAGAGTTGAAAGAGTTTGGAGTGCAAGTGGCAACGATTAACCCAGGACCATATAATACAGGGTTCAATGATAGAAGTGCAGAAGAAAAATATAAATGGTACAATGAAGACAGTAATTTTACTAACAAGGAAGATATGCAAAAACAAGAAGCGCAATTAGAAGACCAATTTGATCCTGAAGATATGATTGAAAAAATGATAGATATCATACCAGCAGAACATCATAAATTTCGCACTATGCATCCAGAAGAAACTGAACAGCAAGCCAAGAAAGCTCAACAAGAATGCTGGGATATGGAAATTTAGTATCTTTCATATAGGAGGTAGAGCTAACCAATACATCGGTGCTCTACTTTTTTTATGTAAATAGGTTAAGACGTTTAGGTAATTGGGTTTAAAAAGAGTTTAATACATAAAGAAGAGAGGTTACGATATGAACTTATTTAAAAAATCGGGTTGGAGCAAAGTTATTCTAGTAACGTTAAGTATTATTATGCTTGGAGCCTGTTCGGATGAGGAAACACCAAAAGAAACAGATACGCCAGGTAAACAATTAGCGATCATAAAGAATTATGAACTTTCTACCAGAAATCTTGTTTTGGATGAGGTTGAATGGATAGAGGAATCGGACAAAGATAGGATTAAGGAGTTAGGGCTGGACGTGGAGAAGGACTTACCAACTGGTTTTGTGATGTATAATGAAACAAAAGAAGAATCTACTATGAAAATAGCCGAGGATGCAGAGTTCTTACTTGTTAATCAAGAGAATCCCTCGGAGCCTAGAGTAGTGGAGGAGAAGGAATTTATCACCTACTTACTTGGTGTCAAAGGACCTTATTATGTGACAGTTGAAGATGATGTAGTAGTGAAAGTTGAAGAGAAATATATGCCATAATGGCGGAAAAGCACTCGAGTTACTGTTTAGAAACAGTAACTTGAGTGCTTTTTTGTTGCGAGTATATAGACGTTAGGCATATGGGCTATTTTTTGATTTTATGGGCAGTGGTAATAGTTTTATGGGTTATATTGGTGACTTTATGGGCGATACCGTGATTTTTTGGTGGATAACAGCAGTTTAAGGGCTAATTCCACATTTTTATGGGCTATCTCCGGATTATATAAAAAACATCGTGTTCAAAATCACAGCTACAAGTGATTTAGAACACTTTTTAGTATGTGCTTTATTACTAGAATAGAAGTAAGAAGAAATACAAGGAGGACGAAATAGATGGGATTCAAAAATGTAAAAAAACAGAAGGAATCTTATAGTGGAGCATTATTTGCCTCTCTCGTTTTTGTTGGAGTACCGATTATTTTATGTATCGTTCTACTACTAGTTTTATATATGAATCGAGTTTGAAAGGAGGAGAAACAGTATGAAAATGCATCGCGCAGAAGAGGTTTGGCTAATTATCGGAGTAGCAATTTTAGTTATTTCGATGGCAATCACCGGATATCAAGCTTTCGCTTTGGATATGGGGACACCTAGTGGGCTAGAGACAATAGATCCACAGAAAGTTGATGAAACAGCACCTTTTGATAAGCCTGGTGTTTATAAAACGGGAGACAATGAATATGAGGTCGTTATGACCCTACAAATATTCTCTTTCACTCCAATGGATATCGAAATTCCAGCAGGAGCAAAAGTAACTTTTGTCATGACATCTAAGGATGTTGTACATGGTTTCCAAGTGGCAGGCACTAACTTAAATGCAATGGTAACACCAGGGCATATCCAAAGGGCAACACAAAAATTTGATGAAGCCGGTGAATATTTAGTTTTATGTAATGAGTATTGTGGGGCGGGACATCAGATGATGAGTACTACGATTACAGTTAAATAGAGGAAGGAGGATCATCATGGAGGCAGTTGCAAAGAAAACAATGAAACAAAAAGTAAATAACGTGTTAGGAGCCAATCCTCTGGATGCACGATTTTCTATTGCACTTTTTATAATAGCGTATATCGCGTTTTTTATTGGAGGAGTATTAGGTTTGCTTCAAGGTCTCAACCGTGCTGGAATATTAGAATTACCAACATGGCTAAATTATTATCAAGTACTGTCAGCACATGGAGTATTATTAGTTCTTGTGTTTAGTACAACATTTACTATTGGATATTTTTATGCAGCATTATCTCACACATTAGAAGGGTTACTTCCAAAGGTTAGAAAACTTGGATGGATTGGCTTTGGATCAATGGTAGTTGGGGTTGCCTTTGTTGCAACAACTATTATCATGGGTGATGCATCTGTTATGTATACATTCTATCCACCTATGGCAGCATCTGGTTGGTTTTATGTAGGATTAGTATTTCTAGTAGTAGGTATTTGGCTATGCGCATTTGGTGCATTCATCAATGTGGCCGACTGGAGAAAGAAACATAAAGGACAGCATATTCCTTTACTCGCATTCTTTGCAGTTGGTGTGTTCGTGCTTTTGTTCTTCGGTAGTATAGGTGTAACAATTGAAGTATTAATGATTATACCTTGGGCATTTGGTTGGACAGATACGATTAATGTTCTATTAAGTCGCACGCTGTTCTGGAGTTTTGGACATACGTTAGTAAATATTTGGTATCTGACTGCAGTATCTACTTGGTATATTGCTATACCGAAAATTATTGGCGGTAGACAATGGAGTGACACGCTTACTCGACTAGTTGTAATACTATTAGTAGTTTTAAATATTACTGGTGGATTCCATCACCAAATTGTCGATCCAGGAATTACTGAAGGTATTAAATTCATGCATGTATTTATGAGTCTATCTATCGGATTCCCTTCATTAATGACTGCATTTGCAATGTTTGCGATATTTGAACGCTCTGGTAGAAAGAAAGGTGCGAAAGGTCTGTTAGGCTGGATTAAAAAATTACCATGGGTCGATGTTCGATTCCTCGCACCAATGATTGCGATGATAGCTTTTATACCCGCTGGAGCCGGAGGTATTGCTCAAACAAATAACCAACTAAACACTGTAGTACACAATTCAATGTGGGTTGTAGGTCACTTCCACTTAACTCTAGGAGTGACGGTTGTATTATCATTCTTTGGAGTTGCTTACTGGTTGATTCCTCATTTGACTGGACGTGTTCTTACACCTCAAATGAATAAATTAGGGGTAATTCAAACATTAGTTTGGACAGTTGGTATGGCATTAATGTCTGGGGCTATGCACTATGTTGGCCTATTTGGTTCTCCAAGAAGAACTTCTTATACAACTTATGGAGATAATGCGACAGCATTAGGATGGGATCCTTATCTATTGCTGCTAGCAGTTGGTGGTACATTGTTAATGGTTGGTGTCGTGCTAATGGTCTACATCGCATTCAATCTAATGTTCTTTGCACCAAAAGGACAAACGGAATTCCAAATCGCGGAGCCAGAGGAAAATGCTGCGCCAACACCGAAATGGACAGAACGGTGGACATTATGGATTGTCCTAATGATTTTAGTAGTTTCCATGGCATACGTAATTCCGGTTGTAGAGATGATTGTAAATGCACCACCAGGATCACCACCATTTAGAACTTGGTAAAACGTACTAGAGATAGTCTTTAGAGGCTATCTCTTTATTAATAAATATGAGGTTGTGATTGTTATGAAGAACAAACAATACAATTCAATAGCAATCTTTGTTGTCCTATTATTTGGAGCTATATTATTTTTTATTGGAACGGACGGATTCACTGCATATACAGTTGAAACTGCCAGAGTGAATAAATTAATGGAGGAGAATCCAGTTTTCCCTGAAGTTACATTAGAAGATAGCAAAGAAAGAGTATATTCCTTTTCAGAGTTCGAGGGAAAATATGTGATGCTGACATTTATATATACTGCCTGCTCAGATGTTTGCCCACAATTAGAATTCAATTTAGCCGAGGTATATAAACAAATTCCACCCAAGTATATAGGTAAGGATATCGTTTTTTTAAGTATTAGCTTTGATCCAAAGAATGATGATCCGGCAACTCTTGAAAAGTATCGCTATTATTTTGACAGTGACGGTGAAACGTGGAGAATGGCAAGAATATCAGATCAGCAGCAGTTAGAAGGATTACTTATGGATTTTGGAGTGACTGTTATCCCTGATGAAAATGGCAACTTCCAGCATAATTCTGCCTTTTATCTAGTAGATCCAAATGGAATTTTAGTCGAAGTGATGGATTATGAAGAAATTGAAATAGCGGCGGATAAAGTAAATTCTATTCTCGAATCGAAAGTGGGGGAGTAGTTTGAAGTACGGACTAGTCCTATATATTTTCTTGATGCTACCACCTGTTGCGAATTTAGCAGAATCAGTTATGGCTATTCATATGCATATGCAAATGACGTTGTTTGTTGTCGTTGGTGTACTAATGGCTCCACTTTATCAAAAGATATTCCCTAGATTCTTTGAAAAATGGAATAGTAATGGGGTACCTGGTATTCTTCTCTTTATGGTGATACTCGGTTACTGGTTGCTTCCGAGAACGATGGATGAAGCACTGTCGATACCCGCAGTCGAATTATTTAAATTTATAAGCTTACCATTTTTAGCTGGAGTTCCATTACGAGACAGCTGGGGTAAACTAAGTAACGTAGGAAAAAATACATTATATGTTCTACTGAGTGTAATTTTTGGGGTCATGGCATGGCTATACATCGCATCACCCGTCCAACTATGCAACAATTACTTAATCATCGAACAAAAAACACTAGGCTGGGGCTTCGTATTTTTTGCAGTCAGTATTATGATTTATTTCATCTCAAAACTGATAATTGATCCCTCTGATTACGAATGAAAAATCGGACAATTTGTGTATCAAATTGTCCTTTTTTATATTGGATGGATTTCGAAAGTGCGTGAGAAACTGAAGATTATGCGAGAGTTCGAATCGTTTATGAGAAAGCTCCTCTTATACGTAGTGCACCATCGTTTATCCGAGAAAATCCCTAACTTATCAAGCGGACTTGCGATTTGCGAGAGTGACCTTGCTATTTAACAGGTTGAACTTGCTATACTATTAACTAAACTTGCGATTCTCCATATTGATCTTGCGATTCGACTATCTTCACAAAATACCTAAAATAAAAATAGACTTACCCATGAAGAGCAAGTCTATTCCCAACCTCTTCTATAACAGTTCTTTCGCTCGGTCACTCATTTTACTCGGACTCCATTCTGGCTCCCATACGAGATTTACCTCGACCTCTCCAACTTCTTCTAGTTGACTGACTCGGTGTTTAACTCCATTTGTAATACTGTCATGCATGGGGCAGCCGGGGGTAGTGAGCGTCATAGTTATTATTACATTGTTGTTCTCATCTGAACATACTCCGTAAACCAACCCTAAGTCCACGATATTTATACCTAACTCTGGATCGACAACATCATATAATGATTGTTCTACCAATTTCCCGTAAGACATTTATAAGAACTCCCTTCCTGAATGCTATTTAAATAAAATACGAATGATGGAAAATGCATATAAAAAGGATGTTACAGTTAGCAATGCTTGGAAAGTCAAAACGACTAAACTGATTTGTAATAATGCTCCTGTAGTCAATCCAATAATACTAACGACAAACAAACTAAATAATACAACGCTCATTTTTTCGTCAATCATATCCTTCATCGTTGGAACTTTTTCTTTACCGATTTTATCTGCGTATTTATGTGTCCACCATAGAAACGGTACAATCTTATACAAGTATCCTAAAATACTAAATATAATCCAGCTCATTACGTAAAGAAATATTAACCAACTCCAAATAGATGAATCATTTATTCCAAACAGACTGAGTATTAAAGCAAGAGAATGAATTACCAAACCGTTTCCTATCGCAATTACCGAAAATGCAAAAGGCTTATCTAATTTCTTCTTTAAGCGTTTATGTAAAATTGCTCTCATATCTAATACAAAAAAAGAGAAACCGATAAAAAGAAATAGCCAGCCGATTGTAGTTAGTGCATCCAAATCAACCCAAAAGGACACAATTTGTATAAGCAGTCCGAACACATAGGTTGAGAAGGAAAGACTAGTCCATTTCAATGTAAATCCGTGAGAAAGGCTAAACATGGGCACTAACTTGTAAGAGAAACCGAATATTAAAAGTGTAAACCATCCTGCTACACCTAACGTAATATGAGAATATAGAATTGAATTATGGCTTTCTATTCCACCGTAGGCAATATTCCAAGCGAGTACAAAGCCTGCCAGAATAGTGAGGGCAAAGCTCGAAACAGCTGCAATGACGAAAAATAAACTCATATTTCTCTGTTTTTGTTTACTGATTGTCATAGCCATTTGGATGATAAATAAAGTAATACCAAAGATTGTTAGGATTCCTCCATAAATAGCGAATGTAGGCTTAAATCCAAGAGTTAGAGTAAGGCTAGTTATTCCTACAACTGTAATTCCAAATTGGAGATAGCCCATTTTTTGATTCCAAATTGGAGTTAAAAATGCAACAGGAACTAATTGATACATTGCCCCCATAGCAATCATTACTGCAAAGCCGAGTAACAGGAAATGTGCACCCATCCATAAACTAGGAAGTCGAAATTGACTCGATACTAACAAATTACTATTCAGCAAAAGAACACCTTGTGCTACAACAAAAGCTATTAATGCATATAAAATAAATGCTAATGGAAGTTTAATATTTGTATCCGATTTTAAACTTGTTGGTTTCATGTTATTCACCAGACTTTGTAATTGTAATTTTAAAGCTTCCATCTTCTAGTGCGTCTGTGTTATGTAAATAGCCAAGCTCATTTAACTCTTCATATAAAAACATTGGTCTACGATCATTTATAATAGTAATTGTTTCACCTACATGTAAGTTTCCTAACTTTGTTAATGTGCGCATCATCGGCTGCGGTGGTTCTAAGCCACGATTATCAAGAATCACTGTTATCCACTTCTTTCTGTATATAAGTAGTTTGCCAATGTTTTTTCTCTAGCTTAATCACTTCGTAAACGAATCCTTTTTTACTTAATAGTTTGTGCAATGGTATCGGATTAAATGGTGCATGAAGCACGAAAATCTGACCAGGCTTTAACTGTTTAACCGCTCCCATAATCTTGTCAAAAGGCTCTTTTTTAAGTAATAAATCCTCTCTCACGTCAAGCTCCACAATCTTTTGCGTATCCATAGTATCCCACCTTTATGTTGTTAACTATATGATAATCATTTTCAATTACCGATGTAGTGAGCTACGTCACTTAATGTAAAAAGGCTTAAGAAAGTCAGTATAAAGTTTATTATTAAAAAGGAATTAGATGCTATTAGTAGAATGTAATAGAGAATGTTCAATGAGTAAGTAGGTAGATCTATTTAACTACAACTGTGAGGGGGGCTATTTATCAAATTAAAATTAACAATTGGCATCATATGTTTAATGGTTTTATGGGGGTGCACAGAAAAACAGCTAATATCGGTTGAAACGATTCGTATTGGAGTTATTGGCGATAATCTAGAACAATTTGAGTATTCAAACGTCACTTATGAATCTTTAAAGGTTGAGGAATTGCTAACAAATGACGAATTGAAAACGAAGTATAATTTTCTGATGATTAGTAACGAACATTTTAATACTGTATCGGATAGTGATTATATATCTCGTTTTGACAGTATACAGATGCCTATTTTATTTGTTGATTCAACAAAAGGTTGGATGCCCTTTATTAGCCCACTAAACATGCAAATACCTAAATTATATAATGAATATAACGATGAACCGTTTAAGAAATCAATCGTTTCAACTTATGAACTTTCAGGAGTGTTTAGTGGAGTATCATTTCAATATGCAACAGATGAAAAATTATCACAAGAAGAATTTGAAGAACTAGCGACTTTTATTTCAGATAATAAGCTTGCGAAAGTGGAGTCCTAAATATTAACTTTTCAATTTTTGGGGGTAAAAATGCCAATCTTTCAGTCAATGAATAAAAAATATAGCAACGCAATTGAGTGGGTTAAAGAAAATTCATATGGAATAGATTCATTATCAGAATGTGGTATGGATCATTTTGAGTTTTTAGAACAAGTTCTTAAAGATAAGCGGATAGTTTGGCTTGGCGAAAATGGTCATGGAATTGCAGAGCATTCCTTACTAAAGACTAGTCTGATAAACTTCCTATACCATAGAATGGGATTCAAAGTCGTGGCATTTGAAAGTGGATTAAGTGAATGTTATAGCTCTAACTACATAAAAGATAAACTTACAGTTAACGAACTAATGAGTAAGTCCGTTTTTTCTTTATGGAAAACAGAAGAAACATTACCATTGTTCCAACAAATAAAAGAGAATAATGACTTAAGACTTATAGGCTTTGATTTTCAGCCATCCAGCAAAGAGAGCTTACTTTTAGATTTCCTTGAAAGTATCGATATTAATTTCACATTAGAATTTAAAGAGCATATCAAAAAGCTAGACTATATGTTAATAGATTGGTATAGGGATATCGGAAAATATAAAGCGACAAGAAAAAAAGTTCCAAAATATATTTACACTAGTTTTCAAAAAGATAAAATAGTGCTCTTTGACCTCATTACTCAGTTAGATATAGAGCTGGAGACTTGGAAAGAAGAATTTCATCGCAAAGGTCTACATAACCCGTATATAGTAATTCAAAAGTTATTAGATAATAAACGGAAATTTATAGATAGATTAGACGCTAAACACGGGGATTACTTAAAATTTAGAGATCAAATAATGGCGGAGAACATAGAATGGATTTGCCATAAACTATATCCAGATGAAAAAATAATCATTTGGGCACACAATACTCATATTTATAAAAACATTCAATCATTATATAGCTACAAGCCAATGGGTTCTTTAATGAGTCCTAATCTAACCAGTCAATCATATTATCTTGGTCTGTTTATGTATGAAGGAAATGCAGCTTTAAATAATGGTAGCGTTTATGAGTTAAGAAAACCTCCTAAGAAGAGTTTGGAAGATTATATGAATCATAGTCCCTCTCCAGTATCATTTCTAGATTTTTCTTGCGTTTTACCAAATGAATCTAATAAATGGATTTTTAATAAAACGATTATTATGGAATCAGGAACGATGCAACAGATAATTACTCCTGTAGAGCAACTAGACGGAGTATTCTTTACAAAAAAAGTATCACCACCTCGTTATATATAAATGTTTGCTGCAACGAAATTTTACTAAGAAATGGGGTAGAATTAATGACTACTGAAATCATAAAACAAAACAAGAAAAGTTGGGATGTGGTAGCTCACCATTTTAATGGAGTAGATGCTTTGCCTAATTATGGTCCCTTTGCTCAAACTGAAAAGGAATTAGGATTATTAGAAGACGTGGCAAACAAGAGAGTACTAGATATTGGTTGCGGAAGCGGACACTCAATATTGTATATGGCGGGAAGGAGGGTTAGCGAACTATGGGGAGTCGACCTTTCTGAGAAGCAGATTAAGACTGCCGAGGAAACGCTAAAAGGTTTAGAAACTCATTTATTTTGTTCCCCTATGGAAGTTGATATTGGATTACCGAAATTGTATTTTGACTGTGTGTACTCTATTTATGCTATTGGATGGACAACTGATTTGACTACTACCTTTAGATTAATTTATTCCTATTTGAAGCAAGGAGGCAGCTTTGTATTTAGTTGGGATCATCCATTATATCCTCATATTTCCAGTCAAAATAGGCAACTTAGTCTTAATGGTTCATACCAGGAGGAAGGAGTAACAACATATCCGAACTTCAAAGGTGAAAATGCTCCGATGGTAATTCCTAAAAGAAAGCTAAGTACATATATAAATGAATTGATAAAAGTAGGATTCACGATTGACTCTGTAATAGAAAGTGATGTATCAGTAAATTATGAAACGGCTCCAGAAGAAGTATCTTATCGATATTATTCTTTATATAAAGCAAAGAGATTCCCGACTACTATGATTATTAAAGTTACAAAAAAATAGTATGTGCTTTTAGATGGAGGAGAGAAATTGGAAGAAGACAATAAGTTCACTTTATATTTTCATACGTTTGTAGGTGCATTAGGTCTGATTCTTTTAACAGTAACTATCATCAAATATTATGAAACTATTGAAGTTAGTTCAGGTTATTTGCTACCTTTCTTTGGGTTTATTCTTACGTTTTCTTATATAAATTATCTGGAAAATAAAGCTGGTGTTAGTAAAAAAGTTATTTGGATCAGATCTATTTCGTCAATCGTTATATTGCTGTTAATTTCAAAGGTATTATTTTTTTAATATGTCAATTTCTAATAATCATAAAAAAGGCATCCAATTAATTTGGTTGCCTTTTTGTCTTAAAACAATTCATCTTTTAATTTGTCCATGTTCAAAATAATATTGCCTGCTGGATTAGAGCTTATTAGTTTTGACTTTTTTAAAGAAGTAAGAGTTCTGCTAACTGTTTCGCGGCTCGAGCCGATCATATTTGCTAAATCTCGGTTTGTGAACTGCGTTGTGAAGATATAGTGATCGTCATCAAATTTCTTCCCATGACTTTTTGCTAAGCGTAATAATAATAGAATAATTTGCTCGTATGTATTGTGTAACATTTTTTCTTCTAAACGATTTTGTAAGTCTACGATTTTATCTCCGAGTATACTGAAAATCTTTACACAAATTTCTGGATTAGTTTTTAGAAATTCCTCAAACAAATGAATAGGTATATATATTAAAATTGCATCCTCTAATACCTCGGCATGAGCGGGATAGGTGCCTTTTCGAAAGAAACCCATATGAGGGAACATTTCACCTTCGCCGAGAACATTGACGATTTGTTCTTTTCCTTGCATATCAGTACGATATATTTTTATCTGCCCTTGATGAATAAAGTAAACATTAGTTAGTGGATCGTCTTGCATAAAAATATGTGTTCCTTGGCGATATAACCGATTCTTTGCCAAGTCAAGTATTGGTTCTATTTCTGCATTGGTCAAATCTTTAAATAAGGAAAACCGTTGTAGAAGTGCTTGTATCGATTCTACGTTCATATAGCTCATCCTTTCCCTGCGATTGTCCTTTTCATTGTACCATCAATAGTTTCTCTTTGGAGAACAATGACAAGTGATTAAAATCATAGGGGATATGTGTTTATCCTCACTTCAGTTTAGAATGGTAAGCATTATGATATGAACAGAATCAAAAATATTGGAGGGAAACTAAAGTGAGTAATATTCAATTTGCAGTAAAACTAAACGCACCAGATATTGAACCAAGAATTCGTCATCCTAGAATATTCGAGGCATTTGATGCTTTACAGTCTGGAGAGTTTTTGGAGCTTTCCAATGACCATGATCCAAAACCATTGCTCTATCAATTTATGATGGAACGTGAAGACACATACACATGGGAATATATTGAAAATGGTCCTGATCATTGGAGAGTCGCTATCGGCAAAAAATAATATTTCACTTAAAGATCCTAGAGAGAGCTATTTCGGGATCTTTTTGTTTATTGTTTGTCATATCTTCCTATTTATTATGTGAATAATATCACTTCGGATTAAAAGTGAAAATGTTAAAATCCAAGTATAAGTTAACTTACGGTCATTTTAGGAAATAAATTAGGAGGAAAAAAATATGTTTTCAAGAGATTATAATGAAAATCCATTTATCGTTATCTGGGAGTTAACCCGTGCATGTCAGCTTCATTGTTTACATTGTCGTGCAGAGGCTCAGCATCATAGACATCCATTGGAGTTAACGCTAGATGAAGGGAAAAAGTTAATAGATGATATTTATGAGATGGAAAATCCATTGCTTGTATTTACAGGTGGGGATCCTTTGGAACGACCGGATGTATTTGATATTGCAGAGTACGCTATTAAAAAAGGAGTCCGTGTATCTATGACTCCATCAGCTACTCCGAATGTAACAAAAGAAGCAATGCAAAAGGCAAAAGATATTGGACTAGCTAGATGGGCTTTTAGTATAGATGGTCATTGTGCTGAAGTTCACGATCACTTTAGAGGTACAACTGGATCGTTTGATTTGACGATGAAGGCTATCGAATATTTAAATGAATTAGAGATGCCTTTACAGATTAATACCGTTATTTCAAAATATAACTATGAATACTTGGATGAACTAGCAGAAATGGTGGAGAAGCTTAATTGTGTCCTTTGGAGTGTGTTCTTCCTAGTTCCAACTGGTAGAGGGAAAGAAACAGATATGATCTCACCCGCAGAGCATGAAAAAGTGTTTAGATGGCTTTATAACCTCTCTAAACGTGTGCCATTTGATATTAAAACAACTGCTGCACAGCATTATCGCCGTGTAGTTATTCAACAAAAACTACGTGAACAAAAAGGATTGAGCGATGAAGATCATATTTTCTATGAAGATGCATTGACTATGGGGGATACCGGTAAAATTGATGGATTGGGTCGAGCGCCAAAAGGAGTAAACGATGGAAATGGCTTTGTCTTTATTTCGCATACAGGTGATGTTTTCCCAAGTGGACTACTCCCGATAAAAGTTGGCAATGTCCGTCAAACACCATTAGCAGATATTTACCGTAATTCTGATGTATTCCAAAACCTTCGGAGTCCCGATAAATATAAAGGGAAATGTGGAGTGTGCGAGTACAATAAAGTGTGCGGAGGATCCAGATCCAGAGCATACAATCTAACAGGGGATTATATGGAAAGCGAACCATACTGCATGTATATTCCACAGTCCATGCGCAAGAAAAAAAAGCAACCATCCGTATAACGTGAAGACAAGTAATAGAGGAAAAGCTATTACTTGTTTTTGTTTTGTATGTGTCTAAACGAACCCAACTCATGGTGAAAAATCTGGGCAAGGAAGACTAAAACGAGTAGTATAGATATATTAGTCTGAAAAATAAATTATTAATTGAACACAGAATAGAGGGGAAGAAATGGATATATCTTTTAATACTACAGAAGGTAGATTTAATTACCGAGTGGCGGGTTTAATAGTGAAGGATAACAAGTTGCTAATTATGCAAGATAAAGGTCAGCCATACTTTTATGTTCCAGGTGGACGTATTAAAATGAACGAAAAAAGTGTAGATGCAGTGAAGCGTGAAATTCAAGAAGAGCTCGGCGTTGAAGTGAACGTAGACCGAATGCTTTGGATAAATGAAAATTTTTTCAAAGAGGAGACTTCTGAAGAACAATTTCATGAAGTTTGCTTCTTTTATTTGGTAGAGTTAAAAGAGAATGAAGACCTCAAAGGCAATGAATTTGTAGTTGATGAGGAAGGGAAGATACATACGTATTATTGGAAAACACTTGATGAAATTAAATATATTAATCTATATCCACAGTTTTTAAGAGAGAAAATAGTAGACCTGCCTTTACATATAAATCATATTGTGGAAACTTGAAATAAGGTAAGTCACTACTATATGGGAGAGAATCTATTGATGAAAATTAAAGTGAAGCGTAGTGAATTGCAGAGTAACGACGATATCTGGAATGCTAGTGAAAGACTAAGTATTTATGCAACAGCCATTTACACGGAGGTGCTTGAAATAGTGGAATAATAAAAAACGCTGAAAATTCTCAGCGTTTTTATTATGGTTTGGTATTAAAGAGTTATTTCTGTTTATTAATAAGTGGTCACTTTAGTAAACTTTTGCAATGTATAAATCCAACGTTGCCACCAAGTAAAGTTATCTTGGAACTCTTTCAACTCTACTGTGTACATAGCATCTTCATTATTCCAAAGTCGTTCAAAATAGCTTTCCATTTCTATTACTAACTTGCTATCATTTGGCGCAATTACCTTCAAATTATTTTCTAGATTATAATCGTCTAATGTTCTTTCGGTGTAGTTAGCGGAGCCATTCGAAATAATCGTATGCTCATCCGATTGAATCCAAATTGCTTTTGTATGATATTGACCGATAACGGTATTATACCAACGAACATTTAACTTTCCTTTCGTGTCTTCGACCATTTCCTGTACGACTGGACGATTTGGAAGCCCGGATTTTTGCTGGCCAAATGAATTTTCGTTTGGGTCGAGAATCATATTTACTTCTACACCACGATTTGCTGCATCAATTAGTGCATTAACGATATCTCGTTTAGCAACAAAAAACATCCCAAGCCAAATTTTGTCTCCTTTTTTTGTTGCTGCTAAGTCCTCAAGTAACGAATCAAGGATCTTTTTCTCAGTTAAATACTGAACTTTATACTGTCCTCCAGTTTCTTTCGTATCAACACGAGGCAATTTAGGTCCCCCTGAAAACAAAGAAACTGCTTCCTCTGATTTTAAAATATCATTTATAATAGGACCGGTAACTTTCAAAGCAATATTTCCATGAAATCCACTTGCATCATGAGGGTTAGAAGACGTTACCATAGCTTCTTTCTCCGTTACTACAGCCTTCCGATGATTGGCCTTCACATTAAGTAATGTTAAATAAGAGGCAACCGTCATCTTTGGTGCTTCACTTGCCATCGCATTCGAAATCCAGCCCTTGCCACGGAAGTCAAACCATTGGAAAAAAGTGCGATAAATACCAGAATAGACGGGTGTAGAATCTCGCAAAGGATCTAATTCGGTATAAACAATTTCTACTCCAGCTTCCCTCATTTTCTGAAACCATTTATTTTCATAGGATCCATAGCCTTTGTTCAATGGGTCAGTGATAAATATTACAGGCATTTCTGGATGATCTATCTTTTTTTGAGCTAATGTTGAAGACAAAGTATCAGCGATCTTAGGAAAATCTTCCTTTTCATCGTAAAAGCCATCAACCAAGAAAAAATCTACTACAACAAAATCCTCAGCCTCCTCGATCATGTTATATACTTCTTCAAATATATAGTTTTCGTGTATGATGCCAGTTCCTTTTCGGTCCTGTGCATACGTTAAATCAGTTATCATTTCAACTGAATCAGTATTATGTACCTCTCCTTTAAAGGAAAGTCCTTCTGGTAAAGGTTTATATGTATGCCACAGTATTACAGCAATATAAATAAGCGCAAATACACCTAAAGAACCCATCACGATTCTCTTTCTTTTACTCCATGGCTTGCTTTTCTTTTTAGCCATTTTTCTTCCCCCTACTAATTCTCTTTTTAAGTGCTTTTCCCCTATATAGATGAATACAAACCACTTATAGTAAACCACTAGTTGATATTGGTTATGAATATGGGAGTTGGTTCCATATATAACAATTGGTTCTGGATATTTATGTTAAAATAAAAATAATATATTGTGAAAGTTCTCACTTAAACGAAGTTGGTGTGTATAAAAAAGGAGGAAATTATCTTGATAATGGAAGATGCAAAAGAAACTCTATTGCTGAATAGCGACAACAATTTTAAAGCATTGCTAGAAATAATTGAATCTGTACCTAGTAGAAAAAGAGGTATTCCTATTGAAACTCAAGAAAGAGATAAGAATTTTCGTGATGTATTAATGCATCTGTATGAATGGCATGCAATGCTTGAAAGATGGTATAGAGAAGGTATGGATGGAGATATTCCTTTTATGCCAGCACCTGGTTATAAATGGGGTAATATCAAACTACTTAATATGCAAATTTGGGAAAACTATCAAGATGTAACATTAAATCAAGCTATAAAAAAATTGAAGCTGAGCCATGAAAGAGTAATGGATTTAATTAGGTCACATACCCATGAAGAAATCATAACTAAAAAATTCTATAAGTGGACGAAAACAAGTAATTTATACAGCTATTTTGCAGCAAATACTTCCAATCATTACATTTGGGCTATAAAAAAATGTGAAGTAATTGCAATCTATTTAAAAGATGAAGAAGTGGACAAGTTTGTTAAATAATGCAATATCTAATGGGTGCTTGTGCGGCCGAGCCTAGGTCGTATCATATAGCGGGTGGGATTCCCGTCGAGAAAGAACTAGCCATTCACTCGTAGCGAGTCTTGGAGGGCTAATGGTAACATTCGCCTTTAAGCGTAGACAGTTAGGTGGCGGGCCGAAAGCCAACTGGTTGAAGGGATTGAGCTCCATAATGTTAGTAAATCGAGAGGGCTGATGCCTTAAGCACAGCAGAAAGCTATATTTTATCCATCGTTAAAGGCAAGAAGGATAAAACCTCTCTGGAGTCAGAGACCTTGGCACGTCACACATCGATATGATACGGCAACTCGGGAGGCCCTACCGGTCTTTTCTTCTTATAGAAGAGTATGGTGTACAAGCGATAATAAGCGAGGAAACCAAATGCCGTGTAGGGAGTCGGATAGCAGCGTAGTACCAATGAAGTTGGGTAATGCCGATGGAGGAAAGGCTGCTACCAAATGATCACTCTCACTAGGGACACATTTACTACACACAGCGGTAGAAAAAATAATAAATGTAAACTAAACTATTGAGGATAGCAGAATCACCATTTTGTGAAGGATAATTTGGAGGAGCCGTGTGCGTAAATAGCGCAAGCACGGTTCTGTGAGGGGGGTGGAACACAATATACCGTAAGGTAGAGAGGTTCCCTTCTACTCGACTACTTCAAGTTCAATAAGGAGAGTAGCGCCTTTCTTCATTATTAATCTAATTGAAGTAGCTTTGTTGAAGAGTGTTGTTTTTTTTTATGTTCAACGATTGAGCAAGATAATGAAATTGAAAACTTATGTAGTCATAGGGAGGAAGTATTATGTATTTAGTTTTATCAATTGTTCTAAGTACCATTTTAGGTGTTGTTCTAGTTTCTTTACGTACATATATAGCTGGATTCATTGCTTTCGGAATTATTGTAGGCTGTTTGTTTAGAGGACTGTATTTACTAAACGACATACGCAAGATCCTTGACAGTTCACCTAAAAAAGACAAAGTTCAAGCAGCGTATGAAAGTTATATGAATGAGAGGGATAATGGTATCCATTAAGATTATTGCTCTAGTTGAACAAGTGGCGACCTGTAAAGATTAATTCAAATGCAAAACAGGAAAAGTTCTAACTACTATATAATAGGAAGTTTAGTTGAATAAAAGCTATAGAAGGGAGGTATGGATATTGAAAGTGGATACTTATTCTCTTATCTCATTTATAATTTTGTGGGGACTACCTACTTTCATGATTGTTAGAACGTATCTAAAAATGGATTATAATGATAAAAGAATAGCAATCAATGATTTCAGAACACACCGTTTTATATTTACAACAGGTTTTATTATACTTGGTGCTTTTTTTATACATTTAGGACTTTTACTCAACCTAAGCATACTAAAATTAATTGGATTCGTTTTCCTTACTCTAGGAGGATTTTTATCAACACTTAATAAGTGGAATAAAAGTAAGAATAAAAGTGTCTTGGTGAAAAAAATATTTACATACACACTTATCGGTATTACTACTTTTTTTCTGATTTTGCTAGGCTTTTACTACTTAATAATAAGGGTCGGGCAAGGTGAGTTTTTTCAGTACGATAATGGTGTGACAATTGAGGTTTACAATTCAAGTAAACAAGAAATAACGGATTTAAACTTCTTTTTTTCATTTTATAGCAATTATGATATTCTTCAGGATTTGGGGGATATTGACAAATTAGAACCGGGAGAAACAACTAGTATATATAGACCCCACATAATTGGGACTGGAAATGACCGGAGTTTATATTTTCAATATCCAATAAAAAAATCTGAAAAACAGGTTGATAGCCTAGCTTATGTAGCGTCTAATAAACCAAGTAAGGTAGTTGTTATTATAGAAATAACTGGTACTGATAATAATGGTAAACTATTATTCAGGGCAAAAGGGTTTGCAGATGTTCATGGCCAATTTGAATATGATCTGACCTCTACAAGAGAATAAAAGTTACATGATGACCAACAAGTACTTATACTAAACCAGCTAATACTTTGTGAATACTTATTAATGAAAGATAGAATCAGTTCATGCAATACTGTACTGATTTAGAGCTCCATTTTCCGTTATGTCAACGAGATAAGATACTATCTAATAATAAGAAAATTCCAGTACACCCTAAGAGGATATACGTGAAAATCCTAAATGCTTTTTGATTGAGATGTTTAAATAGAACTTGTCCTATTATCAGTCCTATAAATACAACTGGAATAGCATATAAGCTTGAGCGCCAAATAATCATATCTGTTCCAGCTAAAAACATCTGAGAAATTAGACTAATGAAATATATAAATAAATAGAATGCTAGTGTTGTGGCTCTTGTTCTTTCTTTTACTGATTTTGTTCCAGCAAAATATATCAATAATGGTGGTCCCGGCATACCAATACTTATTGTTAAGAGACCAGATAATCCACCAATAATATAATCTCTTAATGTAGTTGATTTAAAACTAATATTTAAAATTAGCAATAAAGTTAAGATCAATAAAATGATACTAATGACTATTTTAAAAGTACTAATATCAATAGATATATAAATTAACCCACCAAATGGAATACCAATAATGCTTCCTAAAACCAACTTTTTCAATAAATGTTTATCAATATCCTTCTTAATTTTCATTATTAAAGCACAAGAGATAATTAATGAAAGGATAATATTTATTTGGATAGCTTCATGAGGGTTAAATATCATCAATAAAAACGGTGTGGCTAAAATCGAAAATCCAAATCCAGTACTTGTTTGTAAAATGGATGCCACGAGTATAATAAAAATATATACATAGAAATTTTCCAAAGTTATACCTCCTATAAGAATACGACAATATTCGATTCTACTAAACTTTATCAAATAATGATAGGTAAATACAGAAGGAGGAGAGGAGGATACATCCGGAATGTGATACTGGAGTTCAACTATATTGTGTGATAAAAGATAAGAAGCTTATTCATCTAATAGGAGGTTTTTCGAGAATATAAATATCCTTTTTAAAGGTGAAATAAAATCTAATAATCTATTAAGATAGGATTTGGTACATAAGATGGTAGAAAAAAAGGTTAGTTGGCTAGAGTTATTTTATGATTTGCTAATTGTGGCTGCCATTGCTACTGCAACTCATGTTTTGCTTCATGTTGAAAATGGGTATATCCATTCAGACTATTTATTAAAATTTGTACTGATTTTTATTCCCATCTGGTGGGCTTGGGTTGGACAGACGATGTTTATCAATCGTTTTGGGGAAGATTTATTATATTTTTAATTCTTCAAATGTTCTTTGCGCTAGTAATGATTGCGAGTTTGTCGGTAGATTTCGATTCGTATTATAAATCTTTTTTAATAGGCTACATTGGACTTAGGTCATTAATTGCAATTCAATATCTTGTCGTACAACGGTCAGAAGTAGGGACTCGAAAGAAAGCTGCACTCTTTTTTGGAAAATACTTTTGGGTTGGTATTATAATTTCATTGTGCTCCGTCTTTTTTGACTCTTGGATTAGATATCTAATATTGTATACAGGTATTTTTGTGGATATATTAATCCCAATTATTGGACGGAAGCGATTAGTGATGGTACCTACAAATACAGCTCATTTATTAGAAAGATTTGGTTTATTTACTATCATTTTGTTCGGTGAAACACTAGTTAGTACGCTTTCTGTAATCCAACCTAAACAAGGAGATTGGAATTCTATATTATTTACTCTTGTTTCATTTATTTTGATCATATCAATGTGGTGGCAATACTTCGATAATTTGGAGAAGAAAGTCGATAAATCTAAAAAAACAGCGGGTCAAATGATTATTTATGGTCATCTATTCATTTTAATGTCCTTGAGCATGATCGCAGCGTCGATAAGATTATTGTTTTTACATGAGGTTAATTATTATTTTATTTTATATTTTGTTTTTGGATCAGTATTACTCTACTTCTTATCAACTTCATTTGTTTTTCATCAATATAGACATAAGGAACAAAGACTAAAAGTTTATCATTTAGGTTTATTTTTAGGTATTTTATTCGGTTTTCTCATTATCAATCTAATCTTTACAGTACCTACTATTTTAATTATGGGAGAACTAGTTATATTTTTTGTTATCTATGCTAAGTTAACAACTTGATAGAATTTTCTTACAATCTCAAATTGATTTGATTTGTAGTTTACTATAAAATATAGAAAAAATGAGGTGTTATAAAATGAGCTACCGGGAATATAAAGGGGAAGAAATTACAGTCTATTTCGATGGAGATATTTGTAAACACGCTGCTGAATGTGTTAAAGGATTACCAGAAGTTTTCAATGTAAAAGCTAGGCCTTGGATTTCACTTGAAAATGTAGATGCTAAAAAAGTGGCTGAAGTTATTAATAGATGTCCAAGCGGTGCATTAAAATACAAAATGTGAGGAGGGAATTAGTTTGCTGGAAATTAAACAAGGTAGTCAGTCATTTTTATATTGGTGATGAGAAAAATAGTGAAGCAGAAGTCCATTTTGTTCGTGCAGGGGAAACTAGAATTATATTAGATCATACCCATGTGGCAGAACATTTGAGAGGAAAAAATGTAGGACAACAATTAGTAAAAGCGGCCGTTGAATATGCCAAAAAAGAAAAATTATATGTAACTCCCCTATGTCCTTTTGCAAAAGCTGAGTTTGACAAGAATCCTGAATATCAAAAATTAGTAGGTTAATAACCTGTAAAGCAGAGAAGTAAATTAAGTTACTTCTCTGTTTTTTATTATTTAGAAGTTTAATTAGAATTGGTACTCCTATGAATGGTTTGAGATATTCTTTACAGCATCTGTTGTTATTGGAACACATATAGAAGTTTGATGAAAACACGAAACTGTCTCAGCAATGAGGCAGTTTTTTATTGTTGAAAAAATAATTTAATAGGGGGTTTTATTTTATCATTAAGTGGAACGATAGCATTGTTGACATGTTTTTTAGTTCATGGTAAAATTACTTTGAATTAAAGATACTTAAATTAGAGATAAAATATTGGAGGAATATATATGAATCACTTAAAAGGTCTGCACCATGTTACTGCAATTACAAGTAGTGCCGAAGAAAATTACAAATTCTTCACTAATGTATTGGGAATGCGACTTGTTAAAAAGACAGTAAACCAAGATGATATTCAAACTTATCATTTGTTTTTTGCAGATGATGTCGGTGGAGCTGGTACGGATATGACATTCTTCGACTTCCCGAATATTCAAAAGGGGACGCATGGCACTAACGAAATATATCGTACTGGTTTCCGTGTATCAACTGACGCAGCATTAGATTACTGGGTAAAACGTTTTGATCGATTAGATGTGAAGCATACCGGTATCCAAGAGCAGTTTGGAACAAAGGTACTGTCATTTGTAGATTTTGATGACCAACAATATCAGCTAGTATCAGACGAAAACAATAAAGGGGTTGCAGCTGGAACACCGTGGCAAAAAGGTCCGATTCCACTAGAGTATGCTATTACTGGTCTAGGTCCAATTACCATTCGAATTGCTGAATTTGACTATATGAAAGAAGTGCTTGAAAAGGTTTTATTGTTCAAGGAAATAGGACAAGAGGAAGCATTCCACTTATTTGAAGTAGGCGAGGGTGGTAATGGTGCACAAGTGATAGTGGAGAAAAATATCATTCTTCCACCAGGACGTCAAGGGTTTGGAACAGTTCACCATGCAGCATTCCGAGTAGAAGATAGAGCTGTGCTAGATGAATGGACAAATCGTATGGAAAGCTTCGGCTTCCAAACTTCCGGATTCGTCGATCGTTTCTTTTTCCAATCATTATATTCAAGAGTAGCGAACGGAATACTATTTGAATTTGCAACTGATGGACCAGGATTTATGGGAGACGAACCATATGAAACACTTGGAGAAAAATTATCATTGCCTCCGTTCCTAGAACCAAAACGTGAACAAATTGAAGGGTTAGTTCGTCCAATTGATACAGTACGCAGCACAATTGAGTTTATAAAAGAATAATAACAGAGTGAGCCGCTTCCTTAAGGAGGCGGTTTTTCTATGAATTAAACTAGCTTTTTTGGAAGAAATATCCTTTTAGCAAGTAAATAACCTATGGGAGCAAGTAAATCCGGTTCGTGAGCAAGTAACATAGCAAAGAGAGCAAATAAAGGCCCCACAAGCGCAAGTAAACAGTTAGTGAGAGCAAGTAACGACTAACTTTTAAGGACAATAAGAGCAGAGCATAACCGACGATTTTCACAAACCCCAAATTTTTTCACAAAATAGATTATTCTATGGCTTTATCTTCATGTTTTTAGGGTAAACATGGTTGGAAGTAAATATAGTAGAAGAAAGGAGGGAAGTGAGTTGATTCGTTTTGAAAATATTACGAAAGTGTTTCCAGATGGAACAAAAGCTTTGCAGGGTGTCACTTTAACAATTCCGAAAAAGCAATTAGTGGTCATCATTGGACCAAGTGGATGCGGTAAAACTACGCTTCTAAAACTTATTAATCGAATAGAAACTCCTACCTCTGGTGAAATTTATGTGGAGGAAAAAGCTATCTCTAGTGTAGATCCTGTTGAACTGAGGAAAACAATTGGATATGTTATTCAACGAATTGGTTTGTTTCCACATATGACCATAGAAAAAAATGCTGCGCTTGTCCCAAATTTAAAAGGGTGGCCAAAGGAAAAAACGACAACACGTATTCATGAATTAATGAATATGGTAGGACTTGAACCAGACCAGTTTTTGCGTAAATACCCACTTGAATTAAGTGGGGGTCAGCAACAACGAATAGGTGTAGTGAGAGCCCTAGCTGCAAACCCCGATATAATATTAATGGATGAACCATTTAGTGCATTAGATCCGATAAGTCGCGAACAATTACAAAATGAGATAAAGCACTTGCAAGAAAAGATCAACAAAACAATCATCTTTGTTACGCATGATATTGATGAGGCATTAAAAATAGCAGATATGATTGTCGTCATGAAAGATGGCATGATCGAGCAAGTTGCTACACCTACACAGATAATAGAAAATCCTATTAATGACTTCGTGAAAAACTTTATTGGAATAGAAAGAATTAATCGGAAAAAGTCTATTGGAAAAAGGGAACTACAGGACTTTGCGTCTTTTTTTGATAGCGAATGGGAATCATTCTATTTAGAGGTCGATGCTTCTATGTTAGTGGAAGAAGCTATCGCTTTATTAGAAAATGAAGGTGCAAGAGGACTGCTAGTAAAGCATAGCAACGAGGTGCTAGGCTTTGTAAATCAATCTATACTTCTTCGAGCAATGCTTGCTAAGGAAGAGGTGGTATGAGTGAGTAACTTTATAGATACAATTCAAAGTCGTTCAGATTTAATACAAGAAGCGTTTATGCAGCATATTTACTTATCCTTTGTTGCTTTAGCTGTCGGGATTGCAATTGCATTACCTTTAGGTATATTAGTTGCAAGGTATCGTAGAATAGCTGAGCCAGTTATAGGAATCACCGCAATCTTTCAGACAATACCAAGCTTAGCGCTATTCGGTTTCCTAGTTCCGTTAATAGGGATTGGCGCTAAAACAGCTTTGATTGCCTTAATCATTTACGCCCTCTTACCTATTTTACGTAATACATATACTGGTATTTCAAATATTGATGAATCTATGATTGAGGCTGGAAGAGGAATGGGCATGACGAAGAGTCAGCTTCTGTGGCAGATTGAATTTCCACTTGCTTTGCCATTTATAATGGCAGGTATTCGAACTGCCACAGTTCTTACTGTAGGAATTGCTACACTAGCAACATTTGTTGGAGCAGGAGGGTTAGGGGATGTAATTTACCGTGGATTGCAATCTTACAATAATTCGCTTGTTTTAGCTGGAGCATTACCCGTTGCATTATTAGCAATTTTGTTTGATCTGATATTGAAATGGATTGAGAAAAAGGCTACACCAAAAGGAATGAATACTGGAGGATGATGGGATGAAAAAGTTAATGGGGATAATGGGACTTGTAGGAGTTTTACTTTTAAGCGCTTGCTCGGATTCTGAGGAAACATTAGTAATTAGTGGGAAACCGTGGACGGAGCAATTTATACTACCACAGATTTTAGGGCAATATATTGAACAGAATACAGATATTAATGTGGAATATAAAGAGGGTCTGGGAGAAGTAGCAATTATGACTCCTGCTTTGGAAAAAGGCGATATTGATCTATACGTGGAGTATACTGGCACAGGTTTAAAGGATGTGTTGAAGGAGGAATCTGAGGTAGGAGAAAGCTCAGATAGTGTGTTGGAAAAAGTTAGAAAAGGTTATGAGGAACAGTTTGAAGCTACGTGGTTAAGTCCACTTGGATTTGAAAATACCTATACATTAGCTTATACGAAAGATAATGAGTACAGTGCAGAAACTTACTCTGATTTAGTGGAAGCTTCTAAAACCGGGGGGATGGTATTTGGGGCACCACATGCATTTTATGAAAGAAAGGGAGATGGCTTTGACGATCTAATAAACACGTATCCATTTGTTTTTTCAGAAACACAAAGCCTAGATCCAAATGTAATGTATGAAGCGTTGAAAAATGGCGATGTCGATGTTATACCAGCGTTTACGACTGATGGACGTATTGAACGATTTGATTTGCAAACGACAAAGGATGATTTAGGGTTTTTCCCTAAGTATGATGCAGCTCCAGTCGTGCGTATGGATGCTCTAGAAAAGTTTCCCGAGCTAGAAGATGTGCTAAACGAGTTAGCAGGTAAAATATCCGAAGAAGATATGCTTAAAATGAACGCAAGAGTGGATATTGATGGTGATAAGCCGGAGGATGTAGCTCATGACTTTTTAGTTGAGAAAAGATTAATAGAAAAATAAAAAAACACCCGGTTCTAGTTTTTTAGAATCGGGTGAAATTATTTAGATTAGCGTCTTAAAATTTAGTCGTTTATCTAAAGCAATAATAATCGGAATACCGACAGCTAATACGGTGAATTCACCAGCTGCAACGGTCAACCATGTATAGAAGAATGGAAAATCTAGCGCGAGCATTAGTTCAAATGCGATAATACACATGGTAAATGTAAAGAGAACTGTATTAATAACCATGCGTGCTATGTTTCCTTTTACATACTTAGTCGCTAAAATCGTTAATGATAGCGTAATGATAGAATGCGCTACTCCAAATGTTAAGTCGTAAGCAGCCATTGGAGAGAACATGTTTGTGATGAATACTCCTAATACAATTCCAAAAAAGTATTTTTTATTAAATACGATTAAGTGATTAAACATCTCCGCAATACGAAACTGTACTGCACCAAATGCAAAAGGAGCCACTAGTAGAGATACCGCCACATAAAGAGCGGCAATAACACCAGTTACTGCTATAGTCTTTGTTTTCATTTTATTCATTTCTCCTTAGTTTTTTTCCGTGGGAGGTTCTCGAACCACGTTAGTTTTCACAAAGAGTTATTCTATGCGAATTGTTATCAACTGTCAAGGGAAATTGTAATATATGAATATTGTCATCCTATGATAGAATGGAACACAGCAACGAAAAGGAAGGTTTTTTATGAGAAAGATAGTAATGATAATTTGTATTTGTATAGTATTTTTACTTTGTGGTTGTACTATAAATCAGCAAGCGAACACGACAATAGAAACTTCTCAGACACCTGTAGAGGCTAGTAATAAAATGAAAGTCCATTTTCTAGATGTAGGACAAGGTGACTCTATATTCGTACAATCCCCGAATGGTAAAAATTTACTAGTAGATGGAAGTACAAAAGACGCTGGAAAGGAAGTAGTAGCTTATTTAAAATCGCATGATGTCGAGAAACTCGATTATGTAGTAGCGACACACCCAGATGCTGATCACATCGGCGGACTTATTTCCGTTTTGAACTCTATCTCTATAAAAAACTTTGTGGATTCAGGTAAAGTACATACCTCTCAAACGTATGAGGAAATGCTTCAGCTTATTTTAGATAAAAACATACCGTTCATTGTGCCAAATATTGGAGATACGATTCCCCTAGATGATGATTTAGATATTACTGTGTTAAATGTTGGAGAAGAATCAGATGATAATAATGAAGCATCTATTGTCTTAAAAATAACTTATGGGGAAGTTTCCTTTTTATTGATGGGGGACGCAGATATTCGTATAGAGAAAGAAATACTAGAGCGGTCGAACGTAAATTCAACTGTATTGAAAGCAGGACATCACGGTTCAGACACGAGTAGTTCGGAATATTTTATACAGGCAGTAAAACCAGAAGTTACCATTCTTAGCTATGGGAAAGATAATTCCTATGGACATCCAGATGCAGAGGTCAAGTCAAGGTTGGAGCGGATTAGTTCACAAATATATGGCACTGCAGTAGTTGGCAATATAGTCGTGGAAACAGATGGAGTAGATTATAACGTATTGACAAATGGAAACGTAGAACCAACTGAAATTGCTGACACAGTAGCTGAAGGGATTAATATTTCAAGTAAAGACCTCCGAGGTGAAATAGTAGGCATTACCAATTCTGGTGGTACTACTGTTAGTTTAAAGGATTGGCAATTAGTTTCCGTAGCGGGCAATCAAACATTCAATTTTCCAAACATAAGCTTACTGGCTGGGGAGACGATTTACGTCACAAGTGGTCCGGAAGCAAAAGAAGGTTCGGGCTATTTGAAATGGACGAAGGGACAAATGTGGAGAAACGATGGGGATGCAGCTACATTATTAAATAGCAAAGGAGAGGTTGTGAGTGAATTTGAATAAATACACGTTAGACCGTTTCGAAGGGGACTTTGCAGTCTTTTTGAAATACCCAAATGAAACCGAGAGCCTTCAAATTCATTGTTCTGATTTAAAAGCTAGCCTAAATCAAGGGGACATAGTGAATATTTCAGTAATACAAGATAAATATGAAATTGAGCTACTTAGTGAACAAACAATGGACCAAAAGGAAAGGGTCAGCCAATTACTTAAACAATTAAAAAAAAGAAACTGAGCGAAATTACACTATGTAGGTTTTTAAAAATTTCTACTTGTATTAAAATAGGAAGTAGCGCAACTTGGAGGTGAGCAGAATGGCAAAAAGTATAAAATTGCTAGACAGTGCAACGCCTCATGCAAAGCCTAATGATGGAAAGGCGAACTTTGTATGAGAAGCTATAAATTAAATTATATCGCCATTTCATAATGTTGGCTTTGCACCTTATTTAAATAGTAAAAATAAGGAGCGAGCGTAAAATGACATATATCAAGGCAACTTCCGTTTTACCTGAGGAGCTAGTGAAGGAAATTCAAAAGTATATTCAAGGGGAAACGATTTATATTCCAAAGCCGGGAAAAACTTATAAACAATGGGGAACAGTTTCAGGTGAAAGGAAACGTATCGATGAGCGAAATAATTCTTTAAAGAAAGCGTATAGAAATGGTGTTTCTATGGGACAGCTTGCAAATGAGTATTATCTCTCGGTCGAAACTGTTAAGAAAATTGTTTATACAAAGTAAAAGAATATACTGGTAGCTCATTTAGGGGCTATCAGTTTTTTTGTATTCATATGGTGAAAATAATTCCTAATCATCTTATCCATTTATTAATCAATTATTATTCGATACAATTGAACTAACGAAAATAATTGTGAATGGAGAGGTAAATATGAATCCTTTCATTAGAAGTGACCAATACAACTATATAAAAAAACAGACACAGGCATTGGTAAATGGACATGCAACGGTAAATGATCGTGGAGTATTAAATGCCCTAAGAGCACTGTCATTAGAGAAAGTACTTGGGCTATTTGAGGAATCTACAGAAGATCAAAAAAGCCTATTGAATCCAATTGTAGAAATAAAAGAAAAATTAGAAGCAGAAAGTTTTTTAGAAACCCTAAAGCCTTATGTTATCCCCTTTAAAGAGATAAGCGAGACTGCTATCAAAAAGATTTTTCCGAAAGCGAAGAAACTCAAAATTCCTTCATTAGAGAATATAGACTTTAAAGAATTATCTTATTTAGGCTGGTTGGATAAAGGGTCCAATAAAAAATTTCTTGTTATTGAATACAAAAATAAATTAGTAGGAATTTCTGGGGGTTATAAAAATTCCAATAAAAAAGGGATTTGTGCATTATGTAATCGAACTGAAGAAATAGGAATGTTTACTTCATCGGTCAAGGGCATGACTCAGGATGCATTTATAACGCGAGGAAATTATATTTGCCAAGATAGTCAAAAATGTAATGAGAACATCATTTCCTTGGACAAATTAAATAAATTTGTAGAGCTAATTGAAAATAAATAAATTAAGAGGGATTAAATGGAGCAGGAGCTACTAAAAGTATTTGACGAGCAGCATCAGAAAATAGGTGTAGGTACCCGGGAGGAAATTCATCGACTCGGTTTGTGGCATGAAACATTTCAATGCTGGTTCATTGGTAGCCATGAAGGAAAACAATATGTTTACTTACAATTACGCAGCAATTTGAAGAAGGATTATCCGGGATTGTTGGATATTACTGCCGCGGGTCATTTATTGGAAAGTGAAACAGTTTTTGATGGGATACGCGAGGTAAAAGAGGAGCTTGGAATTGATATCCTTTTTGAGGAATTGTATTCACTTGGTGTTATAAAATACTCTGTTACGACGGATGATTTAATAGATAATGAATTAGCCCATGTATTTTTATACGACTGCGCATTGGATTGGGAACAATTTACGCTACAGGTTGAGGAAGTGTCTGGCGTAGTAAGAGTGGAAATAACTCAATTTGTGAGTTTATGGCAAAGTGAAATAGAGGAAATAGAGATAATCGGTTTCGAGGTAGAGGAAGATGGAACAAGAAGACCAATTCATCAAATGGTTGATAAAGAGAGCTTTGTACCACATGAACAATCCTACTATGAAGTAATATGCGAAGAAATGATATCTTTTACATCAAAAAACCAACTTTCTAGTTAAGAAAGTTGGTTTTATCTATATCTAACTCCAGCACAAGTCGATGCTTGCACGTTTCTATTATTCTAAGATTTTAACTTTGACACTTTTACGACCCCATTTATAGGCTTCGCTTTTCGATGAAAAAAATACATCTATTTTATTCCCTTTGATAGCACTACCTGTATCTCCAGCTACTGCGTATCCATAACCTTCGACATAAACTTTGGTGCCAAGTGGAATTACTTTTGGATCTACTGCGATGACTTTTACATCTGGATTGCGTTTTAGGTTAATACCTGTGCTAGTGACACCAGAGCATCCGTTACAAGTTGCTGTGAATGCACTTGCAGAGACAACAATCTCTTTAACTACTTTATCCTCTGTTGTTCTAGAGGGAGTTTTCTTTTTCTTCGCAGCAGTAGCCGCTTTTGAAGAAATTTTTAAGCTTTGATTGAGTTTGATCGTATCTGATTTTAGATTATTCCAAGACTTTAAAGTTGATACAGACACTTTGTGTGTTTTAGCAATTTTATACAAAGTATCTCCTTTTTGTACAGTGTATGTTGAAGATGCGGCTAGGCTTGTGCTTGTCCCGCTAACCAATAGTGCAAATGTGATGATGAGTGTCCAAAGAATTCTTCTCAAATACTCTACCCCTTGCTTTTTCAGTCTAAGCACATCTTACCAATACTTTGTTACGAGAATATTACGACAACTTGGCAATGTCATTACAAATCTTAATAATTTTACAAACCTAAATTAACATTAGTAGATTATAGTCTATTAAAGAGATTGACGATTTATACCAATGTAATTAAAAATTATAGCCCATAAACTTTTCAATATAGCCCATAACTCCACTCTATTAACCGATAAATTGAAAGATAGCCCATTAGTTTCTAAATTTAGCCCATAACCGCTCACTAATAGCCCATAAAATAAACGACATAGCCCTTAACTCATCCCACACACTTATATAACATTAAAAAGAGCCTCACTAGTTTTCGCTAGAAAGGCTCTCACTCTATCATCTTAATACTACACTTCAATCTCACCATCGAAGACACTTACTGCAGGACCTGTCATATATACACCTTCATCGGTATAGCGTATGATAAGTTCCCCGCCTAGTAATTTTACGGTAATATCGGAATCTTTGTCGCAGTTACCATTTAAAACTGCCGCAACGACTGCAGCGCATGCCCCAGTTCCGCAGGCAAGCGTTTCTCCACTACCGCGCTCCCATACGCGCATATGAATAGTCTTACGATTCTCTACAGAAATAAACTCTGTATTTACACTTTCCGGGAAAAATGAGTGTTGCTCAAATTTTGGACCAATTAATGGTAAGTCTACCAACATTGGATCTTCCACAAAAATAACACAGTGAGGATTGCCCATAGACACTGTTGTGATGTGATATGTTTTGTCTTCCACTTGAAGGGGGAAGTTTATTAACGGATTTGTTTCCTTTGATTGGACGGGTATAAGTGCAGGTTCTAAAATGGCTTTGCCCATGTCTACTTTGGCAGAATTCATTTTGCCATTTTCGATATAGAGCTCAATCGTTTTAACGCCACTAAGGGTATCAATTGTTAACACTTCTTTTGTAGCGATATTATTATCGTACACGTATTTAGCAACGCAGCGGATAGCATTTCCACACATTTTCCCTTCACTGCCATCTATGTTAAACATTCGCATCTTTGCATCTGCAATATCGGATGGACATATTAATACTATCCCATCCCCACCAATTCCAAAATGGCGGTCAGATATATGCTGGCTTAGTGTATTAGGGTCATCGATAGTATGCTCAAAACAGTTAATATAAATATAATCATTTCCGCAGCCATGCATCTTAGTAAAAGGTATTTTCATCTTCAGCGTAACTCCTTTTTGGCGCAATCTTCTTATTTGCCCGCATATGTAAAAGCCCGAACGGTTCGGTCATTAAAAAACCCGAACTGATGGAATTTTCACTTTTATCTTATTATAGCATAGGGGGCAATGAGAAAATACGTTATGGAGTTTTACTATTAAACGTGTCCCCACCTTGAATTGTTCCTTTTTCATAACCTTTATAAAACCAACCTTTACGTTGTTCAGAGGTCCCATGTGTGAAACTTTCTGGAACAACATAGCCCATAGCTTGTTTTTGAAGTGTGTCATCACCAACAGCACTTGCAGCGGTCAATGCTTCATCTAAATCTCCTTCTTCCAGATAGCCCATTCCTTGGGCATGCTTCGCCCATACTCCGGAGAAATAATCTGCTTGAAGCTCAAAGCGGACAAGGTACTTATTGAATTCTTCTTCACTTAGCTTCTGTCGAAGAGGCATAACTTGTTCAGTTGTCCCAAGTAAAGTTTGAACATGGTGGCCAACTTCATGTGCAATAACATAAGCCATTGCAAAATCGCCAGGAGCATTGAACTTCGTTTGTAGTTCCTGATAGAAGCTTAGGTCGATATATAATTTTTGATCACCTGGACAATAAAAAGGTCCAACTGATGCACCAGCTGCTCCACATGCAGAATCGACACTATCTGTATATAACACTAAAGTCGGCTCTATGTATTCCATTCCATTTTCTTGGAATATTTTAGTCCAAACCTTTTCAGTATCAGCTAGTACAACAGAAACGAATTCGGATAGTTCTTTTTCTTGTTCAGTTTCCTCATACGGAACATTGCTTGATTGATCTGTTGTACCAAGATTTCCAATCAAATCATCAGGGTTTCCGCCAAGTAAGGAAATGATGATAACAATGATTAAACCCAAGCCTCCGCCGACTCCGGCAATAGCTTTTCCACCACTCATACCCCTGCGGTCTTCTACATTAGAACTACCAGCTCTACCTCTCCATTTCATCTAACACACTTCCTCTTCCATTACAGTTTTATGTATATTGTTTTTATACCCAAAATTTTTCAAATTAGACATTCATTGTGGACAGATTGCTTTATAATGAATAAAAAGGGGGATTTGTCATGCTTAAAAAACCAAAAATGCTAAAAGCTGGAGACAAGGTGGCGACGATTAGTTTGTCATGGGGAGGAGCTGGGGAACCAGATCTTCGTTGGAGATATGAACAGGGAATAGGAAGATTACGCGACGTTTTTGGATTGGAAGTTATAGCGATGCCAAATAGCTTAAAGGGTGGAGACTATTTATACGAAAACCCACAGGCTCGTGCAGAGGATCTAATGAATGCATTTAAGGATCCTTCCATTAAAGGTATATTTTCTAATATTGGTGGTAGCGAAAGTATTCGATTATTACCATATATTGATTTTGATGTAATTCGAGATAATCCAAAAGTATTTATAGGCTATTCGGACTCCACTGTAACGCATCTATTCTGTCATAAAGCAGGAATATCCTCCTTTTATGGACCAGCTATATTAATGGATTTCGCAGAAAATGTAGAAATGCATGAATATACGGTAGAGGCTTTGAAGAAGACTTTGTTCTTGAGTGGTCCAATAGGTGAAGTGAAACCTGCAACAGAATGGACAAGTCAAAGATTAGAATGGATTGTTGAAAATAAAGATAAAAAACGTCAAATGAATCCAAATAATGGCTATGAATTATTACAAGGTTCAGGAGTAGTACAAGGCAGATTAATCGGGGGTTGTATCGAAGTTTTAGAATTTGCTAAAGGTACATCGCTTTGGCCGGCAGAAGAATATTGGAAAGATAGTATTTTATTTTTTGAAACGTCTGAAGATCTTCCAACACCTGGAAATTTAGAGTATTGGCTACGCAATTATGGCACGCAGGGAATTCTTCAGCAAGCGAAAGGAATAATTTTTGGTAAGCCTCAAAATGAGAAGTACTACGAGGAATACAAGGATTCCATTCGTTTAATCATGAAAGAGCTTTCCTTAGATAATCTACCAATTTTATATAACTTGAACTTTGGACATACGGAACCTAAATTTGTGCTGCCATATGGGGCAAAGGCGGAGATTAATTGTGAAAATATAACGTTCTCTATTCTAGAAAGTGGAGTGGAGTAAACAATGTCCTCTTATATCGTAATAGGTGGCGGGATTCTAGGGGCGTCGACTGCGTACCATCTTGCAAAACGAAATGTGAGAGTTACGCTAGTAGATCGCCAGGATATGGGCCAGGCATCAGCTGCAGCTGCGGGGATAATTTGCCCATGGATCTCTCAACGAAGAAATAAAAAATGGTACACATTAGTAAAAAATGGAGCGTACTACTATAAACAACTTGTAGAGGAATTAGAAGCTCTAGGAGAGACTTCTACAGGTTATAAAAAGGTGGGGGCCATTGCTCTTCAAAATGATCCGAAAAAATTACAGAAAATGCTAGAGCGTGCGTTGGAAAAAAGAGTAGATGCGGCTGAAATTGGTGAACTGAAAATATTATCACCAGAAGAAACTAAGGAGCATTTTCCTCTAATTTCAGAAGACTTCACTTCTTTATATGTAGAAGGTGCTGCACGAGTGGATGGCGGTGCAATGCGTGATGCATTGATAAGTGCTGCCAAAAAACTAGGGGCGGAAGTAATTTATGGCAATGCTTCGATTTCGAATGGTATTTTAATAGTGGATGGTCAACAAATGGAAGCTGATGCCATCGTTTTAACTGCAGGTGCATGGGGCAATGAGATACCTCAGGAGCTTGGTGATAATATGAAAGTTAGTTTTCAAAAAGCACAAATCATGCATTTTCAAGTGAATAATTTGTATACTGGAGAATGGCCGGTTGTCTTGCCACCAACAAATCAGTATTTATTGACCTTTGATAATGGCAAGGTTGTGGCTGGATCTACATACGAAGAAAACACTGGTTATGATGCCAATGTGACAGAAGCAGGTAAGAAAGAGCTTCTCAAGAGTGCTGTAAGTATCGCTAGTTCACTTAATAGTGCTTCTATTGCAGAGGTACGAGTGGGGTTTAGACCATATACACCAGACTTTCTTCCGGTAATTGGAAAGTTACCTGGCTATGAGTCCATTTATTTCTCCAACGGATTAGGGGCATCAGGTTTAACAGCAGGACCTTTTGTTGGTGCTGAGTTAGCTAGATTAATCTTAGGGGAAGAAACAGTTTTAGATCTAACTGATTATGCACCAATATAAAGATAGATACGGGGGATGGGATTGTGAATTATTCACAAGTAGAAGAAGTAAACGATATGACTGTGGTTGAGGCTTTAGAAAAGAATTTAGCTATTATTCGATTTGATTTAGATCGCCGTATAGCTTACGTTAATGAAAATTTTGCAAAAGAAATCGGCTATACTGCAAGTGAGTTAATGGGGAAACAGCATAGAGATTTATGTTTTCCAGCTTTCGCAAATAGTCCAGAATATGAAAAGTTTTGGAAGGATTTATTTGCTGGGAAAAACTTTCAAGATAAGGTGGAGCGTAAAACAAAACAAGGTAAGAGTGTTATGTTAGAAGCGACTTATATGCCGATATTCGGCTCTGCTGGAAAGGTGCTCGGAGTTACTAAAGTTGCAACAAATGTAACGGAACGTCATGAAATATTAATGAGCGTGACTGAAGAATTGAAAGAAATGTCCATGGAATTAAGTACTCGCGCAGAGGTTGGAACAACTAGAAGTGAGGAATTATTGCAGCGAATTGATGAAATTGCAATTGGTTCAAAAGAAAATACAGATACTTTGCAAAGCTTACAAGTACAAGCAGATTCGATTCGAGGAATCGTCCAAACAATTCGAGAAATCGCGGCTCAAACGAATTTACTTGCACTGAACGCGGCTATAGAAGCAGCACGGGCAGGAGAGCATGGACGTGGGTTTAATGTTGTTGCCCAGGAAGTACGTAAATTAGCGGGAAGAGTAGAGAACTCAATCGTAGAAGTACGTGAAAACATCGAAGGAATAGCGAAGCAAGTAGAGAAAGTAACGACTAGTAATAGTAATTCTCAGACTAGTATAGAAAAAAGCCAGGAAGAAATACGTTCTGCTTTGGAGGAATTCAAAGACATCTCATCAGCAGCAATAAAATTAGAAAGCCAAACGGCAGAATTTGTGAAGCTGATTTAAAGTTGTCATAATGTATTTTCTCACTCCAATCATGCTAAAATAGTTGAGGTATAGGAGGTGCAACAAATGAGTAAATATCTCATAGGATATATTGAAATTGAACGACAAATAGATTTCTACTATCAAATGAAACAGGTTGAAAAACAATTCGAACTTCATTTATCAATGGAGGGGTTCGTATCTGATCGACATAAGTTTAAATTACAGCATGTACATGATGTATCTCATAAGCCATTCTCATTTGGAGGCGGCTTATTATACCTCCACACAAATCAAGGTGTTTTTCCATTCCAAATTCAAGAAAATCCAACTAGCTTTATACAAGGCTTTAAGTCACTGAAAACTGAACACTCGTGAACATCTACGTTTTAGTAAAGCGTGGATGTTTTTTTGTGTCACTGATATTGCGAGTATAAGACTTCCGCCCGTTCTTATAGAGGTGTGTCACGGGCGGACACGCACTGTGTCTGGGCGCATGAAGTGAAATTGCGGGCGTATGGCTTCGGCTCGGGCTTATAGAGCTGTTTCTAGGGCGGATATGCACTGTGCCCGAGCGCATAGTGCAAAATTTTGGGCGTAGGACTTTTGAGCGGGCTTATAGAGTTATGTTTAGGGCGGATAAGAACTTTGCCAGGGTGCATAGAGTGAAATTGCGGGCGTAGGACTTCATTGGGAGCATAGTAATTTTAGGAGAGTTGATACATTATGCTACTACAAAATGAATGAGGCCAAAGTTATAGTTTGCGACTGAATTTTATGAATCATTGAACATATTTGAGGGTGATTGTAAATAGGGATAAGCGTGCTATAATGAGAAATATTCAAATAGCAACAACTCGTATAATAGCAGGGATATGGCCTGCAAGTTTCTACCAGCTTACCGTAAACAAGCTGACTATGGGTGGCGATGAAATACTTGGTTTATGGCATTATTGTCATAATCTATTTTATTTCGATTCGACTTTTTTAGCTCGAATGACATTGCTCCACTCCATAACTGAGTGGCTGCAATATCATTCGGGCTTTTTATTTGTCCAAATTAAAACTGGAGAGGGAATGATTAATTATGAAATTACTACAAGATCAAATTATTAAAAACGGTAAAGTTTTATCAGAAAATGTATTAAAAGTAGATACTTTTTTAAATCATCAAATCGATCCTGTATTAATGCAAGCAATAGGTAATGAGTTTGCTGCACGTTATAAAGATTCTGGAATAACTAAAATATTAACGATTGAATCTTCAGGTATTGCACCTTCTATGTTTGCAGGACTTACATTAGGTGTTCCAGTTGTATTTGCAAGAAAACGTAAATCATTAACGCTTTCTGACAATCTATTTACTTCGAAGGTGCACTCTTTTACTAAAGGAGAAACGAATGATATTTCAGTTTCTAAGGATTTTATTAATAATGAAGATACGGTACTAATCATTGATGACTTCTTGGCTAATGGACAAGCTGCATTAGGTCTTTTAGATATTGTAAATCAAGCAAAAGCAGAAACTGCAGGTGTTGGGATAGTTATTGAAAAAGGTTTTCAGCCTGGTGGAAAACTTATTCGTGATAAAGGTATTCGTGTAGATTCACTTGCCAATATTAAATCATTGTCAAACGGTAAAGTTGAGTTTTTTGAGGAGGAAACGATAAGATGAATAGCGCTTTAAAAAACACTGCGCTCGGTATTCAGCATGTCCTTGCCATGTACGCAGGAGCGGTAATTGTACCATTAATCGTTGGGGGAGCAATTGGTCTAACGACAGAACAGCTTACGTATTTAGTAGCTATTGATATATTAATGTGTGGTGTGGCAACCATTTTACAGGTTATGAGTAACCGATTTTTTGGAATAGGGCTCCCTGTAGTATTAGGATGTACATTCACCGCAGTTGGACCAATGATTGCTATAGGTGGGGATTACGGGGTTTCTGCTATTTATGGAGCAATTATTGTTTCTGGTGTAGTTGTTATATTAATAAGTGGATTTTTTGGGAAGCTTGTAAAGTTTTTCCCTCCTGTTGTAACTGGTTCTGTTGTAACTATTATTGGAATTACGTTAATACCCGTTGCTATCAATAATATGGGGGGCGGACAAGGAGCAGAAGACTTTGGTTCCGTTTCTAACATTCTGCTAGCCTTTGGTACCCTTTTATTTATTGTATTGTTATACCGCTTCTCTACAGGTTTTATAAAAGCTATTTCTATTTTAATAGGGATTGTTGGTGGAACAATTGTCGCAACATTTATGGGGAAAGTTGACTTTTCTCCTGTGCGAGATTCAGACTTTTTCCATATGATTCAACCATTCTACTTTGGTACCCCAACTTTTGAAGCTTCACCTATTATTACAATGACTTTAGTAGCGATAGTATCGTTAGTCGAATCGACTGGAGTATACTTTGCACTCGGTGATATGCTTGGGAAGAAAATAGAAAAAGAGGATCTAACAAAAGGCTATCGTGCGGAAGGAATTGCCGTGGTATTAGGTGGTGTTTTCAACTCATTCCCTTATACAACGTTTTCTCAAAACGTAGGGCTTATGCAAATCTCAGGTGTTAAGACGAAAACAGTTATTTATATAACTGGAGCAATGCTTATCGTACTTGGCTTCATCCCTAAGATTGCTTCTCTTACAACAATCATTCCTGAGTCCGTGTTAGGTGGAGCAATGATAGCTATGTTCGGGATGATTGTAGCACAAGGGATAAAAATGCTAAGTAAAGTAGTGTCCGATACTGAGGATAATTCGATGATAATAGCATGTTCAATTGGTATTGGTCTTGGTGTAACAGTGGTTCCTGAATTATTTGCTGAGTTACCAAAGAACATGAAAATTTTGACGAGTAATGGGATTGTAGCAGGAAGCGTGACCGCAATCGTTTTAAATATCGTCTTTAACATGATTCCAAGAAGAAAAATTTCATAACTTTCTAGAGACTACGAGGGAGATAATCCTTTGTAGTTTTTTTATTTAGCTGTGTATAGTGTACTTCCTAGCTATTTTCTCCATACTAATGGAAGAGGTGATAAAAATGACAATTGTACGTCTTGGATATGTTGCGATGAGTATGGAACTAAAAAATGCTTCCCCATCCAAAACAATGACATTCTCTCAATTTCAAAAATACAGAGATCGTGAAGCTGCAATTTCTAAATTAGAACAGATTGCGCTGGCTAATTTAGAAAATACGCATAGACTTCTTAAACATAATATGTTTAGTGAAATTCATTTTTATCGCTTAACTTCTCGGTTAATTCCGTTAGCCAACCATGTAGATCTTCCCGATTGGGATTTTATGATACCGTCGATAAAAGAAAAGCTAAATGAAATAGGTGAGTTTACGAGAAAACATAATATGAGAATTGATTTTCATGCAGACCATTTTGTTATACTGAATTCCTCCAAACCAGAAGTATTAATTAATTCATTAAAAACATTAAATATGCATTATTTGCTGTTAAAGGAAATGCAGATTGATCCTACACATCGCTGTGTTCTTCATATCGGTGGTAACTATAAAGATACAGAAAAATCATTGGAACGTTTTATAAATAATTGGAATGATGTTCATAGCTCCATTCAAAAGATGATCATACTAGAAAACGATGATACTTCTTTTACATTTGAAGATACCCTTTATTTGTGCGAAAAATTAAAAGTTCCGCTTGTTTTTGATTATCATCATCATCTTGCCCATCACCGAAACAAAAATTGGGAAGATAATTGGAGTCGAGCAGTGGCAACTTGGGGTGAATCTCCCCTGCCTATCAAAATGCATATTTCTAGCCCCAAAAATGAAGCTGAATTTCGTCATCATTCGGACTATGTGGATGTGAATATGTTTTTCCACTTTTTAAGAGAAATCAAGGGAACGGTTTCGCAGATTGATTGTATGATTGAGGCAAAAAAGAAGGATGAAGCTTTGTTTTTCTTAATCGACGAGATTAAAAAAAGGAAAGATGTTGAAATGATTGATGGTTCCTCTTTTTATTTAAAGTAATCAAATCCCGTCGAATTAAGGATTTATGAATCTCGAAAATTTTTCTTCGAGGTGGATATAGACACCAATGAAGGCATTTTTTCATACTATACTTTGGGGTGAAAAAAATGCCAAGAATAGCTTACCGAAGTAAAGACGTGGATTTAATGGCTAGGATGATGAGAGCAGAAGCAGAAGCTGAAGGACAGCAAGGAATGTTATATGTTGGAAATGTAATTGTTAATCGTGCTAACGCAGATTGTTTAGACTTTAAAGATGTAAGAACAATCGAAGATGTCATTTTTCAAGTACAAGGAAATAACTATTCTTTTGAAGCTGTTCAAAAGGGGAATTTGTTTTATGAAAGAGCGAGAACTGTTGAAAAAAGATTAGCAAAAAAGGCCCTAGATTATTGGAGAGACCATCCAGCGAAGTTTGCTCTTTGGTATTTTAATCCATATGGTCCATGCCCTCCGACATGGTACGATCAACCTTTTACAGGTCAATTTAAACAACATTGTTTTTATGAACCAGTAGCTGGAACATGTGAAAGTGTTTATAGGGGATAGGGAGCAAGAGCCTTACTACATTGTTTAATGTGGTGAGGTCTTTTTATGGGCTATTGTAATTGGTTTATGGGCTATAATCGAAAAATTATGGGGTATATCGGTATGTCTATGAGCTATAGTCGAAACATAAGGCTATATAAAGAGATTTATGGCCTATATTAGCCATCCGAAAGTAATCAATCATTCTTCAATTAGGTTGAGCTCAATTAAAACAGCTATTTCGTAAAACGAAATAATGTGATAATATAGTTTAATCTATGATACGAGTTGTGAGGAAAAAATGATGAGAATAAGAGATTGGGATCGTAGTTTGAAGGTCCGTTTATTTGGAGAGTTTTTTAGTAATTTAAGCTTTTGGATGGTATTTCCCTTTTTAGCGATTTATTTTGCTGATGAATTTGGTACGAGTATGGCAGGGATACTATTGGTAGCATCGCAAGTATTTTCGGTTGGAGCAAATTTAATCGGAGGATATTGTGCGGATCGGTTTGGTAGAAGAACGATGTTATTTTTCTCTGCAACAGCAGAAGGATTAGCATTTATTTTATTTGCTTTTGCAAATTCGCCTTGGTTCGATTCACCGATGCTCAGCTTTGTGGCCTTTACGATTGCAGGTATGGCTGGTTCCTTGTATCATCCTGCAAGTCAAGCAATTGTCGCAGATGTTGTGCCGGAGAAAGACAGAAGTACAGTATTTTCGGTGTTCTATACGTCTATTAATATTTCAGTAGTTATAGGACCAATAGTAGGAGCAGTATTATTCTTTAATTATCGTTTTGCTCTTCTATTGGTTTCAGGTATTATTTTCTGTATGGTAGGATTGGCTATTAGATTTTTAACTGAAGAGACATTACCGACGGATGTACGAGCACAAATGGCAAGCGGCTCTAATAATTGGATGCAGATTATCGTCAAGCAGGTTAAAGCCTATGGATTAATAGTAAAGGATAAAGTTTTTTTCTTATTTGTCATTGCAGGTATTTTGTTAGCACAAACATATATGCAATTGGATATGCTTATACCAGTTTATATGAAAGAGGCTATCGATAAGCAGGTGCTTGGTAATTTGTTTAATAGAGAATGGGCTGTAACTGGAGAAGGATCGTTCGGTATTCTACTTTCGGAAAACGGATTGTTAGTAGTGTTATTTACAGTGTTTGTCACTAGATGGATGACGAAGTATCCGGAGAAGTGGGTGTTCTTTCTATCCTCGTTCTTATATGCAGTGGCAATGCTGATCTTCCCAATGACAGCGAACTTCTGGGTCTTCCTCATTGCAATGGCAATCTTTACATTAGGCGAATTAGCAACGGTTGGGTTGCAGGAAAGTTTTGTTTCAAAATTAGCACCTGACGATATGCGAGGACAGTATTTTGCAGCGGCAAGTTTGCGCTATACCATTGGTAGGACGATTGCACCTTTAGTATTTCCGCTTGTTACATGGATTGGGTTTACGTGGACATTTGTTATACTAGCAGCTTTAGCATTACTGAGTGGATTCATCTATCTGCTAACGTTTAAAGAATATAATAAACGAAATAAAGGGATGGTATTATAATACAAACTTCAATCAGTAGGAGTGTCATTCCTTTAGGTTTAATAAGGAACTTAGGCAACATCGGGTCGTGAGGTATTGCCTGAGTGATCAATATCTTGTGTTCGGGCTTTAATGAACAGTAGAATGACTACACTATGATTCAGAAGGCACCTAGTGCAGGGTTAAATGCCTGTTGATGCGTTATAAATTGGACAAGGGGTGTTCTCTTAATGAGAACACCCCTTGATTTTGTATAGGTATAACATAACTTTTGAATTTTAAATTTCATCCCGAAAAGCTCGGGGAATAATTTCCATGAAAGAAACACTTTCAATGCCGCGGTAAATTGTTCCACTGGTTGCCTTCTAACCTAAGCAACGTAAACCCTACCTTCTTTTACGTCCTTGCGACCCTGTAGCCGCTCCAGTGTGAATAAGTATTATCAAAAACACATATAGCAGAATGCCAATATCTAAAAACTATGCCGTACCAAATGTTAACTATTGAATTATCTCATACAAAAATATAAATGTCAAATATGGTCAAAAATTAGGGAATAAAATGATATACTATTTTAATCAAAACTGGGTAAAGTGGGTGAAGAAATGGAACAGTGGGATATTGTAAATGGGTTCAGAGAAAAAGTAGGAAAGACATGGATAAGAGGAGATGAAATGAGTGAAGGAGATTTTCATCAGGTAGTACATATTTGGATCATGAATAAAAATGGCCAGTTTCTAATTCAACAGCGACAGCCATGGAAAATAGGATGGCCAAATATGTGGGACTGTTCTGCTGCAGGTTCTGTTTTAATGGGTGAGACTAGTGAAATGGGTGCTATTCGTGAAACTAAAGAAGAATTAGGCATTGAGTTACAAATGGAACATGCAGAGGTGATATTTACTATAAAATTCTCTCGTGGTTTTGATGACCATTGGCTAGTAAAACAAGATATTGATGTGGAAAAATTAAATCTGCAATACGAAGAGGTAGCAGATGCAAAATGGGCAACAGTTGATGAAATACTTGAGCTTGTCGAAAGAGGAGATTTCATCCCATATCATATTTTAAAACCACTGTTTGAGATTAGCAGGTCATCTATTTCTCTAAGGAAGGCTAACTTAACAGATGCTGCGGAGTTATTTGCGATACAAAAAAAAGTTTTTCAACCTGTTTATGAAAAGTATCAGGATCATGACACAAGTCCAGTCTTTCAATCGTTCGAAAGATTTACAGAACGACTAAAAACAGGGGATTACTATAAGATTTATGAAGATGATTTATTGGTAGGAAGTGTTCACGTTTATCCGAAGTCCCCTGGTATTATGCGTTTACATATGATCAATATTTTACAACAGTTTCAAGGGAAAGGGATTGCTCAAGAAGTAATGAATCGATTAGAAAGTATATATCCTGAAGCGGAGAACTGGGAGTTAGATACTATAAAACAGGAACAGAGAAATTGTTATTTATACGAGAAGATTGGCTATATCCAAACTGGGGATGAATGGAAAGTAAATGAGAAAATGACCCTTGTTCATTATAAGAAGTCAATTGGATTTAACCATCTGAAACCAATTTCAACATGAATGGACTTAAAATTTAGCTGTGTAATATTAAATGGGTATTAACAATTTTTGTTATATGACGATACTTATTAGTGGGAAGTTTTTTTGTCTTCCGTGTCTAAAGTAGGTGGAATGTTATAAGTTAAAATACCTATTTAAATGAAGATGAAATTCAACTTTTTCATATTTTAATAAGGAAGTGTTAATAAATTATGGCAGAAGGAACTTACACAATGAAAGTAAATGTCGCGGAAAAGACTGTTGATATGACGGTGAGTGGGACTTTTACACCTGAAAAAGCTAAACAATTTGTTGATGATTATCAGCTTAAGTTATCATCAGTTAATACAAGTGAATTCGTTCTGGAATTTGATTGCAGAGATTTGGACGTAGTAACAAAAGAAATGATACCAGACCTTGAAAATTGTTTAGCACTATATAAATCTTCTGGATTTAAGAAAGTAGAAGTAGGTATTAAGAAAAGTGCTATAATCTCCATGCAATTAAAACGTTTGGCGAGTAATGTAGGGCTAACTCAGTTTGAAGTAGTTCAAAAATATTAATACTTGCAAAAAGGTAGGAAGCTAGTTATAGGATCCTGCCTTTTTTATTTGATATTTACAAGAATCAATTTCATAAAGAATATTATATAGTTAAATCCGAACAAAGATGATTTCCGCTCTAGGAGGACGCTTTCCGCGGGCCCGACTTCAATCTCCTCGTCACTAGGAAAACATATGCTCCTGCGGTTACTCGTCGCAAAGACATTGTCAAACAAAGTTCGACCAATGTCTTTCCTGCGGGGCTTTCAGCTCGCGCAGTTCCCGCTGGAGTCGCCGCCTGCCACTCCAATAAACGGGATCGCTTTTAAAAAAAACGAATAATATATTGCGATATTAAGTATACATTCGTATTTTTTAATGAAACAAGTAATTATGAAATTGACTCATAGCAAAGATTATAACTTTAAAACACGAATAATGATTAAGTTAAGAAAATAAGATTTGTATTTCAGTATAATACTAAAATTAATTAGTGAGGTTTATTACAACTATGACTAACGTTAGAATAAAAGCGGTTGATGTTTACCATGCGAAAAAACAAGTAGATAATGACGTTTACCTTGAACATTTTAAAAAACAAGGAAAAGATATTACAAACTTCTTGAATATTATGGGCAGAAAAAAGCGTTATATCATTAATAATCTTAAAGAAAATACTATTACGATGGCGATTGAAGCGACAAATCAGGTGTTGAAAAAAGCGGGATTAAAAGGTAAGGATATAGATATGATTGTTTTTTCTACACAAGTACCAGAAGTGACTGTTCCAACCAACGCTATGTTCATTCATAATGCTATTCAAGCAAAAAAAGGAACTGTTATTTTTGATATGAACGCAAATTGTGCCGGTATGACGATAGCAGTTGAACAGGCATCACGATATATGAAATCTAATCCACATGTTAATACAGCACTTGTAGTAGGTTCTGATTATCTTTCATTAGTGGCTGATCCAACGGATGCAATGACTTATGCTAACTTTGGGGATGCTTCTTCTGCAATTATTTTAGAAAAAACTGAGAGCGATATAGGATTTGTAGACGCGATGTTTGAAGTGGACTCAAGTAACCGAAATAATATCTTATATCCACAAAAGGGACTATCTCAAACAATTAAAGCAGGTGAAAGTGCAGAATCCATGCTTTGGCTACCATTTGACGGAACAATGTCACTCCCTTATACGTATGAAATGTTTGAATTCATTTTAAAAAGAAATCAACTTAAAATTGATGATGTTGATGTTTTTTGCTTATCTCAATTTGCTAAAGTTAATATGGATGAAATTCAAAAACATTTTGATATACCCGAAGAAAAGGTTATTTATGTAGGAGATAAGTATGGTTATACTGGTACAAGCAGTCCATTTATTGCCCTTCATGAGGGAATCGAATCTGGAAAGATAAAGCGTGGAGACTTAATATTGTTTTGGACAATTGGTGGAGGGCACGAGTTCATTACTATGTTATTTAAATACTAAAGTAAAATGCAGCGGCAAAGATGCCCACTATGAAAAGCCAAAGAACTGAATTTTCACTAGAACTACAATTTGCCAAGAACATAGAAGCAGGCTATCTCTATATAAGAGGTAGCCTGCTTTGTTATCCAACTGTTACTGCAGAGAAAAATTCATTGTAAAGGGCACGCAGTATTTTGTTCTCATTGCTTTCATGAACTCCAAAAGAAAGGCTAACCTCTGAGGAACCTTGGTTAATCATTTCAATATTTGCGCCAGTGTTTGCTATGGCAGATGCAGCACGAGCTGCAAGTCCAGTGCTATTATTCATACCCTCTCCTACAATAACAATCATCGAAAAATGGTGTCGGAAATGTGCATCATCTGCATTAAGTTCATTCAATACACGATTCATAATACGTTCTTCTTTTTCTGCGTCTAATTGATGACTGCGCATGATAACGGAAATGTCGTCTAACCCCGATGGAGTGTGTTCATATGAAATATGCTCCTCTTCTAGAATTTGGAGCAACTTACGACCAAAGCCGATTTCTCGGTTCATCAAATATTTACTTACATATAAAATAGAAAATCCGTTATCAGCAGAAATCCCAGTTACAGGGCGCTTGTTAGCTTTACGTTTAGCTACTATCTTCGTACCGGGAGCTGATGGGTTATTTGTATTTTTAATACATACTGGAATTCCACTTTTGTATACCGGCATTAGGGCTTCATCATGGAAAACGGAGAAGCCTGCGTAAGAAAGTTCGCGCATTTCTCGGTAAGTTATTTCTTCGATTTCGGCAGGATGGTTTACTACTTTAGGATTAGCACAAAATACAGAATCGACATCAGTGAAGTTTTCATATAAATCCGCTTTGACCGCAGCAGCAAGGATAGAACCAGTGATGTCAGACCCTCCACGATCGAAAGTGCGTAGAATTCCGTTTGGTGTAAATCCAAAAAAACCTGGGAATACAACAACACCAGAAAGGTTGTTTAATGCATGTAGATTATCATATGCCAAAGGTAGAGCTTGAGCTCGTTCAGGAAAATCGTTTACAACTAATCCAGCAGTCTTCGGATTAACATATTGAGAGTCAAGTCCAATGCTAGTGAAATAAGTAGAAATTAGCTTTGCATTGTTGTCTTCTCCACTTGCTTTAATATTGTCTATAAATAATTCAAGAACGCTTTGGTCCTCTCTGATACGTGCTCGTAAGTCTTCCTCAATGACGTCACAAATGGTCTCATCTAGCGCTAGCCCCTGTGCAATTTCTTTATAACGATTCACTACTTGGCAGAGTTTTTCTTCTACTTCTTCATTATGTATTGCGGCAACGGCTAATTCTATTAGTAAGTCTGTTACTTTTTTATCAGCATCGTAGCGTTTACCAGGCGCAGACACAACAACGAATTTTCGAGATGGATCTGCTTTAACAATTGCTGCCACTTTTTTTATTTGGGCTGCGCTTGCTACAGACGTTCCGCCAAATTTGCTTACTTTCATCTAATCAAATCCTTACTTTTTTATTATATTTGTACTTATGGAATAAACAAATGGTTTTTTACAGTGTACAAATTATATCGTTAGAGGTCAATAACATTGTAGTTATTTCTTTAATTTTATTTTTTCAATACGAACTTTAAATTGAAATTTAATATTAGTGTTCGTACTTGGCGGTATAATTAGTATATTAAAATTAGTTTCATTGTTTTTATTATTAGAACACGAATTATAAAAATATAAAATATTTTTTTGAATGAGTGAAAATGCATAAAATCAATGTTTTTGGAATGTAAAAGAAAATGGTAGCGTTTACAAATTTTTTAACTATATTGACAATTCAATTGATGGTAAGTATGATGGTTTTAATTCAATAAAGCGTAAACAATATTGACGGAGATAGACTGTACTTGTTGAGATCTTAAGAGAGCTGATGGTTGGTGTAAATCAGTGGTTTCGTTTGTAGGGTAGCACTCTAGAATTGGTGGACTGAAACAGAGGATTTAGGTTCATCCGTAAATGCGCGTTAAGCATACTAATTGAGAATCTGCGAGATGATTGCAGTAAAATTTGGGTGGTACCGCGTGAGTTATTATAAGCTCTTCGCCCCTTACATAATTGTAGGGAGTGGAGGGCTTTTTTATGTTTTCAAAATAAGGGGGAGAATCATAATTTGTCTGAGGTAAGTATTCGTACAAAAATATTGTAGTAAAAGGAGCAGATTAATATGACATTCAATATTCTAATCAGTGATCCACTAAGCGAAGATGGTATTTTTCCTTTAAGAGAAGCAGAAGGATTTAATATTGTTGTAGATACCGCCCTAACTCCAGAACAACTAGGTGAAAAAATTGGTGAGTTTGATGCATTACTAGTTCGTAGCCAAACCCAGGTTACTCGTGAAATTATTGAAAAAGGATCTAACCTAAAAATTATTGGTCGTGCTGGAGTTGGAGTGGATAACATCGATTTAACAGCTGCAACAGAGCGCGGTATCATCGTAGTTAATGCACCTGATGGAAATACAAATTCAGCAGCAGAGCATTCTATCGCTATGCTTATGTCACTTGCACGTAATATCCCACAAGCTTTCCATTCTTTGAAAAACAAAAAATGGGATCGTAAAACATTTATCGGTGTAGAAGTGAAGAACAAAACTCTAGGTGTCCTGGGCTTCGGAAGAATCGGACAAGAGGTAGCTTTCCGTGCAAAAGGCCAACGTATGAATGTAATTGCATATGATCCATTCCTAACTGCTGAAAAAGCAGAAAAATTAGGTGTTCAATTTGGATCTGTAGAGGATGTCATTAAAGCTGCAGATTTTATAACAGTTCATACACCACTATTAAAGGAAACTCGTCATTTAATTAATAAAGAAGCTTTTGAAAAAATGAAAGATGGTGTGCAAATTATTAACTGTGCACGTGGTGGGATTATCGATGAGGATGCTTTATACGATGCAATCGTGGCGGGTAAGGTTGCAGGAGCAGCACTAGATGTATTTGAGGAAGAGCCATTTGTAGAACATAAACTTTTAACGCTTCCACAGGTCATTGCAACACCTCATTTAGGTGCTAGTACGGTAGAAGCACAGGAGATTGTGGCAATCGATGTATCCTATGACGTAGTAAGCTTCCTACAAAATGGGACAGTGAAAAATCCTGTTAACCTTTCTTCTGTACCAAAAGATGTCCTAGCTAAAATTGAGCCATTCTTCAATCTAGGTGAACAATTAGGTTCCTTCCTAAGCGATCTTGCAGAAGGAGTGCCAGAGGAGGTTAATATTACTTATTCGGGAGAATTGGCAAATTTAGATACTCGCCCATTATCACGTAATGCTATAAAAGGACTATTAAAAAGCAAATTAGGCGAATCAGTTAATGATGTAAACGCGAAATTCCTTGCAGACCGTTTGGGTATAACTATAAACGAATTAAAAACTTCAAAGTCAAAAGGATTTACAAGCTTAATCACGGTTGAAGTGAGAACGGCAACTGGAACGAGAAAAGTTGCAGGAACATTGTTAAACGGTCTAGGTGGTCGGATCGTACGTGTAGATGACTTTATCGTAGATGTAATTCCATCTGGTTACTTATTGTTCATCCGCCATAAAGACCAACCGGGTGCTATTGGTCGCGTAGGAACATTGCTTGCTTCGGAAGGTATCAATATCGCAGCGATGCAAGTGGGTCGTTCTGAAGTAGGTGGGGATGCGATTATGATGATTTCTATTGATAAGCATGTAGAAAAGTCTGGCATTGAACAGCTTAAAGGATTGGAAGACATCTTTGATGCAACACCTATTGATCTATAGGTGAACAGAGTGTCTTAGGTTGTTTTTTATACGATGATAAACATTAAAAAAATCTGACTCTCGGACAAGTGATTGTCTTGGAGTCAGTTTTTTTATGCTTTGTGATTTCCGTTTCATGAGGACGTTTTCCGCGGGCGAGGCCGAGCTTCCTCGTACGCTACCACCTGTGGGGTCTCGACTTTCTCGCTTATCCCGCTGGAGTCGCCACATTCCACTTCCATCAATAAGTGTGTAGTCTTCCCTACAATCAAAGACAAATCTATGGATCAGTTCTTAAAGGACTGGGCGTCTTTGTGCCTGGTTTTTCTTGTTATGCGAGCAGCGTCAATAGTTCGTGTAAATTCTCAATTGTATATGTAGGCTTTACTTCTTCACTGATAGGTTTTCCTTCGCGGTTGATCCAAACGGATTGCATACCCACCTTAGAGGAACCTAATATGTCGGTCATTAGATTATCACCGACCATCAATACTTCATCTGCCGTTAATCCAGTAATTTCTAATGCATGTTCAAAAATGGCTGGATCAGGCTTCCCTTTACCGAATGCTCCAGAGATGAGTATATGGTCAAAATAGGGAGATATTTCCGGTGTGATTTCCAATTTGATATTTTGTAAGCTAGGTGAGCCGTTTGTCATTAATAATAATACATATTTGCCTTTCAACTGGTCTAAAACTTCATAGGTATCTTCATATACAAATGGGCTTTCTTTGCGCATTTTTGGGAAATATTCTGCTAGCTCTTTGCCTAAATCTTCATTTTCAATCCCCAGCTTTTCTAATCCCGAGGTCCACGCTAATTGTTGATAAGCGGGTATGGTGGATTTCATTTTGTGGAAATCCTCTGAAGGGTCGTCAAATGTTCCCCATAGTCCTTCGAAAGGGTTAATACCGATCATTTGAGTGAATGGTCTTGTTTCATATGTATCGTACAATGCGCTTGCTTCTGCACGAACGGATTGTTCTAAAGCAAGTGGATCGACATTAACCTGTGTAGCAGCATAAGAACATGTTTTTTGAAATGCGACGGATACACTTTTGTTATCCCATAGTAAAGTATCATCTAAGTCAAAGAAAATTGCTTTTTTCATTATCTGAATCCTCCAGCACGTATTTGATTATTACTTTACCGTACTAAAGAGGGGTTGTCACTAGAACGGAATCATTTTTTCTAGAATTCCACCTTCCCGTATAATTCCTTCTATATCTTTGATGGTAATTGGAAAGTAGGGGAAGCCGTATACGTATGGAGTCCATTCATACACTTGAAAATAAATGACAAGGGAGTGATCAGCGATGTAAAAGTCTTGGTCACTACGTATTTGTGTAAAATCCTCTAAGAGGGGCACATCCCACTCTACCATTTTCTTTTCAATCATTTCAGAGAGAACTTTCACATAATTGCTATCCGGCTTAAACAGGTCGTTAAGTACATACTGTTTGCCAGTCTTGACATCGAAGGTGAGAGATTTGGTAATTGTAAGACCGTGTGCACCTCCTGTAAATGAATAGACAGTCAAACTTAAGCTCAGAACTCCTCGCTCATTTGTTTTAATCTCATAGGTGCCGACCATTTCTACTAAATGTTCACTGTAAAATCCTTGTTCTATTAAAAGCTTGTTTAGTGCATGAATAATATCTGCATTTATCTTTTTTTCTACTGCTGGATGAGGTAAGTTAGTTACAATAGGATAATAAACGTTAATACTTGGTGAACTTTTCTTAATATATTTCGTTTCTATACGAACAGGTAGATCCAAGGCAAACAACCTTTCTTAAGAAGTAATAATTAATGATATGAGTGGGAGAGTAATCATATGTTTTTAAATAGAGTATCCCTTTTCAAAGAGCCACAAGTGGAAAGTCAATATCCTTTCACAATTCCAGCTATTAGTAACTTTGAAAAACTAGAGTTAACCTCTCCTGTAACTTTTTTTGTGGGAGAGAATGGGACTGGAAAGTCCACTTTATTAGAGGGAATTGCAGATAAATGTGAATTTAATACCGCTGGAGGTAGCCGCAATAATTTATATGATGTGGACGCTGCAGAAAGTGCACTTGGGAAATACCTTAGACTTTCCTGGATGCCAAAAGTTACGAATGGTTTCTTTTTAAGAGCAGAATCCTTTTATCAATTTGCTTCACATATTGACCAACTGGAAAGAGACAATCCTGGTCGGGGTGTCCTTGATAGCTATGGTGGTAACTCTCTTCATGAGCAATCACATGGAGAATCTTTTCTATCTTTGTTTCTAAATCGCTTTAATGGACAAGCTATCTACCTTTTAGACGAGCCTGAAGCAGCATTATCACCGCAGAGGCAATTGGCATTTTTACGTATAATGCATGATTTGATCAAAGAAAATAATTGTCAATTTATCATTGCTACTCATTCACCAATAATATTAGGCTACCCAGAAGCGACAATCCTAAGCTTTGATGACGATGAAATTGAGGAAATCGACTATGAAATGACAGGTCATTATCAAATTACAAAATATTTTTTAGACAATAGGGAAAAATTTTTAGAAGAGTTATTTGAAGGTGAGTAGATGTATGTAATCATAAATTATATAGATGATATGTTGTTTTTTATAGGGATCGCATTTCCATTGATCGTCATTTGGCGACTGTTTCGTTGGAAAAAGAGAGGGTTCCAGCTAAAAGAGTTTTTACATGAGCTTGGCATTTTAGTTTTTTTCTCTGTGCTTGTTGGTTTATTTTCTCAAACAATAATACCAAAAATAGGTGAGGTGCCTGCCTATACAACTGGGGTCAATTTGGAGTTGTTTCGTGTTGTGAAAGAAACGTATAATGCGATTGTATACCTAGGATTTTGGCAGCCTTTTTATATTAACTTTCTTGGTAATATAATTCTTTTTATACCTATTGGATTTCTCTTACCTCTACTCTTTAATAAAATGGAGTTTTTCATTTTTCCTATATTGGCAGGTCTATGCATATCTTTATTTATTGAAATAATGCAGGTTCCTCAAAGCAGGAGCAGTGACGTTGACGACTTATGGTTAAATACGCTCGGTGCTTTTCTTGGCTATCTATGCTATTTCTTTATTCGCAAAGCTTTCCCATCATTTACAAAGGCTTTTAAAAAAAGTTTATGAAAGCTAAGAATGGGTAAATAGATAATTGTAATAACATTGTAAGGAGACATTCGGTATGATGAAAATTAGAGAATCAAAAACAGAGCAAAAACGGGATGAAATTATTGAAGAGTTTGTAAACAAAGGTATATTTAAAATTGATGGAAGACAACTATATGAGTTAAATTTTTATGAATTAATGAAAGAACATACAACTGAAGATGAAAGAAGATAAGTGCCTTTTTTAAAGGGCACTTTTTTTGAGAAAAAAAGTAAGTCCAATGTATTATCTATAAACAATAGTCGATATAAAAAATATGGTACACTTGACTTAAATACGGATAAGGTGGAAACAAAATTGACTTTTATAACTAATTTAAACGAGACATTACAGAAAAAATGGCAGGATGCAAATTTTACATCTCCAATGCCTATACAATCTAAACTAATTCCACATTTCTTGGACGGCTCTGACGTAGTTGCAGAATCACCAACAGGAACTGGGAAAACACTAGCTTATGTGCTTCCAATCTTGCAGAAAGTTGATCCTGCCAAGAAACAAATACAAGCAATGGTAATCATTCCTTCTCAAGAACTTGGTATGCAAATTGTGGAGGTATTCCGTGAATGGGTTAAAGATACTAATATCTCAGTTGCTCAATTAATTGGAGGAGCAAATATTAATAGACAGATTGATGTTCTTAAAAAGAAGCCGACAATTGTTGTCGGAACTCCTGGCAGATTACAAGAGCTAGTAAAAACTAAAAAACTAAAAATGCATGAAATAAACATCGTTGTTTTAGACGAAGGGGACCAACTTTTAAGTAGAGAGCATCGTACAACTGTTAAAAGCTTAGTCGATGCAACAGTTGAAAGTCAGCTGATTGTGACTTCTGCAACTATTACGGAAGAAATAGAATTAGTTGCAGAACGTATGATGAAGAATCCAGTTCGCATTCAAGTATCCGCAGAGGACATTCCTTCGCAAGGTGAAGTTGTCCACAGCTTCGTGAAGACTGAACCTCGCGATAAAACCGAGTTACTGCGCAAGATTTCTTATTTAAAAGGGATGCGTGGCCTTGCATTTGTAAATAGTCTAGATCAGCTTTTAATGAAAGACGCTAAACTTGCATACAGAGATGCACCGATTGTGTCTCTTCATTCAGAAATGAAAAAGGATGAACGAAAGAAAGCATTGGATGATTTTAAAAGCGGTAAGGTGAGTTTACTAATCGCTACTGATGTGGCAGCAAGAGGCTTAGATATTTCTGGTCTAACACATGTTATTCATGTAGATGTACCACATTCAGTTGAACAGTATTTACATCGTTCAGGGCGCACTGGTCGTGCGGGGGCTGATGGCGAGGTTATGACATTGTTAACTTATGCCGATGAAAAGACTTTTAAAAAGTGGACAAAAGAGCTTCCTAAAAAACCAGTTCAAAAAGTATGGTACCGTGGTGAATTAATCGAAGGATCGTCTAAAACTATTAGTCAAAAGGGGAAATAATGATGGATTTTCAACAAAAGCTTGAAGAGTATGCAGAATTAGTAGTAAAGGTTGGTCTGAATATACAGCCAAACCAACCACTACTTATAAATACGACTACGGACACAATCGATTTTACACGATTAATAGTGAAAAAAGCATATGAGGCTGGCGCGAAAAGAGTTGACGTAAACTATACAGATGAAGTAAATGCACGTGCATTTTATGATTATGCACCTGATGAAGCGTTCAATGAATTTCCTAAATGGGCTGCTATGCAACGTGATGAACTAATCGAAAATAAAGGTGCATTATTATGGATTGATGCAGATAACCCAGACTTATTAGAAGGTGTTTCGATTGACCGTATATCTAACTTTCAAAAGGCAAGTGGCAAAGCGTTAGAGAATTATCGAAAAGCAGTGATGAATGATGTTATTACATGGTCTATCGTTGCAATGCCTTCAGAAAAATGGGCTGCAAAGGTATATCCAAACCTAAAGCTGGAGGAACAAATGCAAGCACTTTGGGAGTTAATATTCCAGGTAGTACGCATCGGAGAAGGAACAGCAGTTCAAAAGTGGAAAGAACATATTGATAACCTTGAAAGTAGAGCAACTCTACTAAATGATAAGCGCTTTAAAAAGCTGCACTATAAAGCAGAAGGAACAGATATTCAAGTTGAACTTCCGAAAGAACATATTTGGATGTCAGGAGCAAGTAAAAATGGTCAAAACGTTCCGTTCATTGCTAATATGCCAACAGAAGAAGTATATACTGCACCACTTAAAACAGGAGTAAATGGCTATGTGAAAAATACAAAGCCTTTCGTCTATCAGGGAAATGTAATAGATGATTTTACTCTAACTTTTGAAAATGGAAAGATTACTTCTATAAAAGCTGCAACTGGTGAGAAGCTATTACAAGAGCTTATTGGAACAGATGATGGAGCGAAGTATTTAGGAGAAATAGCTTTAGTGCCACATAAATCACCTATTTCCGCTTCAAATGTATTATTCTTTAATACATTATTTGATGAAAATGCCTCTAACCATTTTGCTATAGGGGAAGCATATCCTACATGTGTTGAGGGTGCTCGTGGTTTAACTCAAAGTGAATTAGAACAAATAGGTATTAACACATCCATTGTACATGAAGACTTTATGATAGGTAGCGGGGACATGGACATTATGGGAGAACTAGCAGATGGAACAATGGAGCCTATATTCATAAAAGGTGCATGGGCTTTTTAAGGAGTTGGTCAGCTTGAAAAAATGGGTCTGTACTTTAATTATTCTAGTTGTTTCATTTGGAACTATCACAGTAGATGCCAAGGGCTCCGAAGTTTATATTGCGATTGGAGATTCCCTAGCAGCAGGACAAACACCGAATCGAGCTATAGATACCGGCTATACAGATTTAATAGCACAGAAGCTAACTAGGACTGGTCAACTTGCATTTTATTCAAAAGCGTTGGCATTCCCAGGTTATACAACTGCAGATGTGCTTACTAAGGTTCAAACGGACGAAGCAAAGGAAACGTTGAAAAACGCTACATTAGTCACAATATCAGCGGGAGCCAATGACTTACTGCAAATGGTGCAAGTGAATTCATCAAGTGGTTCTATTGCTTATCAGCAACTCCATGCTGATTTTGCATTAAATAATGTTCGAAAAAATATAGGGCAGATTATTAAAGAGGTACAGGCAATCGCGCCAAAAGCCAAAATTTATGTAATGGGTTATTATTTTGCCTATCCTCATGTGAGAGCATCTCAAAAGGAAGGTATAAAAAAAGAGCTAGACCGATTGCATACAATTTTAAAAAAAGAGTCTGAGGTCAATGGTGCGACATATGTGTCTGTGGAAGAACCATTCGGTGTAAATGCTACTAAGTTATTACCAAATCCCGCAGACGTCCATCCAACGATGGAAGGATACCGTATAATGGCAAATGCATTCTTTTCGCAATACAACAATGGATTAGTAGTTACACATAACGAGTTGCCAACACCTAATCCGCTTACTTTTGAACAAATTTTGAATGCATCTAGAGAACAAGAGAAATCTCCTGTTTCAAGATCAGTAGAAATGGACCAATACTATTCTTTATCAGAAATGAAGCCATTAATTTAGCATTTTGAATGACTTATGGTATTTGGACCTTACCCAATGTTTTGAATAAGTTGATGAATGTTGTGCAAACCTAAAAAAGCTGTCCTCCAAATCAAAAGAGGACAGCTTTTTAACGTACATTTTTTTTAGATTTTATGACTTTACGTATAATAGGATAAACAATTGGTGCCAATTTAATTGCTGTTTTGACTAGGTTTTTTACTTTCATCGGTATCGCTCCTTGGCTTTCGATATTAATAGTTATGTACCCTCAAACTCCAATACATAAACTCTCTCTTTATCGTAAAACTTTAATGCCCTGGACTATATTCCAAATCATTACTATTACATATACGAGCATGTAAATCGCGATAAGTATTAAAGGTCCGGCAGCCATCCATAGGGAAGGCTGTTCATTAAATCCCGATGCAATGGGGGTGAAGCTTGTAAAAACACTAATGAATAAAATTATTAACAATATTACAGGTATAATGTGGGAAATTAATGATTTTTTCGCATGATATTTTACATTAGAATCTTGTGATATAAAATAAACGATAATAGGCAATAAAAAAGGAGCAAACAATACACTAAAATAAGAAAGTGCTGATAAAATTTTAGGGTTATCCAGTCTATTCAACCTCCTTTCCTCAATTTTTAACAAAATACTCAGCTATATGTTTCATTTCTTAAATAAGGAAACTAAAATATTCTTGTAATTTTCCAGAGAGGAAATAGATACATATTCTTTTACACCATGCCAATCCCCTCCACTTGGTCCAAACTCAATTGCACCTGCTCCAGCTTCCGCGTAGAAGCGAGCATCGGCAGCTCCATGCTGCCCAAATAATACAGCAGGTTTTCCGATGAACTGTGAAGTAACATGTGCAATACGTTCGATAAAAGGATTAATGGCTTCCGTTGTTACTGCAGGTGCAGTCGCTTGAATCTTAAATTCACTTTTAGGGAATTTCTCTGCCAACTTTTTAATCTCTGAAGTAATACTCTGCATATTCTGGCCAGGAACAAAGCGAAGATCATAGCTTATTATACATTCATCGGGAACAACGTTATAGCGATCACCTGCTTGTATTTTCGCCAAGTTTAAGGAAGGATAATCATAGAACTCATTGCTTGCAGTTAAAAAAGAGAGAGTGCGTAGCTGTTGGTCAAACAGAAAAGCTTGCTCAATTGCATTTTTTCCTTCCCATGGACGGCTACCATGACTAGGTTTACCTTTCAGTATTACATCAAACTGAATAATTCCTTTTGCCTGTAAACCAATTTGGAGGTGGGTAGGCTCGCCGCATATAACAAAGTCACCAGTATATCCTTGATCAACTAAAAACTTGGTAGTTTTACCGTCGGTTTCCTCATCCGTTACAATATGAAGCTGAATTTTTTTAGTAAGACTTTTAGATTCTTTAGAAAGCTCGTAAAAAGCTTGCATCATCGCAGCAACTCCTGCTTTCATATCAGCAGTTCCTCGACCATATAAAAGATCACCTTCTATAAATGGCTCGAATTGCTCTGGGTTACCTGGAACAACATCTACATGCCCATTCCAAATCATACATTCATCACCAATTCCTATTTCTGCTACTAGCATCAACTTTCCCTCATGCTGTAAGACAGTTGTATGAATCCCACGTTCTTCTAGCCAACTTTCACAGAATAATAAAGCATTATTTGCACTTTCGATTGTGTCACTTTTGATACGTACCAGATCTTTTAGTAATGTAAGCATGTGAACATCCCCTTTTTCATATATTTATTTCATTAGTATAACAAATGAAACAAATAAGGTTGCATTAGGCATTTTATTCAGATACAATGAATTCGAACTAAATAATTCAAACCACAAGGGGCGCCACAATAGTGGCTGAGATAGTACCCTTTGAACCTGTAAGTTAGTGCTTGCGTAGGGATGTGGATGGAAACTGACAATCGCGCGATGTCTGGGTCTATCCCGGGGGTCGTTTTTTTGTGGTCAAAAAAAGGGGATTGTCATGAAAAATCAACGTGTATTAATATTAATGGAAATCGCTATTTTTGCGGCGTTAGGATATGTTTTAGATATGATTGGCTTTGGAATGCCACAGGGCGGCTCCGTAACATTCGTTCTTGTACCTGTTATTTTAATGGCCTTTCGTCGTGGTATAGTTGCAGGTCTTGCTACTGGATTTTTAATAGGTGTGCTACAAGTGGTAACAGGGCGATTTTATGCAGCGCCATTATCATTTGAAATAGTTATTGCACAGGTTGCAATTGATTATTTCATCGCCTTTATGGTTGCAGGGTTCGCTGGGTTTTTAAGACCTGCATTTTTACAGGCATTTGAACAAAAAGATAAAGTGAAAATGATTACAGCGGTTGTCTTAGGAGCATTAATAGCTGCTTTTCTTCGTTATTTAGCACATGTGACTTCAGGTATTCTATTCTTTGGTGAATTTGCTGGCGATCAAAACGTCATTTTGTATTCATTAATCTATAATTCTACTTATATGATTCCTGTATTTTTAATTGCTGCTTTCATTTGTTCCATTTTATTTGTTAAAGCTCCGCGCCTTGCACTGCCGAATTCTCACTAAATATGATATGATTAGAGTACATTTAGTGAAGAAGGGATCTTGTTAAGATGATTGTACAAACTGACGAAGAGTTAGTGGCATTAAAAAAAATAGGGCGTATTGTTGCAGAAGTAAGAGATGTGATGAGGGCTGCAACTAAACCTGGTATTACAACGAAAGAACTGGATGAGATTGGCGGAAAGTTATTTACAGAGCATGGTGCGATTTCTGGACCAATGGGTGAATATGATTTTCCAGGATATACTTGTATCTCCGTCAACGAAGAAGTTGCTCATGGTATCCCGGGTTCTCGCGTAATTCAAGAAGGCGATATTGTGAATATTGATGTGTCTGGATCTTGTGATGGATATTTTGCAGATACAGGTATTTCTTTTGTTGTTGGTGAGGGATATGAAGAAAAAGAAAAATTATGTGCAGTGGCAGAGAGTGCATTTGAACGGGCTATGTTGAAGGTGAAAGCAGGCTCTCGTTTAAACCAAATCGGAAAAGCGGTTGCTAGAGAAGCTAAAGATAATGGCTTGCATGTTATTATGAACCTAACTGGGCATGGTATTGGAAAATCGTTACATGAAGCTCCACAACATGTCTTGAATTATTATGATGCATGGGATCCTACGATATTAAAAGAAGGAATGGTTTTAGCAGTAGAGCCGTTTATTTCTGCAAAGGCAGAGCATATTGTAGAATCTGGTGATGGTTGGACATTTGTAACTCCCGATAAATCGTTAGTAGCACAGATTGAGCATACAATTGTTGTAACAAAAGGTGCTCCTATATTATTAACTAAATTAGACTAAAACAAAAAGCCTTCGAAATTTACTTTTTCGAAGGCTTTTTTTAAATTAAGAATATGGATTAACATACTGCGGATTTCCGTGGGTGTTGAAGTTTTAGGAGAGTGGCGGACAGGCAATACGTCATAATATTAACAAAAAAAGGGATGCTTAGTTGTGAGGTCTGTCACAACCAAGCATCCCTAAAAAGTTTTAACTTTAAAGGGGTCTTGTGCTTTTCTTAAAGAATATAATCCCCACGATTAGGACGCAGCTTAGAAAAATGGATGCTGCGGTTAGGAGTAGTTCGCTAAAGTTGTGGTGAATTGCTACTCCAATGAAAGTCCAGATAAAAACAATTGGCATAAGACGGTCTAAATAATGATAACGAAAATGAAGAGCTATAGCTGTCGCAATGGTTAAGAAAATAACTCCCCAAAGTGATTTTGTCATACCAAATCCATCAAATTCATAAAACGTTAGGAGATAAGATAGGTTTGTGAAGAAACTGATAAATGTCCAACCTAAAAGGAAGGAAATTGGCAATCGATTTTTTCGGCTTAAATCATCTAAAGGATAGGTTAGATACAATTTAAACAAGCAGCTTAGTAAGACTGTGAGAAAACCAAAAGCGTATCCAAACAGTTCGTAATGCCAGCTTAATATACACAAAATATATAACACAGAGGCTATTCCGTATAATAGAATACGCTTCGTAGGAATAGGACGAGAAGATTTATAATCCTTCATATTGTTCCAAATCCACCAAGCTAATAATATAAAAATAACAATCCATATGTAAAACACATAATTTGCTGGAGTAAAAAATACGGGAAGTCTGTTGAATATCTCGCCACTAGTTTGACCATTTATGGGTAGTAAAATAGATAATAGTTTAACAATTACAGTAGATATAAAAAATAACATTAAAAGGATTATTTTAAACATTCAGCTGCCTCCTTCTATTTAATAAGTATACCTTTGATATATAGCAACAACAAATTAGAATTATGAATGTTATGTGACGAAAATCAAACAATCTGTATTAGAAAAACATGATATACTAGAATTCTAAAATAATTGTCAATATAGGAGGAATATTTAGATGATTGAACAAACTTATCCGGTTGTCTGGGATCTCGATCGCTTTTTTGAAGGGGGAAGTAACTCACCATCTCTAAGAAGCCATTTGGATAAAGTAAAAGAAAAGCTAAGCAGCTTTGAAACTAAACTAAAAGACTTTGATTCACCAACATCTATTGCCGATGTCTCAAATATCGAGAAAATGGTTAATGAGCTAAAAGATATAGCAACTAATTTATCAGAAGGTGGAGCAGTAATTGGGTGTTTTTTAGCACAGGATACAACGGATAAGCAGGCGGCATTGTTACAGGGCGAGGTAGGGTCGCTATACGCTAAGTTCTCTTCTCAAATGCTAACCATTCAACAAGTGCTAAGTAAAACGAAGGAAACTGTGTGGGAGGAACTGCTTCAAACGACAGAACTTTCTCCTTTTGCATTTGTGTTAAATGAATGGAGAGATGAAGCAAAGCGAATGCTCTCTGAAAAAGAGGAAGACATGATTACGACACTAGGAGTGGATGGCTATCATTCATGGGGTCAACTTTATGATTTACTAGTCGGTGATATTCGCATTAAACTTACTATAGATGGTGTACAAAAAGAAATGTCGGTTGGTCAAGCAAATAATCTTAGTTCCCACGAGGATGCAATGATTCGTAAAGAGTCATTTGAAGCGTTAGAAGCTGCTTGGACAGATAAAGAGGAGTTCTTTGCGAAAACACTAAATCATATTGCAGGCTTCCGTCTTGCAATTTACGAAAAAAGAGGATGGGATTCAGTTTTAGAGGAGCCTCTTCATATTAATCGCATGAAAGAAGAAACACTAAATGCAATGTGGGGTGCTATCTCGAAAAATAAAGCTCCATTCGTAGAATACTTAAATAAAAAATCGGCAATGCTAGGCGAAAAACAAATGCATTGGTATGACTTAGATGCACCAGTTAGTACTTCTACAGAGAAAATGGATTATCAACAAGGTGCGGAGTTTATATTAAAGCATTTTAAAGAATTTGGACCGAAATTAGAATCATTTTCAAGAAATGCATTTGAAAAGGGTTGGATAGAGGCAGAGGACCGTCCAAACAAACGTCCGGGAGGATTTTGTACAGGAATGCCTGTATCAGAGGAATCACGTATTTTCATGACGTATAGTGGATCAATGTCCAATGTCTCTACATTAGCTCATGAATTAGGTCACGCCTTCCATTCATACGCTTTAAGACCAGTACACTGGATGAATCGTCAATATGCAATGGGTGTTGCTGAAACTGCCTCTACATTTGCCGAAATGATTGTAGCGGATGCTGCAGTAAAAGAAGCAAAAACAGATGATGAAAAAATTGCTTTACTGGAAGATAAAATTCAACGTAGTGTAGCATTTTTTATGAATATCCATGCTAGGTTCTTATTTGAAACTAGATTTTATGAGGAACGTAAAAATGGAATTGTTTCTGCTGCACGCCTAAATGAATTAATGGAGTTAGCCCAACAAGAAGCATATGGTGATGCATTAGATACAACACATCCGCACTTTTGGGCATCAAAGTTGCATTTTTATATTACGGAAGTACCGTTCTACAACTTCCCTTACACATTTGGTTACCTATTCTCTTTAAGTATTTATGCAAAAGCTATAAGCGAAGGCGCAAACTTTGAGGAAAAATATATTGCTTTATTGCAGGACACAGCTGTAATGTCAGTAGAAGATTTAGCGATGAAACATTTAAATGAAGACATTACACAGGAAGCATTTTGGCTAAAAGGTATTGATCTGTGTATTCAAGATGTGAGTGAGTTTATCCAATTAACTAACGCAAAAGGGTGAAGGTGTTTGATTTATCTAGAAGGAGATACATGCTATTTACGAACATTAAATACGAAAGATGCACCAGCCTTAGCGGATCTTACTTATCGTAATAAGATGTATTGGTCCGTTTATGAACCTCTGCATCGGGATGATTATTACACAACTTCTGTTCAACGGGAGAAGATTCGTGAATCTCTCACGTTATCGAAGGAAAAAAGAGAATATAGCTTCGGTATTTTCGAACATCAAACAGAAAGAATGATTGGTAGTGTATCACTATACAGTATTAAGAGAATGCCATTTTCAAGTGGGCTTATTGGATATTCCATGGATGAGCTTTATATTGGAAAAGGGATTGCTTCTGAAGCAGTTCACCTAGTAAAAATATTTGGATTTGAGCACGTCCAATTAAATCGTATCGAAGCATATGTATCTCCGCATAATAACGGCTCTATTAAAGTTTTAGAAAAAAATGGTTTCATGCAAGAGGGACTTCTACGAAAACTGCTTTATATCAATGGTAAATGGCAAGATCATTATATATATGCATCCTTAACTGAAGAGCATTGAAAGGGCAAGAGTATACTTGAGAAATTTAAAAACGGCTTATTCATGAAAACTGAATAAGCCGTTTTTTATACTATTTCTGTCGATTTCCTGGGAAATAATTTATTTTTTGTCGACATTACCGTCTGTCAATAAATCTAATCGACCAGTTTCAGGGTCAATAATCAGTCCGTGAACAGGAATTTCAGGAAGCATAAGTGGATGATTTCGAATCATTTCTACACTATGTAATACACTGCTTTCTACGTTAGAAAAACCTTCTAACCATTTTTCTAAGTTCACACCGGAATTATTTAGGATATCTAATACACGTGGATCTACTCCTCGAGTAATCATTTTATCCATAATTTTATCGGTTTGTATAGCACTCATACCACAGTCATGATGACCAATTACATATATTTCATCGGCTTGTAACTCATAAACAGCTACGATAAGGCTCCGCATAATTCCACCAAATGGATGGTTAATGATTGCTCCGGCACTTTTAACTATTTTTACATCACCATTTTTAAAATTCATGGATTTTGGGAGCATTTCTGTTAACCTAGTATCCATGCAAGTTAAGATAACAATACGTTTATTTGGAAACTTGGTAGTTAAAAAAGGTTCGTATAGTTTATTTTCCACGAAGTGATCATTGTATTTTAAAATCTCATGTAAGCTTGGCATAGTATTCCTCCTTTAGGTTGTAATTATATTTTATAGGAAATGAAAGATAATTGCTTTACTTAATACTTGAACCTGACTAAAATGAGACTTTTGCTGAGAAGGGCTTTCGACAAGAGCTCATAGTGACTACCTTGGAGAGGCATGGGGAGCATGAAACAGCTTGCTTCCTAAATATAAAGAGCTATTACACCTTCCTAAACATTTACTTGCCCGGCACAAGAAGTTACTTGCTGAGATCCATCTTTTATTTTTGATTAAATACTACTTACTTGCGGAACGGTTATAAAGTTTATAATAATTAGAATGCAACATAATCTATAAGTATGTAAAAAGCAAGGGAGTTGTTCGCCATAGTGGACAACTCTCTTGCTTTTATAGTAGAGATAACTTTATTCGAAAGAGGAATAAACCAAATTTCAATGAATAAAGTTCCACTTTATTTTGCTAGTTTTTGTTTTCGGTCTGATACAAAGAAGGATTTTCCTGTCCCTATAACCACGGACTGTAATGGCTCAGGTGCTAGATGAACTGGTACTTCAATGACCTGGGTTAACCACTCGGAAATATCCTTTAGTAATGCTCCACCACCAGTTAAGATTACGCCATGGTCAACTATATCTCCTGCAAGCTCAGGAGGGCAGGTTTCTAGTGTTGCGCGTATTGCTTCTAAAATAGTTTCCAATGATTCAGATAGAACACCCTGTATCTGAGTAGAAGATAAATGAATAGTCTTAGGTAATCCACTAACAACATCTCTACCAGTAGCTTGCATTTGTTCTACTGCATGAGGAACCAATGCATGTCCTATAGTCATTTTGATATTCTCAGCAGTGGCTTCTCCAATAATAACATTGTACTCTTTTCGAACAAAGTGAATAATTGCTTCATCCATACGATCTCCAGCTGCCTTTACTGTATGGGACGCTACTACTCCACCAAAAGAAATAATGCCAACTTCTGTCGTACCACCACCAATGTCTACAATCATACTTGCGACAGGCTCATCTACTGGAAGACCTGCACCGATTGCTGCAGCTACGGGTTCTTCCATTAATTGAACATCTTTTGCTCCACTTTGTCTTACAGCATCTTGTATTGCTCTTCTTTCTACAGAAGTTGCACCAGATGGTGTACATACAATTACAGTGGGTTTTCTTAAAGAAGTACCAAGTTTTTTCCCTGCTTTTTGCATTATAAGTTTTAGTAGTTGTGTTGTAATGTCAAAATCGGCAATTACTCCATCCTGTAATGGACGTATTACCTCGATTGAAGTAGGTGTTTTGCCAATCATTTTTTTTGCTTCTTCACCGAAAGCTACGATTTCACGCGTTTTAGTATTAACTGCTACTACTGTGGGTTCATCTATTAATAAGCCTTTGCCTTTTGTATAAACTAATGTATTTGCTGTACCTAAATCTATTCCAATATGTGAGTTTGAAAACATTTGTCTTCCTCCTATTCCAATCATACTTAGTAATTATAATAGATAAATAGTAGGTTGCCATTTGTAACATAATGGAAGTTTACATATATTTCAGAGTATCTTAGGTCATTTGAAATAGTATAGCGAGATAAATTGAACGAATAGTAATAGTTTGTCATCTAAATGTAATAGAAATGAAGTTAATTTGAAAAGAAAAAGAGAAGAGATATCAAATAAAAAAAACAACCGTCAGCTTACTCGACGGTTGTTTTATGAGTTATTGAAAAGGTTTTGGATCTATTGTAGATGCATCTTTAGAATTCATACCTTTTCCAAAGTAATGCAAAATTACATAGCCTACGATTCCCATAATTGCAGTAAAACCAAGCACTGTAACTGTGTATAAAGCCATTTTATAACACCTCACTTGTTTTCTTGTACTTATTATAACGTAAAAATGAAAGAATTGTAACTAGAAATATATAGAATTTAAGTTAACAATATTAAAATGCCCAGTTTCCATTTCGGAATATTGGCTCTGAAGTTCCATCTTCTTTAATACCGTCAATGTCCATTTTTTCTGAACCAATCATGAAATCTACATGTGTAATACTTTCGTTTAAGCCATTTTCTGCTAATTCTTCGCGACTCATTTTCTTGCCGCCTTCTATACAGAAAGCATATGCACTACCGATTGCTAAGTGATTAGAAGCGTTTTCGTCAAATAATGTGTTATAAAATAATAGATTCGAGTTAGAGATTGGTGAGTCATGTGGTACTAGTGCTACTTCACCTAAATAGTGTGACCCTTCGTCCGTTGCAACTAAGTTCTCAAGCACCTCTTGACCTTGTTCAGCTTCCACTTTTACAATGCGACCTTGTTCAAATGTAATAGTGAAGTTATCAATAATATTCCCGCCGTAGCTCAATGGTTTAGTGCTTGCTACATAACCGTTAACACCTGTTTTTAATGGAACAGAGAATACTTCCTCCGTTGGCATGTTAGCCATAAAAGAAAATCCTTTTTCGTTTGTGCTACCAGCCCCACACCATAGATGTCCCTTAGGTAATTCAATCGTTAAGTCTGTCCCAGGAGCTGTATAATGAAGTTTTTTATAATTTTTGTCGTTTAGATAATCTACCTTTGTATGTAGAAGATTATCATGTTCAATCCATGCTTCTGTTGGATTTGCGACATCCGCACGCACTGCTTGGAAAATTGCTTCCCAAAGGGCAGGTACTTGTTCTTCCACAGGTAATTTAGGGAATACCTTCTTAGCCCATTCTGTAGATGGAGATGCTATTACTGACCAACTGATTTTGTCCGATTGTACATATTGACGATATTTGCTTAAAGCTTGACCCGCAGCCTTTTGGAACGCTGAAATTCTAGAGGAATCCACTCCTTTTAAAAGGTCAGGGCTTTGACTAACAACGCTTATAAATGCAGCTCCGCCTTCTGCTAACAATTCTTTTTCTTGTGCTTTCCAAGAAGGGAAGAAATCAAATGAGTCCGCAGGTCCAAGTTCATAGCGTAATCGTGTGATTTCATCATCTGTTAAATCTACGAATACTTGTTTAGCTCCAGCTACATAAGCTTTTTTAGTAATCAATCGAACTAATTCAACGCTATCAGTGGAAGCTGCAATAAATAAATTCTGTCCTGGTTGAATATTCACTCCTACTTCTACAACAAGAGAAGCATAGTTTTCTAATTTTGTATTAAAAGATGTCATATGGATACTTCCTTTCTATTATTATCTCCATAGTATCAGTTTTGCGCTTGTATTATCAATATTCAAATTAGTCGATAAGTTAAATTTTGTTCATAATTCGAAAATTTAATATAGTCAATCGGTAGATTAATATTAAAAAAATATGAATATAGCCGAAATAAAGGAAAGAAATAGAATGTGGGGGAAGTTGAATGGATAAGTCTACAGTATTCGGTTTAATAATAGGGTTTGTTTCATTATTAGTTGGGATGGTTTTAAAAGGTGTTACATTGGGTGCATTATTAAATCCTGCAGCAATCTTAATCATCATTTTCGGTACGATTGCTACAATAGTTATTGGATTTCCAATGGCAGAATTAAAAAGAGTACCTAAGATTTTTGGAGTTATTTTTAAAGAAACAAAACTAGTACCAGATGTGGAAGTAATTAAAATGTTCTCAAGCTGGGCAGATTTAGCAAGAAGAGAAGGATTATTGGCACTTGAAAGTAAGTCAACAGATGTAGAAGACCCATTTTTAAAAAACGGTCTTACGTTAGCAATTGATGGACAAAATGCAGATTATATTAGAGATGTACTTACAGAAGAAATTGACGCACTAGAGGAAAGACATTCAGGTGGTGCTCAAATTTTTACTCAAGCGGGGACATATGCTCCCACACTTGGTGTACTTGGGGCCGTAGTAGGTTTAATAGCTGCCTTAAGTGATATGAGTGATATTGATAAATTAGCACATGCAATTTCTGCTGCCTTTGTAGCGACTCTATTAGGGATATTCACTGGGTACGTTTTATGGCATCCATTTGCGAATAAATTAAAACGTAAATCTAAACAAGAAATCAGACAAAAGACAATGATGCTAGAAGGTATCCTTTCAGTATTAGAAGGAGATTCTCCACGAGTTATTGAACAAAAATTAGCTTCCTATCTATCTATGTCAGAGCGTAAAAAAGTATTGAATGAAAGCGGGGAGGCTGGCCTTGGCAAAGAAGCATAAAAAACATAAGCATGAGGAAGAAGTAAGTGAAGCCTGGCTACTTCCGTACTCTGATGTTTTAACATTATTATTAGCCTTATTTATCGTATTATTTGCTACTAGTTCTGTAGATCAACAAAAATTGGAACAAATGTCTCAAGCGTTCAACGAAGTCCTTACTGGTGGAACCGGTATTTTTGAACAGCCATCTCCTTTGGAAGTGCCAGATGCTCCTGATGATTCAGGTCAGGGAGAAGATGGAGAGAGCACTGCATATATGGAAGACCAGCAAGCACTCTCCGAAATTCAAGATAGTGTGGATGAATATATAGCAGTAAATGCGCTAGAAAAACAGTTTGTTACTAAACTAACCGATGAAGGTTTACTTGTTACGATAAGAGATAGTATATTATTTGATACTGGAGAAGCAGAAGTAAAAGGTGAGTATCGTTCAATTGCTGAAGATATATCCGATTTACTTGTATTTGATCCTCCTAGAAATGTCGTTATCACTGGTCATACAGATAATATTCCTATCTCTAGTAGTGAATATTCTTCCAACTGGGAGCTAAGTGTAATGCGATCAGTGAATTTCCTGAAAATATTAGCAGGAAATAATACGATAGATCCGCTATATTTTAGTGCGAAAGGTTACGGTGAATTTAGACCTGTAGCTTCCAATGATACTCCAGCAGATCGGGCAAAAAATAGAAGAGTTGAAGTATTGATTCAACCACGCGTTCTAGAGGATGGTACTTTAAACGACCAACCTGAATAATAATAAAGACTGGCAACCAAAAGATGGTTGTCAGTTTTTATTTGACTTTATAAAACAAAAGTTTATAATTAAAACAAATGTTCAGTGAGGAAGAGAGGTGTAAGCAAATGAATACAAAAGAAGTGAGTATTTTAAAGTACCTGCGAGAAAATCCATATGCATCTCAAATGGAAATAGCAAACGAACTCAAAATGTCTAGACCGGCAGTTGCCAATATTATTTCCCAATTGATAAAAAATGGGAACATCACAGGAAGAGCTTATATTTTACCTGAGAACAAAGAAATTATTTGCATAGGTGGAGCCAATGTAGATAGAAAATATACAGTGATCAATAAGCTCCAAATGGGTACTTCTAACCCTACATCTAGCATACAAAGTGTAGGAGGAGTTGCAAGGAACATTGCGGAAAATTTAGGTAGATTAGGACAAACTGTACGTTTGTTATCAGTTGTTGGAACAGATATGGAATATGAAGCTATTGAAAAAGCCTCTAATAATTGGATGAACTTATTTTCCATTGAAAAGCTACCAAATTACACAACTGGAACATATTCGGCAGTGCTAGATTCAAGTGGAGAAATGCTTCTTGCTCTAGCAAATATGGATATCTATGAACAGTTGACTGTAGATTATTTGAAAAAACATGAAACACATTTAACGAATTCTCAGCTCATAATTATAGACATGAACTGCTCGAAAGAAGTGATTGAATACATCCGAACTGTTTCTATTGGGCATAATATACCACTTGCTTTAATACCCGTATCCTCACCTAAAATGGATAGAATGCCTGATTCATTAGAGGGCATTGGATGGTTAATCGCAAACAAAGATGAAGCAGAAATGTATTTAGGTATAAATATTGAGGATAAAGAATCATGGGAAGTAGCAACAAGATTATTTGTGCAGAAGGGTATTTCCCATGTAGTTATAACCTGGGGTAGTGAGGGCATAATGTACGCAGGTAGTGACATGGAAACTTCCTATTTTCCAGCAATTAAGGTAGAGGATGTGATTGATGTCACTGGTGCAGGGGACGCATTTGTTTCCGCTACTTTATATGCTTGGTTGAATGGTGAGGATATTACAACGACCATACAAACAGGCATGGTAAACGCTAGTAAAACTATTCGCTCCAGCGATACGGTAAGAACTGAGCTTTCTCGAAATAATTTAACTAATGAGATGGAGGAAAATAAAAAATGAAACAATATATCACTTATTCAGAAGAAGTAGCAAAAGGAATGCAAGAAGGAAAGGCAATCGTTGCGCTAGAATCTACAATTATCTCTCATGGTATGCCATACCCGCAAAATGTTGAAACTGCTAGAAAAGTAGAACAAATTGTGCGTGATAATGGTGCAGTTCCAGCGACTATCGCTATCATGGACGGAAAGATTAAAATTGGTTTATCCGATGCAGAATTAGAAACGCTAGGAACAAGTAAAGATGCAAGAAAAACTTCTAGAAGAGATCTTGCTTACGTTGTATCTTCAAAAGAAATTGGTGCAACTACAGTAGCAACAACTATGATTTGTGCTGAAATGGCTGGAATTAAGTTATTTGTTACCGGTGGAATTGGCGGTGTACATAGAGGCGCAGAAACGACTATGGACATCTCAGCAGATTTAGAAGAACTATCAAATACTAATGTTGCAGTAGTTTGTGCTGGTGCAAAATCTATTTTAGATATTGGTTTAACTTTAGAATACTTAGAAACTAAAGGTGTTCCTGTTGTAGGTTTCCAAACAGATTCTTTCCCAGCATTTTATACAACGACAAGTGAATTTGATGCAAACTTCCGTTTAAACAATGAAAAAGAAGTAGCAGAAATGTTGAAAGCTAAGTGGGATCTTGGGTTAAATGGTGGAGCAGTAATTGCAAATCCTATTCCTACAGAACATTCATTGGAAGAGTCTTACATTAATACGATTATCCAAACTGCTCTACAAGAAGCTGAAGAAAATGGTATCAAAGGGAAAGATGTAACTCCATTCTTGTTAGGAAAAGTAAAAGAACTAACAGAAGGTAAATCTTTAGAATCCAATATCGAACTTGTTTATAATAATGCTCGAGTTGGATCTAAAATTGCAGTTGAATTAAATAATCTATAAGAAAGAAGGCTATCTATTATCAGTAATGATGACAATAGATAGCCTTTTATTAGTATTCAATTCTATAAATTAAGGCTGTGAATTCATGTGTGTTTGGTAAAATTATCCGCTCCGCAAATAAAAGGTAATGATCCGCAAGTAAATATAGGGTTAGAGCAAGTAAATCATTCACGACAGCAAGTAAGTCATAGATGGAAGCAAGTAAACAATGGGTTAGAGCAAGTAACGAAAAACTAGAATCCAATAAGCTATTATTAATAAGCAGGCACAAGATTCTCCAGTGCATAAAGACAGTGTTCCTGGTAATAAGATAGTGATATAACTGATATATTATATAGGTTGTCCCAAAAAACGTATATTTTATATACAAAAAATGGTTAATCGTGATGTTATTCACGACTAACCATTTTTAATGAACATGATTCTGTACTTATTTTCTTAGGTTTCCTAGTTCAGATGCAATTGCTTGCATTTCACTGGGACTAAAAGTATCTCTTTTTTTAACCATTTCGTATAAGTAAACAAGATCATCATATTGTGTTGCATTGAAATCCTCTGATCTCATTGCATCTACATTGACCATACGAAGTTTCTCTTTAATTGTTTCAATCATATACGTGACATTTTCTGCTGAGGGTTGTGATAAATTCATTCGTAGTAACCTGCCTTTCATACATTAGAATTAATCATTTCACGCTAAGCCTGCAATGTCAAACACTAAATAGATTTTGCTGCCTCTTTTTCTTCTTTTAATTTCTCTTGAATTTTTTTCGTTTCATAAATAATTACACCAGAAAGTCCTAGTAGTCCTATTAAGTTAGGAATAGCCATTAATGCATTAGTTATATCTGAGAAAGTCCAGATTAAATCTAATGAAACAACAGATCCTACAAATACCATCAAGACAAAAGCAATACGATACACAATTAGAAGTGAAGGATTTTTGAATAAATATTGGAAACATTTCTCTCCGTAATAAGCCCAGCCAATTATCGTAGATGAAGCAAAGAATATCAATCCAATTGCTACTACAATTGGTCCGAAGTCACCTAAGAAGTGTCCAAACGCTCCAGTTGTAATTTCATTTGCAGCTAAACTTTTGTCGGTATATATTCCAGACATGACAATTGTGATACCAGTAATTGAACAAATGATAAATGTATCAAAAAATACCTGAGTCATCGAGATAAGCCCTTGACGACCAGGAAGGTCTGTTTTTGCCGCAGCTGCAGCAATAGGAGCAGAACCTAAACCAGCCTCATTTGAGAATACCCCACGAGCAATACCATATCTAATAGCAGCACCGATTGCTCCACCTGCCGCAGCTTCAGTTGAAAATGCCATCTTAAAAATTGTTACAAATGCTTCAGGAATAGCTGTAACATTCAAAATCATAATAATTAAACCAGAAACAATATAGAAAACCGCCATTACAGGAACAAAAATCGCAGTAACTTTACCAATGGATTTAATACCACCTAGAATAACTAAAGCAGCAAAAGCAGTTAATACAATTCCAGTTATCCATGTTTCAATTCCAAAAGTATCATTTACAACTCCTGCAACAGAATTGGATTGTGTTCCATTTCCGATACCAAATGCTGCCACTGCCCCAAAAATTGCGAATAAAACAGCCAACCACTTTTGTTTTAAACCATGTTCTAAATAGTACATAGGTCCGCCGGCCATTTCACCATTGGCATCTTTAACACGATATTTAACAGCTAGTACCGCTTCTCCATACTTTGTCGCCATTCCAAAGAATGCAGATATCCACATCCAAAATATTGCCCCAGGACCACCTAGAACTACCGCAGTGGCAACCCCAACTATATTACCAGTACCAACCGTTGCGGCCAATGCTGTAGTGAGAGCCTGAAACTGTGAGATATCTCCTTCTGCAGACTTATCATGATTTTTGGAGAAAACTTGCTTCAATGCAGCAGGTAACAAGCGTAATTGTAAAATTCCTAAACGCAATGTTAAATAAATACCAGTACCTACTATTAATACTAAGAGTGGAATTCCCCATAAAAAGGATGATACCGTTCCTAAAAACTCATTCAATTGTTCCATCAACATTACCCCCTATGTTATTGTCTAAAAAGAAATCTATCATCCTTTCATATTATTTACCCTTGTTACAATATTCGTAAAATTCAGTGTGCTAGTCAAGACTATTTTTTAAATAAATGAAAATATTGTTTGATTCTATTTTGGTGAGGGTATAATTAAAGCATCTATATAGTTAAACTTGGAGGTAATTTGGATGAGTGAAAATAAATTTTTAAAAGGTATTATATGTGGGGCAGTTGTTGGTGGAGCTCTAACAATGCTTGACAGAAAAACAAGAGATTCAGTTATGAACAAAACAAGATACATTCGAAATGAAATTCAATATTACAGTAAAAATAGGGAAGAATTAAAAACAAATATCGAACATCAAATAACAAAATGGAAATCGGTCTATGATCAGTTTTCATCAGATGCAATGTATTTAACTGAAAAAGTTAACGAGGCAAAGGAAATCACCCCTCAGGTTAAAACATTATTAACAGATACGAAAGATGCATTTTCTCAATCAAAAGAGGAGTACAAATCAATTGTAGTTCCAGAAAAGGAAGAAAAAAGTATTTTTGAACCAAAAAAGTAATCGTTGCACAGAAAGGAGAGGATGGAGTGAAAGATATTCATGAGAAAAAAGATAATAAAAAAACTTCATCCTCAAGCCCCAGCTGGTTCGAGAAGTTAAAATTTCTAAATATAAAAAAGAAGGAAAAGAAGGAAGAGGTGCATCATGATCTTACTACATGGTCTGGTTACATAAAGCATTTAATACTACATATTCAGAAAACGGATATTGCAGGCTTTGCAGCACAATTAGCCTATTTCTTCCTATTATCCCTATTTCCATTATTAATTTTCATAATAACCTTATTGCCGTACTTAAACTTAGACGAGGCACAAGTCTTTCGTCTCTTAGAAAACTATGCACCACAGGAAGTATATATTCTTATTGAGGAAACATTGACTGAAGTTTTGGTGAGTAGGAACGGTGGGTTACTATCTATCGGGATTATTGGTACGATTTGGTCTGCTTCAAATGGGATGAATGCAATTGTAAAATCTTTAAACCGTTCATATGCACTTGAAGAAACAAGACCCTTTTTCATCGTTAGACTATTATCTATTGTATTTACGTTATTAATGATTATGTTATTTATAGTAGCGCTAGTATTACCGGTATTCGGTCAACAAATTGGTACAATTCTATTTTCATACTTTGGTTTTGAAGAAAGCTTTGTAAAGCTTTGGAATAATTTGAGATGGACGATTAGTCCCTTAATTATGTTTGTGGTATTAATTGCATTGTACTGGATAGTTCCAAATACAAAATTATTCCTAAGAAGTGTATTACCAGGAGCTGCTTTTGCAGCATTTGGTTGGATTATCGTATCATTAGGATTCTCGTTCTATGTTAGTAATTTCTCTAACTATTCTTCTACGTATGGAAGTATCGGAGGGATTATTGTATTAATGTTATGGTTATATATTTCTGGCATCATTTTGTTGGTTGGTGGTCAGATAAATGCAGTTATGCAGGAACGTAAAATAGCTTTAGAAAAAAAGGAAACAGAAGGACGCGTCTAACCGACGTCCTTCTGTTTTTGTTTAAAGATTAAGAAGGTATATAAAAAGTTCCAGTGAATACAGGGCTCATGGAGCATGAGAGAATGAATAATACTGTGATTTCCGTACCAGGGGGTCAGTTCATCTCGAGAATTTCTCGGTGTTCCCGCTGGAGTAGCCACCTTACAATCTAATCAAACGGGGGTAGTACCCCACTAGAAGATTTGGAGAAGCATATCGCTTAGATGATAAGATTAGTCAACGCAAATATAGGGACAAAATGATTGGTAATCGCTGATGAAATAGAAATACTATTTTTCGCTGATAGAGGAAAGCAGACAATTTTATTCTACTAGTGGAAATAAAGAAAAATAGGGAGTGTTTATAAACTAAAGAAGCGAAATAGCACCAGAAATTGTATCTTCTGGCGCTTACCTATGAATTGGAAAGTCTCTTTTCTCTTGTTATCCAAAAACGCACTAACCTGTTTCTAATTGTTGTAGAAGGGCTAGGGACAGGAGAACGCCATAAGATTACCGAAAAAGTGAGTATTGGTTGTGACGGCAGTCACAACCAATACTCACTACAAATTCACTAGGTAATACTATAGCAAAACGTCGGTCTAAAGCACTTCGGAAACGATCGAAACAGGTTTTAACCTAGAAAGATCGGCTGTTTTTAATTCTCTTATATATTCCTATTGAGCATTCGCAATCCATTTAATATGACTAATATGGTACTACCTTCATGACCTATTACCCCTAACGGCAGGTCTACTACTTGAAGGAAATTCGAGACGATTAAAAGTGCGATTATAGTTATTGAAAAAATGATATTCTGCTTAACGATTCGACGCATTTTACGTGACATTTTCACTGCATATGCAATTTTAGATAGGTCATTTTTCATAAGAACGATATCTGCAGTTTCTAGTGCAACATCTGTTCCTTCTCCCATGGCAAATCCAGTTGTTGCTGTTGCAAGCGCGGGAGCATCATTGATGCCATCACCAACCATTCCAACAAAGCTATGTTCCTTAAGTAACGCTTTCATATGTTTCACTTTAGTTTCTGGTAGACACTCGGCAATATATTGATCAATTCCAGCTTCTTTTGCGATCACACTTGCCGTTTTGTCATTGTCACCTGTAAGCATTACTGTTTTAATACCTAGTGCTTGGAGCTGTTTAATCGCGACTTTTGCTTCTTCTCTAACTGTGTCTTTTAAAGCAGCAACAGCAGCGATTCCTTTTCCATCTCGCATGAAGATGACAGTTTTCCCTTCTTCTGTAAGGGTAGAAGCAATTCCGTTATGAAAGGTAAAGGCATCGTTTTTATTAACAAAATCAGGTTTTCCTACTAATACTGATTCTCCGTCAATTGTAGCTTGTATTCCAAATCCAGGTTTATCTTCAATATGGATTAGTGGAAGAGATCCTACGCCTTCTATTTTAGCAAAAGCTGTAATTGCTATAGCTAGGGGGTGATTGGATTGTCCCTCGATAGTTGCTAGTGTTGTTAAGGCTGACATTCTATCTAAATCTGGTCGTACTAAGAAATCTGTAACGACTGGCTTACCGGTAGTTAGCGTACCAGTTTTGTCCAATGCAATTGCATTCATTTCACTAATGTTTTCCAGATGTACTCCGCCTTTGAATAATATACCAACTTTAGCACCGTTCGAAATTGCTGCTAAAGTGGCTGGCATAATAGATGCTACGAGAGCACAAGGTGAAGCCACTACCAATAAAACCATCGCTCGGTAAAATGTTGTGTTCCAGTCCCAATCAAGTACAAAGTGAGGAAGGAAAAGCATAAATACTACTGAGATTAAAACAATTTTCACGTAGGTACTTTCAAAGCGTTCAATAAACTGTTGAGCAGGAGATTTTTCATCCTGAGCTGTTTGCACAAGATTAATGATCTTTTGGAAAAGTGAGTTCTCATTTTCCTTTGTCATTTCCATCGTAATAGCACCGCTCATATTAACTGTTCCAGCGAATAGTTCATCATGTAACTGTTTAGTTACAGGAATAGACTCACCACTAATTGCGGATTCATCAATTGCAGTATTGCCACTTACAACTTTCCCATCTGCGGGGATTCGTTCACCGGGTTTTACAATAAGTTGATTACCTACAACTAACTCGCTCACCGAGATTCGTGAAGTAGTGCCATCACTATTTAATCGCAATGCCTCTTCGGGCTGAAGTTCCATGAGAGATGAAATTTCCTTTTTGCTTTTATTCATTGTGTACGTTTCAAGAGCACCACTTACTGCAAATATAAAAATTAGGATTGCTCCTTCTGTCCAATAGCCGATGATAGAAGATCCGATTGCTGCTAATATCATCAGCAACTCTACATTTAACTCTTTTTCTTTAAATGTTTCTACTAAACCTTCTTTGGCTTTTGCATACCCACCTATTACAAATGCTAGTAAATAGAAAATGATCGATGCTGTTTCTTGCTGTGCGTTACTTAATAGCCATGCAATAAGAATCAGTACCCCAGAAAAAAGAGCTGCTACCAATTCCACATGAGACATTAAATTCGAAAGAAATAGTGGGTTAGATTTTTTATTAGTTATCGTTGTCATATAAAAACCTCCTTGATAATGAATTTCAATATTAATAGTCCTTATAAATGAAGAAAATGGACTTCCGAATAGGAAACCCACTTTATATTCATTACTAATTTATAATTATTATAATCTAGTGGTTTTTATAAGTCAACAGATTGAATTAACTTTAAAAAAGCTTAATATTAGTTCGAAGCGAGCGTATTGATGCAGAAACAAGAGAACACTTTTCGCAAGCAATAACAAAGCCTCCTTGACTTGTATTTTTAAGTCAAGGAGGGCTTAGTGCTAATGCTATTTTGTTTTAATCGAACATTCTACTTTAGACACTACAATTGATTAAAATAAAAAAAGGTGATTTCATATATAATAGTTTGTTTTTTAGTTTCATAAGTACTTATGAAATTAACTGAATCACATTAGCTAAAAACTTTTTCTTTATAAGCAGAAAGCTTTTCTAATGAAGACTTGTCCACGTCAGCATGTAAGCTATTTCCATGAGAGTCCATTGTTACAACTGCTGTGAATTTCTCAACACGAAGATGCCACATTGCTTCAGGGATTCCAAATTCCATCAGATCCACACCATCTACACCTTTAATACAATCTGCATAATACTGAGCAGCGCCGCCAATTGCATTTAAATAAACTCCGCCATGTTCGGAAAGAGCAGCAAGTGTTTTTGGACCCATTCCACCTTTTCCGATAACTGCACGGATGCCGAATTTTTTCATAATATCACCTTGGTAAGGCTCTTCACGTATTGACGTAGTTGGACCTGCAGCACGTACATGCCAATCACCAGCATCATCTTTTTGCATAACTGGACCACAGTGATAAATAATTTGTCCATTTAGGTCAACTGGTGCATCATGGCTCATCAAGTGGTGGTGTATTGCGTCACGGCCAGTATACATACGACCAGTTATCGATACGACATCCCCAACCTGTAGTTCACGAATTTGTTCTTCTGTGATAGGAGCTTGTAATTCCACTATTTTTTTTGGAGCTTCTTCTGAGGATTGGTCCTTGAACTCAATTTTCTCTCCATCTTGGTAATGCCATTCGATAATTTCACCAGTTGTTGGGTTAATATTAATCGCCATACGACGGTACGCCCAACAATTGTAAGCAACAGAAACATAGAAACTAGCAGGGATACGGTGCATGACGCCAACTTTACAGCCTAGTAAAGTCGCTTCACCACCGAAGCCCATTGTACCAATACCTAATGTGTTAGCTTTTTCAACTATATATTGCTCTAATTTTGCTAGATCAGGATTTGGATTAGTATCTTCCACATGACGGAATAATTGTTCTTTTGCTAAATCATAACCAGAAGAACGGTCACCACCGATTCCAACCCCGATGAATCCAGCAGAACAGCCTTGTCCTTGGGCCTGATAAACAGAATGTAGAATACATTTGCGAATCCCGTCTAAGTCACGACCAGCACGACCTAAACCTTCTAATTCAGTTGGTAGGCTATATTGAATATTCTTGTTTTCACAGCCGCCACCTTTTAAAATTAGTTTCATTTCGATATAGTCTTTTTCCCACTGCTCAAACTTTACAACAGGGAGCCCGTCTCCTAAGTTATCTCCACTGTTCGCACCAGTTAAAGAGTCAACTGCATTAGGACGAAGCTTTGCATCTTTAGTAGCTGTAGCTATAGCGCGCTTAATAGCAGCTTTAATTTCTATTTGGTTTACGCCAATAGGTGTTTTAATCTTGAAAGTTGGTAAACCAGTATCTTGGCAAATAGGAGAAACATTATCATCGGCCATTTGAATATTATTTGTAATCGTATCCAGACTCATCGCAGCACGTGTACCAGCATTTTCTGCTGCTTTTGCTTTTTTGATCGCACGACGAACATCTTTCGGTAAATTTGTAGAAGTTTCGGTAATCAAATCATAAATACTTTTCTCTAATTGCTCCAATTGCATGATGCAAACGCTCCTTTGATATGTATATAGGTAACAAACATTACAAGTATACTATTTTATTAGGATGAAAAAAAGAGTTGTCGGGGGAATAAATACTTGAGAATACGCTTTTGTGGTAGATGCGACACCGGAAAATTCATTCATCCATCCACATGAGAAGCGTAGTCATCCACGCACGGACCCATCGAACGCCGGAGGAACTGTAGTAGCGCCCGAGCGTTGTGGTTATCCGCTCGAGAATGGCAGTCATCCGCCCGCGAATCCGTCGAGCGCCCGAGGAACAGGAGTATGCGCCCGAGCGTTGTGGTTATTCGCTCGAGAATGGCAGTCATCCGCCCGCGAATCCGTCGAGCGCCCGAGGGAACTGTAGTAGCGCCCGAGCGTTGTGGTTATCCGCTCGAGAATGGCAGTCATCCGCCCGCGAATCCATCGAGTGCCCGAGGAACAGGAGTATGCGCCAAAGCGCAGTGGTTATCCGCCCGAGAACAGTAGTCGTACGCCAAAAACAAAAAAGTTCGGAATGAAGTCATTCCGAACTTTTCGATTATTCTTTTGTGTTTTTAAACTGCTCCATTTTTAATTCAAGGTCATCCATCATTTGGATTAGACGGTCTATATCTTCAAGTTCAGTTGTCTCGGGCTCGATTGTGTCTAATACTTCTAAAAACATTTGTAGTCGATCTTTTAAATAGGATACTTGTTGTTCTGGATTTGAAATATGATTACCCACAGAAAAACACCTCACTTTATATGTATAGGATAAAGGAATTTTCAAAGAAAAGATAGGTCTAAAGAGTTAATTTAATGATTTGTGTATTTACAATCTTTACAATATTCTGTTTATATGATAAATTATCTTTAAGATACATAGAAGGGAGGCCGTAGTGAATAGTCGACCATTCTAATCAGTAGAAGGAGGGTGTTTAGACATTTCACCGGCAAACAAGCCGAAAATGCAGTTATGAATATACAAGTGAATAGTAGTTATATGTAACGGCTCAGTCCACTATCTTAAAAAGATACCGGCTGAGCCTTTTGTTGTGTAAATATTTATATTAACAAGACGTATTCTCTGCTAAACTAATGCTATTAGATAATTAGTTTGGATAAAAAGAGGTATTACTATGCATGAATTTACAGTAGAAGAAAAAAAACGTTTCAGTATTTTAGTCATTATTGTTTCCATATCTGGTTTTTCACAAGGAATGTTGCTACCTTTAATATCTGTTATTTTTGAACAAGACGGGATTAGTGCAACCTTAAATGGGTTGAGCGCTACTGGATTATACATAGGTACATTATTAATTTCTCCGTTTATGGAACCTCCATTGCGAAAATTTGGCTATAAGCCGATTATTATTATCGGTGGGCTTTTTGTTATTGTGTCCTTAATGCTATTCCCTTTGTGGAAAAGTGTAGCGTTTTGGTTTGTTTTGCGGTTATTGATCGGAATTGGTGATCATGCACTTCATTTTTCTACGCAGACTTGGATTACTAGCTTTTCCCCACAGCATCGATTAGGTAGAAATATAGCTATTTATGGATTATCGTTTGGAATTGGTTTTGCAGTAGGACCTCTATTCGTCCAGTTGGTCGAAATTTTTGAAGGTTTACCATTCATTATTTCTAGTATTCTTTGTTTATGCGCTTGGGTCCTTGTGTTCTTCATTAAAAATGAGAAGCCAGAAGTTTTTACTGATAGTGCGTCGTTATCAGGGACATGGAAACGCTTTGGAGCAGCACTTGCAGTTGCTTGGATAGCATTTATTCCCCCTTTTAGCTATGGCTTTTTAGAATCCTCTTTAAACGCAATTTATCCTGTGTATGGACTTCGAAATGCCTTGGAAATTAAAGATCTATCTTTTATACTTGCAGCCTTCTCTATAGGCGGTGTCGTTTCACAGCTACCGTTAGGAGTATTAAGTGACCGCATTGGTAGAAGAAAAGTGCTTATATTAGTACTAGCATGTGGCGCAGTGACCTTTGGGGTAGCTAGTATGTTCGAAACCTCCGCTCTAGTAGTAGGAAGTTTGTTTTTTATAGCAGGTATATTTGTAGGTTCCACATTTTCACTTGGTATTTCGTATATGACCGATTTAACACCAAAAGAATTATTACCAACAGGTAATCTATTGTGCGGAATATTTTTTAGTTTAGGAAGTTTGTCGGGACCTTTCTTAGGTGGCCTATTTATTCAACTATTTGATGGATTAAGCTTCTTAGTTCTTATAGCACTATTGTTAGGATCATTGTCATTTCTCATATTCATCTCAAATCCACAGAAGGCAGGTAAATTGCTATGAAGCAACATTCCTCTAAGTTAGGAAATAAAATCACATTATATTTTGTCATTGGAATAATTGTACTTGTGGCATTATTCATCTCTGTCCTTATATATAATACGAATAACACGGTCAAAGATACATTAGGGCAAAATGGTATAAATATAGCGCAAAATATAGCTACGTTAGTTGATACCACAGCCTATGAAGAATTTAAAAAGAACCCTGAACAAAATGAAAAGTATTGGGAGTTAAGAGAAGAGTTAAATGATTTACTAATACAAAATGGCATATTGTATGCGTATATCACGGATATTCCTAAAGAAGGAGAAACAGCAACAATACTTGTCGATGCTGCAGAAAAAGATGATGATAGCGCTTATTTACCAGGAGATATAAGTGAAGGAACCGATTATAAAGCTGTAGAAGGTGCATTAAATGGAACTGGAAGCTACACAGATATAGTCGAGGATGAAGTATATGGGGAATACTTGTCATCATATGCTCCTTTAAAAAACGAAGCTGGTGAAACAATTGGAATTGTAGCAGTTGATATTTCTGCAGCAGATGTCCAAGTAATTCAACAAAAAAGCTTAAAAGAATCTGTTCCCTTTTCTTTGATAATGGTAATTCTTTTAGGAGCAATCATTTCTTTTATACTCTTTCGTTATATTAGAAATGCATTGAAGCCATTAACAAAAATGCAAGATGCTTCTTCTAGGTTTGCAAATGGAGACCTCCAGGGGGCTGAGGAGATATTGAAAACTGTTTCTTTAAAACAGAATAATGAAATATCGGATTTTGCGAAATCATTTCGAAAATCAATTGGACAATTATCCTCTATTCTAACAAATATGAATGGAACAGCAGGTTCACTATTAAAAGTATCTGATGAATTAGAGGAAGTAATGAAGTCGGTTAGAACGTCAAATGATGAAATATCTGAAAGTATTTATAAAATAGCTTCTGGTTCTGAAGTACAGAAAACAAATAATGATGAAGCATTAACAGCTATGGAAGAAATGACTATTGGTATTCAGAGAATTGCCGATTCTTCTACATTAGTAGCCACATCATCCAGTGACATGACAGAACTTGTTACTACAAGTGCAACAAATTCCAAGTCAGTCGTTCAACAAATTAAAAACGTGGAAGCTTCTGTACTTGCAACTGAAAAACATGTAAAAGATTTAGGAGATAAATATCATTCCATTGAAGAGATGGTTTCAGTTATTACTGGTATTGCCGATCAGACGAATCTTCTTGCATTAAATGCAGCAATTGAAGCTGCTCGTGCAGGTGAAGCAGGTAAAGGCTTTGCAATTGTTGCTGACGAAGTTAGAAAACTTGCAGAAATGTCGAGGAACTCTGCGGAAGAAATTCGTAATCATATACAAGGATTCCAAACAGTAACAGTTCAAGCGCTCGAAGAAATGGCTAAAAGTGCAGAAGATGTTCAGAATGGGTCACTAGCTGTGGAAGAAATCGGAAACGACTTAAATAAGGTGCTCAAATCTGTACTACATGTAAATGAAGAAGTACAGGATGTTTCAGCAGTAACAGAACAAATGTCTGCAAGCTCTGAAGAGGTTCTTGCATCAATGGAGCAGGTTGCAGCTATTGTAAATGTGGCAGTAGAACAGACGAAAACTGTGGCAATATCAGCGGATTACCAAGTATCTACTGTTGAAAATTTAGATAAAACTATTCAAACTTTACAACAATCAGCCGAGGAGCTTCAGAAAACAATTTCCCAATTTAAACTGTAATAACAAAAATACTAAGAGTTGTTCTATTTAAGAACAACTCTTAGTATTTTTAAAATTATGCAACTTTTCTGTCAATAAAACGTATAACTAGTAGAATATACGACTTCAAAAAATGAGGTGAAGTGATGTTGAAGATTAATACCGGAAAGAAATATAGATATAGATATATGCTTATATACTTCTTTATAGTTGTTTTTGGGATTTTCACATATTCGTTAGATTTATATCCAGGAGGACATCAAATAGATTATTTTAGTGATACGCAATCAATTACATTAACTAAAAAAGACATCTTTCACTCTGAGCAATATAAGATTAATAAAACAGAGATATCTACATTAAAAGTCGCACTTATAGAGTACGAACTTACTTTTCTTAAAGAGATTTGGCTTGTTGGTATTTTTGCAATTGGCATGTTGTTCGTTAACCTTTTAAGCTTACTTGATCAAGATAAAATTAAACCAACACTATTAATTTATGCTATTTATATCATTATCTTTATAGTTGGTTTTTTTGTATATATAGATAGGTTAAATTTTATGAATGAAGTGATTAGGGAATTAATAGTCTGAAGAAAATTACAAAGATTAATATACAGAGTTGTCAGCTGTCTACAAGAAATTAAATTTTGTGATTGAAAAATGAAGCACTAGACTCTCATAAAAGGGAATTTTAGTGCTTTGGTTCCTGATTAAAGTGGAACTTTCAGTGGATATATGCTATAAATAGAAAAATATACCATTAAATGAAAAAGGTTTTATATAATCTTTAAAGGGTAGGAACTCACGTATATACATATTTATTTATTCTATATCTTATTGACATATATTAGATAAAGGAAGGAAATGAGATTTTCAAATGGAAGCAAATGAACTTAAAAAGGTTTTAAATGAACTAAAAAGTGGAGAAAGAACTTGGGAAGCAGCACAGGAAGACGTAATTGTGTACTCAATGCTAGAGCATATAGGTTCTACTGATGGTGATCTAAGGGATCAACTAATCTACAGCATGTTTTATCAATTAATAATAGAAAAGAAATTACTAGGGCCTGAACTTCTAACGGAATTATTGGAAGTGGCGTTAAATGATTTGTTATACAAAGGAATTGGAGAGAAGGAAACAGATACTGTTTTTACGAGATCTTTTACTACTCTTTTGATAGCACTTATTCTATATAGAGATAACGAAAATGACTTTCTTGACCAAAATATGATACTAAGAGTAAAAGATAACTTGATTGATTATATTAATCTTGAAAAAGACTTAAGAGGCTATGTATCAGGTAAAGGTTGGGCTCATAGTATTGCGCATGTAGCAGATACTTTTGATGAACTGGTAAAAAGCAACAAAGTAGATTCAGAACACTTTGGAGAAATGTTAAATGCACTATGGAACAAATTATTTGTTTTCGATAGTGTTTACATACACGAAGAAGAGGAAAGAATTTTAATTCCAATTTTGGAAATGCTCGAACGAGGTTTGAAAATAAAAGAAATAGAATTACTGATACAACAAATACCAAACGAGTTAAAAAAGAAAAAGAGTATAATTAAGGAAGAAGAATATTGGTTCCTGTACGCGAACTGTAAGTTATTTTTAAAAAGCTTCCTTATTAAAGTTCAAAAAACAACCAAATTAGATCCTTTGAAAAAAAGTATAGAAGATTGTCTTAAATCAGATTGGAATCTTCTATCGTGAGGGTGAGGACAGACAAGTCAGGAAGTCTGTCCTCATCTTCACATTAATTTTTTATGGTTTTAACACAAATTTAATACTTTCGTCCTCATGATCGTGGAAAGTTTTATAAGCATCACTTGCCTTATCTAGTGGTACACTATGCGTAATAATTTCTTTCGGGTCAAATTCGCCATTCGTAATTTTATCAAACAATAGAGGCATATAATGAATGACGGGTGCCTGTCCCATTTTTAGCGATACATTCCTTTCGAAAATATTTCCTAATGGGAACATATTATATAATGATCCATAAACACCAGTTAATTGAATCGTCCCAAATTTTCTTACTGCATTTATTCCTATATCAATAGCACTTAGAGTTCCACCTTGGAGCTTTAACTTTTGCTCTACTTTTTCGACCATCGACATTTTACCGTCCATCCCTACACAGTCAATGACAACATCTACTCCTCCATTGGTGATCTCTTTAATATGGGAGCCCATATCTTTATATTGTTCAAAATTGTAGACTTCGACGTTATTCATCTTCACAGAGTGCTTTAAACGATAATCTAAGTGATCAACTGCAATTACTCGTTTTGCACCTTTCATCCACGCAAATTTCTGTACCATTAAACCAACAGGACCTGCACCTAAAACTGCAATTGTGTCTCCTTCTTTCATGCCTGAGTTTTCAACACTCCAATAGGCAGTTGGAAGAACATCTGATAGGAATAACAAAGATTCATCCTCTAGTTCACATGATTCCGGTATTAAGAAAGGCATGTAGTTTCCATAGGGGACTCTTAAATATTCAGCCTGCCCACCTGGGAAATTACCATAACGTTCGGTGTAGCCCAGATAAGCACCGGAGTCTAAGGCTGGATTATCATTTGAATTATCACACTGACTTTCCATCTCATTTTGGCAATAAAAACATTCTCCACATGAAACATTAAAAGGAATAACGACTCGATCACCTTTTTTAACTTTTGTTACCGCTGGACCAACCTCTTCCACGATACCCATTGGCTCATGACCAATAACAAAGTCCTTTTGAGTAGGTATTCCACCTCTATAAATATGGAGATCAGATCCACAAATAGCCGTAGTAGTAATACGTACTAGAATATCATCCTGTTTCTCCAGTTTTGCATCTGGAACTTCTTTTACTTGAATATCTTTGGCTCCTTGAAATGTGACTGCCTTCACTTAAACTCCTCCTTTAATTAAATGTTCACACTATTAATTCCCTTAACTTCTTCAAATAAAACGTGTCATACTATATTTAGGTTAAGTGGATTGACTCTGTGGTGCACCCCACAGTTTATAATAAAAAAAAGGGAGGCACAGAATGTATAAGATTAGTGAATTTGTCAACATAACTGGGTTAAGCAAGGAGACCTTACGATACTATGCAGAAGTCAAATTACTCGAACCAGCTTATATTGATCCACTCAATAATTACCGGTACTACGATGATGGCAGCTATTTTCTAGCCATCCTCTTAGTGAAACTGAGAAGTTTTGGATTTACTATACAAGAAATGATTTCTGTAATGGACGATAAATCATTTGCTAACCTTGAAAAAATATTACAGCAAAAAAGAAGTACAATATTGCTTCAAATAGATAATCTAACAGCCAAGTTAGGTGAGCTAGATGAATTTTTAGAATCAGGAAGGGAGAATGATTAATGATTAAATGGAGTGAAGAAACAGAAATCAAAGTAAACATCGAAAAAGTATGGAGCTTATTTATGGATAAAAACATACATAAGATTATGGATAAGGTGGAGGAGCACGTTCTAATAGAAAAACAGGAGAATGAGGTTGGCGCGAAGCATAGACAAAGTTACCGTGAAGGGAAGCGAGTAGAGACATATATCGTTGAAACAATGGCATATGAAGATCAACCAGATAAAAAGCACAAAAAAATATGCTTTGTATTAGGGAAAGCGTTTGAAATTACGTTTAGTTTTACTTTGTATAAATTGGATGATAATCATACAAAATTCATTTATGAGGGTCAAAACAAAGGCATGAATTTTGTAGGACGAGCAATGATGAAACTTGGAAGTGAGAAAAGTAATAATAAAGTGGTTGAAGAATTTATCGAAAGAGTGAATCGAGAAGCGTTGAAGCTATAAAACCAGAAAAGCTGTCGGAAGAGTTTAATTCTCTCCGACAGCTTATATTTATTTTAATTCTAATAGCGTTACCGCTTCGACATGAGCAGTTTGAGCGAACATATCAACGGGTTGAATATACTTAATGTTGTATACATCTTTAAGCGCTGCTAAATCCTTTGCAAGTGTGGACGGGTTACATGAAGTGTAAACAAAGCGTTTTGGTTTAATATCTAATAACGTTTTTAACAGATCATCATCTAAGCCTGCACGAGGTGGATCTGCTGTTAATACGTCAGGAACGAATCCTTCGCTTTTCCACTTTTGTAACCAATGCTGTGCTGTACCATGAACGTATTTTGTGTTTTTAAAACCATTTCGTTTAGCATTTTTTTTCGCGTCTTGAATAGATTCCTGAACGATATCCATTCCGCGAACTTCTTTTGCATTTTTGGCAAGCCAAAGTCCTATTGTACCAACACCACAATAAGCATCTACAATTGTTTCTTCACCTGTGAGTGCTGCTGCTTTTTCAATTTCATTGTATAAATGAACTGTTTGTTCCGGATTCAATTGGAAAAAAGCTCTAGCAGATAAGTCAAAAGCTAGTTCTCCAAGTTTTTCATGAATCGTTTCTTTACCATGTAAGTTAAATGTCGTATCTCCAAATACTAGAGAAGTATCCTCTGGATTAATATTCTGACTAATGGACACAATATTAGGGTCAATTGCTCGTATTTTTTGAACTAGTTCTTCTTTATGTGGCATTTTCTTTTGAGTTGTTACAAGTGTAACTTGAATTTGTCCAGTTTTCATACCAGTACGAACGACAATCGTACGGACGATTCCTTTAGAATTTCTACCATCGTAGATAGAAATCTTCAGTTCTTCCAGGAATCTTTTTATTTCATTCGTAATATGGGTAGTGGCTGGCTCTTGAACCGAACATTCGTTAATATCGATTAACATATTGGATTCTTCTGCATATAACCCTGCAATAACTTTATCGCCTAATTCTCTCACTTGGAACTGACTTTTGTTCCGGTAATTCCATGGGTTATCCATACCGATAGTTGGTCTTACATCAATTGTCGGAGCCAGGTCCTTCACATAACGTTCTAAAGCTTGTAATACTAAATCTCTTTTAACATGTAGCTGACTTTCATATGTCATATGCTGCAGCTGACATCCTCCACAAGCTTCATATACCGGGCAGGGGGGATTAACACGATGTGGAGAAGATTCTCTTAATGTTTTAATTTCAGCTTCGGCATACTTGGGGTTTACTACTGTAACCTTTGCAGTGATTACCTCTCCTGGAAGAGCTCCTTTTACAAAAACAACATTGCGCTTAAAAAATCCAACGCCTTCTCCGTTAATACCAAGTCGTTTAATCGTAAGGGGAAATTCTTGTCCTATTTCTATAACTGATTTTTCACTCATAACTTCACGTCCTTTATAATCTTCTTTCTATTATAAAGTAGTTTATTCAGGAATCAAAGTAAGCGGAATATCCAGATTATTCATGATTAAATCATCCAGAGTACCAAATGTATATCCCATTTTTCTAGCCTCTTTGATGAACATGGGTAAGCCTTCTGCATTATCAGGTGATACGGTATGCATTAAGATAATTGCACCAGGATGTATTTGGGACATTAATTGATCATAGGCATATTTGCCACCTTTTTTCTGATCCTTATGCCAATCAATAAATGCGACAGACCAAAATATATGTTGATGTCCTATTTCATTAGCAGCCTCAAGTACTTGTTCATTAAAAATTCCTTCTGGTGGACGAGTTACAGTAGTTCTTGTTAATGAAGTTAATTCACTCAGACGTTTATCAAATTTTTGTAATTCTTTTTGAATCCCTTCCTTGGAGAGCTTTGCTAAATTAGGGTGACCATAAGAATGGTTGCCGATTTGGTGTCCATCAGTAATCATACGTTTTACTAAAGGAGTAGCACTCTCTAAATAATGACCGGTCAAAAAGAATGTTGCTTGAATCCCTTCTGCTTTAAGGGTGTCCAAAATACTTTCGGTATAGCCGTTTTCATATCCATTATCGAATGTAAAATACAGTACCTTTTTATCCGCAGGACCTTTATAGATTGCACCATGCTTGTTAAGCATAGCATCCATTTCTCCACCAGCTTCGGCTTGCTGTTCATCAGTCGCCTTTTTTAATCCCCAATGGATTTCCTCTGCTTGTGCAGAAAAAGGTTGATACACCAATCCAATACTTAAAATAATCGTAGCAATAATAATTCCTACAAAATGAGATTTCCACATAAAAACGCAACCTTTCTTTTTTAGTAGGTTGCGCCAATGGGAGTTAGTTATTCACTTATAAATATCATGCAATGCACTTTCCAAATTTGGGAAATAGAACGAATAACCTTCTTCTAATAATACTTGTGGGATAACATGCTGACCTTCTAACACGAGTTGGCTTTTTTCTCCTAATGCAAATTTTAAAGCGAAGGATGGAATAGGGAAATAATTTGGCCTTTTTAATATGGCAGCTAAAGTTTCTCCAAAATCGTTCATCTTTTTTGCGTGTGGTGCTGTGAGATTGAATGGACCATTAATAGGATTCTCTATTGCAAAAAGTAATGCACCTGCTACATCTTTTACATGTACCCAAGACATCCAATTATCTCCGGTCCCAACTGGTCCACCAACAAATAACTTATAAGGTAGCGCCATCAATGGAAGTGCACCTTCTGATTTTCCTAAAATAATTCCAAATCTGCCGTAAGCAACCCGAATCTGAAGCTTGTTAGCACCTTGAGCTTTAAGTTCCCAATCTCGAACTGTGCGAGCCAGGAAGTCTGTTCCAATTTCATTGTTCTTTTCGGTGTATCTCGCACTAAGAGAGGCTGGATAGATACCAATTGCACTCGCATTTACTAGAACTTTTGGTTTTACAGTTAAAGCATTTAGAATTCGGAGCACTTCATCTGTCGTTTTCATCCGACTATCGTAAATTTTCTGTTTTTGTAATTCTGTCCAACGTCCATTATTAATGGACTCACCAGCTAAATTTACAAAAGCATCGACGCCTTCTAACTGCTTTTCGGGATTTGCATTTTCCGAAAGCCACTGTACATAAGTTATGCCACGTTCTGTATTACCTTGTTTTGACCGAGTTAGAATAAATACTTCATGTCCTTTATGTAAAAGTAAATCAGTTAGTTCTCTTCCTACAAAGCCAGTTCCGCCAGTAATTGCGATTTTCATTTGTCTTCAGCCTCCTTCTTAGCATTATCATAACAGTTCAATCATTTATCACCAACCAACTTATCGGTTATAATTGAGGAGTAGAGAAATGGAGAGATTTATATATGCCGGTTATTACTAAAATTGCACGACAAAAAAACAATAACGAACGGTATAATTTATATTTGGATGAAAAGTATGCATTTAGTTTAGATGAAGCAGTACTGATCAAATATCAACTATCTAAAGGAAAAGTTATCGAAGAATTTACATTAGATGAAATTGTTTTTGATGATGAAGTTAGAAAGGCATTTAATAAAGCAATTAACTTTTTAAGCTATCGTATGAGAAGTGAGCATGAAGTAAAACAGAAACTTCTGCAAAATGAGTTTGGTGAAGCTGTCATACTAGAAGCAATTCGTAAGTTATATGAGTTTGGCTTTCTAAATGATGAAAGCTTTACAAAAGCATTAGTGGAAACTCAAAAGAGAAACAGTAAAAAGGGGCCTACTGCAATTCGTCAGGAATTAAAGAAAAAGGGAATTGAAAAAGATTTACAAGAGAAAGTCCTAGGTGACTATTCAGAAGAAGAACAAGTAGGTATCGCGGTGACTTTGGCAGAGAAGATTATCAAACAAAGTCAAGATAAGACACCAAGACAAATTAAACAAAAGGTTCAAGATACACTGCAAAGAAAAGGATATAATTTTACTATAATCTCCCAAGCCCTTTCTGCCTTCGAATTAGAAAAAAACGAAGAGGAATGGATCGAAATTATTGCTACCCAGGGAGATAAAATTTGGCGGAAATATGCCTCGAAATATAATGGGAATGATTTACGAAGACGTGTAAAGCAAGCGTTGTATCAGAAAGGATTCCCAGCAGAACAAATAGATCTTTATATTGAAAAAAAGGAGTTGGAAGACCAGGATGAGTGAGAAAAAATATAGTGATATGACTGTTCCTGAACTACGAACAGAGATTGGCAATTTGAAAGAAAAATCACGTAAAGCTGAACAACTAGGTATGGTAAATGAGTACGCAGTGTATGAAAGAAAAGCATTGATGGCCCAAGCCTTTTTAATAGACCCTGCTACTATTAGACAAGGAGAGATGTATCGTATAGTTGGAGATCCAGGAGTGTTTTTTCAAGTGGAATACTTGAAGGGTAGATTTGCATGGGGGTATAGATTAGGCGGAGATAAATATGAGGAAGCCTTACCAATCTCGATGTTAGAATCCTTAGAGGAAGGAAAATAGTATGCAAACAAAAATAGATGAATTAACTTTCGCACTAATTGAGAAGAATGATAAATTATCTGCAGCAAAAGCAAGAGCGTGGATAGAGCTTCTATGGTCAGATTTTGAATCCTCGTATGCAAAGGCCGGATATGATTATAAAGGTGCTGCTGTCACGGAAATGGTCATTAGAAAATGGATAGATGGCTATGGGGAGCAGTTGCATGAATTTGCAAACACGAATGAGAAGTATAAGCATTTATTAGAAACCGATGACTTTACCAATTAAAAACGCTAGGAAATACACCCTAGCGTTTTTCTTACGGATTAAGTATATTAATATTCAGTATGAATATTGGTTTTACAGAACTTTTAAGAATGAATAATGCTACTTATTTCCGTTTCAGGTGGACGCTTTCCGTGGGGTGAGCAATGAGCTATCACCGTCGCTACGCGTCGCTGTGATATCACGGAAAGCGTCCGCTCGGAGCGGAAATCAACGGTATATCTACATTTCGAAATAAGTGAAAAGTAAAAATTTACTTACTGTTAGTTATGTGGCATGAAATCTAACTTTTTGTGTAGCTTGTCTTCGCTAAAAATCCAACCAGTGTAGGAATTGACTATTTCTAGGTCCTCATTCAAGTGGGCTACAGCTACAAATGGATAATAGTCATTACTACGATATCGAAGATCAATTAACCTTACTTCATAAATATGATCAAATTCAGTGATCTCCCATCGATATATAGGAGAAAACGAAGTAAAGGCACTTAAGTTTTTATCCTTTAATGCTGCTTTTACTAAATCAGATTCGGGAAGCGGTTTACGTTCGAACTTATCATAAATAGTGATGGATCTACCGTATGCTCGTCCGACATAATGATGTGTTTTTGAAATTGCGGCTACTCTCCATTGTAGAAATTTCATCGTTGGTGCGACGATAATTTCATCTGCATCGGGAATAGTATGCTTTACAGAATTTTTTACGGCATGCTGTACAGCAAAACGTGAAATATAGTAGACGACTATAATGGCGTACATAGTAAGAAAGGTTGGAACAGGATTTAAGCCAAACATCCAAAGCAGTAGACCAACCACATGAATGCCAAATATAATTGGATCAAATGTATTAATAACCCCTAATGCAACCCATTTCCTTGAAAATGGTCTTAATGCTTGAGTTCCATAGGAATTAAATATATCAACAAAAACATGCACAAACACTGCTAAAAAGGTCCATAACCATAGATGCAGCAAATTGGCTTCTGGCAAAATAAGCCATAACACACCTGCTATTAGGATTGGCCATAAAATAACGGCAGGAATGGAGTGGGTAATCCCGCGATGATGTCGAATATAAACAGCATTATTACGTAATTTCAGAACAGTATCTATATCAGGGGCTTGTGAGCCTATGATTGTACCTGCTATTACTGCAGTCGTTGTAAGAGTACTACCAGCAACTACGGGGTCAATAAGAGATAGACCACCTAGTGCAATACCCATAACGACATGTGTACCTGTGTCCATACAACCAGCTCCTTTAGGATTACAACTAACTACATCTTAAAATAGATTTCTTAAAAAACAAAGACACTACTATTCATATACCCATATTTATTGTCAATAATCGCAAGGAAGGATTTTACAGTGAACGAATTATATAAAGAGCAGGTTAGAGATTCTTTAGTTTCATGGTTTTTAGAAGAAAAACGTGATTTACCTTGGAGAAACACAACGGACCCATATAAGATTTGGGTTTCCGAAGTTATGCTTCAACAGACTAAGGTAGATACGGTTATTCCTTATTATGAAAGATTTATCGCAAAATATCCTTCGCTTGAATCACTAGCTTACGCAGACGAAGGTGAGTTATTAAAAGAATGGGAAGGACTGGGATATTATTCACGTGCTCGTAACCTTCAGACTGGAGTTAGAGAAGTCGTAGAACAATATGGAAGTGTTGTTCCGTCTACCAGAAAAGAAATTTCCAAGTTAAAAGGTGTAGGTCCATACACAGCTGGTGCTGTTCTTAGTATTGCTTATGGAGTCCCAGAACATGCCGTAGATGGAAATGTCATGCGTGTACTTTCTCGACTATTATTAATAAAAGAAGATATTGCGAAACCGAAAACAAAGAAAATATTTGAAGAGGCAGTGATGGATTTAATCGATTCTGAAAATCCTTCTGCATTCAACCAAGGACTTATGGAGCTCGGTGCAATAATTTGTACACCGACTAAACCAAAGTGCTTATTATGTCCTGTAAGAGAAAACTGCTCTGCATTTTTTGAGGGCATACAGGATGAACTGCCAGTAAAAACAATCCAAAAGAAGACGAAAATACATAAAGTAAAAACGGTCGTTGTACGAAATGGGAATGGCCAAATTTTACTGGAAAAACGACCTTCTAAAGGTTTACTCGCGAATATGTGGCAGTTTCCAATGGTAGAGCTACCAACGCCTAACCATACTGTAGAAGAGGTTGTCGAACATGATTACGGTGTAGCAATAACAAAAGGTCCGTCAATTATTGAATTTAAGCATGTTTTCTCTCATTTGGTATGGGAAATGGAAAGCTTTGAAGGAGTTTTAATAGAAGAAAAAGAGCTACCATCACAATGTAATTGGTTAACTATTGAAGAAGTAAATCAACAACCAATGCCAGTTCCAATGTTAAAAATATGGAATGCTTGGAAAGAAAGGGAGATTTCAGATGACAACAAGTAAAGTTGCTTTAGTTACAGGTAGTAGCAGAGGTTTAGGGAAAGCTATTGCTATTGAACTTGCCAAAAATGGCTATGATATCGTCGTAAACTATGCGAGAAGTAAAACTGCTGCCGTTGAAACAGTAAAGGAAATAGAAGCTTTAGGAAGAAAAGCACTTCTAGTGAAGACGAATGTAGGAGATGTTGAAAAGATAAGAGTCATGTTCCAAACCATCAAAGAAGAGTTTGGTCGATTAGATATTTTTGTTAGCAATGCAGCATCCGGTGTATTACGTCCTATTATGGAGCTTGAGGAGACACACTGGGACTGGACCATGAATATTAACGCAAAAGGGTTTCTCTTCGGTGCCCAAGAGGCGGCAAAGTTAATGCCAGAGGGTGGTAAAATATTAGGAATCAGTTCTCTAGGATCTATTCGCTATTTAGAAAACTATACAACGGTTGGTGTATCAAAAGCTGCTATAGAGTCACTAACAAGATATTTGGCAGTAGAACTTGCTCCTAAAGGTATTGTAGTAAACACTGTTTCAGGTGGTGCACTGGACACGGATGCGCTCAAGCATTTTCCAAATCGTGAAGAATTACTAGAGGATGCACGAGTGAATACACCTGCAGGACGAATGGTAGAAATCGAAGACATGGTAAAAACTGCAATGTTCTTATTATCAGACGACGCATCCATGATTCGTGGACAAACAATTATTGTAGATGGTGGAAGATCGATAAAAATGTAAGAGCAAGTCAATTGATTTTCTAACATGAATTGGTCTAATGAAGTCTCGCTATCAAAGTTATAGGCACAAATGCAAATGTGTTCCTTCCAAGTCGCAAGAGAGCTAAGGTACGGAGCGACTCATTCTTGCAGGCTCATAAGCAGCGAGCTGCAGCGCGAAGCAGGGCAGAAATTTTTTTATTGCTATTATTTTATTATCAAATAGACTCAAGTTGTATGAATAAAATTTCACTACCTGCACATGATAGTTATGTACGGAGGTGAAAAATCCATGAAGAATAACAGAAACCAGCAGAACCGAAACCAAGAGTTTGCTTCTGAAACTGATATTCAAAAAGTTAAAGAACAAAATCGTCAAGCAGAGTTGAAAAAACAACAAGCTAGCGGTGCACAAGCAAATCGTTCTTCTAACCGAACTAAATAACATGGATTCACCAAAAATCAGCGAGGGTAAAAATACCCTCGCTGATTTTTTTACTATAGTTTTTTACAGTGAATTGCTATAATAAGAAAATAAGTATAAAAATTCTAAATTTGCGCTTGACCCCGTATTAACGAGCACTAGGGCTTCCACTTAGAAAGGGAGGTATTTACCTGCTTGTAAAAACCCGAATGGTCAACTAACAATCCGTGGGAAAATAGAAAATTTCCACGGATTAAGTTTCACTTGATGAAAAGGTGGCTAAATCATGGCGATTCCAAACGAAGGAGAAACTATTCAAATTCACAGTTACAAGCATAATGGCCGAATCCACCGTGTCTGGCAAGAAACGATGGTTTTAAAAGGAACCAAAAATATTGTGATAGGGGCAAATGAACGGACACTTGTAATTGAATCAGATGGTAGAACTTGGATTACAAGAGAACCTTCTATTTGCTACTTTCATGCGGAATATTGGTTTAACATTATTTGTATGCTAAGAGAAGATGGTGTATACTATTACATCAACATGAGTTCTCCGTTTGTCTATAACAATGGAATGCTAAAGTACATTGATTATGATTTAGATGTGAAGGTATTTCCTGATATGACCTACACAATTCTAGATGAAGACGAATACGAGCAACATAAATTAGAAATGAAGTATCCAGAAGAAATTGATGGCATTCTAAATCGTAATGTTGAGAAACTCATTTCTTGGATCAAACAAAGAAGAGGTCCATTTGCACCAGATTTTATCGAGGCATGGACAAGTCGTTATCATTTTCAAAAACAGTTGAATGAGTAGTTAGAGAGAAACCTGTTGAAAACATGCAACAGGTTTTTCTCATGGTAGAAAGGAGTTCTAAAATGAGTACGATGAAGAGATATATGCAATTTGTAAAACCGTATAATTTTCAAATTTTCTTAACGATAGTGATTGGGATTATTAAATTTGCAATTCCATTATTTATTCCAATTCTAATTAAGATTGTAATCGATGATATTATCGGGGCAGATTCATTAACAAATGATGAAAAACTAACTCAATTATTTTATTGGCTTGGAGGGACTGCATTAGTATTTCTAATTGTTCGTCCACCAATTGAGTATTATAGACAATATTTAGCGCAGCTAGTAAGTAATAAAATATTGTTTGATATACGTAAAAAACTGTATATGCATTTACAAAAACTAAGCTTGAAATATTATTCAAATACACGTGCTGGGGAGGTTATTTCTCGAGTTATAAACGATGTAGAGCAGACCAAAAACTTTGTCATGATTGGTTTGATGAATGTCTGGTTGGATTTAGCGACTATATTAATCGCAATCGGAATCATGTTAACAATGAATGTAAAGCTTACTTTAGTCACGTTACTTGCATTTCCATTTTATGCGTTCAGTGTAAAATACTTCTTCGGAAGGTTAAGGGACTTAACGAAGGAGCGTTCGCAAGCTTTAGCGGGGGTTCAAAGTTATTTACATGAGCGTGTACAAGGCATGAGTATTATTAAAACGTTCACGTTAGAAAAACATGAACAAAAATTATTTAATGAAACAAATGGAGAGTTTCTAGATGCAGCAGTAAAACAAACAGTTTGGAATGCAAAAGCATTTGCTGTAGTTAACACGATTACAGATATTGCGCCTTTACTCGTTATCGCTTATGCAGGTTACGAAGCTATCCACGGAAGACTTTCTGTTGGTACGATGGCTGCCTTTATTGCGTATATTGAGCGTTTATATAGCCCATTAAGACGTTTAGTCAATTCATCTACAACATTAACTCAGTCATTTGCTTCTATGGATCGTGTATTCGAACTAATGGATGAAGAGTACGATATTATCGATAAAAAAGGAGCTTCTACTTTAGGAATCTCTAGTGGTGAAGTGACATTTTCAAATGTTTCATTTCAATATGAAAAAGATGGACAGATGATATTAGAGGGTGTCGACTTCCGTGTGAATGCTGGAGAAACAGTGGCTTTTGTAGGTATGAGCGGTGGAGGAAAGTCAACTATTATTAGCTTAATACCTCGGTTTTATGATGTCACTTCTGGACAAGTACTAATTGATGGTAAAGATGTTCGAGATATCACTATTGAATCGTTAAGAAAGCAGATTGGTATAGTGCTTCAAGATAATATACTTTTTAGTGACTCAGTCAAATCTAATATTTTAATGGGAAAACCAGATGCTACAGATGAAGAGGTAATGGAAGCAGCAAAAGCTGCAAATGCGCATGACTTTATCATGGAACTACCGGGTGGATATGATACTAAAGTTGGGGAACGTGGAGTGAAGCTATCAGGAGGTCAAAAGCAACGAGTTGCTATAGCACGAGTATTTTTAAAAAATCCACCTATTTTAGTTCTAGATGAAGCAACTTCTGCATTAGATTTAGAGAGTGAATCTTTAATACAGGATTCATTAGAGAGACTAGCTTCAAATCGTACGACTATTATTGTAGCTCACCGTTTATCTACTATTACTCATGCAGATAATATATTTGTTATTGAAAATGGTAAAGTAATGGAGCACGGATCGCATTCCCAATTAATGAAACAAAGAAATATTTATCATAATTTATTCCAAATCCAACAACTTGATAAAGAATAGTTATTCAAACATCTTATAAGTGTTTCTACAGCTTATAAGGTGTTTTTTTCGAACTTAAGAATATAGCACAGTCTTGTGATTTTTCAGAAAAGTATTGCATGTATGAATTTTTTGTGTAAAATATCATTTATAGTATATAAGTTAGAAGATTTGTAATTTTTGTGAAAAGAGGGAACATCATGGGAGAACGACAAACAATTTTAGAAGTGAAAGATCTTCAAACGTCCTTTTTCACAGATGATGGTGTTATTCCATCCGTAGATCATATTGATTTTCATGTTAGAGAAGGCGAAATTTTAGGCATTGTTGGGGAATCAGGTTGTGGAAAAAGTGTGACATCTCTTTCTATTATGGGACTAGTTCCTAGTCCACCTGGAAAAATTACTAGCGGTCAAATATTGTTTGAAGGTAAAGACTTAACAAAGTTTTCGGAGAAAGAAATGCGTAAAGTTCGTGGGAACGATGTTGCGATGATTTTTCAAGAGCCGATGACATCTTTAAATCCTTTGTTTACAATAGGAAATCAATTGCTAGAGGCGATTACCTTACATAAGAAAGACTGGAATAAAAAGAAAGCACATGCAAGAGCTGTGGAAATGTTAAAACTAGTTGGCTTACCGAGAGCAGAAGAGCTTATGAATGACTATCCACATCAACTCTCCGGTGGAATGAGACAAAGAGTAATGATTGCTATGGCCTTAGTCTGTGATCCAAAGCTTTTAATAGCTGATGAACCTACTACAGCTTTAGATGTAACAATTCAAGCTCAAATACTAAAGTTAATGCGTGAGTTAAATGAACGACTCAACACAGCAGTAATTTTAATAACGCATGATTTAGGGGTAGTGGCTGAAACTTGTGAAAGAGTTGTAGTAATGTATGCAGGAAAAGTAGTAGAAGAGGGAACTGTGGATACAATTTTCAACAACCCTCAGCATCCGTATACAAAAGGGTTAATCGCTTCTGTTCCAGATATGCGTTATAAAAAACAAAGACTTTACTCTATTCCTGGTAGTGTTCCAAAACCTGGATCCATCAATCAAGGCTGCAGGTTTGCTGCCCGCTGTGAATTTGTATTTGGAAGATGCACGGAGGAAAATCCTCCACTATACGAAACAACGGAAGGTCATAAAACAAGATGCTTCTTATACGATGAGAAGGAGGTTTTGGCAGATGACAGAGCCGCTGTTAAAAGTTGAAGGTTTAAAAAAGTACTTTCCAGTCCGTTCAGGATTGTTAGGAAAGCATACGGGGAATGTGAAAGCTGTTGATGATATTTCTTTTTTTGTAAATGAAGGAGAAACCTTGGGCATTGTTGGTGAATCTGGATGTGGTAAATCTACCACTGGCAGAATGCTTATGAGATTACTAGAACCTACTGAAGGAAAAGTGACATTTAACGGCAAAGAGTTAACGAATATTTCCAAGGATGAAATGAGAAAGGCTAGACGTGAAATTCAAATGGTATTCCAAGATCCATACGCATCTTTGAATCCTCGTCATACGATTGAAAAGATTTTAATGGAGCCTTTAATTGTTCATAATATTGGAGACCCAAAAAGTCGGAAAAAGAAAGTACATGACTTTCTAGAAATCGTTGGTTTAAGTAGCTACCATGCAAAACGTTATCCACATCAGTTTAGTGGAGGACAACGTCAGCGGATAGGAATTGCAAGGGCTTTGATGACTAATCCGAAGTTAATAATAGCGGATGAGCCAGTATCTGCTCTCGATGTTTCGATACAGGCGCAGGTTTTAAATCTCATGCAAGATTTACAGAAAGAGCTAAAGCTTACCTATATATTTATAGCACATGATTTAGGAGTAGTTCGTCATATCAGTGATCGTGTAGGGGTAATGTACTTGGGTAGAATGGTAGAACTCGCTACAAGCGAATCAATGTATGCTGAACCTTTACATCCTTATACAAAAGCTTTGCTTTCTGCGGTACCGGTTCCAGATCCAGAATTTAAACGTGAACAAATTATTTTAGAAGGAGACATTCCAAGTCCCTCAAATCCACCTACTGGGTGTACCTTCCATACAAGATGTCCTTTTAAAATGGATATTTGTGCGAAGGATGTTCCACAATTACAAGAAGCTAAAACTGGTCATTTTGTTGCGTGCCATTTATACAATGAGCAACTGCAACATTGATAATAAATATTATGGAGGGGTCCAAATGAGTAAATCGAAATTATGGTCATTTTTGCTGCTGATGTTCGTTGCACTTACTGTAGTACTTGCTGCGTGTTCATCTGACGATTCATCAGACGGCGATACAAAAAAAGATAATGACGAGGGCACGACAGAAACTGCTGAAGAAAAAGTATTAGTTTTCGGTCGTGGGGGTGACTCGGTTACACTAGATCCAGCAGGTGCTACGGATGGTGAATCGTTTAAAGTTACACAAAACGTATTAGAAACACTGTTGAACTTTGGTGAACAAGATACAACTATCAATGAAGGATTAGCTACAAAATGGGAGCCATCTGAGGATGGACTTACTTATACATTCACACTTCGTGAAGGAGTAAAATTCCATGATGGAACAGACTTCAACGCAGAAGCAGTAGTGAAAAACTTTGAACGTTGGGCAAATGGTTCCGAAGATCTTTTCCCGTATTATAAGTCTATGTTTGGAGGATTTGCTGGTGACGAAAGCCGCGTAATTGATTCAGTTACTGCTGAAGGAGATTACACAGTTATCTTTAAGCTTACTCGTGCTCAAGCACCTTTCTTAAAAAATATTGCAATGAGTCCTTTTGCAATTGCAAGTCCGACTGCATTTGAAGCAGCTGGCGACAAATTTGGTGATAGCCCAGTTGGTACTGGACCATTCAAATTTGTAGAATGGAAACGCAATGATTCTATTACTATTGAAAAGAATGAAGAGTATTGGAATTCTGAAGAGCCTAAATTGGATAAAGTTGTTTTCCGTGCAATTCCAGACAATTCTGCACGTTTGAACGATCTTCTAACTGGAGCAATAGACTTAGCTGATGGAGTAAATCCTTCAGATGGAAATACAGTTGAATCAGAAGCAGCGTTACAATTGTTCGAGCGTCCATCTATGAATGTTGGATACCTTGGTTTAACAAGCACTCGTCCACCGTTTGATAACCAAAAAGTTCGTCAAGCTGTAAACTATGCAATTGATAAACAAGCGATTGTTGATGCTTTCTTTGAAGGGCGCGCAGAAGTAGCCAAAAATCCTATGCCATCAACAATAAGCGGATACAATGATGATATTCCTGGATACGAATATGATCCAGAAAAAGCGAAGCAATTATTATCAGAAGCTGGTTTTGCAGACGGATTTGAAATGGAACTATGGGCAATGCCTGTTCCACGTCCATATATGCCAGATGGAGCAAAAGTTGCAGAAGCTATCCAAAAGAACTTAGCTGATGTTGGCATAACTGCTAATATCGTATCTTATGAATGGGCTACTTATTTAGAAAAAGCTAAAAATGGAGAAGCAGATGCATTCTTATTAGGTTGGACAGGTGATAATGGAGATGCAGATAACTTCATCTATGTGTTACTTGACGAAGATAATATCGGAAGCAATAACTATAGCTACTACAGTAACGAAGAGACACATAAGCTTTTGATCGAAGCACAAACAGAAGTAGACGAAGAGAAACGTAATGAACTATATAAACAAGCGCAAGAGATTATTTTTGAGGATGCTCCATGGGTTCCACTTGCACACTCAACACCTTTACTAGCGGGAGATGCAGAAATAACTAATTTCTTCCCACATCCAACTGGTTCTGATAGATTAAACAAGGTCGACTTTAAGTAATATGCTTAAGGGGGGAGGTCTTCGTGATTTCTCCCCTTTCTTTATTTTAAATTAGAGAGGTGAAGAAAATGCTTCACTATATCGGTAAACGTTTACTACAATTGATACCCGTATTACTTGGTATGACATTTGTTGTATTCATGATCATACGAGCAATTCCTGGTAATCCAGCTCAAGTAATTTTAGGACAATTAGCATCTAAAGAAGCGATAGAAGCATTGGAGATTAAACTAGGCTTAAATGAGCCTTGGTATACACAATACTTTAACTACTTAATTGGTCTCTTAAAAGGTGATTTAGGTGAATCTATGCGAACGGTTCAACCGGTTGCTGAAGAGATTTGGCCATATTTAGCTGGAACAATGGAGCTAGCTTTCTTTGCGATTATTATAGCCGTAATTATTGGAGTGAATGCAGGTATTATATCTGCTTGGTTCCAAAATTCCTGGTTTGATTATATGGCAATGATTTTAGCGCTAATTGGTGTATCCATGCCAATCTTCTGGTTAGGTTTGATGGAACAATGGATTTTTGGTGTTGAATTGCAATGGCTTCCAACGACTGGTCGAGAAGAGGTACGGGATCCCATTAATTCCATCACTAGCTTGTATATTGTCGATACAATTATACAGGGAAGATTCGATCAACTTGGTACTGTATTAAAGCATCTAGTGCTACCAGGTATTGCATTAGCTACAATTCCAATGGCAATTATTGCACGTATGACTAGATCGAGTATGCTGGAAGTAATGAGAGCAGATTATGTTCGTACTGCTAGAGCAAAAGGTCAGAAAATGTTTTTTGTTGTATATAAACATGCATTAAAAAATGCAATCATACCGGTATTAACTGTAATTGGTCTGCAAACTGGACTCTTACTTGGAGGCGCTATTTTAACAGAGACTATATTTGGCTGGCCGGGAATCGGACGGTATATATACGAAGCTATTTCGTTCCGTGATTATCCTGTTATTCAGTCTGGTATACTGGTTGTCGCTTTTATATTTGTAATGATTAATTTATTCGTAGATATTTTGTATGGGTTAGTAGATCCGAGGATCAAATATGATTAAAAGGAGGAATAGATATGTCCGAAATGGTTCCGAATTCGACAAATGATCAAGTAATAGCACCTAAAGAAACGTCGACCGGTCCTTGGCGAGATGCATGGCGAAGTTTCCGTAAAAATAAAGGAGCACTTGCAGGAGCAGGGATTGTCTTATTCTTCGTATTTTTAGCATTTGTTGGTCCTTGGCTTGCACCACAAGGTATTAATGAGCAGCTTTTAACTGATCGCTTAAAACCACCATCTGGTCAGTACTGGTTCGGTACGGATGATTTTGGTCGGGATATATTTTCTCGGATTATTCATGGAGCTAGAATTTCTTTAGTAGTAGGATTTTTCTCGGTTATTGGTTCTGTAGTAGTCGGAAGTATTTTAGGTATTGTTGCAGGTTACTATGGGAAATGGATAGATATGGTTATTTCGAGAATTTTTGATATTATGCTAGCTTTTCCAAGTATACTATTAGCAATTGCAGTAGTATCTGTTTTAGGGCCATCTTTACAAAATGCATTGATCGCTATTGCGATTATTAATATCCCTAACTTTGGTCGACTAATACGTTCGAAGGTTCTAAGTATAAAAGAAGAGGAGTACATAACATCTGCTAAAGCTATTGGGATGAGAGATATTCGAATTTTATTTTCTCATATTTTACCTAATTCAATGGCACCGGTTATTGTTGCAGGTACACTTGCAATTGCATCGGCCATTATTGAAGCAGCAGCATTAGGGTTCTTAGGGCTGGGTGCTCAGGCACCAGCTCCTGAATGGGGAAAAATGCTTGCGGATGCTCGTATGTATTTAAGAAATGCTCCGTGGACAATGATTTTCCCAGGACTGGCAATAATGTTAACAGTAGTAGGATTTAACTTGATGGGTGATGGACTCCGAGATGCACTAGATCCTAAGATGAAAAATTAAAATGATGCCACTTAGTATATTTGCTAAGTGGCATGTTTTATTAAAAAAACTATAAAATTTTGTTAACTGGACAGGCAAGACTTATAAGATTACGTGAAAAGAGAGGCAAGTTGTGACGTTAGTCACGACCAGCCTCTCTTAAAAATCAATTAGTAAAAATATAGCCAAAAATCTGTCTAAAGTCTTTCGGAGACGATAAAACAGGTTTTGTACTAAATGGATGCTTGTCATTTCTTAATAAGGTGTTTCTTCAATCTGAACAGTTAGTTCTTCACTATGAAAGTTTTGATATGATGTGATCAGTTTATCCACATGTTCTAATTGTTCTTCATATTTTAAAATAGCTGATAGTAAATGTAAGAGGTGGTAGGAGGAAAACTCTTCTTCCATTTGCGTAATGGTAATTTGCTTGACGAAAATATCCATTACCTCTTGTCTTTGTAAAAATGCCTCCGAGTCGTTCTCCTCAATATGCTCCGGTCTTAATTTACCAATGAATTTTAAATGAAGCTGTTCATGATAGGTTAAAAGAGTATCCAATCTTTCCTTTATCATCATCCGAAAATGTTCTGGTAGATCAGTTAATTCATGCTCATGGTGATGTAATTTTTTGAGTACGTCTAAGCTTTTATAAGAAGTGGATATTAACTCGCGGTAAACAACTAATTTTCTACCCTTAGTGTGATTTGCTTTTTTTGTATACCCACGTTCTTCTTTAAAGAAAGAGTATAATTGATCGACTCTAACAAGTCTTTCCTTTAATTGATGAATTGTTTGTTTGGTTGATTGATGATCTGACGCCTGTCTAACAGCTATTCGTAGCCAACGGATTATTTCATCCTGCGTAAAGTGAATGGCATTGAAAAGTTTCTTTTCAAACTTAGGTGGCAAAAATACCAAATTCACAATAAATGCGGAGATAACTCCAACAAGCATTGCTGCAAATCGTAACAATGCAAATACTAAAAAGTCGTCTCCCTGTATTTCCATAATCGCTATAACAGTTACTAAAGCGAGTGAGATAGTTTTCTCTAGCTTTAACTTAAGCATTAGTGTTATCGCAACTATTGCTGCGAATCCAACAGCAATATAATCATTTCCAAAAACCAAGGTGAAAACGACCGCAATGACAGCCCCTATTAAATTCCCTTGAATTTGCTCGGTTACTGTTAAATAGGACCTATAAATAGAAGGTTGAATGGCGAAAATGGCTGCTATTCCTGCAAAAACAGGAGTAGGAAGCTGAAGTAATTCGGCTAAGAATAAAGAGAACACAATTGCTACCCCAGTTTTAAATATTCGTGCTCCTAATTTCATTGAATCCTATCCTTTCGTAAAAACAGTGTACCTGATTATTAGAGTTCGGCAAAGGCATTATTAACTGCCTTGAGTGTTTCGTGAATATCTCTTTCAGTATGGGCAGTTGTTATAAACCAAGCCTCATATTTAGAAGGTGCTAAGTTAATGCCTTGATTTAGCATTAGCTTAAAGAATTTCGCAAACATTTCACCGTCACTTGCTTCTGCTTGCACATAATTTTCTACCCTTACATCTGTGAAGTAAACGGATAGGGCTCCTTTAATCCGATTAATAGTAATGGTTACATTATTTTTCTTGGCAGCTTCTAGAATACCAGCCTCTAGAATTGCACCTAGTCTATCTAATTCATCATATAATCCCGGAGTTTGTAGAACCTCTAAACAAGCAATCCCTGCTTGCATTGACGCTGGGTTCCCTGCCATAGTTCCCGCTTGGTATGCAGGGCCTAGTGGTGCAACCTGTTCCATAATTTCTTTTTTGCCGCCGTAAGCACCAATCGGAAGTCCTCCACCAATTATTTTACCTAAAGCTGTTAAGTCAGGTGTTTGTTCTAACATCGTAGATGCCGCACCGTAATGGAAGCGGAATGCTGTAATTACTTCATCGTAAATGACTAATGCACCTTTGTTTTTTGCGATTTTATGAACTAGAGGAAGGAAACCTTCATTTGGCTCTACCATACCGAAGTTGCCAACGATTGGTTCTACTAAAATACACGCCAATTCCTCTCCCCATTTCTCCATTGCTTCCTCATAAGCTTTTGGATCGTTGAATGGAATAGTGATCACTTCTTTTGCGATAGACTGAGGTACCCCTGCAGAATCAGGTGTACCAAGTGTCGCTGGGCCAGAGCCAGCCGCAACTAGTACTAAATCGGAATGTCCATGATAGCAACCAGCAAATTTCATAACTTTTGTTCTACCAGTGTAGGCACGAGCAACTCGAATTGTTGTCATAACTGCCTCTGTCCCCGAGTTAACAAAACGAACTTTATCCATAGAAGGAATAGCATCCTTTAACATTTTGGCAAAGGTTACTTCATGTTTAGTTGGGGTACCATATAATAGACCTGTTTGTGCAGCTTTTGTGATGGCTTCCGTAATATGAGGATGTGCATGACCAGTAATTATAGGACCGTATGCAGCTAAATAATCGATGTATTTGTTGCCATCAACGTCATAAAAATAAGCACCTTCTGCTCTTTCCATTACGATTGGTGCTCCACCGCCTACAGCTTTATATGATCTTGATGGACTATTTACACCACCAACTATATGTTCTAATGCCTCTACTTGTATCATTTCTGATTGTGTTTGTTTCAATTTAATTGCCTCCGCTCAGTTTGTTTGCCGATAGAAAGTATACCTTTACTATCCAATTATTGTCTAGTGTATTTCTTCTTTAAGTTCTCTTTAATTGTAGACAATTATAAGGAAAAATGCTAAGAAAATTGAACATAGAGACTAACTTCGATACGATATATATAGGAGGGATTATGATGGAAAAACTAGAAGGCTTGATTGCACCTAACTTTTCGTTGAAAAATGAAAAAGGAGAAATTGTTTCATTAAAAGATTTTGCAGGAAAGAAGTATGTAGTTTTATATTTTTACCCAAAGGATGCTACACCAGGCTGCACAACAGAGGCATGTGATTTTAAAAATGCATATACGAGTTTCACTGATTTAAATGCAGTTATTCTTGGAGTTAGTGCGGATGATGAAAAGGCTCATACAAAATTTATAAATAAGCATGGCTTGCCATTTTCTCTTTTAGTAGATGATACGCATGAAGTTTCCGAAGCTTATGGAGTATGGAAGTTGAAAAAGAATTTCGGAAAAGAATATATGGGTATTGAACGTTCTACTTTTTTAATCGATCCTACAGGGACGATCGTAAAAGAATGGAATAAAGTCAAAGTCGATGGACATGTCGAGGAAGCACTACTTACATTAAGATCATTAGTGACTGAAGGGCAATAAGTATGAAAATATTGTTTTCTTTTTTACCAAAACAGGAGCAACAGGATGAATTAATAAAAAAGTTTCCAAATGCAGAATTTGTATTTCAAAAAGGTCTAAATGAAGAATTATTAAAATCATCACAAATTCTAGTTACTTATGGAGAGGACTTATATGCAAGTCATCTTGAAAAAGCTGAACAGCTAAAATGGATAATGGTTGCTTCAGCTGGACTAGAAAAAATGCCGCTACAGGAAATTGCAAATCAAGGTATTGTCGTTACTAACGTGCGTGGAATTCACAAAACACCTATGGCTGAAACAATTTTAGCTCATATACTTTCTATTAAAAAGTCACTGCCGTTAATCAATGAAAATCAGCGTAACGGGGAGTGGTCTAAGCGAGTATTCCCTAATGAATTATTAGGTTCTACTGCGATAATATTAGGCCCAGGTGCTATAGGAGGGGAAGTTGGTCGAATACTGATGGCTTTTGGGGTACATACTATTGGATGTAATAGCAGTGGACGCCCTGCTCCATTTATGGAAGAAGTAGTTACCTTTGATAAATTAAATGAAGTCTTGCCAAAAGCAGATATTGTTATTTCAATTCTACCGAGCACGACACAAACAGTTAGGCTAATCACATACGAGCATTTACAGTCTATGAAACCTACAGCGATCTTTATGAACTTTGGACGTGGAGATGTGGTGAATGAAGAATATCTAATACGTGCATTAAAAGAAGAACAAATTGCATATGCTGTTCTTGATGTATTTGAGAAAGAACCACTTACAGAGGGACACCCATTTTGGAGTATGAACAATGTTATCGTTTCTCCGCATGTCTCTAGTCATTCTTCTCAATATGTGGTGCGGGCATTGCAAATTTTTTCAAGGAATTTAAACGCTTGGTTGGATCAAAAGCCACTTGAGAATGAGATCGACTTGGAAAAAGGCTACTAATCTATGTATTTCTTTCCTAAGGATGTAATAAGTTTGACAGTTCATACATTTTTTAATTATACTTATTGTAACAATTATAATCAAAGAATGAATATGAAAAGAGGTGCATTGCGATGACGGAAGTACATTTAAGAGATGCTTTAGATACATTAAAATCGACTGGTGTACGAATTACGCCTCAACGCCATGCGATACTGGAATTTATTATCCAATCTATGTCACATCCCACAGCGGACGATATATATAAAGCACTAGAAAGTAAATTTCCTAGCATGAGTGTTGCAACGGTGTATAATAACTTACGTGTTTTTAGAGAAGCAGGACTTGTAAAAGAGTTAACCTATGGGGATTCCTCTAGTCGTTTCGATTTTGTTACAAACGATCATTATCATATGATTTGTGATACTTGTGGCAAAATAGTTGATTTTCATTACCCAGGATTAGATGAAGTAGAACATTTAGCTTCTCATTTAACTGGCTTTGAAGTAAGTTATCATCGAATGGAAATATACGGTGTTTGTCCAACATGTAAAGAACATGCAACTAAAGTCCAATAAGCAATACCGAGCGTAGATTAGATTGAGACGCTCGGTTTTTTTATTTGGCTCTGTTAAGAAAAAAGGTTAAACTTTTTTGCTACATGATGGTAAAACTAGATGCCATATTACAAAAGTTAGTTGAGCAAAATTAAGTTATAACTAGATATAGTATTACTCATAACCCAGACCAATATATAGTGATGGTCTATTTTTATGTCCAATTGTCAAAGAGATTTTGGAGGTGCAATTTGAAATGTTACACTTAAACTAAAGTAGAAAGTTAGTTTAATAAGAGTAGAAGGAATTGGCAACCTCTTTATAGAAGTATTGATTCTTAGCTAGTATTTAGGGGAGGGGATTCAATGAATTTAGAAAAAATATATGGTGATTTACCAATATTAGAAACAGAACGTCTTATTCTTAGAAAAGTCACTTTAGAAGATATTGAAGATATGCATCTATATGGTTCGGATGAAGAAGTATCTAAGTATGTAACTTGGAATACCCACGAAACAATATCTGATACAACAAAATTTGTTGAATTTGTATTGAATAAATATGAAAACAAGCAGGTTTCACCGTGGGGAATTGAATACAAGGAAAATGGAAAGTTTATCGGGACTATCGATTTTGTGTGGTGGCAACCAAATCATAAAATTGCTGAAATCGGTTATGTCATTTCTAAAAACTATTGGGGAATAGGCATAACTACTGAAGTAACAAAGGAAATCATAAAATTCGGTTTTGAGGAAATGGATTTAGTTCGTATTCAAGCAAGGTGTGATGTAGAAAATATCGGTTCAGCACGAGTAATGGAAAAAGCAGGAATGACTTTTGAAGGAATAATTAGAAATGGTATATTTGTAAAAGGAAAACATCGGGATTTAAAAATGTACTCTATATTAAAAGAAGAGTTTTAATCATTCTGTAAAAAATGGTGATAAAATTTCTTTTTCAACCACCGGGTGCTTTATTTCAAGTAGGAGTAAAGCCTTTTTTCTTATTGAAATATTGATACTAGGGAGATAATTATGGGATATAAGTTTGAAATTATGACACAGGAACAAGCGGAAGAAATTGCATTTAATTGGCACTATGATGCTGAATACTCTTTTTACGATATGGTGGAAGATAAAGAAGATTTAGTTGAGTTCTTAGACCCACAAAAACGAGGTGAATCAAATTTCATTGTTACTAAAGACAATGATATTATAGGTTTCTTTAGCTTTACTAAAGTAGCTATAAATACTATTGATATAGGGTTAGGGTTGAGACCAAATCTAGTTGGTAAGGGAAACGGAATGAGATTTTTAAAAGCAGGGATAGATTTTGCTGAATTAATATATAAGCCCCAAAAAATAACGCTATCAGTAGCAACTTTCAATCAGAGGGCAATAAAAGTTTATAGAAGAATTGGATTTGAAGAAGTTGATACTTATATGCAGGATACAAACGGAGATATTTTTGAATTTTTGAAAATGGTTTATCAATGCAAAATTAGATAGTAGGTTTTATTCAACTAACTGGAGCTTTGCTTCTTGGTTGGGTAAAGCCTTTTTTCTTATTGAACTATAGAAGCAAGTAAGTTGAACAAAGCAGTTTAGTTCAATAAGAGGTATTATTATACAACTGTCGAATTAGTTGTTACGTAGGGACAAATTAGTCCGCATTTGAGGGGGAGTTATGTTGAGAAAAATACTACTTTTGCTATTTTCAATGATTTTACTTGCAGCTTGTTCAAATCAAGAAACTATTAAAGCTACTGGTGAGGGAAATTTATGGAATGCACATCTAATATACGAAATAACCGATACTCATCTTTTAGATAGAGGAGGAATTGAATATACAGGTGATGAGGAACTTCTATATGTCACTTATTCAGTAGTTACTGATGAAGGTGGACTTACTGGTGAAGTTGAGCCTCAAGAAGAACAAACAGCAATATCCTTTGGAATGAGCGGAGGGAATAATCCCCCGGCTACTAAAGATGAAGCAATTATATCGTTAAACCATGCTAATATTGAAATTACTTGGCGAACTATTACAGGTGAATATGAAGAACAAATTAACCTTAAAGTAAATTAGTACTGACGAAACTTTTATTGACATACTCGGTCTTCCACTATGTGTTTGCAATAGATTGAGGGGGAGTGAAATCCTATCCCTTTTTTATTTTCCAAGAAGTTATCAAGGTATTAGTATAGAAATCACTGATTATTAAGGGGTTCGTTATGGAGATTTCTTTAATTAGACATGGTAAATCACAATTGATTGAAAATGACAAAATAATTTTTGCAGAGTTTAAAAAGTGGGTTGAAAAATATGACTTTAACGGAGTATTTGAAGAAACAACATATCCCAAAGTGACAATTGAAAAAGTAGCAACTGCAAAGGTTGTAGTTACAAGTGACTTAAAAAGGTCTATTATCTCAGCAAGCTTATTAAAACCAAAAACAAAAACAATTTCCGATCCTTTATTTCGCGAAACAGAATTACCTACTCTCGCTAATCCAACAATATTATTTAATGTAAAATTAAAGCCAAATAACTGGGCAGTCATTTTAAGACTACTATGGTTTAGTGGCTATTCTAATGAATGCGAGTCTTTTAGCAAGGCGAAATTGAGAGCAAAGAAGGCTTCACAAAAATTAATTGAATATGCCAATGAACATGAATCAGTAGTTTTAGTTGGTCATGGTTTTTTTAATATGTTAATCGCCAAGGAATTGCAAAAAATGGGTTGGAAAGGCAAAAGAAAAGCCGGTGCAAAGCACTGGAATTGTACAACATATTTTGCGTTGAACTAAAGTGGGGTTTCACTGCATTAAGAAGAGACTCTTATGTGATAACGGTTTATTTTAGTTATTGGCTACAAATGAAATCTTATTAATTTAAATGGGAATTTAATTTTAATTGGAACTTCTATATGTGTTGAACGTATAAAAGTAAATTGGTAGGCAAATGAAAAATAAGGAGTTGATAATCCTTGATATTTTACGCAGAAGTCCTACGAACAGTTTCAATAGTTATACTTATGATTAGTTCTTCTTTCTATCTTCGGCATTTGGTAAAGACCAAAAAACAACGAAAACTTTCAGTCTTTGAATTTACAATGTACACAACCATTCAGATTGCATATATCTTCTTTGCAATTAGTTTATTGATTACTGTATTCGTTAAGTGATCGGGAACTATAGAAAAAGTTGTATAGGTATAAAAAAAGTTGGTCGCATGATTTCTACGACCAACCTTATAGTTCTTATTTTGCAGGTTGCGTTCCAAGTCCGTCATCTAAAACAATAGGCTTGAATCCACTTTCTGCTGCGTCAAGTTTACGTTTAAGTCCCCAGAAGAATCCAATAATGATTATTACGGTTACTACTATAGCTGCAATATAAGAAGTTTGCATCGATAAGTTAAACCCAATTTTCGCATTGAAGATATACGTAAATGTCGCCATTGTGATGAAAGTTGCAGGTATTGCTGCAATCCAGAAATTTTTCTTTTGGAGTGCTAGGTACATTGCGCCAACCCAAAGTGCAATTGCTGCTGTGGATTGGTTAGCCCAAGAAAAGTATCTCCATAGGATTGTAAAATCTACTTGTGTAAGTGCAATCGAAATGACAAACATAGGTATCGCTATAACGAAACGTTTTGATACTTTCTTCTGTGCCATCCCGATATAATCTGCAATGATCATACGGGCACTGCGGAAGGCAGTATCTCCGGAAGTGATCGGCAGAACAACAACTCCTAATACAGCAATTGTTCCAACTACAGCTCCAAGAGTTGTTACAGATACTTCTTTAACAATACCAGCAGTACCTACTGTATTTAGTAATGTATTTAAATCTTGACCATTGAAAATTGACATTGCAGCTGCTGCCCAAATCATAGCAATTATTGCTTCTGCAATCATCATTCCGTAGAAAATATAACGTCCTTGAGACTCTCCTTGTGTTGTACGAGAAATTATTGGTGATTGTGTTGCATGGAATCCCGATAATGCTCCACAAGAAATAGTTAGGAACAACAATGGGAAAATAGGTAAGTTATCTGGATGCATATTTTGGAATGATAGTTCTGGAATAGTATATCCTTGAATCAATAAAGCTGCTCCGATACCTACAGCACTGATTAGTAGAAGTGCTCCGAAGATTGGATACAAACGTCCGATAATCTTATCAACTGGTAATATAGTTGCTAAGATGTAATAAGCGAAAATAATAATAATCCAAACACCGACGGACATCCAACCTTTCGTCAAGTCGCCTAGAAGTGCTGCTGGAGAAGAGACGAAAACTGTACCAACTAAAACTAATAGTAAAAGTGCGAAAACGTTTACAACATGTTTGAAAGCTTTTCCTAAAAACTTCCCAGCAAGATCGGGTAAATGTGCCCCTTTGTTACGTAAGGAAATCATTCCTGTTAAATAATCATGAACTGCCCCTGCAAATATAGCACCGAGAACAATCCAGAGAAAAGCGATTGGTCCGTATAGTGCACCCATAATTGGACCGAAGATAGGACCAACTCCAGCTATATTTAATAATTGGATAAGTGAGTTTTTGTTTTTAGACATTGGAACGTAATCGACACCATCGGCAAGTGTATAAGCAGGTGTTTTACGTTCTTCCTTCACACCAAAAACCTTTTCTACGTATTTACCGTACGTGAAGTAAGCTACTATTAACAACACGATGGAAACTAAAAAAGTAATCATTGTCTTCCTCCTAAACTAATTAGTGTTTACAATTATCAGTCTATTTTAAAAACTCATGTAATAGTTAATTTAGGTGTGAGATGTTAAATTTTCCGTTTAAGATGTATAAATATCACCTTTACATGTTGTGTTCCTACATTTCTAGCAGCTCCCTTAATTCCTTGACATAATTTCTGCTTAAAGGAATTTGTTCTGAAATTCCGTTTACACGAACATGATAGATACTTGAACTCCATGTGGAAACCTCCACAATTTGATGAACATTTACTAAAAAGCTTTTATGTGTCCGGAAAAAGTGGTGATTTGTTAGTTTTTCCTCTAACTCCTTTAATGTATATTTGGAGGTGAATTCTCTTTTGGCGGTTCGAATAACCGTTTCTCGGTCATTACGCGAAATATACAAGATAGAACTAGGTTCTATATAAATAATACGGTCATCTTCGTGTACTGCGAGTTTAAGTATTACAGAGGGGGATACGGATGTTTTTGTAGTTGAATGAATTCGAGTCATCGTCTCCTTTAACCGTTTTTCCTCAAATGGTTTTAATAAATAGTCAAATGCATTTGTCTCAAAAGCATCAAGTGCATAATTTGGAAACGCTGTTGCGAATATAATTATAGGAGGTTTTTTCATTTGCTTCGTAATCCTAGCAAACTCTATACCGTTCATCCCAGTCATTTCTATATCGACAAACACAATATCTGGTTCATATTTAGCCACAAGGAGTAGTCCGCCTTCAGCAGAGTCTGCTTCAGCAATTATTTCTATTTCTTTATAAGTAGAAAGTAAGAAAGCTAGTTCTTCACGGCTAAATCGTTCATCATCAATAATAATTGTTTTATAAGTCATGAAGTTCTTTTCACCCCTTGTTCGTCATCTTTTGGGATAAAGAAGTAAATCTCTGTCCCGTTATCACTGCTTTTAATTGTTAGTCCTTCTGAGCGGTGAATCATTTTTTTGAGTCTTTGATGCAAGTTATAGAGACCAATTCCTGTACCATTTTCAGATTCTACCTTATCACTTAGGAGGGTGGATCTTCTAGATTCATTCATCCCCTTGCCATTGTCTACTACGGAAATATGGATGTAATACTGTTCATCTCTAATAGTGATTTGAATTAAACCATCTTTTTTAATCTTTTGTAGTCCATGCTTAAACGAGTTCTGTACCAAAGTAAGAATTGCCATCGGTGGAATTGAGTATCTGAGAGTGTTTGAATCAATGGAATATTTCACTTGAATCCGATCACCAAATCTTGCTTCTTCTATTAATAGATATGACTTGATGAGTTCGACTTCTTCTTTTAGTGTAACCAAACCAGCTGTTGAGCTTTCTACGTTCTGCCGTATGTAATTTGCAAGTGAAATTAATAAGCTACGTGCACGATCAGGATTGGTGCGTATTAGAGAAACGATTGTGTTCATTGCATTGAACAGGAAATGGGGATTAACCTGTGCCTGTAATGCTCGTATTTCAGCTTCTTTTGCAAGTTCCTGTAATTGATCTAGTTCAGATAATTCTAATTGGTGGCCGAACATGCTTGTTAATCCTTGGACAAGCTCTATTAAGGAAGGAGTCAGCAAATTCTCGTTATGTACATAAATTTTTAATGTAGCCACTGTTCTATTTTTAATCTTAATAGGGGCAATTATTGCAGCACCCAAAGAACAATTGGGATGATTACATAAAATTTCATTTTTCCCTATAGATAGCATGTGACCTGATTGTATAACTTGTCTCGTTGATTCGGTTTGAATAGGACTTCCAGAGCTATGATGATTACTTTCCATACCGACATGAGCCAAGATGGTATCCTTATTTGTCATAGAAACTGCAAGAGATGCAGTTTTGGAATAGATTAACTCACATACTTTTTCAGCCGACTGGAAAGTTAAACCTCCTCTAAGATGATCTAATGTCGTTTCAGCAATTTGTAAAGCTTTTTGAGCGCCATTAGCCTCCGTTCTTTCGTCATCCTTTAAGACACTTCTTATTATAAGAATGAAAAGAGCAGAGCCAATGCCATTTGTTACAATCATAGGGACCATTATTTCTTTTACTAAAATAACGGCTTGAGAGTATGGATCGGCGACTAACAAAATGACAATCATTTGAATAGTTTCTGTTGCTGTACCAACTATTAGGGCAGTCCAAGGCGAGAGGAGAGTTTGTTTACGCAGCTTAGTTCCGATTAGACCTGCTATTAAACCAGCGAGAATGGTTGCAACTCCACATGCAACCGCTGTAAAACCACCGAGAAAGAAGCGATGCACCCCAGCAATTACTCCCGCTCCAAAACCAATTCGGAACCCCCCCAGTAAACCACCAACAACCACTCCGAGAACGCGAGAATTAGCAATAGCCTCTTCATTATTTAAAGCTCTAGACCAGCGATCTTCCGTATTTTCAAATGGATTTACAATAATTCCAGTATAAGTGCCTATGATTCCGAATAATCCGAATATTAAAGTGAGAACTATTCTCTGTTTTGTAGACATTTGCGTATGATAATCAAATAACTTTCGGAAAAACTTAAATCTCGTTAAGAGAAAAGCGATTGTCGCAATAATAGCTAAGCGCTCAATCAAAGAAACGATTAACAAATAATCGACCTCCTTTTATATTAAGTTTATTCTATACTAATAAGAGCATATAAAAAACACTTTGCAAAAAGCAAAGTGCTAAGTTATCTTTTTTTATTCAATGCTTCATCAAATTCTTTTCCTTCAAGATTCGGGTCTAGCGTTAATGGTTCTTTACAGTACATGCACATGTCTACTCTACCTAAAACTTTAGTATGTTTGCCGCAGTTAGGACATACAACTGGTACTGCTTTCGTAGATAATAATCCTATCCATCCATAGACTGCAGTACTTGCTAAAATAGATAGTAAACCTAGTGTCACGAAGATGGTAACTAGTATGCCATTATCTTTAAAGAATATTGCACCATACATTATGATAAAACCAAAGAATATAAGTCCGAGTGCAAAGGAACGTATACGATTTATTTTGTTTTTATAGGGTTTCATTTTTCAACCTCCTAATTTCTACATACACTATATCATATTTTAGTATAAAGTTATGTTTAGAAACAATTATAGAAGGAAATCTAGAAAAGTTGTCGAAAATTTATAAGAAGAAGGAAATAAAGGAGGCTTCATTTTGGAAGCATTACTGAGACCGATTTATCAAGAAAGAGCTAGTGAACCTAATACGCTAGGTATTATTTTAGTAGAGAAAAGGGCAGAATTTAGCCCTATTACTGATATGTTTGATTCTATTTTATTTATCATAACGAAAGACTCATCTGTACCTGTATTCACAAAGCATTACACGTATGGAGATAAAAAAACTGCACTACATATAATAACAGAGAAGCAGCTAAGAAAGTGGCTACTATTGGGGACTAATCCGAAGATGGTGGATTGGTTGATCAATGGTCGTGTGGTATTTGATCGAAATGAATATGTGGAAAGTTTGAAGCAAGAGTTATACGTGTTCCCGATAAATGGTAGAAAAGCTCGTATGGGTATTGAGTTTGCTAAATTAACAAGAAGATACTTAGAAGGTAAATTATTTTTTGAACAACATAACTATTTGGATGCTTATAATCATATGGTAGATTCTTTACATCATTTGGCTCGCCTTGCTGTTTTTGAAAATGGTATGCATCCAGAGGTGATGGTATGGAAGCAAGTAAAGCAATTAGATCCTTCTATTTATAAATTGTACGATGAGTTAATCTCAAGTGAGGAAGCTTTAGAAAAAAGGTTAGAACTTCTATTCCTAGCAAGTGATTTCTTAATCCATTCCCGAACAAAGGATGGAGCACAGCACATTGTAGAAGTATTAGGATTAAAAGAGTTTTGGACTATCCAAGAAATTCATGAGCAAGAAGAACTTAAAAACTACTCTGTAGATTTAGAGGTTTTCATCGAGTTTCTAATAGATAAAGGATATATTTTAATTGAAAAACAACAAACAAAAAGTAATGAAATCATGCACAGATACTACAAAGTAAGGATGTAGAAACAACACATAAAAACGGACAATTAAATTTGTTCGTTTTTATTGTTGACATATGATTTTATTCCGTGCTATTATAATAAGCGTCGTCAAAAGCAATACAAACTATTTCAAGTAAATAGAACGAAAAAGTTTTTGAAAAAACTTCTTGACACTTGGTT